>JAGCNL010000028.1 GCA_017645945.1 Salinivirgaceae bacterium
CACGCATTGGTCGATGATGTTGTTCGACACTTCGGCCAGACGGTAAACGTTGGCTTCGCGTGCGCGATAGTCGCCACCTTTAACAGTATCGTAGAACAGGCGGTAAACCGAGTCGCCGTCGTTCTGATAGTTCTTTGCTGCATTGATACCGCCCTGAGCTGCAATTGAGTGAGCGCGGCGCGGTGAGTCCTGAATGCAGAAGTTCAGGATGTTGAATCCCATCTCAGCCAAAGTAGATGCTGCCGATGCGCCGGCCAGACCGGTACCGACAACAATAATGTCCAATTTACGTTTGTTGGCCGGATTGACAAGTTTCTGATGAGCCTTGTAGTTGGTCCATTTTTCAGCAACTGGACCTTCAGGTATTTTTGAATCTATTGTCGACATTTTATTTCGTATTAAATAGTTATCAATAAATCAATTAGCACAATGATTTGATAAAGCTTACAATCACAACCGCAGCAAAGCCCAGGAAGATGATTGAAGTGACAATGTTCGAAATGCATCTCCAACGGTCAATCCAAACCTTGTTGTTCCAACCGATAGTCTGAAGTGCGCTCCAGAAGCCGTGTCCGAGGTGGAACCAGATGGCAACGAACCAAACCAGATAGCAGACAACAATCAGCGGTTTGCTGAAGTAGAACTGCATCCAGGCTGCACCGTCGGCCACACCAAACTGGTTGGTTGTTACGCCGGCAATCTCGGCAAACTGCATCTTGTACCAGAACTGGCTTAAGTGAAGAACTAGGCCCACAAGCACAATGCAGCCGAGCACCAGCATATTCTGCGATGCCCACTCAACTGCCGCTGGCTTCTCCTGATAAGCGTAACGCTCAGTACCGCGAGCCTTGCGGTTTTGAAGAGTCAGGATGAAGGCGTACACAATGTGGAACACGAATCCCAGTGCCAGAATACCTGTTCCAACCAAGGCGTACCAGTTGGCACCTAGGAACTCGCACACAGCATTGTATGCTTCACCACTAAAAATTGCCACCACATTCATCGACATGTGGAAAAGCAAAAACAGAACTAGGAAAAGGCCTGATATACTCATTATCAGCTTCTTCCCAATTGATGACAAACAAGATTTACTCATAATCTGATTTTTTAATTAAATGTCAGTTAAAATTTGGGCAAAGCTAACAAATTTCGGTTGCTAAAAAGGGTTGGCGGGCTAAAAAAGTTTCATGTTTTTTTGATTGCCTGATTGGATAATCCGCCAATCGGTTTTTACACCTATTTTTTATATGAATCGGGTGAGGAGAAGAAACATTTTTTGCTGAAGAAAAAACGACATAAAAACATTTGCTATTCCAATACAATATTCTACTTTTGCAGCTCGAAAATTTAATTTTTAAATAAAAACATACTACAATGAAAAAGGACATACATCCCAGTGATTATCGCCTTGTAGTGTTCAAGGACATGTCGAACGGACAGTTGTTCATCAACAAATCGACAGTCAACACTAAAGATACGATAGAGGTAGACGGGGTAGAGTATCCGTTGGTGAAACTCGAAATCTCAAGTGCATCACACCCGTTCTATACAGGTAAGATGAAATTGGTTGACACCGCCGGTCGCGTTGATAAATTCCGCAACCGTTATGCTAAATTTGAGAAAAACAAGAAATAACAGAATTCAGCATAGAAAAAGGACCGTTCAGTTTCTGGACGGTCTTTTTTTTGCCCGTTCATTGGACAACAAAAAAGGGAAACCGCGAAGTTCCCCTTTTTTATCAATAAGTTGCAGACATTACAGTTTGTAAATGAATCCGATTGTTATGTCGCCAACATTTACCACATTGTTTGTGTTGGCGCCAAATCTAAAGTTGTTGCTAACAGTTTTTTTCTTGCTGTCGTCGCGGTCTTTGGTGACGGTGTGACTAGCATTCAACGACAGGAAGTTCAAACCGCATTCAAGTTGAAAATTGTCGTTGAGATTATAAGTAAGTATTGGGTTCATGTACAATCCTAAATTAGTTTGTGGGTTTCCTTTGATGGTATTGCTGCCATTGTCGGTTTTTGATGATGTGTATGAAATTGGCAAACCTGCCTCAGCCACCACTCCAAACTTGTTGAACTCAATAAATTTGTAACGGGCAAAAGGAATTGCTCCCACGCCGCTTCCAGAAGTTTTCAACTCAGATTCTTTGTCATTTATATCGTATGAGTAGTCCTTTTGTGATGTCATTATAAGATTCAGTTTCCCGCCAATGGATAATTGTTCATTTAAATCGAACCCAACAATTGGTGCAAATGTGAATGCACTTGAGCCACTTGTTTTGTGATTGGTATCAGATGTTTTTGAGGCACCGTCGCTGTGTCTGAAACCTAAACTACCACCCAACCAAAGTTGTGCGTTTGCAGTTGTCGCCATAGCTGCTATGGCCAGAACTGATAGAAAAATCTTTTTCATAAATGATATGTTTTGTTATTAAACCATTTCAAAGATAATGGCCAATTGGCAAAAAAGCAAAAGATAGGCAATGTTTTGCGAGTTTGAAGTTAATGATTTCGATGGCCTTTAACACAACGTTAACACAAACCGATTGGCGCATTGCCTACATTTGGCGCGTTTTAAAGCTTCACACAGAGTGAATGTAATTGTAAAAAATCTGACAAAATATTATGGGCAGCAGCGTGCTGTCGATAATCTGACTTTTGAGGTTAAGCCGGGGGAGATTCTCGGATTCCTGGGGCCGAATGGCGCTGGCAAAACCACAACCATGAAGGCCATCACGGGATACATCACACCCACTGACGGCACTATAACCATTGGCAAATATTCGGTTGCCGAAAATCCGACAAAAGTGAAGCAACTTATCGGCTATCTGCCTGAACATAACCCGCTTTACACCGACATGACGGTTATTGATTACCTGCGTTATATGGCGCAGTTGCAACGGATTCGCGCAGGCAAAATCAACGACCGCATTCTTGAAATGGTGAATGTGTGCGGCCTTGAGGGCGAGAAGCACAAGCGCATCGGTGAATTGTCGAAGGGTTATCGCCAGCGTGTGGGGTTGGCCCAAGCCTTGATTCACGACCCGCAAGTGCTAATCCTCGATGAACCGACAACAGGCCTCGACCCGAATCAGATTGTCGAAATCCGCGAACTTATTCGTCGCATCGGCCGCGAAAAGACCATTATTTTGAGCTCGCATATCTTGGCAGAAGTTGAGGCCACCTGCAACCGCATACTTATAATTAATAAGGGGCACATTGTGGCCGACGGAACTGCCGAGCAACTACGCAGGGCCGAGCAGGGTGCCGAGTTGGTCAAAATAACGATTGAGGATGCCGACCGCAATTTGGTTATCAATACCTTACGACAGGTCGATACTATCGATTTTGTAGATACAATCAATGGAAAAAACGACTCATTTGAAGTGCACGGGAAGCCTGGAACATCTTGTCGGCGTGATATTTACACCACGTGCGTTGAGAATGGCTGGCTACTGACAGAGTTGACTCCTGTTGAAACCAAACTCGAGGACGTGTTCCGCGAACTGACTAAATAAGATATGAGCAAATCGGTCTAAAGCATTAATCATTAATCTTTTATCAATTAATCATTGAAATGAAACTTGTTTGGACAATAGCGCGTCAGGAGTTGAGGTCGTATTTCGACTCGCTGACGGCGTATGTGCTTCTGGTGCTTTTTCTGGGGTTCAGCGGCATTTTCACTTGGGTTTACGGCAGCGATATTTTCATGTACGGTCAGGCTTCGTTGCAGATGTTTTTCTCGGTGGCATACGTGACTCTGTTTCTGCTCATTCCTGCGCTGACAATGAGGTCGATAGCGGAAGAGATGAAGACTGGAACGATTGAGATGCTGCTCACAAAGCCCATAACTTGCCGCCAGATTGTGTTGGGCAAGTATCTTGCCATTATCATGCTGATAGCCATTGTGCTGGCTCTGACTTTGCCATATTATATATCGGTGTCGTTTCTTGGCAATGTCGACCATGGAGCCGTGATTTGCGGCTATTTCGGTCTGCTGCTGATGAGCAGTGCTTACGCGGGAATCGGACTGTTTGCAAGTTCGATAACTAACAATCAGATTATCAGTTTTATGCTGGCTTTGATTATCGGCATCTTTTTCCATTTGATATTCGGAATTATCGGGCATCAGTTAGGAGGGGGGCTTGGCTTGATTGCAGTCGGGCTTGACATGAACTCTCATTTCGACAGCATTGCCCGAGGAGTGATTGATTCAAAAGACATTGTGTATTTCGCTTCGCTCACGTTTGCTGGTATTTTCCTGGCCGAGCAGTCGCTCAAATCAAAAATCTTATGATTATGAAGGCAAAACAATCTTGGTTATATCCAGCGCTTGTGTTGATTATATTGCTTGTAATCAATATTATATCTGATAAGTTGTTCTTCCGTGTCGATTTCACAGCCGACAACAGGTACACCTTGAGCGATGCCACAAAGTCGATACTCGCCAATTTGGATGAGCCAGTTACTCTAACGGCTTATTATTCAGATGATTTGCCTGCTGAAATATTGCGCTCAAAGCGTGATTTTAAAGATTTGCTGACTGAATATCACAATATCTCGCACGGCCAGTTCGATTTCAAGTTTGTCAACGCTTCATCTTCCGAAGAGGCCGAGCAGGAGGCACTCAATGCGGGCGTCTATCCGATAATGCTGAATGTCAGGGAGAAAGACCAGGTGCGGCAGCAGCGGGCGTTTATGGGTGCGGTGGTCGAGAAAGGGCGGCAAAAGGAGATTCTGCCAATTGTTCAGCCCGAAATGCCGATTGAGTATGCGCTCTCGTCGGCCATCAGAAAAATGTCATCAGCCTATCGTCCGTTAGTTGGAATGCTGCAGGGGCACGGCGAACCGCCATTGATGGCAATGCAGCAGGTTTTGGCCGAAATGGAGGTGATATGCAACGTGCAACCTGTTGATTTACAGCAAAACAGTTCTGCGCTCGACAGTGTTTCAGTTTTGGCAATTGTTGCACCGATTGATTCCATCCAGCCTTCAGAATTTGCCGCCATCGACCGATTTATCGCGCGGGGCGGAAGGCTTTTCATTGCCATCGACCGTGTTGATGCCAATTTGGACAATCTGTTTGTAAATGTGCGAAATACGGGCTTGGAACAATGGCTCATGAGCAAGGATATCAGCGTTGAAAGCAAACTTGCCATCGACAACTACTGCGCCAACGTCAGCGTGCAGCAACAGCAGGGCGCCTATCGGGTGAATGTTCAGCAGCAGTTCCCTTACATCCCGTTCATCGGCAATTTTGGCCGTCATTCCATCACTAACGGCTTGGAACAGGTGCAGTTACAGTTTGTCAGCCCAGTGGTTTACACGGGTGACTCGCTGGCGGTTTTCACACCGCTTCTTTACACTTCCGACCACTCGGCAACGCTTAATGTGCCAACGGTTATCGATGTTCAGCGGCAGTGGACGGCGCGCGATTTTCCGCTGGCCGAGATTCCGCTTGGCGGCTTGCTTGAAGGCACAATCGGCGGCGTGCCTGATTCGAAGATGATTATAATTGGCAATGGTAGTTTTGCAACCAATGGTAATCCGCGACAGCCCCGTCAGCAGTCGCCCGACAATATCAGTTTGATGGTCAATTCAATTGATTATCTGTCGGATGACACAGGTTTGGTCGATTTGCGGACAAAAGGTGTAACGGCTCGTCCGATTGCCCAACTTGATGATGGCACGCGTGTATTCATAAAATGGCTCAATGTACTGTTACCCATTGTGTTAGTTGTCTTGATTGGCATAATCCGAAGCCAGCAGCAGCGCAACCGCAGAATTAAACGAATGGAGGAGGGGTATGTTGAGTAAAAAGGCTGCATTGACGGCGGTGGCGTTGGTGGCACTCGCGGCAATATGCGCTGTAGTGGTGCTCCGTGAGCGCGGTTCGTACAATACATCGCGCACGGTTGTGGTTGCAGTTGACACGGCAAAGTTGGATGCATTAAGCATCAGTCTGGCTGACGACGACACGGTAATCAATATTGAACGGGTGTCAAATCGTTGGTTTGCAGTTACATCGCAGGGGAACGTTGCGGTTCGTGACGAGATTGTCGGCGAGTTGCTTGCTGCCATTTCAAGTGTTGAGGCAGAACGGTTGATGACCAACAGCGAGAGCCAATGGAGCCAGTATGGTGTTGGTGAGGCAGGTGGCTCGCGTGTTCTTGCACGTGGAAATGGCCGCGTGCTTGCCGATTTCTATTGCGGCAGTGTCGATTTCGATGCTTCCACGCGCCAAATATGGACGTATGTGCGAAGTGATTCAGAAACAGCAGTTTACAAAACCGACGGATATTTGAATCTTGCTATAACCCGATGTGTTGAAGCGTGTAAAAGGCTGATGCACAATTAATCCACAATCTTTCCAATCAGCGTTGCCGATGTGCTGCTTTCAACTTTCACGTTCACGTAATCGCCTGGCTTCTGCCCCTGATGCGGGAAAACGATCATCTTGTTTTGCGAACTGCGGCCGCACCATTCGGCATCGGAACGCTTGCTCGGTCCTTCGACCAGAACTTCGAACGTCTTGCCAATGTCACGTTGGTTCGATTCTGCTGAAAGAGTGTTTTGCAAGTCGATAATTTGCTGCAAACGAGCCACTTTCACATCTTCGGGCACATTGTCGGGCATTGTGCGGGCAGCTTTCGTGCCAGGGCGTTCCGAGTATTTGAACATAAACGCTGAATCGAACTTCGCCCACCGCATAAGGTCGAGTGTAAGTTGTTGGTCCTCATCGGTTTCGGAATGAAATCCGCAGAATACATCAGTGCTGATGGCGCATTCGGGAATAAACTTGCGAATGGCCTCAATGCGTCCCATGTACCACTCTCGGGTGTATTTGCGGTTCATCGCCTCAAGGATTTTGTTGCTGCCACTCTGCACTGGCAAGTGAATGTGGCGACAGATATTTGGATGATTTGCAATTACTTGCAGTGTCTCGTCGGCCATGTCTTTCGGGTGGCTTGTCGAGAAGCGGATGCGCATCGTGGGGAAACGTTCTGCCACAGTTTCAAGTAGTTGCGGAAATTTTATTTCACCATCGTTGCTCACGAAGCGGTATGAGTTGACGTTCTGGCCAAGCAGCGTAACTTCCTTATAACCTTTGCTTTCGAGGTCGGCCACCTCGGCCGTAATATCGGCAATGTCGCGGCTGCGCTCGCGTCCGCGGGTGTAGGGCACAATGCAGTATGAGCAGAAATTGTTGCAGCCGCGCATTATGCTCACAAATGCCGACACTCCGTTGGTCTCAATGCGTGTGGGGCAGATTCCAGCGTAGGTTTCGGTGGTCGATAGCTCTGTGTCGATGGCGGGTTGGCCGCCCACAGCTTTTGCCACAAGTATGGGCAGATGGATGTATGAGTCGGGGCCTGCCACAATGTCAACCGATTTTTTCTCAATCAGTTCCTTGCCGATACGTTCGGCCATGCAGCCGATGACGCCAACCAACAATGCGGGTTTCTGACGTTTAAGTTGCTGAAGTCCATCGAGTTTTGCCCAGATGCGCTGTTCTGCATTGTCGCGGATTGAGCAGGTATTGAGCAGAATGATGTCGGCCTCGTCGCGCTCATGCGTATAATCGTAGCCTTCAGCTTGCATTATGGCTGCAACAACCTCACTATCAGCCACATTCATCTGACATCCGTATGTTTCTATGTATATTTTTCTCGCCATCTTTTTTTGTTTGGCATTTATGCCGTTCGTGTGTTTTTAACTATCGTGTTTTTAGTGGTTGCAGAATCATTTTTCGAGCCGCGGTTCAATTTTGTCGTCAAGCATATCGCGTGTTACGTGCGACATTCCCTTAATCTTCGACAAATCTTTGATTATCTGCGTAAGGAATTCATTATTATGCACATACACATCGATGGTGCCCTCGAAAATACCATCGTGGCAGTCGATGTTTATCGCTCTCAAGTTGACGTCCAACTGATTGGTGATGGTTTTTGTCACCTTGTTGATGGCGTCGGAATTGTAAACGCCCTTGATTTTGATGCGTCCCAGGTAGGCCATCATCTTGTGCGACGTCCACTCAACCTTCACCACGTTGGCGCTGTCGCTCGAACTTAGTTTGATGGCGTAGGGGCACGACGTGCTGTGGATTATCAGTTCGTCGTCGGCAATGCGGTAACCAATCACGTCGTCACCTGGAATCGGGTGGCAGCACGACGCAATCTGGTAGCCTTGCGTGTTGTCGTCAACCACCAGCGGCTTCGATTTGTCGAACTTCTGAGTGGCGTCAATTTTCGTTTTCGACCGCGATATTCCCCAGAATTTCACCCACTTGCTGAGCGAACGCTTCTCCATGATGTTTTTAAACTCATCGACGGTGATTTTCTGCGCACCGAGTTTGAAGTAGAGTTCGTCTTTATTGCGAGTTTGGAAATGATTGTATAATTTTCTGAAAATGTTCGAGTTGATTTGCATCTTGGTCTGCTCGAGCAGCCACTCAAGGTGCAGTTTTCCTTCGGTCGAAACATTTCGGCGCTGGTCTTTGAAGAAACTCTTGATTGTATTGCGAGCCTTTGCCGTTGTAACATAGTCAATCCACTCAGGTTCAGGCTGTTGCTTCTCCGATGTCAGAATTTCAATCTGGTCGCCGGCGTTCAGCTCCTGATTGAGCGATACCAGTTTATGGTTCACCTTAGCACCATAAGCGTGATAGCCCACTTGCGAGTGGATTTCGAAGGCGAAGTCGAGAACCGTTGATTTAGCTGGCAGCGTAACTGACTCACCTTTAGGCGTGAACACGGTGATTTCCGATGCAAAAAGGTTCAGTTTGAACTCGTCGAGGAAGTCATAGGCATCGTTTTTGGGGTCCTCAAGCATCTTGCGAATCTCAAAAATCCATCTGTCAAGTTCATTTTCAGTGGTGGTATTCTCCTTGTACTTCCAGTGAGCGGCGTATCCGTGTTCGGCAATATCGTTCATTCGGCGCGACCGTATCTGCACCTCAACCCATTGTCCGCCCGGGCCCATCACGGTTGTGTGCAGCGCCTCATAGCCGTTCGATTTCGGCTGGCTAATCCAGTCACGGATGCGGTCCGGACGCGGAGTGTAGAGGTCGGTGATGATTGAGTAGATGGCCCAGCATTGCGTCTTTTCAGGAATGTTCGGGTCGGGGTCGAAGATGATGCGGATGGCGAACAGGTCGTAAATCTCCTCGAGTGGCACCTTTTTCGTCTCCATCTTGTGCCAGATTGAGTAAATCGATTTCGGGCGACCCGTAATCTCGTAGGTGTATTTTTCGGCGTTCAGCCTTGCTGTGATGGGCAGCGAGAATCTGTTGATGTAGGTAAATCTCTTCTGCTCACTCGCTTTTATGAAGCTTGAAATGCGCTGATACTCAAATGGATGGTGGTATTTTAAACACAAATCCTCAAGTTCGGTTTTGATTGAGTACAAACCCAGACGGTGAGCCAGCGGCGCGTAGATGAACAAAGTCTCACTGGCAATTTTCAACTGTTTGTTGGGTGGCATGCTGTCGAGTGTGCGCATATTGTGCAGACGGTCGGCCAACTTGATGAAAATTACCCGCAAATCGTCGGCCATCGTCATGATTATCTTCTTGAAATTCTCTGCCTGAAGGTTTGTCTGCCCGTCGAAAACGCCCGCAATTTTGGTTAGGCCGTCAACAATGTTGGCAATCTTGTCGCCAAACTGCAGACGGATGTCCTCAATTGTGAAATCAGTATCCTCAACCACATCGTGTAGCAGTGCCGAAACTATTGATTTAGTGCCCAGTCCAATTTCTGTTGTGGCGATTTTGGCCACGGCAATCGGGTGCAGAATGTACGGCTCACCTGATTTGCGGCGCATATTGGCGTGTGCGCCATTGGCCAGATTGAAAGCTTTGGTAATCAAAGCCTTGTCCTCTTCGCTCTGCGACATCCGCGCCGACTGCAGCAGGTCCTGAAAGTGGTCTTGTATGAGTTGCTTTTCCTCGTCAGTAAATTCTGAATTATTAGTATTCATCGCAATTCAATTTCTTGAATATAAATTTAGTTTTTTTGTCGAAATGGCAAGCAATATGATTGTGATTTTATGCCATACCATTCCCGTCAGCCATGGAACGTCCATGGAATTTGTTTTTTGGGGAACATATACAGATAGGCACCCCGTTTTGAGCTCGAATTGTCCTTGTCGGCTGTCTGGATGAGGATTTTCAGCCCTGCCACTTTCTTGCGGAAGTTGCTTTGGTCGAAACTTCGTTGGAAAATGGCATTATACAGATTGTTCAATTGCGTGAAAGTGAACCGTTTAGGCAGAAGGTCTTGTCCAATCAGCTCACAACTTGCCTTGTGTTGCAGACGGCTCAGTGCGCACGTTATCATGTCGTTGTGGTCGAAAACCACTTTGGGCAGATTGTTAATCGGCCACCATTTGCCATTGTGCGTTTCAGTCAGTTCGCTGTTGTGTCGTCTGTCGCTTGGAATCAAGGCGTAAAAAGCCATGCTTATGACGCGGTCGTCCGGCTCGCGGTCAGGCTTTGAGAACCCCTGAACCTGCTCTAGAAAAATGTCGCTCAAACCAACCGTTTGCATCAATACGCGGCGTGCGGCATCTTCAAATGATTCGGCCTCATCAACAAAGCCTCCCATCAGCGACCAGTCGCCTTTGTGCGGCTCAATGTTGCGCGGGTAGAGCAGCACTTTCAGTTGGTCTTCGTCGTAGGTGAATATTACGCAGTCCACTGCAATGTGGAATTTCGGATAGTTGTTGTATATAGTCATCGATGATAAATCTTGCTTTGCAAATATAGATGTTTGGCGAAATGTTTCGTGATTATGCTAAGAATTTCGTCCGATGACTGAAAAAACATGTTTTTTTAACGAAAAAAGAGTGAAAAAAACGTGCAAAAAGTATGTGTTTTTGAAATATAGGACTACTTTTGCAGATTAAGAGAAAAAGGGAGTTTTATGAAGAAAATTTCAATATTACTGATGTTTGCGTTTTTGCTCGGGTTAACCGTCAATGCGCAGACAAAAAATCAATTTATAAACCAATATGGTTTGCCGTTTATAACCACCTATTCAAACAAAGTGTATGGCGGCCATGCGCAAAATAACGGCATAGTTCAGGACAAGCGCGGCTTCCTCTATTTCGCCAATCAGGAGGGTGTGCTTGAGTATGATGGTGCACGGTGGAATTTAATACGTAAAACTTATATACAATCATTATCAGTCGATACAAATAATATTGTGCATGTCGGCATTTACGACGGAACATTCGGTTATCTTAAACCCAACGAAGTTGGCGAATTGGAGTATGTGTCGCTTTCTGACAAACTCGATTCGATTACATTTGACTCCCCCATTTACAACACTTACAGTTATAACGACAAAACATACTACTGTTCAACAAATTATATTGTTGAGGCAGTTGGCGATAGCATAACATACGTGGCAAAAATGCCTGATGGATCTTTCCTCTCTTATGGAAAAGGTGATTCAATTCTGATTGGGCGGGAAAATAGAGATTTTAAGATGCAGGTCTATCATAATCATAAGTTTACCGATTTGGTTTCCGAAGTCTCTGGCGGTGTTTTTGGTGTGGCTGAGTATGATGGGGACAAATATTTGGCGGTGTCATATAGAAAAGATGGTTTGATTGTCTTTGGAACGGTTAGCAGTTACCTGAATCGTAATGAACATGTGTTCTATGAAAGATTACTTTCTGACAGTTGTACTACACCCTACAACTTGGTACGTGCAGGCGATTATTATGCATTGTCGTCAGTGCAGGCAGAAACCTATACGTTGACAATGTTCGATAAGAATTTTGATCCTTTGTTTGTACTCAACAAATCGATGGGCTTTCCGTCATTCAATGCAGTCGCCAGTCTTAATGCCAGTGATATGCTTTGGACAGCAACCACTGATGGAATTGCAAAAACAGAGTGGGCGAGCGCAATTCGTATCTTCAAATGTGAAAATACGGGTTTAGGTACAGTACAAGACATGATTGAGTACAATGGAATCCTCTTTCTTGCAACGTCTGAAGGTTTGTTTGAAAGGCATTTCATGTGGGATGACATGGCAAGTTTTTTGAAAGTGATACCTTTTTCTGTCAACACTACAATTGAATATAAAGTACCCAAAAGCAATCGCAAGTTGCTGCTTGCTGGAACGGCATATGACCTTAGAATTGTGGGTATTGATGATGTCGTGGAAGAGAAAATCAGCGGACTTCAGGATTTGGAGTATGTGAGAATTCTTCAGCTCAATAAGCATCCCGAGCAGTTGATGGCTTGCCTTGGTGGAGGAAAAGGTGTACAGATATTGGAGTACAGGCCGCGTGGTGCATGGGAAGAAATTGCAAGATTTGAAGAAATGCAAGGTACATCAATTTGTGAGGATGCGAACAGCAACATTTGGATTGGAACCTGGAGCGGAAGCGTTTACCGCATGACCGATGGTGATACGCAGCACTTCACTCAATATGATGATAACGACGGTCTGCCTGCAGTTGGTATGATTACAGTAGGAATTGTCAACGGAAAAGCTTTGTTCTTTACGGAGTGTGGCGTTTACGAGTTTAACGAGGGCACATCAAGATTTGAACTGAGCTATGAATTAGGCTCAATTAGCAGCGATACAACTCATGCTATCAGTAGGATAAATCCTTTCCGTGGAGGTTATGCCATAGCAAATCTTAACGATGAGAAAGGTGAAAACTGGGTGTCGGTTGTTTACAAAAATGCTGATGGTGAGTATGAAGTGTCTGATGACGCTGCCCGTGCTCTTAAGAAGATTCCTAATGAATCGTTTTATTCGATGTATGTCGACAGCGATACCAATCTGTGGTTTAGTACGAATGATGTGCTCTATTGCTATAACCCGAATTTTATCGGAACCGATGAACCATATTATCGTAAATCGTTCGACAGCCACATTCGCAAAGTGGTGGCCAACGATTCGATTACGATTTTTGGTGGTGCCTTCACATCGCCTGATGGCAAGTCGATAATCAAGAAACAAATCCGCGACAACGAGCATAAAGTGGTTATCCCATACAAAAATAACTCGCTGACGTTCGCCTATAGCGCAACTTTCTTCGATGAAGAAAATAAAACCGAATATTCGACAATGCTTGAAGGCGATGACAAAACTTGGTCGAAATGGAAAACCAGCACCGAGTATTCACGTCGAGGATTGAGCGAGGGAAAATATGTCTTCAAAGTGAAGGCACGTAATATATATGGTGTGGAAAGTCCGGTTGCTGAATACGCGTTCATCATCAGGCCGCCTTTCTACCGTTCTATTGTGGCTTACATCTTCTATATAGCTTTGCTCGTGGCTTTGGTTTATGGAATTGTGAAATGGAACACTCGCCGACTCATTGAGGAGAAGAAAAAACTGGAGCAGAAAATTGCCGAAGCAACTGAAGAAATCCGAGGACAGAATGTCCAACTCGAGCAACAGAAAGACGAGATTGAGAAGCAGAAAGACGAGATTCAGTCGAGTATCAACTACGCACGCCGTATCCAGCGTGCTCTGCTGACACCTGATGAGATAATCGATAAGATTTTCCCAGACCATTTCTTGCTCTACAAGCCGCGTAACGTGGTAAGTGGTGACTACTATTGGTTTGGTCAGTTTGGCGATTACAAGGTGAGCATTGTGGCCGATTGTACAGGGCACGGCGTACCTGGCGGCTTTATGAGTATGTTGGGTATGACAAACCTTAACTATATTGTCGGTCAAGAACTTAGACCAGATGAGATTCTGAACAAGTTGCGTAATGCCATCATCACCAGCTTGCGTCAGAAGGACGATACCCCAGCTCCAACTGGTGACGAAAAAGCTGACCGCCGGGCTGCCTTTGCCGCTTCAGTCGAGAAGAAGGACCGCAGCCAGGATGGTATGGATGTGGCTATGTATGTCTTGAACGAGAAGGAAATGACACTGTCGTTTGCAGGTGCAAACAACCCGCTTGTTCTCATCCGTGACGGAGAGGTTGAAGTGGTGAAAGCAAGCAAGATGCCTGTTGGTATCTACGCAAAACTCGACCCGTTTGAGCGCGTTGATATGGAAATTAAGAAGGGCGACTGCCTCTACACCTTCTCTGATGGCTTCCAAGACCAGTTCGGCTACGAATCAGGTAAGAAGTTCATGAGCAAGCATTTGCGTGAGGTTCTGCTCGAAATTCACCAGAAACCGATGGCCGAGCAGAAAGAGATTTTGAACAAGATTTACGAGGATTGGCGAGGACCAGCCGACCATCAAACCGATGATGTTGTGCTGATGGGTGTAAGAATCTAAGTCTAATGCCGACTTCATATTTAACAGAACGGACCCAGCTCATCAATGAGCAGAGTTCGTTCTTTTTTTGGGGTCTTTTTGCTAATTGTCTAACTTTCTTTTGCTTATTAAAGCCATGACGTTTTTGGCCCTTTTTACCTCGAATAATTCACAATTCTCTTATGTACCAAATCAGTCAGTTTGTCAAATAAAACTAACTATTAGCCGCTGCTTGCGTACATTTGCCGTGTATAAAATTTGAATAAGATGATAGTTCGATTGGCATTGATTTTTCTGGCGTTTTTTGATTTTTCTTGCACTGTTTACAGCAAATCCAGAGTTTTAGTTCGCAGATTCCATCGAGGTCTTGTTCATCTGCTGGCCGAAAAATCAGCTTCCACAACTACTGCCGCCTGATTCGGCATCTTCACAAAATCCATTCTTAATATTGGTGCGTCCAATCCGCACTAAATTGCTACATTTGTCAGCCGTACTTTCGGCGGCGCGGATTGTCGCGTCTATCTATTTGTCAGACAATAAAACAGATACAAATGAAACTTTGGGATAAGGGCATTGCCACAAACGAACTTGTTGAACAGTTCACCGTCGGGCTCGACCGCGAAATGGACCTGTACTTGGCGCCGTTCGACGTGATGGGCACAATGGCGCACATCACAATGCTGCAGACCATCGGCCTGCTTGAGAAAAACGAGCTGGACACGCTGCTGGCCGAGCTCAAAAAGATTTACGCCACGGCTGCTGCAGGAAAACTCAAGATTGAAGATGATGTTGAGGACATCCACTCGCAGGTTGAACTGATGCTCACCCGCGCTTTGGGCGATATGGGCAAGAAGGTGCACAGCGGCCGTTCGCGCAACGACCAGGTGCTTGTGGACATGAAGCTATATCTGCGCCACGAGGTTAAACAAATTTTTGACCTTGCGGCATCGCTTTTCAAGACGCTTATCGAACTGAGCAACAAGCATAAAGACGACTTGATGCCTGGTTACACTCACTTGCAGGTGGCCATGCCATCGTCGTTTGGACTATGGTTCGGGGCTTACGCCGAATGTCTGACCGATGACCTTCGGATGCTGAGTGCGGCCTATAAGGTTATCAATCAGAATCCGTTGGGTTCGGCTGCAGGCTACGGCTCATCATTCCCGCTGAACCGCACGCTTACAACCAAATTATTGGGATTCAGTGATTTGAACTACAATGTGGTGTGTGCGCAGATGGGTCGCGGCAAGACCGAGCAGGACTTGAGTTTCGCGATGGCAGCAATGGCGCAGACGCTGAGCCGCATGGCGATGGATATGTGTATGTACAACTCTCAAGACCTTGGTTTTGTGCATCTCCCAGACGAATTTACTACCGGTTCATCGATTATGCCGCACAAGAAAAATCCTGACGTTTGGGAACTGGTGCGCGGTAAATGCAACCGCATCAAGGCTCTTCCAACCGACATCACGCTCACCATATCGAACCTGCCGTCGGGGTATCATCGTGACTTGCAACTTCTTAAGGAACAGATAATTCCTGCCATCAATGATTTGAAAGATTGCTTGCGCCTTGCCGAACTGATGCTGAAGAACACCGAGGTGCGCAAGGATATTATGAAAGAGCCTAAATATCAGCTGGCTTTCAGTGTTGAAGTGGTGAACAAACTAGTATTGTCTGGCGTGCCTTTCCGCGACGCCTACAAACAGGTGGCTTTCGACATTAAAGACGGTCGTTTTGTACCCGAGACGCATTTGAATCACACCCACGAAGGCAGCATCGGCAATTTGTGTAACGACCAGATTGACCGCAAGTTCGCCGAAGTGAGCGCAACATTCGACTTTGCATCGGTTGAGGCGGCCATCAATTCGCTGGTAAAATAGAACCGATGCGACGCCTGCTCGCCATATTGCTATTGTTGGCTGCAAATCAGGCGTTTGCACAGGGCGGACGTTATGCCGAAATCAGCAGTGTGAGTGTTGACACCACCAACCAGCGGCGCGTGACTATTACTTGGGATGTGGCAGAAGAGGTTAATGGTCAGGCATTTGCCGTTTATCATTGGGAAAATAGCAAGTGGGTACTGGTTGTCGATTCTTTGCCTGCTAACATGCGAGAATATCAAGACGTTAAGGCACATCCGTTTGAACACTCCGAGCGGTATTCCGTTTCAACATCTATTGAAGGTGACCATAATGCACCGTTGAGCGAAGCCCATCAGACGGTTTTTCTTCGCAGCGGTGACTATGATAAATGTCATAAATCGCTGGCACTCAATTGGTCTGCATATGTCGGAGGAAGTGTTTCCGATTACACGATTATGGGGCGGAAGAATAACGAGCCATACATCAAATTTGGCACATCTGCCGAAACTACATTTGCAACAAAGGAACTTGAGGAAGGCACCGACTATAATTTTATGGTTGTGGCTAATCTGCAAAACGGACAGAAATCGCTCTCAAATATAATTAGTTACACGACTTTCAATCCACGCCAGCCCGATAAATCGCTCGTTAGTATCGACACGGTGCTGAACCATCAGAGCGCTGTTGAGTTGCACTGCCATATCGACACGGAAGCTGACTTGTTGGGCTATTCCGTGGTACAGATTTCGGATGATTTATTGAATGATAGTCTGATAACCGACCTTTCGCGGCCGGCTTTCACATTCTATGCTGACAACACCAACGCTGTTTACACTTTGGTTGCAAGAGGTTTTTGCTCTGAGCCGCTGTTCACAGCAGATGATGTCTCTCCGCTTGTTATTGAGGCTGATGCAGATGTGGAATCTGTGCAGGTGACGTGGAACCGTTCACTTTCCAACAGTGAGATATATAGTGTGTATTGTTCCGTTGATGATGGCACAGAAACACAAGTCGCCACCGATTTGACTGACACTTCAATTGAGCTGAATTTTAACGATATAGCCGATGAGCGAGCACAAAATTTCTGCATTCGTGTTGAGGCAAGTTATGGCGGACGTTTGAGCGCATCGAATACTATTTGCGTTGAGCGTAAGGCCGATTTGTGGCTTCCAACGGCATTCACACCAAACGGCGACGGCATGAACGACACCTTCGGTCCAGTAGTAAAGTCTGCGCAAATAACTGATTTCGTATTTATTGTTTACGACCGCTACGGTGGCCGAGTTTTTGTCTCCACCAGTCCAGACAACCGTTGGGACGGCACCCACGGCGGCAAGCAGGTGGCCGAAGGCGGTTATCTCTATTATATGAAGGTCAAACTGCAAAACGGCCAGACCATCGAGCGCAAGGGCTCTGTAAACGTTGTTTATCCATAAACCGCTATGGCAGAGAAGATCGTGCAGCTCGCACCGCTGTTGGGCCTGATTGACGCGCCATTTATGAACGCCATTGCCGAAGTGGGCGGTTTCGACGAGATTTTTGCACCATATATGCTTGCCGATGAACGCTCGATACCTAAACCGCAAGTGCTTGCTCGTCGTTTTTCGGACATCAGCAAACGTGTTAACCTTGTGCCGCAGCTTTTGAGCAACAATGCCGATGCTTTTGTGGCAATGGCCAACATTCTTTACGATTTAGGCTACCCGAAAGTGAATTGGAACATGGGATGTCCCATCAAGTTTGTTGTGAGCAGAAACCGTGGCGCTGCTCTGCTACGCGATTTGGGTAATCTTGAGCGTCTGCTAAGCAATACCATTGGGCGCCTGAAGCCCGAATTGTCGGTTAAGATTCGCATTGGGGTTGATTCGCCCGACGAGTTTCCAGCAATCATCGAAGTATTCAATAAATTCAAACTCAACGAGTTGATAGTACACTCGCGAACTGCAGTGCAACAATACAGCGGTGAGCCTTACCGCCAGACTTTCATCGATTCGGCTGGCAACTCACTCAATCCGATTGTCTACAACGGCGACATTACCAATGCTGCCGAAGCCAACATCAGTTTACCCAACCTGAAAGGTTATATGATTGGCCGTGGCGCAATAACAAATCCTCATATCGGCCTACAAATCAAAGGCTTGCCAACTGATAAAGTGCTAACATTCAAACAATTTGCAACAGAAATTACGCGCTGGTATTGTGCTCACGGCAACTTGAACCGCTTGAAGGAACTTTGGAAATATTTCGCTAAAAGGTTTGATAAACCAGAGGAGGTTTTTGCCAAACTTCAGACAATCAATGATTCAGAAAAGTTTTACGAAACAGTCGAGAGTCTGTTTTGAGTAAAGTGGATGAGTAAGGATTCCGAATTTCACTAACACCTAAAACCCAATACCCAACACCTTTATTTACAACTTGATAATATTGCTCTTGATGGCGTATTTCACCAAATCGACGGTGCTTTTCAGATTGAGTTTCTGCATAATATGGTTCTTGTGTGTCTCAACCGTGCGGACGCTGATAAACAGTTTGTCGGCAATTTCCTGATTGCTGAAGCCGTCGCCCCACAACTTCAGAATCTCAATCTGACGGGCACTCAGTGGGTCATCGTCATCAGCGGTTTGCGTGTCGGCTAAATTGCTTGAAATGTAGCGGTTAAGTAGCAATTGGGTGATGCTGTCGCTGTAGTAGTCGTGGCCCATACGCAGCGTGTAGATGGCCTGGGCAAGTTCACTTCCGCTGGCATCGATGGTGATGTAACCTTTGGCGCCTGCTTTGATTGAGCGCAGAATCACGTCGTCGCGGTTGGCGTTTGAGAGCAGCAGGATTTTCAACTTCGGATATTTCAGCATTAAATCGATGATGAAGTTCTGCTCGGCGGTTGAAAGATCGAACATATTCACAATCAATACGTGCACAACGTGTTGCTTCATCTTCTCGAACAGCGTGGCCTTGTCTGATGTTGAAATGACAGTCTTAATGTCAGAATAGTTTGACAAATAAGCAGTTACACTGTCGAGAATAAGTTTGTGCTGACTGAAGAATCCGACAAAAATCATAAATCTGCGTTTTTAAATTTCCATTTTTTTGTTGCACGCAACGCTTTGCAATATTAGTTTTTTTCGTTTTTCTGCAAAATGCATGCCACACGAAAAGATTGATTTTTTGGAAGGTTATGTTTTTAAAGCCGCTGGAGCTGATGGGAGCAGGGACTCCGTTTATTCTGCAAAGCCGATGTTGAAAAAAGAAAAAATCCCTCGCAAAGTCTTCTTTACGAGGGATTTCCGTTTCAATATGAATCATTTTTACAGTGCGTCAGCAAGTTCCTTCAAGGCGGCGCGGCTATCGGATGTGAGCGTTGTCTTGATTGTGACAACCGTGTCGGCAATTGTTATCTCCTTCATCGGCTCAACCAAAGCGCGCATTGTGCGTGCTGCCGACGGCGCCCACGTGCCATTCTCGACAAGCGCAACCTTGCGTTTTTGGTAGGTTTTGTCGGCCAGATGGTTGATGAAATCACGCATCAGAGGCATTACGCCGCCGTCGTACGACGAAGCGCAAAGCACCATTCGGTCGTAGCGGAAAGCGTCCTCAACACACTCGGCAATATCAGCACGCGAAAGGTCGGAAATGGCAACCTTCTCTCCTTTCGCCTCAAGCATTGCCGCAAGTTCCTCGGCGGCTTTTGCCGTGTTGCCGTGCAGCGACGCATAAGCAATGAAAACGCCCTTTGTTTCAGGCTGATAAGAACTCCAAGTTTGATATAAATCAATGTAATAACTAAGATTTTCCTTCAAAATCGGGCCATGCAGCGGGCAGATAGTCTGGATGTCGAGCGCGGCGGCTTTCTTCAGCAAAGTTTGAACCGGATTGCCATACTTTCCGACAATGTTGAAATAGTAACGGCGAGCCTCGCAAGCCCAGTCATCAGTCTCGTTGCAGAGAGCACCGAACTTACCGAAAGCGTCGGCGGCAAAAAGCACTTTTTCCGATGATTCGTACGAAACCATCACCTCGGGCCAGTGAACCATCGGCGCCATTATAAATTGCAGAGTATGAGCGCCAAGCGATAAAGTATCGCCTTCTTTTACGGTGTCGACACGGCCAGCAAAATCAGTTCCGAAGAACTGAGGCAGGAACGCTGCAGCCTTGGCTGAGCATACAATCTTGCAATTGGCGAAAGTGTCCATCACCCAGCCGATGTTGGCCGAATGGTCGGGCTCAAGATGGTGAACAACAAGATAATCGGGCTGGCGACCGTTGAGTGCGGCCTGCAGTTTCTGCCGCCACTCGTCGCTCTTGCGTTCATCGACCGTGTCGGTAATGGCAATCTTCTCATCTTCAATCAGATATGAGTTATAAGCCATACCTTCAGGCACAATGTACTGATTCTCAAACAAATCCAAATCGGTGTCATCGCAGCCGATATAGTGGATTGCAGAATTTTCTCTAATTTTCATAATATCAATATTTTAAGATTTATCTCACCTAATAAAATCAGTGGCTAAAGATATAATTTGAAGCGGATTGAACACTAAATTCGAGTTTTTTTTCGGACTTTTGCGCGATTTTATGAAAAGCGTTATGACGAAGGAAAACACTGCGAAAGAACTCGGAACAGCCAACATCGGACGGTTGCTCATTCAATACTCACTGCCGGCCATCATCGCCACAGCGGCATCATCAATCTACAACATTGTCGACCGAATTTTTATCGGTCAGGGCGTGGGGCCTTACGCCATTTCAGGGCTTGCGCTCACACTGCCTCTGATGAACATCTTTGCCGCGTTTGGCGCGGTGATTGGCGTTGGCTCATCCACAATGGTGTCGATTTATCTTGGGCAGCGAAACGACGAGGACGCCGTGCATACTCTTGGTAACGCATTCGTTCTCAATATTATATTGAGTATCATTACATCGGTTTTCGGATATATTTTCCTTGACGACATTCTTATGTCGATGGGCGCAAGCGAGATGACGCTGCCTTACGCCCGTGAGTTTATGGAAATCGCCCTTATCGGCAACTTGCTAATCCATATATACTTGGGGCTGAATCATATAATGAGGGCTTCAGGGTTTCCGCAAAAATCGATGTACATAACGCTGACCACCGTAGCCATAAATATCACTCTTGCACCAATTTATATTTTCGTATTCCATTGGGGAATCCGTGGTGCCGCGCTTGCCACGCTGTGCGGACAGATTGTTGGAACAATCATCGTCCTGCACCATTTTATGAACCACGAGAAACCGCTGCATTTTGCACCTGGCTGCTTTAAGTTAAAAGGCAAGATTATTTCTAACATCTTTATGATTGGTCTGCCCAACTTTGTTATGTTGCTGTTGGCCAGCATGGTAGCCGTTATTATGAACCGAAGCCTCGGCAAATATGGCGGTGATTTCGCCATTGGCGCGTTCGGCATCATCAACAGTCTCTTGAACCTGATTGCAATGATTGTGGCCGGATTCACACAGGGTATGCAGCCTATTGCCGGCTTCAATTTTGGTGCCCGCAACCTCGACCGTGTGAAACAGGTGTTCAAACTGACGCTGGTCTGCGGCTCGTCGGTAACAATATTCGGTTTTTTGGTGAGCGAATTGTTCCCGAGGTTCATCTCGTCGCTGTTCACCACCGACGAGCAACTAATTGAACTGGCGGCATTGGGATTGAGAATCGCGCTGGCCGCCTTTGCCATTGTAGGCATTCAAATGGTGACGAGCAATTTCTTCCAATCGATTGGCCGGCCAAAAATCTCACTTATCCTGACAATGCTGCGACAACTCATCTTCCTCATTCCTACGATGCTTATTCTGCCGCATATCGGAAACCTTGGGCTCACTGGCGTCTGGTTGAGTATGCCGGTTTCCGACACGCTTGCCGCCCTTGCCACCATCGGCACACTAATCTACTTTGTGAAGGTGAAGAAGATTTTCACGAACTACGAATACAAGTTGAAGTAAGTTCATTTGTTGCTGACAAAACAATTGTATCAATTTGATATATTGTTGGTTGGCGGTTGTGGCTGAGGCTGTAATCAGGCAAGGTTTTTGCGGTTTTCAGTTTTGTCTAAAAAGCAAATCATAACTTCTAAATCCTAAATAAATTGAGTAGATTTGCCGAAAACATAGCTGACAATGTCACCAACGCTCATAGTTATAGTTTTGCTCGTCTATTTCGGCGCGCTATTCACCATATCCTATTTCACTGGGAACAAGGCTGATAACGAGTCATTCTTCATCGGTAACCACAAATCGCCGTGGTATCTGGTGGCTTTTGGAATGATTGGCACGAGCATTTCGGGCGTTACGTTTATTTCGGTGCCAGGCGAAGTTGGATTCAACCAGTTTGCCTATATGCAGATGGTCCTCGGCTTCTTCTTTGGCTATTGGATTGTTGCAAAAGTCTTATTGCCAATCTATTACAAATACAATCTGACCAGCATCTATACCTATCTCGAAAATCGCTTCGGGCGCACGTCGTACAAAACCGGTTCGGCCTTCTTTTTGTTGAGCCGCGTCATAGGTTGCTCGTTCCGTTTGTTCTTGATGGTGAGTGTGTTACAGTTGGCTGTGTTCAATGCTTGGGGCATTCCGTTCGAGCTCACAGTGGTGGCCATAATGGTGCTGATTTTGCTCTACACCTTCAAAGGTGGCATCCGCACCATCGTCTTCACCGATACGCTGCAAACCCTGTTTATGCTTTCGGCGCTGGTAATCACCATTATAGCTGTCAAAAACTCGCTCGGTCTGAGCCTTGGCGGAGTGGTGAACGAGATTTGCCAGTCCGACTATTCTCGCTTGTGGTTCTTCGATAATCCGAAGGAGAAAACATTCTTCTGGAAGCAGTTCATGAGCGGAATCTTCATTGTGATAGTGATGACTGGTCTCGACCAGGATATGATGCAGAAAAACCTGAGTTGCCGCAATCTAAAAGACGCGCAGAAGAATATGTACTGGTACGGATTTGCGTTTATTCCTGTCAATCTGCTGTTTATGGCGCTTGGCGCGATGCTTTACATCTATGCCAGCCGCAACGGAATTCCCGTTCCCGAGCAGACCGACAATCTTTACCCGATGCTTGCCACGCAAGGCTATTTGCCGCAGGTGGTGGCGCTGTTCTTCGTTGTGGGATTGGTGGCTGCGGCCTATTCGTCTGCCGATTCGGCTTTGACCGCGCTCACAACAGCCTTCTCAATCGATATTCTTGAAATCGAGAAACGAAACCTTTCGCCAGATGGGCAGACGCGGCTTCGCAAGCGGGTGCACATTGCCATTGCGGCAGTGGTGGCTGTGGTCATCATCATCTTCAACCGCCTGAACGACCGCAGCGTCATCAGCGCCATCTACACCATCGCCGGCTACACCTACGGTCCGCTGCTTGGGCTCTATGCCTTCGGACTGTTCACCAAGAAATCGGTCCGCGACCGCTGGGTTTGGCTTGTGGCAGTTGTTTCACCGTGCATCTGTATAGTGCTCAACTATTTAGCACCGATATTGCTGAACGGCTATAAGATGGGATATGAACTTTTGATAATAAACGGAGCATTGACTTTCATTGGATTGTGGATTTTGCAAAAAAAAGATCAGGGTACGCAACCAAAAGAGGTGTCTGCACGTCTATCTTGTGCAACTAATTGAAATTTTGAAATGACTGGTACTATTGATTGGGACGAGCTGGTCAGATTATGTAAAAAGAATCGGCCCGATGCGCAGCAGAAAGTCTATAATTTGCTGTCGTCGAAGATGTTCGCAGTGTGTCTGCGATACGCCAAAGACCGCACCGAAGCCGAGGATATCCTTCAGGACGGGTTCCTTAGGGTTTTTACAAAAATCGGCCTTTTCGATTTTAAAGGCTCTTTCGAAGGCTGGGTCCGTCGTGTGGTTGTGAATTGTGCGCTCGAGCGCTATCGCAAGCAGAACTTGCTGTACAGCGTGAGCGAGATTACCGACTACGACACCCATTTGGCTGCCGAAGATGTGCTGAGCGAGATTTCAGCCAGTGAGCTGATGCAGATGGTGCAGGGGCTGACACCTCAATACAGAATGGTGTTCAACCTTTATGCCATTGAGGGTTACTCGCATCAGGAGATAGGGCAGATGCTTGGCATATCGGAGAGCACGTCGAAGTCGAACTTGTCGCGTGCAAGGTGCATTCTGCAGGAGAAGGTTGAGGCTCTTTACGGACAACGCCGGCAGGATGTTAAATTATTAAGTAAATAGTTGGTTTAAAAGAGATGGTTATGAGTATGAAAAACATTGACAAGATTTTCCGAAAGGGAATGCAGGATAGCGAGGTTGAAGCGCCCGAATTTGTGTGGCAGCAGATTAGCGACAGTTTGGTAACTCGTCGCCACAATAATCGCCGATTTTGGTTGGTTGCGGCTTCGGTGGCGCTTCTGGTTGGAACAAGTGTGATGTGGCTTAGTGTAGGAGGAATTCAACAACAGGTAGCAGGTAGCGACTCTGATAATCAAGGTCCTGCGGTTGAGGCGGCTGGTGTTCTTGAGGCTCCATCGTTTGCCGATAGCGCAGTGTATGTCAAAGAAGAATTAGAATTGAAGGATTGACGGAGAGAATGATAGAGTGGAAGGCATAACGAATTCTATGCGCACCAACAACTAACACCAATACCATCAAAAAAAAGTCGTGCGCAAATCTCGTATCATCCTAAAAAACGTTTTGCACTTTCGCTAAAAATCATTTATTTCGTATCGTTAATAAAACAAAATGGTAAACAATTTGAACAGCAAACAGTGGTGGTGGCGCCAGTCCGAAATTAAAGTGGAGGATTAGCCCGTCGGTTTGTTGTAAGATTTAAGCCCGTAAGCACTCCACTTGCGGGCTTTTTTAATATACAGACAGAACATTTTTAACATCAATTAAAAACTATTTAAAATGGAAAAACAGAAGAGGTTCTTCCTGACGGAGAACGAGATACCAACTCAATGGTACAACATTGTGGCTGATATGAAAAACAAGCCACTGCCGATGCTTAACCCGGGGACTCGCAAGCCGCTTACGGTTGACGAGATGTCGGGACTTTTCAACCGCGCCTGCTCGGAGCAGGAGTTGAACACCACCGACCGCTGGATTGATATCCCGGAAGAGGTTCGCAACCAGTACAAAAACTACCGTTCGACACCGCTGGTGCGCGCCTATGGTCTTGAGAAAGCACTCGACACCCCGGCACACATCTACTTCAAGAATGAGAGCGTCAGCCCGGTAGGTTCGCACAAACTCAACTCGGCATTGGCACAGGCCTACTATTGCAAGCAGGAAGGTGTCACCAACATTACTACTGAGACTGGTGCAGGCCAGTGGGGAGCCGCTCTGTCGTATGCCGCTAAGGTTTTCGGTCTCGACTTGGCTGTGTTTATGGTTAAAGTTAGCTACAACCAGAAACCGTATCGCCGCCTGATTATGCAAACCTATGGTGCACAGGTAATTGCATCGCCTTCGATGGGTACACGCGCAGGAAAGAACATCCTGACCGCTAACCCGACCTATCAGGGTAGCCTTGGAACAGCCATTTCAGAGGCTGTTGAACTGGCAATGCAGACACCAAACTGCAAATATGTGCTCGGTAGCGTGCTGAACCACGTTACTTTGCATCAGACAGTTATCGGTCTTGAGGCCGAAAAACAGATGGCTATGGCAGGTGAGTATCCTGATATGGTGATTGGCTGCTTCGGTGGTGGTTCGAACTTCGGCGGAATTTCGTTCCCGTTCATGCGCCACAACCTTTGCGACGGCAAGAAGACAGTGTTTATGGCTGCCGAGCCCGCATCGTGCCCGAAACTGACTCGCGGCGTGTTCCAATACGATTTCGGCGACGAGGCTGGTTATACACCGCTGCTGCCGATGTTCACTTTGGGCCACGATTTCGCACCGGCTCACATCCACGCAGGTGGTTTGCGTTACCACGGCGCTGGAACCATTGTAAGCCAGTTGATTAAAGATGGTATGATGAAGGGCGTTGACATTCCACAACTCGAGTCGTTCCAGGCTGCAACGTTGTTTGCACAGGTTGAGGGCATCATTCCTGCTCCCGAGTCGGCTCACGCTATTGCCGCTACTATCCGCGAGGCCAACAAGTGCAAGGAGGAAGGCAAGCAGAAGACCATTCTGTTCAACCTTTCGGGCCATGGCTTGATTGATATGACTGCTTACGACCAGTATCTGGCAGGCGACCTGACCAACTTTGAGTTGCCGCAGGAGGATATTGACCGCAACGTGTCAAAACTTGAGAAAATCATCTAATTCAAAATTGTTGATTGATAAGAAAAACGGAGCCGTAAGGTTCCGTTTTTTTATGAACAAAAGAAAGCCGCTTCCGTTGCCGGAGCGGCTTTCACTCAAAAAACTCTTATGATGTTATTCTTTGATGAACCGTAAGTTGTGAGTCAAAATTCCATCTTTGATGCGGACAACATATATACCTTTAGAAAGTTTAGTAACGCTGATTCGCTTGCTGGCTGTACCAGAGGTTTGAATCTTACCTGCAATGTCCAAAATCTCGTAGTTGAATTCTCCATCGATGCCGTTCACGAGCACGAAATCTTTGGCAGGATTCGGATAGAGCGATATCGCCAGTTTCTGTTCTTCATCAATACCAGTTTTATCTCCTGGTTTCTTTTCTTCCTCGGTAATGCGTTTGCTTGGGTCAACTTCGCCAATAATGGTAAATGTGCCGAATAGCGACGAGTTTTGATAAGCGTTGTCCGAGGTTGCGTTCCAACTGATTTTGTTCTCGCGGTCACCGCCATCGTCATCATCGTTAATCATAAACTCAAACCCGATTTTCATACCAGATTTCAGTTCTTTGCACTTAATTGTATTCCATGGAATGCTAGCCTCGACAGTGTAGCCTTTATTGTTGGAAAGTATCACGAAGTTGATTCCCTTGGTTCCGTAGTTCGTAGGAATGGTACTGATTTTTTCGCTGTTGTAGTTGAACGAGAATTGAACATCGTCAGAATCGTACGAGCCGCCTTTTGAGTTGTTGCAATCGAAGTATAACTCAACATTGTCGTTTTTATAAACATCGTTGCCACCGTCATTAACAAGTTTGTCGTCGGTGATGTCGCAGAAAACATAAATGTAGTTATCGTCCCAAAGCAGTTGAGCCGAGCCGCTGCAATTGGTACTACCGTTGCCCCCTGTGCCCAAAAGTACGTTGTTGGCAAATAATTTTTCTGCATTACCCCAAGTGTCGTCAGCATTGCCGTCAATGGTGGGTGCTACCTCAGCTTTAAGAACTTTGATAATAGGAGTTTCTACAGTTATGGTAACGGTGTTGCTCTTTTTGTAGAGCCCTGTTGAGTCTGTGGCCACGGCGTATACGTTGTAGACCCCAATGTTGAGCCCCGTCAGTTCGTAGCCGTAAGGTGCCATTTCTGCGGTTTTCGCTAACTGACCGTTAACATAGAATTCAACTTTTGCAACATCATTGTTGATGTCTTCAACTTCAGCTTTAACTGCAATTTTTTCGGGGACAGCGTCACCAGGGTAGGTGAGGTTCTCCGTTGGTTCAACAATCTTGATTTTTGGCCGATTGGGGTCTGCGGGTTTCCAGTCGGCATACCATTGTGCGTATTCATCTTCGTCCATATCGCCAAGGGTTGGGTAGCTGCTGCCACTAGTGACTGTGCGAATCATTGTATTGGCTGTTGTGTCGCCAAACATAAATTTCTGCACAAATGCCTTTACTGCTGCGTTTTCTGCTGCTGTTGAATTGCAATGGCCGTGCCCGCCATCAATCACAAATCCAAAGCGGTCTTCAATGCCGAATGTCTCGTAAATTTTTTCAACGGCGCGGCAAGTGATGTATGTAGAGTAGTCGCAAAGCCATTCCATATCAGGGTTGCCCAATACCAACAAGGCGCGGGGGGCGCACATTGCCAGAAGTTCGTGGTGGTCGTGAGGCAGAATGTCCTGCTTGCCGTTGAAATTCTGCATGCTGGTCATAAACCATGAGTAGTTTGTGTTGCCGATGCCTTCAACGCTCTTTTTAAGTTTTTTGCTAGTGTAGTCAATTGTTCGCCAAGCACTTGCGCCACCACCGCCTGGTTCTTGTGCTATGGTGAGAGCAACACGCTCGTCGTATGCTCCAGCAAACATGGCCATCTTGCCTGCATACGAACAGCCACTCACTGCAATGTGCTCTAAATCAAGATTTGTCAGCTGCCCATTTTCTTTCACGATTTCAAGTCCGTCTATCAGTCGGCTCACACCCCACGACCATTTGCTGTAGTTGCCATTGTCGTAAAGTTCAGGATAGAGCTGGTTGAATTGGTCGTTGGGGTAGCGTTGGCTGTCGTTGCCATATTTAGCCACTTGGTCGTGGTTGAATGACATTGTAGCGCAGCCTGCAAATTGGCCTGACAAGCTCGACATACCCATACTGATAAATACAGGGAACGGACCATCGCCTTGCGGAATGGTGATGTCCGAAGTGAGTGTGGCCAGATTCTCGCCAACCTTGATGGTAACGGTTAGTCTGCCGTTCTCAAATGATGCGTCAACATCATCGCGGTCAACCTCAGGCTTCTCGCCAATCTCATAGTACTCCACCTCAGCTTTAATCTCGTTGCGGCGTTTCTCCCAGTCGATAAAATCCTCCGACCGTCCCGAGCCGTCAGACCAAGCAAATGGGTCGGGTAGCATAGAGTAGCTCTCCATCTGATTAGTTGTCAGTTTCGGTGGTTTGGCGAAGCTGGCGCCAGTGTTTTCTGTCAGATAGACAAGCGGAATTGTTGTTGGCGACACTTGAGCCAGCTGTGCGCTAGCTGTCAATGTCAAACTTCCAAGCAACATTGTTGCAATAGTAATTTTAGTGTTCATGTTTATTAGAATTAGTAGTTGTGTAAAACTACCTTGGCAAGACAGTTGGGGCGTGTAATTATAGATATTTCGCTTTCAATTTCAGATAATTGCCAATCAAGATGACGTAGCAACTTGTCTTGCAATCGGTTGTGATAAATGTATAAAATACTATTAATCAATTAAATGTATTTTTAACTTTTATGCAATCGGTTGATGTATAAATATGTAGGTATAATTCATTTGATAGTGCTTTTTAGTTGGTTTCAGCCTTTTGAAACGTGAAAACACGATGAAAAATTAAAACGCACGTCGATTGAATAGATTTTTTCAAGAATGTTTGTCAGAAGCCCGTGCAAACTAATCGCAATTTTCGTCTCACTGCGCTACAGCGACTTCTGCTTTTCCGTCACTCTTACAATTCCAATGCTCAACTCGTAGAGCAGATAGATTGGCACAGCCACAACAAACAGTGTGAATGCATCGGCGGTGGGGGTGATGACGGCGGCTGCAATGCAGATGGCAACAACGGCGTGGCGGCGGTAGGTGGTCAGAAACTTGTGGCTTAAGATTCCCATGCGGGCCAGCACCCAGCAGAGAACGGGCAGTTCAAACATCAGTCCCATCAGTAGGCAGAGCGTCAACAGGGTATCGATATAAGACGTGAGTGAAATGTAGTTGACCACATCCGCACTCACTTGATAGGTACCTAAAAAGCGGAAAGTGAGCGGAAAAATCAGGAAATAGGCCAGCAGCGTTCCAGCAATGAACATCACGTAACCGCTGCCTACGGCTTTCACGGCAATCCTTCGCTCGCTGGTGTAGAGCGCAGGCGAGATGAAATGAAACAGAGCGTAGAGAATGTAGGGCGATACGGCAAGTATGCCCACGAAAAACGATATTTTGATGTGGATGAGGAACTGTTGCGCCAGTTCGGTGTTTATGAGGCTGACTTTGAATGCGTCAACCGTGGCGCCAAGTGATTCGAACAGGCGGTAGGTGGCAAATCCCGCACTTTTTGGAGCCAGCACAATGTTGAAAACCTGCTCTTTGAAGCAGAACGCCACAATAGCGAACGCCATCACGGCAGCCAGAATGCGGACAATGCTGCCGCGAAGTTCGTCGAGGTGTTCCCAGAATGTCAGTTCCTTATTTTGTGCCATCCTGCTCGGCTTTATCGGAGGGCGCGTCGGTGCTGTTCATGCCGTCTTTGAAACTTTTCACACCCTTGCCCAAACCTTTCATCAGTTCGGGAATCTTTTTGCCGCCAAACAGCAGCAGCACAATGAGGGCGATAATCAGAATCTCTTGTAATCCGATTGGGCCTAAAAAAAGTAATCGAGTCATAGCCTGTTATTTATTGTTTCACATCAGTTTGCGCATCTTGGCGGCAGATTTTTCCACCATTTATTTTGCAATAATCGGAAAAAATCTGCCATTATCGATGCCGCGGCGTCAAATTTCGTGTCGCATCTCTTTCACAAACTGGGCAATCTTTGGCCAGCACTCGTCGGCGGTTTTGCAGTCTTTCACCAGTTTTTCCACTGGGCACCAGTCGGTTCCTGCATTGTTGATGATGTAGTCAACCTCCTCGTCGAACGAAACGTGTATTCCGTTGGCCTGCAGCATCTCTTTGCCCGTGGTGCAAATGGTGTGTGCGAACACATCTGTGAATCCTGCCAGCACAATGAGCGCTGCCGCGCCTTTGCCAATGATTTTGTCGGCAATCTGTGCGCCCTTTGCAAACGGGTCGGCGTCGCGCACAATGTCGTGCAAGTCCTGAACACCTTTTTGCTTGTAGGTGCGAGTCTCACCGTCTTTGCTGATGACGCAGGAGTAGCGGCCGCTGTCGAGTTGCTTGATGAGCCCAGCCATTGTCACAGCGCGGCCCAAATCGGCGCCGTTGCGCTTGAGCGATTCAACAAAATTGTCGATTCGGCGCATTTCGCGCGGAATGTTGATGCGCTGCGGGCACTCTGGTATGCAGTGACGGCATTCAATGCAGTGGTTGGCCTGTCGCAGGCGAGGTACGCTGCGGTCGTAGCCGACAAGGAATGCCTTGCGTGCTTTGGCGTATTCGGGGTCCTGGCGGTCTTCAATCACAAGGCCCTCGTTGATGCACTTGTTGTAATGGCTGAAGATGCCTGGAATGTCGAGACCGTAAGGACACGGCATACAATATTGGCAAGTGTTGCAGGGCACCATCGGGAACGAAGCGTAAATGTCGGCTATCTGCGCAAGCAAATGCAAATCGTCGTCGGACAAAGGCTTAAGCGGCGAATATGTCTTGACATTATCCTGCAGGTGCTCCATATAGGTCATTCCACTCAAAACCGACAGAATGCGCGGTTGCGACCCAGCAAAGCGGAAAGCCCATGAAGCCACACTGGCATCGGGTTCGCGCTCTTTGAGCATGGCAGTGGCGTGGTCGTTCAGATTGGCCAGACGACCGCCCAGCAGCGGTTCCATAACCAGAACGGGAATGTTGCGTTTCTCAAGTTCAGAGTAGGTGTATTCTGAATTCTGATTCATCGAGTTCATCATGGTGGCGTGCTTCCAATCCACGTAATTGTGCTGAATCAGAATGAAATCCCAGTGATAGGTTTCGTTGAGGGCGAGCAGATAGTCGAAGCCCTCCCTGTCGCCGTGGAACGAGAATCCAAGATTGCGGATGCGCCCAGCCTCGCGTTCGCCGACAAGGAAATCCAGCATTCCGTTGTCGATGTATCGCGATTGCATCTGTTGCTTGCTGCCAATTCCGTGCAGAAGGTAGTAGTCGATGTAATCAACCTGCAACTCGCGGAACGAATTCTGGTACATTGCCATCGACGACTCGCGGGTGTTGTTCGCAAAGTTCGACAACTTGGTTGAAACCAGAAACTCGCTGCGTTTGTGGCGGCTCAATGCCTTGCCAAGTGCGCCTTCCGATTTGCCTTGGCAGTAGGCTGGCGATGTGTCGAAAAGGTTGACTCCATGCTCTATTGCATAGTCAATCAGGCGGTTAATCTGCTCTTGGTCGAGTTCGCTGTTGCGGTCCTCGCGGCCGCTCATTCCGCCTTTGGTGGGGAATCGCATACATCCGTAGCCCAACAGCGACACCTTCTGTCCGTGAAGGTCAGTGCGATAGGTCATTTGGCCTGTTGTTTCATCGTTGCTGGCTTTGTTTCCAGCGGTTTTGCCATTGTTTTTTGAGCAGCCAGTCAGCAAGGCGGCCGAAGCCACGGTTCCTGCACCGAATATCTTCAAGAATTGTCTGCGGTTTATTTCTTTATTTGTGTTCATAGTTGTCAGATTTCGCGTTGAACTTCATTTCCCTCAACATAGATGGCACTGAACGGACGGGCGGGGCAGATGTACTCGCACTCGCCGCAGCCAATGCAGCGTTCGGTGTTCACCACTGGGATTTTCAGATTAGGGCTGCCTTCCTTATTGACAAGAATGATGGCGCCCACAGGGCAGTGGCGTGCGCAGTTGCCGCAAATCACGCCATCAGTCTCCACAATGCAGTTGTCTTTAATCCAGACGGCATGGCCGATTTGTGTCGATGATTTCTCGGCAGGCGTAATCTTCATAATTGCACCTGTCGGGCAGACCTCGGAGCAGCGTGTGCACTCGGGGCGGCAGAATCCGTTTTCGAACTGCATCTCGGGCTGCATCAGCGATGCAATGTCGCTCGATGGCCGCAATACGCCGTTCGGGCAGACCGACACGCAGAGTTGGCAAGCCGTGCAACTGTTTGTGAAATGTTTCAGACTCTGCGCACCTGCTGGTTTCGGCGGTGTGGTGCGGTTTGGAATCTGCTTGTCCTGAATCACGGCCAGTCCGCCGTCAACTTTCTTCTCTTGTGCCTTCACGGTTGCGCCAGCCAGAAACAAGGCCGATGTGGTCAGAAAAGCGCGTTTCGATTTGTCGGGCTCACCATTGGCTGCTGGGCTGATGGTGTGGCGGCGGTAACTGATTGCTCCGTGTTTGCAAGTGTCGATGCAGTTGAAGCAGTCAACGCAGCGGCTGTAGTCGATGGCGTGGTTTTTGCCGTCGATGCAGGCAGCCTTGCAACTCCGCGAGCAGAGTCCGCAGTTGTTGCATTTCTCTGTATCGATGAAAGGTTTGAAAATCGAGTATTTTGAAATGTAGCCCAGAATTGTGCCGATGGGGCAGATGTTGTTGCACCATGTGCGGCCGTTTTTCCATGCCAGCACTGCAAGCACACCCAAAGTCAGTGCTGCAATGATGAATGAGAATACGCTCTTCACCCAGACATCGACATGGTAGAACATATAACTATCGGCGCGTTCAGCAATGTATGCCAGGCAGTTGTTGCCAAGCGCATAGACGGGGGCAAGCAGGTTCGCCGCAATACGTCCGAAAGCGCTATATGGGGCAATCAGGTGTGCAATGGCGCTTACGCCAGGAATGGCAAGCGTCACGCTGAACACAACTAAGACAACAATCCGCAGAACGGCATGGTTTTTCGAGAAGGAGTAGCGGTATTTGTTCTTTTTCCCGATACGTCCGAATCGTCCGAAAATATCCTGCATGATTCCCAACGGGCAAATCACGGAGCAGTACAGTCTTCCGAAGATGAATGTCAGAAGAATCAGTCCGATGACGATGCCGATATTCATTGCCAGAAAGGCGGGCAGGAACTGGATTTTCGCTAACCAGCCAAAGTAGGCGTGAATTGTCCCCGTGAAATCGAGGAACAAAAGCGTTATCAGTGCGAACACGATAACAGCGACGGTTGTTCTAATTTTTTTAAGCATAACTTTATTAATTGTCAGTCACAAGGATAGTGCAAAAAATCGACTATCCGACATGCCCGATTTCCTTTTTTCTGATTATTCGTACAAAATCCGAAAAATAATCGAAAAACGGCTGAAATAATAGGATAAGATTGGGGTGAAAATGGCCAAAAATTGCGCTGCGGAAACCATACGCACGAGCGCCCGCAAACCTTTCAACCTCCCGTTGTTGATAAATCGCCCGATGCTCCAAAAGTCAAATGTCTATATTTGGCGAAATTTTCATTTTCTATGACAATCAGTAGCAATTACGATTACGGCGACGACAACATTAAAACGCTCGAAGGCCTTGAACACGTGCGGTTGCGGCCTGGTATGTACATTGGTAAACTGGGCGACGGCAGCAGCGCCGACGACGGTATTTATGTACTACTAAAAGAAGTGATTGACAACTCGATAGACGAGTTCAGAATGAAATTCGGGTCGACCATCGAAATCAGGCTCGAAGACCACACGCTCACCGTGCGCGACTATGGCCGCGGTATTCCACAAGGCAAAATGGTGGCTGCCGTTTCCATTATGAATACTGGCGCGAAGTATGACACCAAATCGTTCCAAAAATCGGTTGGTCTGAACGGCGTGGGCACAAAGGCCGTCAATGCGCTGTCGTCGAAGTTTTCGGTTTGGTCGTTCCGCGACGGGATGGTCAAACAGGCTGATTTTGAAGCGGGTAAACTCATCAAAGAGTACGATTTGCAGCCCACCACCGAGCGCAACGGCACCAAGGTGCAGTTCACGCCCGACGAGTCGGTATTCGGTCCATACAACTTCAACACCGACTACATTGAGACAATGTTGCGCAATTACACCTACTTGAACACTGGTCTGACGCTGGTTTTCAACGGTCAGAAGTTTGTGTCGCGCAACGGTTTGCTCGATTTGCTGCAAGAGCGCAACAGCGAAGAGCCGCTCTATCCGATTGTCCACCTGAAAGGCGACGACATTGAAATCGCCTTCACCCACATCGACCAATACGGCGAGGATTATTATTCGTTTGTCAATGGTCAGTACACCACGCAGGGCGGAACGCACCAAAGTGCTCTGCGTGAGCATCTTTCGCGCACAATAAAGGATTTTTATCAGAAGAATTTTGAACTCTCTGACATTCGCGGCGGCATTGTGGCAACCATCGCCATCAACGTCATTGAGCCGACGTTTGAGAGTCAGACCAAGGTGAAACTCGGCTCGGCCAATATGGCGCCCGACAAGGACAGCGACGGCCACCCGTACGAGTTGAGCGGCGTGAGTGTGAACAAGTTTGTGGGCGATTTCATCAAGAAAGAAGTTGATGATTTTCTGCACAAGAATCCCGACACGGCCAACATCCTGTTAAAGAAGATTCAAGACGCTGAAAAAGAGCGCAAACTAATGTCGGGCGTGCAGAAAAAAGCACGTGATTTGGCCAAAAAGGTCAATCTGCATAACGACAAACTGCGCGATTGCCGCATCCACCTGAACGACAGCAAAGTAACCTATCCGAAAGGCGTTACCGAGAAGTCGGACGTTGAGGATAAGGTGGATTTGCGCTACGAGTCGTCGATTTTCATTACCGAGGGCGATTCGGCGTCGGGTTCCATCACCAAGAGCCGAAACGTTGAGACACAGGCGGTTTTCAGCCTTCGCGGTAAGCCGCTCAACTGCTACGGAATGACCAAAAAGGTTGTGTATGAGCACGAAGAGTTCAACAATCTGCAGGCCGCGCTTAACATCGAGGACAGCCTTGACGACCTTCGCTACAACAAGGTGATAATCGCCACCGATGCCGATGTCGACGGAATGCATATCCGCTTGTTAATCATCACTTTCTTCCTGCAATTCTTCCCCGATTTGATTCGCAAGAACCACGTCTATATTTTGCAGACGCCGCTTTTCCGCGTGCGCAACAAGAAGGTGACGAAATACTGCTACAGCGAGGCTGAGCGCGACGCGGCGGCCAAAGAGATTGGCTCAACGGCAGAGATAACACGATTCAAAGGTTTGGGCGAGATTTCGGCAGATGAGTTTAAATTCTTCATTGGCAAAGACATACGGCTCGATGCAGTGAACGTGAAGAAGGGCGACAGCATTGCCAATCTGCTCTCATACTATATGGGCAAAAACACACCGCAGCGTCAGCAGTTTATCATTGATAATCTGCGGATTGAAGAGGATTTGGTTGAAGAGGAAAAATAATAAGCATAGAATATGTCAGACGAATTTGACGACAAGACACCAATGGATTCTGAAAACGAGGAACTGAACGAGAATCAGGAATCGGCGTCGGAAGAAATTGATGCAGAAGAATTTAATAGCGACGAGAATCAGCCTGAGGATGTCGAAGGCGATGAAGTTTTCGATGTTGAGGACGTGAAGCCGTTCAGCGGACTTGCCAACGACCTGACTGACATCTCGAGCGTTACGGGTATGTATCAGAACTGGTTCCTTGATTACGCTTCGTACGTGATTCTTGACCGTGCCGTTCCGCACATCGACGATGGCTTGAAACCCGTGCAGCGCCGTGTTTTGCACGCTATGAAGCGCATCGATGACGGGCGTTACAACAAGGTAGCCAACATTGTGGGACAGACAATGCAGTTCCACCCGCACGGCGACTCAAGCATCTACACTGCGCTTGTCGGACTGGGACAGAAAGACCTGCTCATCGACTGTCAGGGAAACTGGGGCAACATTTTCACAGGTGATGGCGCAGCCGCACCGCGTTACATCGAGGCACGCCTTTCAAAATTTGCTCTCGACGTTGTTTTTTCGCCCAAAATCACTGAGTGGCAACTCTCGTACGACGGCCGCAATCGCGAGCCCGTGGCGCTTCCCGTCAAATTCCCGCTGCTGCTTGCGCAGGGCGTTGAGGGCATTGCCGTTGGTCTGGCGTCGAAAATTCTGCCGCACAACTTCAACGAACTCATCGACGCAAGCATTCTCTACCTGCAGGGCAAGCCGTTCGAGATTTATCCCGATTTCCCGACAGGCGGACTCATCGACGTCTCAAAATACAACGATGGCCAACGTGGCGGTGCTGTCCGTGTGCGCACAAGAATTGAGAAAGTCGACAATAAATCGCTGATGATTAAGGATGTTCCGTACGGAAAAAGCACGGCATCGCTCATCGATACCATATTGAAAGCCAACGAGAAAGGCAAGATAAAAATCAAGAAGGTTGACGACAACACCGCCGCCGAAGTCGAGATTATGGTCTATCTGCAGCCTGGCGTTTCGCCCGACAAGACCATTGATGCGCTCTACGCTTTCACCGATTGCGAGATGTCGATTTCGCCAAACTGCTGCGTCATCGAGAACGACAAACCTTGCTTCCTGGGCGTGTCGGAATTGTTGCGCCACTCGGCCGACCATACCGTCGAGTTGTTGCGTCAGGAACTGCTTGTCGAACTCGACGAACTGGAGACCGACTGGAACTTCTCGTCGCTCGAAAAACTGTTCATTGAGTTGCGGATTTATAAGGACAAAGAGTACGAAACTGGCGAAAATTACGATGTGGTAATCAAGCACATACGCAAGCGCATTGAGCCTTACAGCGATAAATTCATCCGCCCCGTCACCGATGACGACATCCGTAAGTTGTTCGAAATAAAGATGCGGCGCATCTTGAAATTCTCAAGCGACGAAGCCGATGCCCACTTGCGCGATTTAGAGACCAACATTGTCGAGGTGAAGAACAATCTGGAGCATATTATCGACTTCGCAATCAATCATTTCCGTCAGATTAAAAAGAAATACGGCAAGGACCGCGACCGCCGCACCGAAATCCGCAGTTTCGACAACATTGAGGTGGCGAAGGTGGCCGAATCGAACCAAAAACTCTACTGCAACCGCGAGGAAGGCTTTGTCGGCACGAGTCTGAAGAAAGACGAATATGTGTGCGACTGCTCTGACATCGACGATATTATTATATTCCGCGCCGATGGTAAATATCTGGTTACCAAGGTGCAAGACAAGAAATTCGTGGGCAAGTACATTATTCACGTGGCCGTGTTCCGCAAAAACGACGAGCGCACCATCTACAACGCCATCTACCGCGACGGGAAAGAAGGCGCCGTGTATATGAAACGCTTTGCTGTTAAGGGAGTTACACGCGACCGCGAATATGATGTGACGCAGGAAAAGCCTGGCTCGAAAGTGCTCTATTTCACAGCCAACCCCAACGGTGAGGCCGAAACGGTGAAACTCTACCTGCGCCCGAAACCTGGAATGAAAAAACATATTTTCGAGTTGGATTTCAGCAAGTTGATGATAAAGGGCCGTCAGAGTCAGGGCAACATTCTAACGCGTCAGCAGGTGCACCGCATCGTGCTCAAAGAGTCGGGCGTATCGACACTTGGCGGCCTGAAAATCTGGTTCGACGACGTGGTTATGCGCCTGAGCACCGATGAGCGAGCTATATACGTGGGCGAGTTCCGTGGCGACGACCGCATTCTGGTCATCACGCGCAGCGGCACCTACCAACTCACCAGTTTCGACCTTACAAACCATTACCCCGACGACGTGCTGCTCATCGAGAAGTACGTGCCAGGCAAGGTGTTTACGGCCGTATTCTGGGACGCTGGGCAGAACTTCTACTATATCAAGCGTTTCGAGATTGCCGAATCGAAAAAGACCGAACTCTTCATCAGTCCCGAGGAAGGCTCGCTGCTGGTGCTGCTCACAAGCCACCGCTGGCCGCAAATCCGCATAACCTTTGGTGGCAAAAATGCCGAGCGTCCTGCAGAAGATATCAATGTCGATGAGTTTATTGGCATCAAGGGCTTCTCGGCCAAAGGCAAGCGCCTGACAACCTTCGAGGTTAAGCACATTGGGGAGATTGAACCGATAAAAGAGGACGAACCGCTTGAACCAGAGGAAGATGAGCAGCCAGAGGAGATTGTTCCAACTGATACCGATGATAATTCTGGCGACGATATAGTTCCGCCAACAGGTTCAGGAGAGCAGATGTCGCTGTTTTAGCAGCGTAATACAATAATTTGTTGTTATGAAAGGCTACATATATAAATACACGTTTTCGGACGGGAAAGTTTATATTGGCCAAACTCGTCGTCCCCCAGCAATCAGGAACATGGAGCATTTCAGCAAAATTATTGGGAAGACTAATCCTAAATTTTGGGAGGCATATACCAAATTGGGAAAACCAAATTATGAAATTGTAGAAACAATAGAATCGACAAGAGTTCAAGATTTGGTGGAGCGACTTAACGAATTGGAAACCAAATATATTAACGATTATGATGCTTCAAATCCTGAATGCGGCTATAATATTAGAAATCACGCAAATGTGGCTGTCCCTCGGGATAAGGTATTAGAGAAAGAATTTGAACGTCTTTGGACAAGCCGCGCAGAACAATGGTATACTATATATTGGAGTGTTGAAGAAAAGATATTCCGCACTCACGAGTCTTTATCAGAAGAAGAATTGTCATTTTGTAACAGTTTGCTCAATGATGAAGAAATGTTGTTTTCAAGCACTGTAAAAAAGCTTGATTTCGATTTCCAAAATTTGGAATCCAATAATGATAATGCTCTGTTTTTTATGAGTGAGATGTTGGGGTTCGCAGAATTAGTATTTAGAGAATCAAGTTGGGAACAAATACGTCGACATATAGAAGAAAACAAAGAGCAAATATTAGCGGAAAACAAACCAGAACCATATATAGTTCAAGTGGATAAAGCTGGTAATATTATTTGTGAATACGCATCACGTGCAGAGATTAAAGAAAAAATGCAACTCACCAATCTTACAAATATCTTTAATTGCATTGAAGGAAAGCAGAAGAGTGCGTATGGTTATAAATGGTGTTACAAGAAGGATTATAAGAAGAACGAAAACCAACAATTGAGTTTCGATTTTTAGTTGATTCCTCTATTTCAATTGTTACATGTTTTTTTATCACATTTTAACTCTCCAATAGTGAGTGCGGTGAGTTATGCGGAATCTTAAAATGCAGGATTAGAGAAAATCTTTATTTTTGTCGTAGCCGCAAAACGCCAAAAGCTATGGCAGAGGAACTTATACCACATAGGGGCAACTATAAGAAACTGCTTTCGTACCAAAAAACGGATGTGATTTATTGTATCACCTACTATTTTGTGGAGCATTACCTGAAGCGTGGTGACCGCACTTGCGACCAAATGATACAAGCCGCGCGGTCGGGTAAACAAAATATTATTGAGGGTTGTGCGGCGAGTAGCACAAGTTCCAAAACGGAAATAAAACTTGTAAATGTTGCCAAAGCAAGTTTACAAGAGTTGCTTGAGGATTATGAAGATTTTTTGAAAACTCGCGGATTCAAACAATGGGAAGAAGATTCTGTTGAGTTGAAAGCTATGCGCGAGTTGGGGCGACAGCACAATGATGCTCCATTTTTTATGAATATGATTCAAACTCGCCCGCCCGAAGTAATTGCAAACATGTGCATTGTGCTTATCAAGCAGGCAGACTATCTGCTTTTCAGGCAGTTGCAACGCTTGGAAAAAGATTTTCTCAATGATGGCGGCTTCTCGGAGCGAATGTACCGAATTCGGTCGAACAAGCGGAAGTCGTAGCAGAGAGGGGCCTTAAGGACTTTAAAGTCTTTAGGGTCTTTAAGGACTATAAGGTTTGTGAATTAGCAGACTAATAACTGATTCCCATCCCAAATCCATATTACTCCATTATTTTTTTTCTCCCTAAAACAAAAAACTTCAAAAATCATTTGTTTGTTACCGATAGGTTACATACTTTTGTAACCGCAAAGTAACAAATATTGATTATGACAAAAAGAGATAGAAATCAGACGGAGCAGCGCATACTTGATGCTGTTGGCAAGATTGTCGTGGCGGAGGGTTTTGAGGCTGTGGGCGTAAATGCCGTGGCAAATGTTTCGGGAGTGTCAAAAGTGCTAATTTACAGGTATTTTGGTTCAATTGAGCAGCTTTTGGCGAAGTATCTGGAAGACAATGATTTTTGGCTTAACACCGAATTCCCAGTAATGCAGTACGATAACGTGAAGGACTTTTCGAAGGCAATTTTTCGAGCCTATATTGATATGCTGCGGAAATCGCCAGCGCTGCGCAAACTCTACCGTTGGGAGTTTACCACCAACAATCCAGCCATTGAGAAATTGCGGGAGCGCCGTGAGCAGACCGCACTCAAAATCATCAATGCTGTAAGTCAGCAGTCGGGCTTCAGCCTTGACCGCGTGGGGGGAATATCAACTCTCATAACTGCGTCAGTGTCATATCTTTACATTTTGAGCGAGAATTGCGGCGTTTACTGTTCGCTCGAAATCAACAACGATTCGGGTTGGGATAAGTTGCTGGAAACCATTGATTTTATGTTTGATAAAATATTTGATTGAAAAATGGAAAATCTCACTTTTTTTGAAATTGCGAAAATCCTGATTTCGTTTGCCATTTGCGCTCCATCGGGGCATAATTCGCAGCCTTGGAAGTTCCAAGTTGTTGGAAATACGATTGTTATCTCGCCCGATTTCTCGAAACGTCTGCCCGTTGTCGATTCGTCGGACAAGGAGTTGTTCATTAGCCTCGGTTGCGCGCTTGAGAATATGCAGATTGCCGCCACCAACTACGGCTACCTGTCGGAGTACGATTACACTGACGGAAAGATTGTGGTAACATTCACTAAATCGGACAGTTGTGTGGCTGACACGCTATTCGCACATATAAAAACGCGCCACACTCATAGGGGCAGTTTCACTGGAGCGAAAATTCCGCAGGAACAGATTGAGACATTAAAAATAATTGATAATAAGAGTATTGTGACTTTCGCGTCAGGAACTACTGAAGCCAATTTCCTTTGCCGTGAGATAGCGGATGGCAATGTGATTCAGATGAGCGACACGGCTTTCAAACGTGAACTTTTATCGTGGATGCGGTTCAACAAAAAACATATTGAGCAAACACAAAACGGCCTCTGCTATAATGTTTTGGGATTTCCTGCCACACCGAAGTTTTTTGGAAAAAAGATAGTGAAAACGTGCTTGAAACCCGACTCGCAAAACAAAACCGATGATAAGGTAAATGCCTCTGCATCACACTTTTGTCTGCTCTGCACCGACGGCAAATCGGAGAAGGATTACATTGCACTTGGCAAAACACTTGAACGTCTGCTGCTTACGATCTGTGGCTCGGGTTTGGCCTATAATTTCAGCAATCAGCCTTGTGAGATTCCCGCACTCACCGAGAAGTTGAGGTCGGAATTGAACATTGCTGGCCACCCGTCTATTCTTCTGCGACTTGGCTACGGCGGCGAACCGAAAAGCCGAGCGCCGCGCGAAAGTGTTGAGAGTGTACTGGTGGAGTAGGGAGACAGCGGTTTTGATGTTGCAAAATCGGGGTGGCTGACATTTTGACCGCCCCGTTTTTTTATTGACATCATTTTTAATAAAATTGCAACGCAATAAAAACGATGTTTAATTTGGTGGTGGACGGTGTCGAGTCATCGGTGATTTTAGAATTGGTCGCCAATCGCTAACACCAACATCAAACACCTAACAGTATGATAATCTACCTTATAGGATATATGGGCGCAGGCAAAACCACATACGGCAAGCGCTTTGCCCGCGACATCAATTATGCGTTTCTCGACCTTGACCAGAAGATTGAGGCCGATTATGGCAAGACCATTGCCGAGATTTTCGCCGAACGGGGTGAGGACGGCTTCCGCCAGATTGAGCGCGAGGCGATGATGCAGACTTTCGGGCTCGAGAACACTGTGGTGGCAACTGGCGGCGGCACGCCATGTTTTTTCGACAACATGGAACAACTCAACGCTCACGGCGCCACGCTTTACATTGAGATGACCCCGAAATCACTTGTCTGGAACTTGATGAACTCGCACAAAGACAGACCGTTACTGCATAACAAAACCTATGAGGAGCTTGTCAATTACATCGACACCACCTTGCAAAAACGGCTGCCATTCTACACGCAGGCCCGTTACAAGGTTGATGGTATTGGCATCACATCGCAGAAAATGCTTGAGGCCCTTCACGATTGCAAGATATGAACCGAAGCGTTATCATAGTGGCAGGTGGCTCTGGTAGCCGAATGGGCGGCGATGTCCCAAAGCAGTTTATGCCGTTGGCTGGGCGTCCGATTCTGATGCACACCATTGAGGCTTTTCATAAGTTTGATAATCAGATGAATATTGTGCTTGTTCTGCCTGCAGGTCAGCACGATTACTGGCGCAAACTTTGCACGGAATATTCATTTAATAAGATTGATTATCAGTTGGTTGATGGCGGAGCAACGCGCTTCCATTCAACGCTGAGCGGTTTGGCAAAAGTTCCTGCCGATGGCATTGTAGCCGTTCATGATGGCGTGCGTCCGCTGGTGTCGCAAGCGACTCTGCAAAGGTGCTTCACCGCCGCCGAAGACAGCAAGGCGGTGGTTCCTGCAATTCCAGTCAACGAGTCGGTGCGGCAAATTGAACACGATGGTGGCAATCATGCCGTTGACCGTAGCAACTACGAGCTTGTTCAAACTCCGCAAGTATTTGATGCACAAACGCTTCACGGAGCATTTGCCCAACCTTACGACCCGCTTTTCACCGATGATGCGTCGGTGGTTGAGCGTATGGGTGTGAAAGTGTCGATTGTTGAAGGCAATTTTGAGAACATCAAAATCACTAGACCAGTGGATTTGATTCTGGCTGAGGCTATTTTGCTGAACAGCAAAAGATAGCGGAATATAGATTCAATGGATTTCCCTGATTATTTTGATGAGTATAATGGGAACGATACATTAAAATTGAATTCTGCCCCATTATTGTAACCGGCATCAATAAACAATCCTACGTGACTCCAACAATATCCTACTTTGGCTTTCAATATCAAAACGCTATTGTTATCTCCATTATGTGTTTTGTCATCGATAATATATTGTTGGTCCCATTTATTCAAGCCAATAATTCCACCATAGGACATGCCAAAGTTTGTCCTATGTAAATATTGCATTCCCAAATTAAAACTGCCCCGTGAAATAGTGCAATCTTCGCCATCATAATCAGGATGCTCGCCTGAATAACCATAGCCATTACGGGCAAGGTACATTCCATAAAAATTTGTCCCTTTGTCGTTGCCTTGTGTAATGCCCATAGTTAATCCAAAGTTCAAATGGAATGTTGCTTTGTAATCGCCATCACCCAACAAATCAATAACAGCAGCGCCTGTTTCTATTTCGGGCATGACTAAAAATGAATTTTGTGCAGAAATGGTCTGTGCAAATGCAAAAACGAGTAATAATAAGGATAACTTTTTCATAATTAAGTTGTATGTTAATATCAAGATTAGACGGCCAATCGATTTGCTATTTACGGAAGCGATTATAAAGAACAAGTGATTTTTTCAGCCTTGTCTTATTTTTGCTTGAATATAGGGAATGCCGCGTTGAAGCCAATTTCAGGTCCCTTGTTGTATCCTGCTTCAACTAATAGATATATGTGTTTCCAACCGTAGCCCATTTTTCCTTTTATAGCGAATCCACATCTTGATGATACGTTGTAACTGTCATAATTGTCGCTATCGTATCTGATGGTACGTGTTTCTTCTTTTGTTGTGCCAAATGCATTGGAACTTGTTGTAGTTTTTGATTCTCCTTCGCCGTAGAAAACCTTGTATTTTTTGTCGAGCATTGACAAACCGACGATTCCGCCCCAAATCAATCCTTTATTTTTCCTGTATAGATATTGTGCGCCTATCAACCAACTGCCTGCTCGTGTGTTATATGCTTCTATTTTGCCATCGGAATGGGTTTCTTCATCAGTGTGAGTGTATTGGCTTCGTCCAAAAACCAATCCTGTAATTGCATTTCCATTGTCAGTTTTTTTTGCGATACCAATAGTGATATTGCCACCGTAATTGAAAGAACTGATGTTGTCGTCAAGTTTTAGGTTGGCCCAACCAAGTTTTACTTCGGGCACAAATGTGAATGATGTTTGTGCCGATGCCGAAATGGCAAAAAATAATAAGAATAAAGATAGTGCTCTTTTCATAATAGTTTGTTTTGTTTGGCAATAGTAATCAAATTTTCATACAAATTTCCAACCAATATTTTATTGTACAGTTGGAAGATAGGAAGAATAAAACTTAAAGCGTAAGACTGTCAATCAATCCGTTGCAAGCATCATCGAGCAAATCGAGAACCAACTCAAAATCGCTGTCGCCGCCATAGTACGGGTCGGGCACAGAATTGACGTGGTGAGTCTGGCAATAATCACTCATTTTGCTGATTTTCAAGCTTGATTGTTCGTCGGGTGCGAGGTCGAGCAGGCGGCGGATATTGTCATCGTCCATACCTATAATATAATCGAAGTGACTGAAATCGGCAGTTGTGATTTTCCGCGCAATGCTGGTGATGTTGATTCCGCGATTGGCAGCATGCTGGCGCATCCGTGGGTCGGCTTTCTCGCCTGAATGATAACTGATTAGCCCTGCCGAATCGATTTCGAAATTGGCCTCAAGTCCGCGTTCTGCCACAACTTGCTTCATCACCGCTTCGGCGCAGGCAGAGCGGCAGATGTTGCCCAGACAGACAAAAAGAATTTTCGTTTTACCCATTGGTGTCGGTTTTTGCGGCAAATTTCAATAAAATCGGCATAATCTTGCTGTTATTCGAACCAAAAAATTACTTTTGCGCCGCGTTTGCCGATATGGCTCAGTTGGTAGAGCAACGCATTCGTAATGCGTGGGTCGCCGGTTCGAGTCCGGCTATCGGCTCAGGCAGAGGCTGAATCAGAATAGGTTCGGCCTTTTGTTTTTTTTGTGAGTTTGGTTTGCTTTGGAGCCGATTGTTTTGTATTTTTCCACCATGAAATTTATGCAAAAATGGGAAAATTGGTTTTGATACGCCACGGCGAGTCATTGTGGAATGGCCGAAATTTGTTCACTGGTTGGGTTGATGTGCCGCTTACGCAGGCAGGAATTGTTGAGGCTTCGTGGGCAAGTCGTCAGGTAAACAGCATAGGGTTTGATGTAGTATACACGTCGGCACTCATCCGCTCGCTGCAAACGGCTTTTATTGTGCTGCTCAGCGACCCGAAGCACCGCACCCCATATTTAGTGCATACTTCTGATTTAATCCATCGCAAATGGTACAACCGTTTTTGCGCTGCAGAGCACAAGAACATGATTCCTGTTTACAGATGCAGACAGCTGAATGAGCGGTATTATGGTGATTTGCAAGGTTTTAGTAAAGCTAAAATTGCAGATATATTCAGTGTTGAAGAGGTCGTAAGTTGGCGGAAAGGCTATACTGAACGGCCACCAAAAGGTGAAAGTTTGAAAGATACATCGAATCGCGTGATTCCATTCTTCAACAGAGTGATTATGAAACAGTTGGATGAAGGAAAGAACGTGCTTGTCTCGGCTCATTCCAACACTTTGCGCTCAATAATGATGAAACTGGAGCAGATGGATGAGGCTCAAGTTGTTGGTTTGGAGGTTGATACAGCCAGCGTTGCTGTTTACAACTATGATGGCCAAAGTTTTGTCCGTGAGGAGTTGCCCAAAAAAGACTTGACGAAATAACGATTGGGCGGAAGCCGATTGAAAACCATTTTAACCTTTGTAATATAGTAATGTGCGGAATAGCAGGTATTTATGCAGTTACGCCCGAAGGGGCTGAAAAATTCCCGTTAGTGAACGATGCCGTGCGGCTGCTGTCGCGACGAGGCCCCGACTGTCAGAAGGTTTATGCCGACAAGCGCATCTGCCTGGGGCACGCTCGGCTGTCGGTCATCGACCTGAGCGAGAAGGCCAACCAGCCTCTGCACGACTCAACCGGGCGCTACACCATTGTATATAATGGCGAAGTGTTCAACTATCGGCCTCTGCGCGAAAAACTCATCGACAAAGGCTATAAATTCTCATCCGAGAGCGATGCAGAAGTGGTTCTATACCAATATATTAACGATGGTCCGAAATGCCTTGACAAGCTTGTGGGCTTTTTCGCTTTTGCCATCTACGACAAGGTTGACGACGTGCTTTTCATTGCCCGCGACCGAATGGGGCAGAAGCCGTTGCTCTACTGGCTAGGTCACGACCGCATTGTTTTCGCATCGGAAATGAAGGCGATGATGGCGTTGGATGTTCCGCGAAAGCTTGATATGACATCGCTATTCGCATACTTGCAGTTCAACTACGTGCCCTCGCCCGACACTATTTTCGAGAACGTGAAAAAACTCAACCAAGGGCACTATCTGATTGTGAAAAACGGACAAGCAAAGGAGGTTAGATATTACTCAATACCATACAATTACAGTAATCTGGAAGTGATGGATTACGAGCACGCACAGCGGATGTTGCGCGAGCTGATTGAGCAGTCGGTGGCCGAGCGGCTGGCGGCCGATGTGCCTGTTGGAGCGTTTTTGAGTGGCGGCATCGACTCGTCGGTGATTGTGGCCGAAGCCTCGAAGCACGTTGACAAACTCGACACATTCTCAATTGGTTACGCTGATGAGCCGTTCTTCGACGAGACCCGTTATGCGCAACTTGTGGCCGATAAGTTCCACACCAACCATCACGTTTTCAAACTCACCAACAACGACCTTTTCGGCTGCCTTTACAACGTTCTCGACTATCTCGACGAGCCATTTGCAGATTCGTCGGCCATTGCGGTGAACATTCTTAGCCGAGAGACCCGAAAGCATGTAACTGTCGCACTTTCAGGCGATGGTGCTGATGAAGTTTTCGGCGGCTACAACAAGCATCTGGCGCATTACCGCGCGCTTAAAGGCGGTCTGGCAAACACGCTCGTAAGACTTGCAAGTCCGCTTTATGAATTGCTGCCGCAATCGCGTAACACAAAGTTCAGCAACAAGATACGCCAGCTGAGCAGATATTCGAAAGGCTTGAAACTCAGCGAGCAGGACCGCTACATGGCGTGGGCGTCGCTGATGGACGAAGACACCGCATCGCGAATGCTCAACCGCAAAGTGCTGATTCAGGATAATAATCGTCGCAAGTTCAACATTATCAGTTGTATACGCGATGACAAACAGATTGGTGACATCTTGTATGCCGATATGCAGTTGGTGCTGGTGAGCGATATGCTTTTCAAGGTTGATATGATGAGTATGGCCGAGAGCCTTGAGGTGCGCAGTCCGTTCCTTGACCACCGATTGGTGAATTTTGCATTCTCGCTGCCTTGCAACTATTTGGTAAACAAGCGTAAACGCAAGATGATACTGCAGGATGCGTATCGTCAGCAACTGCCATACGAACTTTATAATCGTCCCAAACATGGATTTGAAGTGCCTCTGCTCAATTGGTTCCGCGGTGAGTTGCGTTCGACCATCGAAACTGATTATCTGAACGATGACTTCATTCGCGAGCAGAATATTTTCAATCCAGAAATGGTGCGGCAACTCAAGGAGCAGCTGTTCTCGAAAAGCCCAGGAGACTCTCAGGCACACATTTGGGCGCTCATCGTCTTCCAACATTGGTGGAAGAAATATATGCTTTAATCCATTTTAGGTGGTTTGCCATAAAATAAACGTCCGCATAAGACGCAAAAACTGCAGTTTTTTAGCAAATTGCGAAGCATTTGCACTAAAAACGGGGGGAGGATTATGCCGCGTATTTTGAGAATAATAAACAGGTTTAATTTGGGTGGTCCGACATATAATGCGGCGTACTTATCACGCTATATGCCAGACAATTATGAAACCTTACTTGTGGGCGGCATCAAAGAGGATGACGAGGAAAGTTCGGAATACATTGTGCGGGGATTGGGCATTGAGCCGATAGTGATTCCTGAAATGCGCCGACAGTTGAACGCTCAAAACGATTTGACGGCCTACCGAAAAATCACGGAACTGATTCACGATTTCAAACCCGATATTGTGCACACGCACGCCTCGAAAGCGGGAACCGTGGGGCGTCTGGCGGCCATCCGCAGCCATGTGCCAGTGATTGTCCACACCTTCCACGGACACGTTTTTCACTCGTATTTCGGCAACAAGCAGACTAAATTTTTCCTGAATATCGAGCGCGGACTGGCAGAACACACATCGCGCATCATCGCAATCAGCCAGAAGCAGAAGGACGAACTGTGCGACACTTTTAAAATCGCACCGTCAGAGAAGTTCAGTATCATACCATTAGGGTTTGATTTGCAGCGGTTTACCGAAGACAAGGAACAACGTAGGCTCAAGTTCCGCGCCACATTCAACATTGCCGATAACGAAGTGGCCATTGGTATTGTAGGGCGGTTGGCGCCAGTCAAGAACCATAAACTTTTTATCGATGCTATCGCGAAAGCGAAACAGCTGACATCGTGCAAGTTGCGTGCATTCATAATTGGCGACGGCGAACTCAAAGACGACTTGATGACACAGTGCGCTGAACGTGGTCTGAACGTTGCCACGACCGACGGTTATGAGTCAGCCCAGGTGGCCGACGTCACTTTCACATCGTGGATTCGGAACGTTGAGGTGGTCTATCCTGGACTCGACATTGTGGCGATGACATCGTTAAACGAAGGAACGCCCGTGAGCCTGATTGAGGCGCAGGCGGCCAACGTGCCGATTGTCACCACCAACGTGGGCGGAATTGAGAACATTGTGCTGCCTAATGATACGGCAGTACTTGCCGCCAACGGCGATGCTGATGATCTGGTTGAAAAGTTGCTGCCAGTGGTCGAAAATGCAGAAATGCGCCAGCGCATGGCTCTCAACGGATGGACTTTCGTAAAGGATAAGTTCCACTATACCAGGCTTGTAGCCGATACAGACCGACTCTATCAGGAGTTGCTTGGAGCTGCCGAAAAACAAAACAAGCGGCAAAGGCATTTTTTTATAAATTCGCAACCTGAATGAAACGTTTAAATTCAATATCGCTAATTGTCGCAGCACTTTGGGTAATGTGCCTGATGCAGAGTTGTAAGGTGTTGTATCCCAATCAGATGCTTAAAACTGATTCTGGTTTCAATTTCGACGATGTTGAGGAAAATCAACCCGAATACGTTATCAATCTTTACGACAAGCTCGATGTGCGCGTCTATACTAACAACGGCGTGCAACTGATTAATACAGAGCAAGGTGGAGGTGCGGTTCAGCAGCAAACAAACACTGTTGGTTATCTGGTTGACAGCGACAGTACTGTAAAATTGCCAACTATCGGACGTGTGAAAGTAGCAGGAATGACCGTCACGGCCGCAGAAACAATGCTCGAAGGAATGTACAAGCAATATTATCAAGAACCGTTTGTAAAAGTGAACGTTACGAACCGCCGTGTCATCATTTTCCGCAGCGGAAGCAGCAGCGGCAGCGTGCTCACCATCAACAATGAGAAGTTCACACTGATTGAGGCACTGGCACAGGCAGGAGGCATCGACGACTTGGGCAAAGCATACAGAATCAAGGTTTTGCGTGGAAACTTGAAGAACCCTAAAGTTTTTCTCTACGACATTTCGAGCATCGAGGACGTGAAAAAATCGAACCTCGTGCTGCAATCGAACGATATAATCTACGTCGAAAGGCGTCCACGATACGTAAACCGCACCCTTTCAGAAATAATGCCATACGTGTCGTTGTTCAATACTGCGATACTTATCTATTTGACAGCGAAGAATTTATAACGAATGAAACAAACTCGCATACCGCTGATTAACGACAATTTCGATTTGTCAATTTTTATGCAGATTCTGCGTAAAGGCTGGTGGGTGTGTGCGGTGATGCTTTTGCTGTCGGGTACGGCCGCATTCCTCTATATGCGCTACACGCCACCGCTTTACGAGTCGTCGTGCGTGATTCAAATCAACGAGGAAGACCGCAACGCTAGCATGCTCAACTTTTCGAACCAGTACAACAAGACAGACCTGTCGAAAGTGCTTGAACTGATGCGCTCGAAGGAGTTTCTGAAGAAGGCTTTGAGCGAGTTGCCGCTCGAGATTTCATATTTCAACGAAGGCACATTCATGTCGTTTGAGATGTACCCTGATGCGCCTTTCAGCATTCAGCTGGCATCGCACAACGGCGATTTGTATGGTCGCCCGTTCTACATCGATTTTACTGACTCGCTGACAGCTAAAATCACTTTTAAAAACGCAAAAAAATCTGAAGGACAGATAATTAAACTCGATGAGTGGGAGCAGGTGGGCAACACAATGCTCAAGTGTTCGGTGCTCAACCAGAAAGCCATCGATGAGCACGCATCGCGCCTTGGCGAGCGCTATTTTGTGATTATCAACAACCCGAACAACATCATCAGCGAGCACAGCCGAAACCTTGAAATCACGCTGCTCAACTCGGCCGCGCAGACCATCAAGATTACCTATGCCAGCCACAACGCCAACAAAACGTGGCATGTTGTGAACACCATCGCAGAGGAATATCTGAAGTACGATGTCAGGAACAAGCGCGAGAGCTCGGCTAACATTCTGGCTTTCATCGACGAACAACTGAAGTCGATATACAGCAGCCTCGACGAGACCGAAAAGCAGATTCAGTCGTTCAAGAAAGAGAACAAGATTAAGTCGCCAGACGGACCTGCTGTGAGTGCATCGACGCAGAAAATTGAGAGTTTGGAAGAAAAAGTCAGCGAGTTTGACTACGAACTGCTTGCCATTGAGCAAATTAAGGCAAAGCTTGTGGCTGGCGGCGACATCAACACCTACGAGATGCAGGCCGCGTTGGCAGGGACCAAATCCGCGCAGACAATGGGCAACATTCTGGCCAATTTGCAGCGCATAATCGACGAACGTCAGCAGCTGCTCAACAGCCTGACAATCGACAACATAAAGGTGAAACAAGTTGAGAAGCAACTCGACAATCAGATTGCGCTCACCATCGATTTTGTGAGCACGATTCTCACCCGTATGCGAGAGCAACGGACTGAATATCAAGTACAAATCAGTGAACTTGAGAAATGGCTGTTCAACGAGAAAAACTACGACGAACTTGAATACGCGCGGCTGCAACGGATGTACGATGTGAACCAGACCTACTATAACCAACTGATTGACAAGAAGGCAGAGTATCTTATTTCGCAAGCGGGTTACATTTCGCGCAACACAATACTCGAATCGGCCACAACACCTGTTGAGCCAGTATCGCCAAAGGCGGGCAGCATCTATCCGGTGTTCATTCTGCTTGGCTTGATTATTGGTTGCATCTATCTGATTATCCGCTATTTGGTTTATAATGAGATTACATCAGCGAGCATGGTGCAGAACTACACCAAAGCACCAATTCTGGGTGTGATTCCGCAATATGAAAGCCCCGTTGAAGTATCGCAGCTGCTGGTGATGAAGGACCCGCATTCGCCTTTCTCTGAAGCATTTAGGTCGATACGGTCGAATCTGCAATTCATATCGCACGGAGCCGAAGCCAACATTCTGACCGTGTCGTCGACCATCTCGGGCGAAGGCAAGACGTTTGTGGCCATCAACCTTGCAGGCATCATTGCCACATCGGGCAAAAAAGTGGTTCTGCTCGACCTTGACTTGCGCCGCCCGCGCATCCATCAGGGTTTCAAAGTTGAGAACCAATGCGGTATCAGCACCATTCTGATTGGCCGAAACAAGATTGAAGATTGCATCCATCACACTGAAATTGAGAACTTTGATTTCATTACGGCAGGGCCGATTCCGCCCAATCCGTCGGAATTGGCGGGCAGCAAAGAGATGGACAATCTGGTTGACGAACTTCAGAAAAAGTACGACATCATCATCATCGACACACCGCCTGTGGGCATTGTGTCGGACGCTGTAGTTAGTTTGCACAGAGCCACTTACCCGATTTATGTGATGAAAGTGGGCGTGTCGAAACGGCAGTTTATTGAGAACGTGAACCTGCTGCGCACCGAAAAAGGAATGGAATATCTGTCGATAATTTTGAACGGCGCCAACATAAAAACGCATTCCTACAACGGTTACGGATACGGCTATGGTTACGGATACGGCTATGGCTACGGCGAGACAAAAAAGAAAACAAGGCACTTGTTCGGTGCCAAAAAATCGGTTTAGCGGACTATGACTTTGTATTTTATCATATTTTTTCTGTCGGTTTTTTGTTTGACAATGGGCGTGCACGCTTTTTTCTTGTCGCGTTCGCAACGTCAAAACATTAAGAAACACAACATTACTGGCGAGCGATGGGCGTCGCAGCGCAAACCGATGCTTGGCGGCGTCGGTTTTTTTGCGGGCTTTGCGATAGGTGTCCTGGGATGGATTTTATTTGACTTTCGCTCGTCGCAAACAGTTGACGGACAACTGGTTGCTGGTATTTTAGCCGCCGTTGGCCTGGCGTTTGTTATGGGGCTGACTGACGATGTTTTCAACACTTCGCCAATGTTCAAGTTTGCAATGCAGTTTGCCGTGGGCGCGATTTTGATTGTGTGCGGAATCTATATTCAGATATTTGATAATCAGTGGCTTAATTATGCATTAACGTTGTTTTGGGTTGTCGGCATAATGAACTCGCTCAATATGCTCGACAATATGGATTCCGTCACCAACACAATGTGCGTGATTGTGCTTGCGGGCATTCTGGTGATGCTTCTTTCGCCTGTGCGCGATATGTTTTTTGTCCTGCTGATTTTGTCCACACTTGCTTCAATGATAGCCTTTTACAAGTTTAACTGGCATCCGTCGAAAATGTATATGGGCGACAACGGCTCGCAGTTTTTGGGCGCGTTTATGGCCATAATGAGCATCCGCTACCTGTGGAATCCTGCGGCGGCCGAACTGTCGAACCCCGTTTATCCGTTTCTGATTGTCTATCTGGCATTTCTGGTGCCTATTACCGATACCGCCACCGTCACCATCAACCGCCTGATGCGCGGTCAGTCGCCGTTTGTCGGTGGCACCGACCATACCACGCATCACCTGTCGTACCGCGGCTTGAGCGACCGTCAGGTGGTTTGTCTGCTGGGCGCCATCAACATTGTTTCGGCGTCGGTGGCAGTGTGGTTCCTGCTGATGCCGCCAAAACAAGCGTGGCCGCTGTGGTTGGCAGGCTGCGCCGCAGTTGTGGTGTCGGGGTTGCTTTATGCCAACACAAAGGTTACCAAACCCAAACAGAAAAAATAATGTAGGGACGCGATTCATCGCGTCCGTTCGTGCAATTCGCAAATTATGAAAAATCAGATAATTACAATTATAGTTTCAGCGTTGGTTTCGGCCGCCGTGGCGTTTGTCGTGGTGCGGTTTTTCAATACGCCCAACGAGTTCACCGTCAGTCAGGTTACTGATGCGGTGCCAATGCCTGACAATCTGACTTTTATGGGCGAGACGGTGCCAATCCACAACTTCGACACCCGCGAGAGCCTTGACCGCGAGTTGCAGGTGAACCGCCTTTGGCACTCGCAAACCATTCTGATGCTCAAGCGCGCCCACCGCTATTTTCCTGTCATTGAGCCGATTCTGAAAGAAAATGACGTTCCCGACGACTTGAAGTACATTGCCGTTATTGAGAGTTCGCTGATGAACGTGGTGTCGCCGTCGGGCGCCAAAGGATTTTGGCAGTTTCTGGGCGGCACGGCAAAAGATTTCGGCCTTGAAGTGAACGACGAAGTGGATGAGCGCTACAATCTTGAGAAATCGACCATCGCCGCAATCTCATACTTCAAGCGGATGAAGGACAAGTTCGGCTCGTGGACAATGGCCGCGGCGTCGTACAATATCGGCGGCAACGGCCTGGCAAAATTCGCGGGGCAGCAAAAGAGTAACAACTACTACGACCTTGTGCTTGGCGAAGAAGCGGGGCGCTACGTTTTCCGCGCCATCGCCATCAAACAGATAATGGAAAATCCTGAAACATACGGATTTGCAATGCCCAAAGACGAACTCTATCAGCCGATTCCCTACTCGGTTGTGGAAGTTGACAGCACCATTGCCGATATGGCCGACTTCGCCTTTGAGCACGGCACTAACTACAAGATGCTCAAACTGATGAACCCCTGGCTTCGCAGCACAAAACTCACCAATCCGAAGCGCAAAACGTACTCAATAAAAATCATCGACCCGAAGTATCGGATTGTTGAAACTGACACGTCGCTGTTCGTAATGCCGCAGGACATTGAACTGAATTAGCCCCGATTTGGCGTCGGCAACAGCCAGAAATCAGTCGAAATCTATCGGAATGTATCTTTTAAATCGGTATAACTAACTGATATGCTGAATAATAATCTATTGTGATTTTCTAATCGAAAAAACGTTCGGCATTGATAAATAGTAAAAAATACCATTTATATTTGAATGGCTGATTTTCGATGACGAAAGTCGGTTTAAAAAAAACAAACGTTTGCTTTAGCAGACACAAACACTACTAAACTAAATACTTTTAAAATGAAAAAGGTTTTATTTGCATTGAGTGCTCTGGCTATGGTTGCCTGCACTTCGAAACAGCAAGTTCAACTTCCGCTTGCCGACAAGGCTAAATTTGCGAAAGAAGTTGACGGAAAACAAGTTAGCTTGTTCACCATTAAGAACGATGCAGGCGTGACTGCACAAATCACCAACTACGGCGGACGTATTGTCAATCTTTTCGTTCCCGACAAAGACGGTCAGTTTCAGGATGTTGTGATGGGTTTTGACAACCTTGACCAATATCAGTCATCGGCTGACGGTGTTTATTTCGGCGCACTTATCGGACGTTATGGCAACCGCATCGGTGGTGCATCATTCAAGATTGGCGAAGAGACTTTCAATGTTGATGCCAACGAGCGTCGCAACTCGCTTCACGGCGGCAAGAAGGGATACTTTGCTGTGGTTTGGGATGGCAAACAACTCAACGACAGCACTTTGGAACTGTCTTATTTGTCGGCTGACGGCGAAGCTGGATTCCCTGGAAACTTGAATGTTAAGGTTGTCTACACCATCACCAAATGCAACGCCATCAAGATTGAGTACTTTGCAGAGACTGACAAACCGACTGTTTGCAACCTTACAAACCACTCATTCTTCAACCTTTCGGGCGACGCTTCGACAACAATCAACGACCACGTGCTGATGATTAACGCCGACAGCTACACCCCGGTTGACTTCTTCTTGATTCCGACTGGCGAAATCGCATCGCTTGACAACACACCGCTCGACTTCCGCACACCGACTGCCGTTGGTGCCCGCATCGACAGCGTTCGTGGCGGTTACGACCACAACTACGTTCTTAACGACTCTGCAAAATGCTGCAAGAGCGGTCTGACACTTGCTGCCACAGTTACAAGCCCTGTTTCTGGCATCACAATGAAGGTGCTGACCAACGAGCCGGGTCTGCAATTCTATGCAGGTAACTTCATCTCTGGCAAAGAGACTGGCAAATACGGCAAACTTTATCCTCGCCGCGGCGCTCTCTGCCTTGAGACTCAACACTTCCCTGATAGCCCGAACAAAGAGAACTTCCCGTCGGTTGTTCTGAATCCTGGCGAGAAATATTACAGCGTCTGCGTTTACGCTTTCTGCAACAAAGAGTGCTGTGATAAAGAGAAATGCACAAAGGACGGCTGCGAAAACGAAAAGTAAATCAATAATTTACCATACGTAATAATAACAAAATAAAAGTTTTATGAGACAAATTCTAGACAGTCTGGCCAACAACGGTTTCCAAACTATTGACTATGTAGTATTCGTTGTCTATTTGGCAATCCTTATTTTCTTGGGATTCTTCCTGTCCCGCAGTAAGGGCGGTAAAGAAAAAGACTCAAAGGACTACTTCCTTGCAGGTAACACCCTGACATGGTGGGCAGTAGGTGCCTCACTGATTGCCGCAAACATCAGTGCCGAGCAGTTTATCGGAATGTCTGGTACCGCTTTCGCATCAGGTATAGCAATCGCAGCTTATGAGCTTATGGCGGCAGCCACACTTCTCGTTGTAGGTAAGTTTCTGCTTCCCGTAATGATTGAGAAGAAGATATTCACTATCCCCCAGTTTCTTCGTGAGCGTTACAACTCGGGTACTGGTCTTGCATTCTCAATCTTCTGGTTGTTCCTCTATGTATTCGTAAACTTGACATCGGTTGCATGGCTGGGTGCTCTGGCCATTGAGCAGATCCTGGGTCTGCGCGGATGTGCCATTCTCATCGGTTCAACCGAGATCCCCGTACGTCTTGTCATCATTCTAGCCCTCTATCTGATTGCCGGTATCTATTCAATTTATGGTGGTCTGTCATCAGTTGCATGGACCGATGTTATGCAGGTTACATTCTTGGTGGGCGGCGGTCTTATAACCGCTTATGCCGCTCTTGATGTTATCGCCGACAATTTGGGTCTTCAGGGTGGTGCAATAGCCGCACTTGGAGAGGTTTATCATAAACTGAAAGCAGTACCAGGTGACTCTCACTTCAATCTGGTCGTAAACCAGGCCAAGACTCCAGATGCATACTTTGACATTCCAGGTATAGCCGTTATCGTTGGTGCCCTATGGCTGACCAACCTAGGTTATTGGGGCTTCAACCAGTACATTATCCAGAAGGGTCTTGCTGCTAAGAGCCTTGACGAGGCCAAAAAAGGTATGGTATTTGCAGCATTCCTCAAGATTTTGATCCCGTTCATAGTATGTATCCCTGGTGTATGTGCATTCTATATCAAGACGCAACAGCCTGAGATGTTCGCACAGCTGGCTGGCGGTATCACCGTATCTGACGATGCTTATCCTTTCCTGATCCGCAACTTTACTCCAGTATTCATCAAGGGTCTGTCATTTGCGGCTCTGTCAGCAGCCGTTATCTCATCATTGGCTTCAATGTTCAACTCAACATCAACCATCTTCACAATGGATATATACAAGCAGTACTTCAAGAAGGATGCTTCTGAGAAGAACCTTGTAAACGTAGGCCGTATTACATCTGTATGCGCCCTGGTTATCGCTCTCTGCAGCGTATATCCTATCCTTGGAAGTATGGACCAGGCATTCCAGTTCATCCAGGAGTACTCGGGTTTCGTATATCCCGGTATCGTAGTCATCTTCGGCCTGGGTCTGCTTTGGAAGCGCGCTTCAGGCCCTGCAGCCGTTGTAGCCGCTATCGGTACATTCGTATTCTCAATTGCATTCAAGTTCCTCATGCCGAACACTCCGTTCATGTTCCGTATGGGCTATGTGTTCATGGTTCTGGTTGCAATCTTTATCCCGATGTCTATCTTCAACAAGAGCAGAATCGTTGAGGCTGAAAAACTTGACCAGCACACTATCGACGCTCAGATGAGGTGGTCACAGATCCTCTTTATCTGCGCTGCTGTATGCCTGATTACAGCCATCGTCGGCGTAATCAACCCGGTTCTGCGCGGTTGGGGATTCGAGGCTATGTTCTTCCTTGCAGCTATACTTGCCGTTTTAGGTTTCTATCTGCGTTCAAATGCCAAGGACAAGGTTCAGGATGCCAAGGCTGTTGGTACAGACCTTGAACTGTTCCACACCGACAAAGTGTTCAACATTGGTGCTTTGGCAGTGATAGCAATTCTGGCTGTTCTCTACATTGCATTGTGGTAAAACATTTTGCAAATTGTTGAATAATGTTGACTGCTGTTTTCGATTGTTGAACTATCGGGAACAGCAGTTTTTTAAAATAGTGAGTTATGTTAGAAGAATTAAAAGAAAAAGTTTTTCGGGCCAATCTCGACCTTGTTAAACAGGGGCTTGTAATTTTCACCTGGGGCAATGTCTCGGGCATCGACCGCGAAAAAGGACTGGTAGTCATCAAACCTTCGGGCGTGTCGTATGACGAAATGAAGGCTTCGGATATGGTTGTTGTTGATTTGCAATCGGGCAAGGTTGTCGAAGGCGACCTCAATCCGTCGAGTGACACACCGACGCATCTGGCTCTCTACAAGGCTTTCCCGAATATCAAGGGCGTTGTGCACACCCACTCAACCTATGCCACAGCGTTTGCGCAGGCAGGAAAGGACATCCCGAATATCGGCACCACTCACGCCGACTATTTCTACAAGGATATTCCCTGCACCCGCGATATGACAAAGGCTGAAGTTGAAGGTCAGTACGAGTTGGAGACTGGCAACGTTATTGTCGATGAGTTTTTGAATATCAGAAAGATAAATCCCGACCACACGCCTGGCGTTCTGGTCAAAAATCACGGTCCGTTCTCGTGGGGCACATCGCCCGACAACGCTGTCTACAACGCAAAAGTTATGGAACAGTGCGCTAAAATGGCGTTTGTGGCGTTCAGTGTCAATCCAAATCTGACAATGAATCCCCTGCTCATCGAAAAGCATTATAGCCGCAAACACGGACCAAACGCTTACTACGGACAAAAAGGACAAAAACACTAATTATCACATTAATAAATCACTAAAAAATAGAATTATGAGTAAAGCATTTGAAAATCTTGAAATCTGGTGGGTAACTGGTGCGCAGTTGCTCTATGGTGGCGACGCAGTGGTTGCAGTTGACGGCCACTCAAAGGAAATGGTTGACGGCTTGAACAAAAGCGGCAACATTCCTGTCAAAATTGTTTACAAAGGCACGGCCAACTCTTCGAAAGAAGTAGAAGATGTGATGAAGGCTGCCAACAATGACGAAAAGTGCGCTGGTATCATCACTTGGATGCACACCTTCTCGCCCGCAAAAATGTGGATTAAAGGTCTGCAGGCGCTCGAGAAACCGCTGCTGCACTTCCACACACAGTACAACGCCGAAATTCCTTGGGACAAAATCGATATGGATTTTATGAACCTGAACCAATCGGCTCACGGCGACATTGAGTTCGGACATATCTGCACCCGTATGCGCGTGGCCCGTAAGGTGGTTTGCGGCTATTGGAAAGATGCGCAGGCTCAGAAACAGATTGCCGTTTGGGCGCGCGTTGCCGCAGGCGTGGCCGATGCTCACAACGTCCGCTGCCTGATGTTCGGTATGAATATGAACAACGTTGCCGTTACCGATGGCGACCGCGTCGAGTTCGAGCAACGTTTGGGCTATCACGTTGATTACTATCCTGTTTCGTCGCTGATGGAATATTTTAAGAAGGTAACCGACAAAGAAGCCGATGAACTTGTTGAAGAGTATAAGAAACTATATACCATTAAGATAGATGAGTCGGGCGAGAAAGTTTACTGGGAAAAAGTTAAGAACGCCGCAAAAGCCGAAATCGCTCTGCGCCGCGTGCTTAAAGACGAAGGCGCAACCGCTTTCACAACTAACTTCGACGACCTTGGCGACGCCAATATCGACGACCCGAACTTTGTCGGCTTCGACCAAATTCCTGGTCTTGCGTCGCAGCGCTTGATGCAGGAAGGCATCGGCTTTGGCGCTGAAGGCGACTGGAAGACAGCCTGCCTCTGCCGTACTTTGTGGGTTATCCAACAAGGTATGCCGAAGGGATGCTCGTTCTTGGAAGACTACACGCTGAACTTTGCTGGCGACCGCAGTTCGTGCCTGCAGAGCCATATGCTCGAAATCTGCCCGCTCATTGCTGTCGACAAACCGAAACTCGAAGTCCACTTCCTTGGCATCGGCATCCGCAAGCAGCAGACAGCCCGTCTGGTGTTCACATCGAAGACTGGCCGCGGCATCAAGGCTACCGTTGTTGACCTTGGCAACCGCTTCCGTCTTATCAGTCAGGAAGTTGAGTGCATTGAGCCGAAACCAATGCCAAAACTGCCTGTTGCATCGGCCCTTTGGGTTCCACAGCCGACATTCGAAATTGGCGCAGGTGCCTGGATTTTGGCTGGCGGTACGCACCACAGCGCATTCTCGTATGACATCGATGAAGAGTATTGGGAAGATTTTGCAGAGATGACTGGCATCGAGTATGTCCGCATCAACAAAAACACCAACCTCGGCGACTTCAAGCAGACACTGCGCAACAACGAAGTGTACTATATGCTGAATAAGTCATTAAAATAACACAGAGCACACTGTGAAGACAGAGAACACAGAGAATGATTGAAAAAGACAGATTAGATTATTTGAACAAGATATCGGAAGGTATTATTGGTGCAGCCATAGATGTCCACAAATTTTTGGGACCTGGGTTGCTCGAATCTGTCTATGAAATATGTCTTATTGAAGAACTTGAGCAAAGGGGCCTGAAAGTACAGCAACAAGTACGCTTGCCGTTGTACTACAAAGGCCATCTTACAAAAAAGTTTTTTGTCATCGACCTTTTGGTTGAAGATGAGATAGTAGTAGAGTTAAAGTCAGTTAATTGGATGCCCGCTGTTTGCGAACACCAACTTATGACTTATCTGAAATTAACGAAGAAGAACTTAGGTTTGCTAATCAATTTCAATGTGCCTCGTTTAGTCGACGGCATTGTGCGAAAAATAAATGGGTAAACCTCTGTGCTCTTTGTCTTCTTTGTGAACTCTGTGTATAAATGAAATATTATGAATGCAAAACAAACAATTGAAAGTGGTAAAGCCATTCTTGGTATAGAGTTTGGCTCGACCCGTATAAAGGCCGTTCTGATTGACGGCGACAACAAACCTATCGCGCAAGGCAGCTTCGAATGGGAAAATCAATTGGTTGACGGTCTTTGGACATATTCCATTGATATTATTTGGAAAGGCCTTCAGGATTGCTACGCCGACCTTCGCGCCGACGTTAAGAAACAATATGGTGTTGAAATTGAGAACCTTGCAGCCATTGGCATCAGCGCAATGATGCACGGCTATATGGCTTTCGACAGCAAACAGCAGATACTGGTGCCGTTCCGCACTTGGCGTAACACCAACACTGGTCAGGCTGCAGCCGAACTGTCGAAACTCTTCAACTACAACATTCCGCTTCGCTGGTCGATTTCGCACCTATATCAGTGCATTTTGAACGGCGACAAGCACGTTGCCGACATCGACTTCTTGACCACGCTTGCAGGTTACATTCACTGGCAACTTACTGGCGAGAAGGTGCTTGGCATGGGTGATGCCTCGGGTATGATTCCTGTCGACCCGAAGACTAAAACCTACGATGCAACAATGGTTGAGAAGTTCGACAAACTGATTGCGCCTAAAAAACTTGGTTGGAAGTTACTCGGCATTCTGCCGAAATCGCTCAATGCGGGTGACAACGCAGGTGCTCTTACCGCTGAAGGTGCCAAACGTCTCGACCCGTCGGGACATTTGAAAGCAGGTATTCCGCTCTGTCCGCCCGAAGGCGATGCTGGAACGGGTATGGTGGCCACCAATGCCGTAAAACAGCGCACAGGCAACGTCTCGGCAGGAACATCATCATTCTCGATGATTGTGCTCGAGAAAGAACTCTCGAAACCTTACGAGATGATTGATATGGTGACAACCCCCGACGGCAGTCTGGTGGCTATGGTGCACTGCAACAACTGCACAAGCGACCTTAATGCCTGGGTTGGAATCTTCCGCGAGTTCGAAGAACTGATGGGCATCAAAGTTGATATGAACGAGCTTTTCGGCAAACTCTACAACAACGCTCTCACTGGCGATGCCGATTGTGGCGGTCTGCTCTCGTACAACTACATTTCGGGTGAGCCTGTTACTGGTCTTGCCGAAGGACGTCCGTTGTTTGTGCGTTCGGCAAATGACAAGTTCACCCTTGCCAACTTTATGCGCGCGCATCTCTACGGCTCTGTCGGTGTGCTCAAATTGGGCAACGATATCTTGTTCAAGCAAGAGAACGTGAAGGTTGACCGCATCACTGGCCACGGTGGCTTGTTCAAGACCAAAGGTGTTGGACAGCGTGTGCTTGCCGCAGCCATCAACTCGCCAATCTCGGTTATGGAAACTGCCAGCGAAGGTGGAGCTTGGGGTATCGCATTGTTGGCCTCGTATCTGGTCAACAACGCTCAAAAGCAAACTCTGGCCGATTGGCTCGATGCAAAAGTCTTTGCAGGAAACACCGGTGTTGAGATTGCCCCGACTGCCGAAGATGTTGCAGGATTCAACCGCTACATCGAAAACTACAAGGCTGGTCTGGCCATCGAAAAGGCGGCTGTTGAGGCTAAGAAGTAAATCGTTTAAACACGAATACAGAAAAGAGCAATCTTGGATTTCCAAGGTTGCTTTTTTTGTTTTCCACACTTAAAATGGTATTTGAAATTGTTATAGATTTTTTCCTATCTTTGTAGATATCAATTTATAATACTAACATAAACCTAAAATAGTTCGCTTATGAAAACAATCAAACAATTGGCTTTGGTAGTGGCATTGTTGCTTCCGGCAATCTTTCAATCGTGCTATATCAAGGACATGATTGATGAGATGGAGAATGGGGAGAAGAACGAAACCGAATATTCTTACTCCAACGAATATGGCGGAAAAACAACCGAGTATGGCACAAGCTCGTGGGCTACGATGGCCGAAAAAACGCCTTTTATCAACAAGTTTGAGGCTGTGGGTAGCGATTTGAATTACTGTACAGTGGAAACTGGCGTGCGCGATGGCAGCCGAATGGAGGAATTGTCTTTCTCGCGTGCCACAACTGATGATGAGGCTATTGCCTATATCAAAAAAATGGCGGCAGACGGCTATATCTTCTCGTATGAGGATGGTATGATGAAAGGATATAAAGTTGATTCCGAGGGCATTAAGTATGAGTTTGAGTATGGCGAAAACTATTATCGCTATCGGAAGACTGAAATCAGCAGCCTCAAAAAGGAGAGTGAGCAGAAGCAATATGCCGACGATTTGAAAAACAACGCTGGTACGAAAATGTACTCCAGTTGGACGCAAATAAAAGAGTCGTCGCCGTGGCTTGAGATATTCCCGGAAGTTGGCGGCGTTTGCAAATTGAGCAAAACAGGCGACTCAGGCAACGAGGTGAAACTCTATGGCAGCATCAACTACGAGACACTTAACAAACTTGTAGAAAAAGCAAAGGCCGATGGTTTCAGTGAAACTAATTGGGGAGAATCGTTGGTTAAGGAAATCAACGGTAATCGTTACATAATGAATATCAGCGACTATGATTGCCTGACATTCCAACGAGTTTTGGGAGGCGACAATAATGGTAATAATGATATTCCTAATCCAACACCGTCTGAAAATCAAGAAAATAACAACGAAAACCAGAACGGTGAGGCTCCAGTCGATAACGGAACTCCCGAAAACAACGAAGAAAATAACGGTGAGAATAACGGAGGAAACAATGGTGAGGAAAACAACCAGCAGGCAATCTCCGCCGACGATTTCAATGCCGACGGCGATGTTGACTGGCAAGATAAATTCTTCAAACTGGCTTCTACAGAGGGAGTTAGCACCAGAACCCGCAAAACATATAATGGAGAAGTTTATCTCTACAATTTCTCATCATCGAAAGGAGGCATTCAGATTTACGATTCGGTACCAGGATACGATGCCAGCCAGTATTACTATGATATGTCAGTCGATGGCGGATTGTACTACAAGTATGAGAAGGGCGCATGGCGCTATACGAGCCGTGTTTTCAAAGACCGTACTACGCCAGCCGATTTAGGGTATCAAAAAGAATTCTATTCGATAGCATATTTTGCACCGACATCGTGGGGTGTGGCTGATTCATATTTCGTTACGTCAAGTTGGACTAAAGTTGGCAGCAAAAATTATGCAGGCCGCCAATGCACAGAGTATAACTATTCTGGCAGTGTCTATTATATGGATGATGAGACTGATGTATGCTTGTATTATAAGGGTGGTGGTATAGAGTTTGAAACTTTGGATTTTGTTGTTGGCACAAAAGTGTCGGTTCCTGAACATAGAAAATGCAAGGCCGATTTCCCGACAAACGTGAAAATCACAACTACTGATACCACTAAAATGCTTGGTACTTGGGTTACTAATCTGACTATCATAAAGATAGGTAATGAGTGGATGTGCACAAACAGCAAAGAAGGTTATCATCAGTATTGGAAATTCGACGATAACGGCGTTACACTGAAGGCCATGGAGAAAGATGATGATGACGAAAACTGGACATCGATTTTGGATAGCACCCATTGGCAGGATTTCGATTATTTCGCTCAAAAATGCAGTTTCAGTTTCATTTTCAGCAATTCAACACCTAAAGGCAGTTGCTACAGCGAGTGCAATCCAACAAGTGAGACGCGTACAGTTTGTGGTGTTGAGTGCGTGAGATACGGCGGTGATGATGTTTTGAACAACAAACTTGAATTCTTTGTGAACGAGAGCAACAACGTGGTTTACAAGGCAAAAGATATTTCTTACAGCGAGATAACTGGCTGGGACACTTCGGTGACTGCGTTTGAGATTCCCGCACCATAACAGCTGTAAATCAGTGCTTTATATGCCGCCGCCCATTATTTTGATGGACGGCGGTTTTTTCATCAGAAAATGGCCTGATAATTGTAACTTGCAACATAAACTTTAATTATCGGATATGGATTATTTGCTTCTTTTCATTGGCATTTTTTTAGCCTTGTTGGGGTTCATCGGCTGTTTCATTCCAGCCATTCCTGGGCCACCGTTGTGTTTCCTCTCGCTGCTGATGCTTAATTTCACGCAGTGGGGCAATTTCTCAACCACGTTTATGGTGGTTATGGCAGTTCTGGCCGGTGCCGCGGTGGTGCTCGACTACGTTGTGCCAGCGTGGGGAACCAAGAAATTCGGTGGTACCAAGCGAGGCACGTGGGGCGCGACAATCGGTGTTTTTGTGGGGATGTTCTTCGCGCCGATAGGCATTTTCCTTTTCCCGCTGATTGGCGCTTTCATTGGCGAATACACAGGCGATAACAACTCAGAGCGTTCGCTCAAGGCTGCGTTTGGCTCGTTTATAGGTATTATGTCTGGGCTGGTTATCAAACTTATTCTGTCAGGAGTGATGATTTATTATTTCTTGACAGAGATGATTAGTGGTATTCACGCCTACGGATTTATCATTCAATGATTTCGATGTAAATAGTTGTCTGTCAGAAAGTTGGGAATATTATTATATCGAAATACATTTGCATCTAATCGTTAAAAAAGAACGATTTCGTTTAGTTTGTTTAATTCGTTGAAAAAATCAAAAAAGACTATTTTCGCGCATTGAAAATTACAAGAGATTTATGAGCCTAATAAAATCAATTTCAGGAATCCGAGGAACCATCGGAGACAAGGTGGGAGAGGGTTTGAGCCCCATCGATATTGTCAAGTTCACGGCCGCCTACTCGCAGTGGGTGAAGGAGCAAAACGCTGGCAAAAGCCGCTTGCGCATTGTTGTGGGCCGCGACGCCCGCATTTCGGGCACAATGGTGTCGCACATTGTTTTGGGCACGCTCGTGAGTATGGGTATGGATGTTATCGACATCGACCTTGCCACAACGCCAACCACTGAACTTGCTGTTACTCACCACAAAGCCGACGGCGGACTGATTCTGACCGCCAGCCATAACCCCAAACAATGGAACGCATTGAAATTGCTCAATCGCAACGGTGAATTTTTGAACGCTGCGGAGGGCAATCGGGTTCTCGAAATCGCTGAAAAAGAGCAATATTCATTTGCCGATGTCGATTCGTTGGGACACATTGAACAGGATTTGACATTCAACGCGAAACACGTCGCACAAGTCGTTGATTTACCGCTTGTTGACGTTGAGGCAATTCGCAAGGCAAACTTCAAGGTTGTCTTCGATTCAATCAATTCAGTTGGCGGACTGATTCTGCCCGAACTGTTTAAGGCTCTGGGAGTTACCAACGTTGTTGGCTTGAACACCGAGCCGACTGGCAATTTCTTCCACGCGCCCGAGCCGCTACCCGAGAATCTGGGACAGATTTCGGCTGCAATGCGTGAGCAGAGGGCCGATGTGGGCTTTGTTGTTGACCCCGATGTCGACCGTCTGGCCATTGTCTGCGAGGATGGCTCGATGTTTGGCGAAGAGTACACTTTGGTGTCGGTGGCCGATTATGTTTTGAGCAATACTAAAGGCAATACGGTGTCGAATCTGTCGAGCACACGTGCTTTGCGCGATGTGACCGAGCAACGTGGCGGACAATATTCGGCTGCAGCGGTGGGAGAGGTGAACGTAGTTGCTAAAATGAAGGAAACCAATGCAATAATTGGTGGAGAGGGCAACGGCGGAGTAATTTATCCCGAATTGCACTACGGCCGCGACGCATTGGTAGGCATTGCCTTGTTCTTGACTCATCTTGCAAAAAGCCAATGCAAAACATCGGAACTGCGAGCTAAATATCCTGCATATTTCATTTCGAAGAACAAAATCCAGCTCACACCTGCTGTCAATGTCGATGCGGTGCTGGCCGAAATGAAGAAACGCTATGCAAATGAGCGCGTTAACGATATAGATGGTGTGAAAATCGACTTCCCGACCGAGTGGGTTCACCTGCGCAAGTCGAACACCGAGCCGATTATCCGCATCTATGCCGAGAGCAAAAACGAGCAGTCAGCTGATGGATTGGCACAACGTATAATGGGTGAAATCAAACAAATAGCAGGAATCTGATTGGGACGAATACTTGCCATCGACTATGGCCGCAAACGCTGCGGAATTGCCGTGACCGATACGCTGCAAATCATCGCCACGGGCTTGAAAACCGTGCCTGCGGCTGAATTGATGGATTTTCTGAAGCAGTACACGCAGAAGGAACAGGTTGACACATTTGTGGTCGGCTATGCCAAACATTTAGATGCAACCGATTCGGAATCAATGCAGTACATTCGGCCGTTTGTCAAGAAACTTGCTGAAGTATTTCCACAAACGCCAGTTGAGATGGTAGATGAGCGGTTCACGTCGAAAATCGCTTTCCAATCGATGATTGACGGTGGTCTGAAAAAGAAACAAAGACAGGATAAAGCATTGATTGACACCGTAAGTGCGACAATCATCCTGCAATCATATATGGAACAAAAACAACGAAAATGATACTACCGATAACAGTTTACGGCAATCCGATTCTGCGCAAGAAGGCGCAAACCGTAACCAAAGACCAAGAAGGGCTTAAAGAGTTGATAGCCAATATGTATGACACTTTGGCTGCCGCCGAGGGTGTTGGTTTGGCCGCGCCGCAAGTGGGGCAGAGCCTTCGTCTGGTCATAATCGATGCTACGCCTTTTGCCGAGGATGAGCCGGCCTGCAAAGATTTCAAGCGCACGCTTATCAATCCGGAGATTATTGATTTTCCAACAGATGAGGAAGTTAAGTTCAACGAAGGTTGTTTGAGTCTGCCTGGAATCAGCGAGGATGTATGGCGTCCTGACAAGGTTGAAATCCGTTACCTTGATGAGAATTTCGTTGAGCATCAGGAAGTTTGGGATGGTATGCGCGCTCGTATCTCGCAGCACGAACTCGATCATCTCGACGGTAAGGTCTTCACCGACCATATTTCGCCCATCCGTCGCCGTATGCTTGGCGGCAAGCTGAACGCAATGATTAAAGGCAAGGCTTCGGCTCGATATAAGATTTTGAATAATAAATAGATAGTAAAAAAGGAATTGAAACTCAATTCCTTTTTTTATTTATGTCTTAATTGCTTAACTAGATTCGTGACTTATTGTTGCGAATCTTTTCTTTTTCCATAATAATACCGCCCTTTACCAATCGACTCTTTCCCGTACTCGATGGCCGTTTGCGGGCAGCGGTGCAGGCAACTCAGGCATTGCGTGCAGTTGTTTGCCCAGACGGGGCGGCCGTTTTCAAGCCTGATGTTGTGGGTTGGGCAGTTTTTGACGCAGACGCCGCACCCGATGCACTTGTCGGTAGTGCGGAAAGGCTTGCTGCTCATTGCAAAACGGCAGAAAAGCGGGTAGATGATGCGCGATTTCAAAAACTGCTGTCCTTTTTGCAGATAGCAGTCGATGGGCGAGTCCGACACAATGGCCGCCATTATTTTTTCAAGCGTCGGCACGGCTTCGGCAGTTTTTTTCTGCTCAAGTTCGGCGGGGTCGGCGTCGAAGCCAGGGAAAACCACGTAGGTATTTGGCATCTGCACCGAATAGATGTGACGGCACTGCCAGCCCTTGCGGCGGAACAGTTTCAGCAGCATCTTGTTGGTCAGACCACTGTCATCACCGCAAGTCAGAATGCAGTAAATCAGTTGGTTGCTGTAGTTGTCGATTGTCATTCGATTGATGAATTTGCGCACAATCCACGGAATGCCCCACGAGTGAACGGGGAAGACAAATCCCAATCGTTCGTCTTCCGTAAGGCTGAAATTCAGATTGTTACTGCTTACCACGGCATCGGCCATATCTGTCAGACGGTTATCGCGGAAGCGCTCCGACACTGTTTGAGCAACCCACATCGAGTTGCCAGTTCCCGAAAAATAGCAAATCATTTCCGAATGATAATCAGTCGTTTAACATCGGATTAAATCATATCGATGTTGCGCTCAAGGCAGTTGTCGACAATCTGCTTGTGCAGCACGTTGAAGTCGTCGTACGAAACGCCCATAATGTCGTAAACCTTGGTTTTGCTCGAGTAATCGGTTGTGATTTTGATGTTTTCGCGGGTGATTTCAATTTTCTCGATGTCTTCCCACGGAAATTTGTGGCGCGGAATGAACCAGTGGTTCTTGATTTTCACCGAACTTTCCGACAAGCGGATGAATTTCTTTGCAAAAGATGGTAAATGCCTCATTGAGAATAAGAAAGCCGTTGTGCCGATGGCTGCGTTCACAATTCCGCTGGCCAGTGCGGCAATGTTGCCGCCGTTTTGCACAATCGCCCAAACACCAACGCCTAAAGTGCAGACACCCAATGCCAAAGTTGCGATGCGTGTTTTTGGCGACAGCGCGTGGTGAATGTAATTCAAATCAACATAAAGAATTTCTTTTGCCATAGTTTTATGATTTAAAGTTCTTGATTTCAGTTGTTTAGTTCCCTGATTTTATCTCTTGTCAGTGTTCCGCTTTCGCGAAGGTCGGTCGGCTGCCAGTTGCCAGTTTTGCTTGCCGAAGGCAGAAGCATTGAGCAGGTTTCCTCTTTCGATGATATCGACCACGTTACCCAACTTATCTTATTGGTTTCGCACCAGTTAGTCCAAGTGTTCCATTCGTCAAGGTCGATTACGCCGCTGCCGTTGGCCTCGCAGCAAGCCGATTCCGATATGAACAATGGTATGCCGCTCATCAGAGCACTGTCACAACGGTTACGCAAGGTGTCATTGTGTGTGGCGGCGTAGAAATGCATTGTGTACATAATGTTTTCGCGGTCGGTAATTGGTTTTTTGGCAACCAGATGGATGTCTTGGTCCCAATGTGGGCTGCCCACCAGAATCACGTTGGGGCTGTGGGTGCGGATGGTGTCGATAACCTGAATCGAATAGTCGCGCACGGCGTCCCACGATTGGAAAACTGGCTCGTTGAAGATTTCCCAAATGATGTTGGGGCAGTCAGCATATTTTTTCGCCATTGAGCCGAAGAATTGTTTCGCTTCATCGGTATGAATTCCGTGGCTGTGCCAGTCGACTATCACGTAAATTCCTGATTTTATTGCGCCTTCGATAATAGCTTCAACCAGTTTCACCGATTCTTCAGCCTCGTTCAGGTAGCCTCTACGTGGCTCAACACCCATAGCCGCGCGAACCACGGTGCAGTGCCAGTCATCTTTGAGCCAGCAGACGCTTTCTTTGTTGTAGTATTGCGACCACCAGTTCGACCATCCGTAACTCACGCCGCGCAGCACTACAGTGTCGCCGTCGGCGTTTGTCAGAAATTTGCTTTTTACGGAAAGTGGCTGGCAAACAGGCGTTTGTGCCTGCTCGGCGCATCCTGCTAACGAAATTGAGAATGCAATGATTGCCAATATTTTGCCCGTCATTTTCATTTCTTTGCCGATGGTTTATTGGTGTCAGAAACAGTTATTGTGTCGGCTTTCGGCTTTCTGAAAAAGAACAGCCAAACGCCAAGCGCGATGAACGGCAGACTCAACAATTGACCCATATCGAGCGTCATCGCCTCTTCAAATTCTTCCTGTACCTCTTTCCCAAACTCGATGATGAACCGTGATGTGAAAACAAGCATCAGGAACAGACCGAAAATCTTGCCGTTCAGCAAGTTGGGGTAATTTTTGTGGTAGTACCACAGCAGCACACCAAATATTATAAGGTAGCATATGGCCTCGTAGAGTTGTGACGGGTGCCGCGGAAGCATATCAACCCGCTGAAACACAATGCCCCAGTCGCTCTGCGTTGGGCGGCCGATGATTTCGGAATTCATAAAGTTGCCGAAGCGGATGAACACGCCGACAAGCGGAACGGGCATTACCAAGCGGTCGGCCATCCAAAGGTAATCGACTTTGTAGCGACGGCAGAACAAGTAGAGTCCTATCAAAATGCCGATGGCGCCGCCGTGGCTTGCAAGACCTTGGTAGCCAATGAATTTCCAACTTCCGTCTGCCATCTGTTTTATCGGCAGAAGCATTTCGGCAATGTGGTGCAGGTAGTAGCCAGGCTCGTAAAACAGGCAGTGTCCCACACGCGCGCCGATTATCAGGCCGATGACGATGAACCAAGTGAACTTGTCGATGAAATCGCGCGGTTTGCCCTCACGCATCACCAACTTGTTGATAATGAAGTAGGCTGCCACCAGTCCCGCCACATATAAAATCGAGTAGTAGCGGAAACTGACGCTTCCGATTGTGAACCAAATAGGGTCGGGATTCCAGATGATTGACAAAAGGTTCATTCTGTGTATCTATCAGAGTTTCAGTTTTTTCTTGATATCGTTTGGCACGGCATTCTTGTGCACAACCACTGTCAGCGTTTTGTAGCGGTAGAAGTTTTCCGACATATAAATATAGCCGTCGAACGGATTTGTGGTGTCCCACGAGTTTTTAACCTTGAAGTAGCGAGTACCGTTTTTGTCTGTCAGATAACCAGTTAAGTGCATTCCGTGGTCGTCGGTGGTTTCAAAGTTATCGAAAGCCGCCTGACGCATCTCAACGGTGATTTCTTTTTCAGGCACCAACTCGTTGAACAGTTTCGATTTCTTCTTCTTTCCGTCTTGGTCGAACCTTGCGCGGTCGGTTCCTTTCATATCTTCTTCGCTCAAGTCGGGCACAATAGCGATTCCGTTGTCCCACGAGAATCCTTTTTCCGTAACATCACCGCCCCAAAGCACCGTGTAGCCTTTGTCGAGAGCGTTGAACGCGATGTTGGTCAACTCGTCAAGCGACACGTTGTAAACCTCGCCAAGTTCCCAGTTGTCCTCAACTTCCATTATAAACCGAGAGTAGAGTGGGTGGTGTGTCAGCGATGTGAATTCGACATAGTCATCGGTGTTGATTCCCAATTTGTCGCGGAATTCGGCAGGGGTGTATTTCTTGCCTTCGTATTCAAAATTGTCAGGAATTACGCCAAGGTAAGCGGTCAGGATGCCGTCGAATCCTTCCAGCCAGGCGGTCGAGAGTTTCCCGTTCGGATTTTCGATGATGGCTTCGATGTAGGCCTTCAGTGCGGCGTCCATCTCGTTGTTCATATGCTTTTCAGAGCCGTAGTTGAGGCCGTTGTAGACCGATTGAGGAACAATTCCGTACTCTTTGATGCGGTTGAAAACGTTGCAGCCCTCGGCGCCCGAGCCGAATTTCTTCGAGCCGTTCCATCTAACATAGTCGATGGCGCGGTTGTGGTAGTCGCGGTTTACAATGAACATTTCCGATAGGTCGTACTCGCCTTTCCCTGTCCGCATCAGTTCCGATTCAATGAACGAAATGCCCGAAAATGACCAGCAAGTGCCTGATTTATATTGGTTTTTTACCGATGTTGTCGGCAGGTCAACCTTCAGCTCGAATTGATAAATCGAGTCCATTTTTGCCTTTTCCTGTGCCGATGCCGTTGTGGCCAACATTCCAGCAGCTATTGTCAGAATGGCTGTTGCACAAATTTGTATTGATTTCATTTCGTGATATTTAGTTTAGATTGTTGTGTTGTCAATTTTAAGGTTTGAGAATTTGCTGTTTTCTTTTTCCCACGCCTTTTTCTGCTCGAGCGCGTCCATCGCTTTCACGCACATAATGCCGCGTTTTTTCATTTCCTTGTTGTGTCCCACGTGTGTTTCGGGGAATGGTTTCTTTCTGAAAATCAGATTGAAACACAATCCAATCAAGGCAATTCCAACAACGACCGCAGTAAGTGCTAAAGTGGCTAACATCTTTTTTATGCTTTAAAAATGTTGTTTGGTGTAATGAATTCGATAAACCGCTTGATAACCGACGGCTTTTTGTGGCGGCGCGAGTCGGTGTAGTAGCCGTCGCCGTAATAACTGTTACCATAGCCATAACCGTAGCCATAGCCGTACCCGTAACCATAACCGTAGCCATAGCCGTACCCGTAGCGGCGGCCGTATCCGTAACCGCTGTAGCCGTATTTGCCGTTGATTTTGGCATCGTTGAGCAGAATGTTGTAGTCGGGCACGTTCTTGTTTTTGTTCAAGTCGTTCACAATCTCGATTGAGTTCAGGAAACTGTAGCCCTGACGCAGCACGAAAATGTTGGTGTCGGCGTATTTCGCCAACAGCATTGCATCGGCCACAAGCCCGATAGGCGGAGTGTCGATGATAATGTAGTCGAACCGTTTTTTCGCTTCTTCAAATAAATGCGCCAATGCATCAGACTCAATCAGTTGCGCAGGGTTGGGCGGAACGGGACCAGGAAGTATTACCCACAGGTTGTCGAATCTTGTCTTGATAATTATGTCGTCGATTTTGCTTTTACCAATCAGATAGGTCGATACGCCGACGCTGTTGTCCATCTTGAAAATCTTCTGAATCTGCGGTTTGCGAAGGTCGAGCCCCATAAGTAAAGTTTTTTTGTTGGTCATTGCTAAAACTGATGCCAAGTTGCTTGTGCAGAACGATTTACCCTCGCCGCTGAATGTCGATGTTACAAGAATTGTTTTCGATTCCTTGTCAGGCACCAAGTACTGCACGTTGGTTTTTATGGTGCGGAACGATTCGGAAATCACCGAACGCGGATTATCGAAAATCACAAGGTCGTTGTCTTCAGTGTTGTGTCCAACAATGCCGATAATCGGTGTTTTGGTCCGTTTCTCAATGTCCTCACGACTTCTGATTCGGTTGTTGAAGAAGTTGACGAGAATGATTATTCCGATAGGAATGGCCATGCCTAACAGCAAGGCAACCATATAGTTGAAACTTGTTTTAGGTTTTATGCGGGCGGCCATATCGGGGCGTGCATAGTCGAGCACCTGCGCATCGGCAGTGTTGGCTGCGCGTTTCAGTCCCGCTTCAGCGCGTTTCTCAAGCAAATAGGTGTAAATCTTGTCGTTGACGTTGAACATACGGTTGATGTTCATCAACTTGCGCTCGTTCGACGGCAGTTTCTCAATCTGTTGGCTGACTTCGGCAATGCGCTCGTCAATGTCTTTGATTGCTATATTGTTGGTTTTCGATAAGTTAACCACATTTTCTAAAATGAGTAGTTTCAAAGCATCAATCTGCGACTCAATTAAATCGAGTTTTGGATTCGACTTCACCGATTGTGCTTTCAGGCCCATCTGCTCTTCGTTCAGCGAGTTAAGTCGCATAATGAAGTTTATCAGCAGTTGGTCGCGGATACCAACGGCTGTCGGCACAATCACACTTTGAGTATTCTGTTTATCTTTAAGATATTCAGTAATATAATCATAATATTTCTGCTCAACAAGAAGTTCCGCCTTTTGAGTGTTCAGGTCTTCGTATTGTTTGTAAAGCAACTGGCCCTCTTGCGTGATGTTGATAATCATGTTTTTAGTGCGGAAATCCTGCAAGTGGCTGCCGGTAACGTCAAGCGAGTCCATCACCGATTCAATCTGCTCGTCGATAAATGCGATGGTGTTGGCCACCACATCGTTTTTCTTGTTCAGTCCGTAGCGAATGTACACTTCGGTCAGTTTGTTTAGGTAGTCGCAAACCTCGTCGGGCATAAAGCCTGTTGCGGTCAGAATCAGAATGGTGCTTTTCTGGTCCGACTGCTCAATGGCCACGCCGTTACGGTACTTGTTAACCAACGCGCTGTGGCTGTTGATGGTGACATCGTACTCGCCTGGATTCTCGTCGTAGAATCGTTCGGGGTTGCGAATCAGCACTTTAAATTTAAAATCATTGTTTTCGAATGTGTCACCGAAATTAATCACCGTGTCAATCTCGCGTGGTTCGTAATTGATTGTATACTCACATCTCAAACGATATTTTTGATCTGATAAAATCTTGATGTTCAGCGGAATATTGTAGCCTTGCGCGTGCGATGTGTCGGGAATCAGGTTCAGTTGGTCGGGCAGATACCGCTGTATGGTGTGGATGCGTCCGTGACGGTGGTAACTGACACCGAAATCGAGTTCCGAAATAACCTCATCGTTAATCAGATACGACTTTAGGATACCAATCTGGTTTTGAATGTTCACGCCCGTGTTGAGCGTGTTCATTGTCTGGATGATATCTTTTGCATCGACACGATTCGATTTCTTATCCTCTTCGTTTACCAAAATTGTCGAACTAACTCTGTAAACGGGTGTGGTATAACGGTTTACCAAGTATGCGACGCAGATGCTCAAAAAGCACGAAATGACAAACCACTGCCAATTGGCCAAGCCAATCATCAGGTACCGCTTGATGTCGGCACCATTGTCATCTTGCTGATTTATATTGTTTTGCTTGTTATCCATAAGCGCTATTTTTTCAGATAACTGATGTACAGAATAAGTGTTGCGGTAACCGACAACGACGACAGAATCACGCTTAACAGCGGTGAGTTGGCTGCAACGGTCTTTGAGCGGGTCGGTTTCACGTAGATTACATCGTTAGGTTTGAGCCAAAAATATGGATTGGCCACAAAGTCGGAATGCAGCAGGTTAAGTGTCTCAGCCTTAGTATTTTCGGCTTCTTTGCGAAGGACTATCACGTGTTGGCGGTCAGCATTCGGGGTGCAGTCGCCTGCCATACCCAAGGCGTCGAAAAGATTCACCTCGCGTTGGGTAAACGTGTAGGTTCCTGGCCTTGCCACTTCGCCCAACACCGTGATGTCGTAGTTCAGCAGTCTGACTGCCACCACCACATTCGCAATGTATTCGTCTATCTTGCTTTGAATCAAATCTCTGGCTTCGTTCAGTGTGAGCCCTGCCAACTTCACATCGCCAATCATCGGGAATTTGATATTTCCTTCGGGGTCAATCATATAGCCCTGCAATGCAAGAAATTCGCGTGTTGAGCCCATTCGGTCATCGCGATAGTAGATGCCCAAATCGCTAATGTTGGCACCTATCAAATTGATATACAAGTTGTCGCCTGTGCGCAGGACAATTTCCTGATTTTTCGATGTCGAAATGGTGTCGGAAGTTTTTTCGTACTTATCCTGAATGTAGACGAGATTTTTGTATTTCACGCAACAACTTGACATAAAGAATGTTGCCGATATGATTGCCGCAAATGATAGTATTCGTCGCACGTCTTTAAATTCTATAGTTAACCTACAAAGATACAATTTCTTTTGTTTGGTAAGGTGCGCGAAGGCGGCTTATTGGCGAGTTTTCAAACTTTTTTGTCGATGAACTGAAAATTGTTGGTGAACAGTATATGGTTTACGGCTTCGTTCAGTGCGCTGGACACTTTGTGGATGTAGCGGTGGTTTCGGTAGGCCGCGACCCATTGCACACCTTTGGCGGTGCTGAACAGGAAAATCTCATCGGCTTCGTTAATGTCTTCCTGCATTATAAGCGCTTCATCGTCAATATTATATCCCGCAAGTTCGGCGGCGGTCGCAAGCACGTTGCGCATCACGTCAAGGCGTGCGCCAATCTCAAGCGGCGGTGTCAGTATTTTCCCGTTTTGCACGACGGCCACAGCAGTGTCGGTGGCGCTAACAATGAAGCCCATATCGGTTAAGAGCAGCATATCGTCGAATTTGCGGCTTGCGGCTGCGGATTTTGCCATACCGTTCACAAGTTGGCAGAACTGGTTGAGTTGGTATGGGCTGTGGACGGTGACGTAGGCCTCATCGAAAACATCGATAAGCAGGCCTTTGCGGTTTAGTTCATACGGCCCAGGACTGGCTTCTTGGCTTGTGAAAATGGTTTCGGTTGCACCATTTTCGGGGTTGCGTGCAAGTGTCAGCCTTACGTTGGCGGCTTGAAACAGTTTGTTGCGCGTCAACAGGCCGCTGATTTGTGCCGTGACAAAACCTATATTAAAATAGTCTGGTAGTTTGAATTTCAGTATATTGGCATTCTGCGTCAGAATCTCAAGATGCTTGTCAAGCAAGATTGGTTTGGCGGCATTGGCGCGGATGTCTTCGTTCAAAACCACACCTTGGCCCGAAAGCAGCCACGGCATCGAACCGAAAAGCACATCTTCTTCTTTTACAAAACTTTGATTGACTGATATATACATTGAAGGAAATCTACGGAATTATCTTCTCAATAAACCTGACAATCATATCTGGTCTGAAAATCAGCGGATAAACGAATCCGAACACCGCACCGTAGAAGTGCGCGTCGTGTGCCACGTTGTCCATTCCTCGCTTGCCCATAACATACGAATACGCAAGGTAGAGCGCGCCGAAAAGAACGCCAGGAATAGGTATCACGCCGAAAAACAGAATTTTGTTCAGCGGGTCGAACAGAATGCAGGCGAATGTCACAGCGGCCACGCCACCTGATGCGCCAATGGCACTGTAGTTGTAGTTATCTTTCTGTTTGATAAGCGAATATATGCATGCGGCCACAATTCCTCCAAAATATAATCCGATAAAAAGCAGCGTGGCGTTCTGCGCGAAAAGCATATGAAAATAGTAGACGGCTACATCGGCAAACGAATAGAAAACCAGCATGTTAACAATCAGGTGTGTCCAATCGGCATGCAGAAAGGCGTGAGTAACAAGCCTATACCACTGGTTTCGGTGGACAATCTGATAAGGGTTGAAATCGTACTTGAACAGAAGTTCAGGCCGCTTGAATGCGGTGTATGATACTAGAAATGTTACCGCAATTATTAGTAAAACCATTGATTGTCAGCTTTTTGGACAAAACTCGAACGGAATGCTCAAAATTGATGCGAAATCGAGCCCCAAACGAAGCATATCTTCGTCAATCTTCTCGTACGACCACTCAATCGACAAGTTGCGTCCTGCCTTGTAGAGTTTGTCGAGTTGCGTCATGATCTCGAACACAAGATGGTGCGATGCCGAGCTCAAATACTTGAAAAAGAATTTGCATTGGCAGTTGTTCAGTGCGCAGTCGGGTGCTGCAATCCATTCAATTACAGGAGTGTAGGTGGCCAGTGCGTTTTCGGGCGTAGAGCAGCCGCTGATGATGAAAATCGACAGGTCAGAGTCAATCATCACTTCTGGGGTGTCATCCGTACTATCAAATTTCAAATAGTTCAAAGCCTTTTATTTTAGTTCCGACAAAATCGTTGTGTAAATATCGTAATTTTCCAAACCAAAAAGCACGAAGGTCACTTTTTTTATTGATGGCATTTCGTTCAGGCACTCTACAACCTGATTTATAGCAATTTGTGCGGCTTCTTTTTTCGGATATCTGTAAACGCCTGTGCTGATGGCGGGGAAGGCGATGGTTTGAACACCGTTTGCAACTGCCACTTCCATTGATTTTCGGTAGCAGCTTGCAAGTTTTTCGGGTTCGCCGTGATTGCCGCCGTGCCAAATGGGTCCGACGGTGTGAATCACATGCCGCGCCGGCAGATTGTAGCCGCCAGTAATCTTTGCATCGCCTGTATCACAGCCATTTAGCTTGATGCATTCGTCGAGCAGTTTAGGCCCTGCGGCACGATGAATTGCTCCGTCAACGCCACCACCGCCTAAAAGCGAGTTGTTGGCAGCGTTCACAATGGCATCAACATCAAGTTTAGTGATGTCGCCCTCAATTATGGTAATCCGTTCTTTTACAGACATTTATTTATCTGATTTTTGCACCGATTTCAGTGTCAAGCGATTTCATAATCTGCTCCATCAGACGGTCTATCTGCTTGTCGTTGAGCGTTTTTTCTTCATCCTGAATGATGATACTGATGGCATACGATTTTTTGCCGTCGGCAATCTTGTCGCCCTCGTACACATCGAACAGCGATACGCTCTTAATCAAGCGTTTATCAGCTTTCTGTACTATTTTCTTGATGGCATCGAATGTCACGCCCTTGTCGATAAGCAACGACAGGTCGCGGCGAACTTCGGGGTATTTTGAGATGTCGCTGAACGTTACCTTGTGGTTTCTGATGGCTTTCATCAGCACGGTCCACTCAAGTTCGGCGAAGTACACATCTGCCTTAATATCAAACTCTTTGCGGATTTTCTTTGATACAATTCCGATTGTGGCAATTGGCTTGTTTGCGTATATGAGCCGCAGGCCTTCGCTGTAGATTGAGTTCGAGAATGTTTCCTGGCTCACTTTTGCCAAATCGATGCCCAAACGGCTGATAATCTGTTCGGTTGCGCTCTTAACGCCGTAGAAACTTGCAGGTTTCTGTTTGGCTGTCCACGACTCGCTTGTGGCGAATCCTGTAGCCAAAAGGCCGAGTTTTTCGGTCTCGCTGTAGGCGTCGTGCGGATTTTCGCTCTTCGATTCGGGGTTGAAATAGTAGCAGTTGCCAAATTCAAACAGTTGCAAATCACTGTTCTGGCGGTTGCTGTTGAACGATACGGTTTCCATTGCGCCGTAGAGCAGTGTCTGACGCATTACGTTCAGTTCTTGGCTCAGCGGGTTCAGAATGCGAACCGAATTCGCATCGCTGAAAGCATCGTTTTCGGCATAATATGCGCTTTTTGTCAACGAGTTGCACATAATCTCGTTGTAGCCGGCGCCGGTCAGGGCGTTGGCAATCAGGTTGCGCATCTTGTTCACAGCGGGTTTCGGCTCATACGACAATGTTGAGTTAACGTTGTCGCTGATTTTCACTGTGTTATATCCGTAAATACGAAGAATGTCCTCAATCACATCGGCCTCGCGCTGAACATCGACGCGGTAGGGCGGCATCAGAATCTGCAGTTGCTCATCGGTTTCTGAAACAATTTCGGCCTCGAGCCCCTTTATAACTTTCTTGACAAAATCTTTCGGAATTGATTCACCTATCAGTCTGTTAATCTGCGAGTAACGAACCGTAATCTCGAACGGTTTCACAGGAACGGGGTAGATATCGGTGATTTCCGAACTGATTTGTCCGCCGGCGGTTTCCTGAATGAGCAGGGCCGCGCGTTTCAGTGCCGTGATGGTGTTGTTCGGGTCAACGCCGCGCTCGAACAGGAACGACGCCTCAGTGTGAAGGTCGTGGCGGCGTGCTGTTTTGCGGATGTATGTTGGGTTGAAGCAGGCGCTCTCGATGAACACCGATGTGGTGCTGTCGCTGATGCCCGATTTCAGTCCGCCGAACACTCCGGCAATGCACATTGGCTCGTTGGCGTTGCAAATCATCAGGTCTTTGGCGTCGAGTGAGCGCTCAACACCGTCGAGCGTGGTGAATTTGGTTCCGGCAGGCATTGTCTTCACAATTACTTTGTTACCGTCGATTTTATCGGCATCGAAAGTGTGAAGCGGCTGACCGAACTCGTGCAGAATGAAGTTCGAAACATCGACAACATTGTTTATCGGGTTCAGGCCCACCGATTTAAGACGTTTTTGCAGCCATTCGGGCGACGGTGCAATCTTGATGCCCGTAATTGTGACGCCTGCGTAGCGGCAGCAGCCTTCGCTCTCAGCAATCTCGATGTTGAACGGACGGCTGTTGTTGTCAACCTTGAACGCGCTAACGGCGGGAATGGTGTATTTTGTTGGTTTGTCGATACTTAAAGCCAACGCAAGGTCGCGGGCAACGCCAATGTGCGATGCAGCATCGATGCGGTTTGGTGTAATATCGACTTCGATAATCGTGTCATCTTCAATGTTATAGTATTCGGCGGCGGGTGTGCCCACTTTCACGCTCGGGGGCAGAACAATAATGCCGTCGTGCGATGTGCCAACGCCAATCTCGTCTTCGGCGCAAATCATACCGAACGACTCTTGTCCGCGAATCTTCGATTTCTTGATTACGAACTCCTTGTCGCCGTCGTAAAGCACTGTGCCAATGGTGGCTACAATCACTTTCTGCCCTGCGGCAACATTCGGCGCGCCGCATACAATTGTCAGCAGTTCGCCTGTGCCAACGTCAACGGTTGTGATGTGCAGGTGGTCGGAATCGGGGTGGTCGATGCAGGTTTTCACCTCACCAATCACAAGACCTTTGAGTCCGCCTTTAACTGATTGATATTCACTTATACTGTCAACTTCGAGACCAATGCTTGTTAGTTTGTCGGCAACTTCCTGAGCCGTAAGGTCGGTGGCAATGTATTGCTTAAGCCAATTGTATGAAATGTTCATTTGTCGAGATTTTTTACGAACCGCAAAATTACCCTTTTTTCGGTTTATATGCAATTGATAATTTAAGGGTGAGTTTTAGAAAAAATGACGTTTTCGGTTGGCAAAAAAAAACGCCCAACCTGACAGGCTGGGCGCATTTTGAAAACTTTGGTTGGTTTTATTTCTTCACACAAGTGTATTTTACAACGTATTTGTATTTTGCACCTAGTTCTTCGATTTTTGGCAAAGCAGCTTCCTCGTTTTCATTAATAATAGGTGCAAGTTCTGTAAGTAAATCTGCGTTTTCAGGCAGATTAAGAGCGCACCATCCGAGGCTTTCATTATCCATCGGCCAATCCAGATAGAACTCGAGAGTTTTAGTTGAAGAATTGTAGCCGCCATGATATTTCTGCTCATAGCCGTTGAAACCAGTTATGGTGTAAGTGTAGGTCTCACCAGTCTCAGCATCTTTGTCATTGACAGTTATTTCCTTAACATCGCAGGTGAAGCCGTTCGACGATTCAACAATATTGATAAGGCTTATGACGTCGTCTTCTGATTGCATCTGCAAGCCTCCGTCGGTGCTGACAATTTTACCGGGAGCGGCAGGATAGTCTTTGTCGCTGAATTTACTTAATGTTTTACCGTCTGACAAATAGAAGTCGGTCTTAATAGTGTAATCGCCAACAGCTGTCTTTTTTACGTCAGCATTTGAGTCGTCATCGTCTTTGTCGCACGATGTGAAACCAATCATTGTTGCAGCAAACAAGGCTGCCGAATAAATTAACTTTTTCATAGTCATATAATTTTAATTAATAAACTGACTTCGATTTGCCGAAGCCATTATTGTTATACGTAGTTTCGAATGTTTAGGTTTCGATGAAATTGATTTGTTGTGCAACTAATTGTAATATAATGCCTTATTATTGTTGTCGGTTGATGTGGTTGGGTATATAATATGTCGCAGTATATTGTGAAAAACGCCTATTGCTAAATTTCCAATACATTCCTAAATTTGCGGTTTGATTTGAAAAATTGCAAATTCATTGTTTTACTGATAAATAATGAGGATAGAAATACTTGATACTACATTGCGCGACGGCGAACAAATGTCGGGCGTGGCTTTTTCGGCCGACGAGAAGTTGAGCCTGGCCAAGCTGCTGCTCGAGGATTTGAAGGTCGACAGGCTTGAAGTGGCTTCGGCACGTGTGTCGGAGGGTGAGTTTGAGGCTGTTCGCAAGGTTTGCGACTGGGCACGTCAGCGCGGATTTATCGACAGGATAGAGGTTTTGGGATTTGTCGACGGTGCGACATCGATAGACTGGATACAAAAGGCTGGCTGTAAGGTGATTAACCTGCTAGCAAAAGGTTCGCTCAAGCACTGCGAGGGGCAGTTGCGCAAGACACCCGAGCAGCATTTGGACGATGTTCGCCGCTCAATTGAACTGGCGCACGAGCGCGGCCTTGGCGTGAACATCTACCTTGAGGATTGGTCGGGAGGAATGCGCACATCGCCCGATTATGTCTTTGCAATGGTCGACGCGCTGAAAGATAGTGGAATACAGCGTTTTATGCTGCCCGACACGCTCGGAATCCTGAATCCCGACGACACATATAACTACCTGTCGGCAATGCGCAACCGCTATCCCGATTTGAATTTCGACTTCCATCCGCACAACGACTACGACCTGGCCACGGCCAATGTTTATGCGGCCATCAAGGCGGGCGTAACATCGTTCCACGCCACCATCAACGGACTGGGCGAGCGCGCTGGAAATGTCACAATATCAAGCATTATCGCCATTGTGAAGGACCATTTCGGCTACGAGGTGAACGCCGACGAGAGCAAACTCTACCGCGTGAGCCGTATGGTTGAAATGTTCTCTGGCATCCGCATACCCACAAACAAACCGATTATCGGCGAGAATGTGTTTACGCAAACGGCTGGTATTCACGCCGATGGCGACAACAAGAACAACCTTTACTGCAACTCATTGGTGCCCGAACGCTTTGGCCGCCACCGCACCTATGCTCTTGGCAAAACATCGGGTAAAGCCAACATTAAGAAGAACTTGGAGGAGATGGGCATCGAACTCGACGACGACGCAATGCGCAAAGTAACGCAGCGCATTATCGAACTTGGCGACAAGAAGGAGACCGTGACGCCTGAGGATTTGCCGTTCATAATCAGCGATGTGCTTCGCAGTCAGTCGATTAAGGACAAGATTGACGTTGTGAACTTCAATTTCAGCACAGCCAAAGGACTGAAGTCGATTGTGTCGGTTATGGTGAAGATTGACGGTCAGTTCTACAAAGAAGCGGCTTCGGGCGATGGCCAATACGATGCCTTTATGAGTTGTATCAAAAAGATTTACAGTAATTTGAATAAGCCGCTCCCGAAGTTGGTCGACTACAACGTGACCATTCCGCCTGGCGGCCGTACTGACGCTTTGGTGCAAACCACTATCACGTGGCAGATGGACAAGGAGTTCCGCACCCGCGGCCTTGACCCCGACCAAACTATGGCCGCCATCAAAGCAACCATTAAGATGCTGAATATCATTGAGGAATAGTGCGCGAGGTAATTACGAATTTTGAATTACGATTGATTAACTGACATAAAATTTTAACGCTATGAAAAACAAGATTTTAATTATTGCTTTTTTGCTGATGACGAGTGTTTCGGCGATGGGTTTTACTATTGATAGTTTGAATTTGGAATTCAGTTTTACTTATTTAGATAATCAACAAGTTGTTTCCGTTAAGGCATCCGAAACAAAACCCGAAGGCGACCTTGTAATTCCTTCAACAGTAGAATATGATGGCGAAACTTATACGGTTGCTAGTATTAGTTGGTTCGGCTTTAGGGAGTGCAGTGGCCTGACTTCCGTCATCATCCCCAATTCGGTTAGAACCATAGGCGAATATGCGTTCGCTGATTGTAAAAATTTGACATCGGTTGTGATTGGAGATTCTGTTAAGAAAATCGGTAAAAATGCTTTCCTGTATTGTAACAGTTTGACAAAAGTTGAATTTTCAAGCCTTGAGAGTCTGTTGAAAATAGAATACGATGGTTATGATGCAAATCCGATATACTATGCAAAATGCTTGTATATTAACGGAAAAGAAGTTGCAGAATTGATAATTCTGAATACCATTAAAAAAATTAACGATTATGCGTTTATTAATTGCCAAAGTTTGACATCGGTTGTGATTGGAGATTCAGTGAAGAGCATCGGTGATTATGCATTCTCTAATTGCGTAAACCTAACATCGGTTGTGATTGGAGATTCCGTGAATAGCATTGGTAGGAGTGCATTCTATGGTTGTTTGAATTTGAAACCTGTATTTATTCCTGAAACTGTTTCAACTATTGGTGATGATGCATTCTATTGTGATAAAAGCATTGTTTATTCAGGTAATGCCGGAGGTCGTTCGTGGGGGGCGTTTACAGTAAACGGCGTAATTGATGGTGATTTTGTTTATTCTGATACTCAAAAAACAAAACTTTCAGCATACGTTGGCGATGGTGGAGATGTAGTTATTCCAGATGCTGTTGTGAAAATTGGAAGATATGCATTCTACTGGTGCACCAATTTGACATCAGTAACCATACCTAATACTATCGATACTATTGGCTATCGTGCATTTGCGGGTTGTACTGCAACAATATATTGTAATGTCAAAGAAGAGCCTGGTGGTTGGGATAGTGAGTGGTGTGGTAAAGAATACAAAGGTGAGATTGTATGGAAAACATCCACCCCCGTCACCGAAAAAGCCACCAACGCAGTGAACATCTACGCCTACGGCCGAAGCATTGTAGTTGAGAATGCTGCGGAGGAAATACGTGTTTATGATGCAATGGGCAGAATGATTGGTAGGGACGCGATTAATCGCGTCCGTACGGAAATCTGTGTGAACAACCCTGGCCTTTATATTGTAAAGGTTGGCAATGTGGCAAAACGGGTAGTGGTGAAATGATGAGGAAATTTCAGATAAAAACGTTACATTTGAAATTGAAAAACAAAAGATTATGGAAGCAACTGTTTTAAATCCGGTTCAATTGCAGTTGTTGCAGATGTTTTCGCAAATCAAAACCAACGAGGGAATGAGAGATTTGCAAAATGTGCTGACCGAATATTATGCCCAAAAAGTTAGCCGCCACGCCGATGAATTGTGGGACGAGCTTGGGCTGAATCAGCGGAAGCTCGACGAACTCTGCAGTATCCACGAACGTTTGCCGTACAAATGAAAGCGGTGCTCGACACGAATTGCATTTTGCAGATTGTCTTTCCGCGGGCATTTCACAAAGATGTATGGAGTGCGTTGGTGGCACAGAAATACACCATTTGCATCAGTAACGAGATTTTGATGGAGTATCGTGAAATAATTGAGAGAAGGACTGGCAGTGCACTTTTTGCCGAAGAAGTGGTTGAAACAATTCTTTCGATGCCAAACACAGAGAGAATAACGCCCGCATTCCGTTTCAATCTGATTGCTACTGACCATGATGATAATAAGTTTGTCGATTGTGCCATCACCGCAGGTGCTACCTATATCGTCAGCAATGACCATCACTTTGATGAACTCAAACAATACGATTTTCCAAAGGTTGATGTTCGCACATTAGATGAATTTCTCGACATTGTAAGAACATTGTAGCCATCTGTGTTCTAAAATAACTCAAATGCAAAAATCTTCTATCGATAGTATCCGTCAGAATTTCAATGAAATGGTAGGTCGGTTCACGAACTTGGAGACTGGACAGGCCACGGCCATTGATTCGCCGTTGTGTATGGCGCTTGTGGCGCAGACGGCACGTGCAATGTGTCCTGAAGCACAATCGATTATGGATTTGGGATGCGGCGGAGGCAATTATGCCTTGAAAATGTGCGAGGTTTTTCCGAACGCCGATTATACGCTTATCGACTTGAGCGAGAATATGATACGAGAGGCCGAGCAACGTGTTTCTGCAGCAACAAAAGGTTCCGTCAAGGCAATTTGTGCCGACTACAAAACCATCGATTTCGGCTATCAGAAGTTCGACATTATAACTGCTGGAACCACGCTTCACCATTTGCGCACGGTGCTGGAGTGGGAGTCGATGTTCGGACGGGTTTACGATTCTCTCAAACGTGGCGGACTATTCTTTGTGAACGACATTGTGATTGGCGAAACACCTGAAATCGACGCACTTATGCTCGAAGGTTGGAAAAGCGTTCTGCGTCAGAATGTTCCTGGCGAGGTGGATTTTTTCTTGAAGAAATACGAAACCGAAGACACACCGCAAACGCTGACATACCAATTGGATTTAATGCGCAGCGTTGGTTTCAGTCAGATTTCAGTGTTGCATAAACATTTCAATTTTGCCACTTTTGTGGGCGTAAAGGATAATTAGGAGTTAGGAGTAGGAAGTAGGAGTTAGTCCCGATAGCTATCGGGATTGAAAGTTGAAAAGGCATAAGGCACAAGCATTTGAAAATTAACAATTAACAATTAAAAATGTAATCTGTGTAATCAGTGTCGTCAGTGCGAGAATCAACAATCATAAATCGAAAATCAATAATTCAATAAATCTATTAATCAATAAATCAATTAAATAAATAAGATGGGTAAAAAATTAAAAATTGCCGTTTTAGCCGGCGACGGAATTGGTCCGGAAGTGATGAAACAGGCTTTGGATGTTACGAAAGCCGTTTGTGAGAAATTCGGTCACGAACTTGAATATAAAGAGGCTCTGACAGGTGCTTGCGCCATTGATGCGTATGGCGACGCCTATCCGGAATCGACTCACCAATTGTGTATGGAGAGCGATGCAGTGCTCTACGGCGCTGTGGGTGACCCGAAGTATGATAACGACCCGACAGCCAAAGTGCGCCCGGAGCAAGGTCTGCTGGCAATGCGTAAAAAACTCGGTTTGTTCGCCAACATCCGCCCGGTGGAAACTTTTGAATGCCTGCTGCACAAATCGCCTTTGAAAGAGGAGTTGGTGAAAGGTGCCGATTTCATCTGCATCCGCGAACTTACAGGTGGTATGTATTTTGGCAAAAAACAGGAGCCTGCAGTGAATGCCAACGGCGTTGAGGAGGCTTACGACACCAACTATTACAGCCGTCCTGAGATTGAGCGCATCTTGAAAGTGGCTTTCGAGTATGCCCGCAAGCGCAAAAAGCACGTGACTGTTGTTGATAAGGCTAACGTTTTGGCTTCGAGCCGTTTGTGGAGAAAAGTGGCACAAGAGATTGCACCAAAATATCCCGATGTGACCACCGATTATATGTATGTTGACAACGCCGCAATGCGCATGATTCAGAATCCGTGCTTCTTCGACGTGATGGTTACAGAAAACACTTTCGGCGATATTCTGACTGACGAGGCTTCGGTTATTTCAGGCTCGATGGGACTGCTTCCGTCGGCTTCAATCGGCGAGTACACAAGCGTTTTCGAGCCAATCCACGGTTCGTATCCGCAGGCAAAGGGCAAGAACATTGCAAACCCGCTGGCTACAATCCTTTCGGCCGCAATGATGTTCGAGTACGCTTTCGACTTGAAGGAGGAGGGAGCGCTCATCCGCAAGGCTGTGCAGGCTTCGCTCGATGCAAATTATGTTACTGAGGATATCGACAAGAACAACGCTCACAGCACCAGCGAGGTTGGTGAGTGGGTTGTCAACTATATCAAGAAAGCGTAATCATTTAGGATTTCAGTCCTACTTCGGATAAATAATCCCCGTCAGCATCGGTTGGCGGGGATTTTTTTGTCAAATTATGCTTTAATGGTTCTAAACTATTGAATGGCTGTTGCTTGCTTTTTTGCTTCGAAAAATTTAAACAATAGGGTTCCAATCGTGGCCTAAACTCTATTTTTATTACCTTTAAAAACTTTTGCAGATGGCAATTTGCTTGAAATATCTTTTTGATAATTAGGATGATAGACCAAGAGACGGTTAATCGGATTATTGACGCGGCCAACATCGTTGAAGTTGTGTCAGACTTTGTGAGCCTCAAAAAAAGCGGCAACAACTACTTCGGTTGCTGCCCGTTTCACAATGAGAAAACAGCGTCGTTCTCCGTATCGCCAGCTAAAAATATCTTCTATTGCTTCGGATGCCACAAGGGCGGAAATGCCGTCAACTTCATCATGGAGCACGAGCAGATGGCTTACGTTGAGGCACTCAAATATCTGGCTCAAAAATATCACATCGAGGTTAAGGAGAAAGAGTTCACACCCGAGGAGCAGGAGCGCCACGACGACCGCGAGAGCATGATGGTGCTCAACGAGTTCGCCAAAAACACCTTCATCCGCAATATGACGGAAACCGATGAGGGACGAGCCATCGGCTACAAATATTTCAAGGAGCGCGGCTTCAACGAGGAGACTATCAAGACTTACGAGTTGGGTTATAGCCTGTCGGAGCGTAAGGCGTTCACCGATTTGGCACTCAAAAGTGGCTATCAGCAGAAATACTTGGTTAGCACTGGTTTATCGATTCTGAAAGAGGAGGATGGCTACATTTTCGACCGTTTCAGCAACCGTGTGATGTTCCCCATTCACAACCTTACGGGAAAGGTCATCGGATTTGGCGGCCGCGTGCTCGACGCCCGCACTAAAGGCGTGAATGTCAAGTACATGAACTCGCCGCAGTCGGAGATTTACGACAAGAGCCGCTCGCTCTACGGCATCTATCAGGCAAAAGCCACTATTGTGAAGAATGACAAGTGCTTCCTGGTTGAGGGCTACACCGATGTGCTGAGCATGCACCAAAGCGGCATCACAAATGTGGTGGCCAGCAACGGCACGGCGCTCACAACCGAACAGATAAGGCTTATCCGTAAGTTTACCAGCAACATAACGGTGCTCTACGATGGCGACTCTGCAGGTATCAAGGCCGCTTTGCGCGGAATCGATATGATTCTTGCCGAGGAAATGAACGTGAAGGTGCTTTTGCTGCCCGATGGCGAGGACCCTGACTCATTCGCCCGTAACCACAGCTCATCGGAACTTGAGGATTTCATCGACAAAAACGAAACTGATTTCATTCTTTTTAAAACCAAACTTCTGCTCAACGATGCAGGTAACGACCCCGTCAAGTTGTCGGGGTTGGTCAATGCCATTGTTGATTCAATCTCGGTTGTGCCCGACAGCATCAAGCGCGCCTTCTATGTCAAGGAGTGCGCCGAGCTGATGAATATCGATGAAAAGCTGATTCACAGAGAGATAAACAAGCGTCTGCGCAAGCGGCGTGAGCAGTGGTACGACGATGAAAAGAAGGAAGCTGAGCAGGCAGTCAAAACGCCGATTGTCAAAACGTTCAACCCGCAGCAGGAGACCGTGAAGCGGTTCCGCGAGTATGAGGAGGAGCTACTGTCGCTGCTCATCAAGCATGGTAACGAGGTTCTCTTTATTCTTGCCAAAGGCGATGAGCCGTCGGTCGATGTGTCGGTGGCGCAATACATCATTAAAGAACTGACTGACAATAATATCGAGTTTTCCGTACCGATTTGTCGGAAGGTGCTGGAGATGTACACCGAGGCCGTCAGTAAGGCAGAGAAGCCTGATGTCACAAAATTCACTCTCTGTGCCGATGCTGAGGTTAGCCAGTTTGCAGTTGGTCTGCTCATGCCCAAAAACGAGGTCAGCAAGAAGCTGTGGGACAAGCGTAACCGCTACATTCCGCCCGAGGAGAGCCGAATGAAGGAGGTGATTGACCGCGCGCTGATTGGTTACAAGCTGGAGTTGATGCAGCAGACTCTTGAAGAGATACAAAAACGGCTTAACGAGTTACAGAAAGAGCCTGATAGCGACCTCAAAATCAGTGAATTGATGAATGAATACGTGGCTTACATGAATTACTATAAGCACCTGAACAAATATCTGGGCAGAACACTTACAAACAAACGCTGATAGAATTCGCGATTGTTTGCAAATGCTGCAATTGTCCGTTTATTCAGAATTACATCCTCTCTGGAACCTGAATTCCCATCAAAGCAGAGCCAGTCTTGATAACTTTTGCCGTTAACTTGCTCAGTGCCAAGCGGAAACTGCGCACGTTGCTGTCTTCTTCCTTCAGAATTGAGCAGTCGTGGTAGAACTGGTTGTATTCCTTTGCAAGACTGTACAAATGGTTGGCAATCAGTGCCGGGCTGTAGTTTGTGCCAGCATCGGTAACCACTGCGGGGAAGTCGAAGATGAGTTTTGCAAGCTGCATCTCCTTCTCGTTGAGTTGTGTTGCGGCATCAATCTTGTCGGCCACTTTCAAGCCCGACTCCTCGGCCTTACGCAGCACCGAGCAGATGCGCGCGTGGGTGTACTGAATGAACGGCCCAGTGTTTCCGTTGAAGTCGATTGACTCTTTCGGGTTGAAGAGCATTGTCTTCTTCGGGTCCACTTTCAGAATGAAATACTTGAGCGCACCCAAACCTACCATATTGTAAATCTGTGATTTGTAATCGTCGTCAAACTCTTGCAGCTTGCCGAGCTCGTCCGATGTCTCGCGGGCTGTATTTACCATTTCGGCAATCAGGTCATCGGCATCTACAACCGTTCCTTCGCGCGATTTCATCTTGCCTTCGGGCAGCTCAACCATTCCGTACGACAGGTGGGTGATGTGGTCCGACCAGTCGAAGCCCAGTTTTTTGAGTACGAGTTTCAAAACTTGGAAGTGGTAAATTTGCTCGTTACCAACCACATACAGCAGCTCGTCAAGTTTGAACTGCTCGAATCGTTGATGAGCGGTTCCAAGGTCTTGGGTCATATAAACCGATGTGCCGTCGCCGCGGAGCAGCAGCTTCTGGTCGAGGCCGTCGGCAGTGAGGTCAATCCAGATTGAGTTGTCGTCTTTCTTGAACAGCACGCCGTCTTCCAAGCCTTTCATCACGATCGACTTGCCAAGCATATAGGTCTGCGACTCGTAGTAAATCTTATCGAAGCTGATTCCCAGCGCTTTATATGTTACATCGAAACCTGCGTAAACCCAGCCGTTCATTGTTTTCCAAAGGTCAACAACTTCTTTGTCGCCAGCTTCCCATTTGCGAAGCATCTCGCGGGCTTCGAGAATGATTGGAGCTTTGTTGGCGGCATCGTCGTCGCTCATTCCCTGTGCTTTAAGGTCGGCAATCTGCTTTTTGTATTCTTTGTCGAAACGCACGTAGTAATCACCCACGAGCTTATCGCCCTTCACGCCGAGGCTTTCGGGTGTTGCACCGTTGCCCCATTTCTGCCAGGCCAGCATCGATTTGCAAATGTGTATTCCGCGGTCGTTCACCAAGTTAGCCTTGATAACATTGTGGCCGTTGGCTTCAAGAATCTGCGCCACCGAGTAGCCGTAGAGGTTGTTGCGGATGTGGCCCAAGTGCAGCGGCTTGTTGGTGTTCGGCGATGAATATTCGACCATAAAAGTCTTGCCGCTCGAGCCTTTCGGCTTCATTCCAAATCGGTCGTCGGCAATGGCGTCGTTCAGGAATTCGGTCCAGAAAGTTGCCGAAAGCTGAATGTTCAAGAAACCTTTAACAACGTTGAAATCAGCCACTTCGGCCAGATTGTCACGCAAGAAAGCGCCAATGGCGGCAGCTGTGTCCTCGGGTTTCTGCTTCGATATTTTCAGAAACGGGAAAACAACAAGAGTGAAGTCGCCCACAAATTCTTTGCGAGTGGTCGAAAACGTTATCTGGTCAAGGTTTGCGTCGGCCGAGTAGAGTGATTTGATGGCCTTTGCGGTGGTTTCTTTCAGCAACTTTTGGATGTCCATATCTTTTGAATTTGAAGGTGCAAATATAGTAAATGCCAGCTGACAATTGTCAATCGCCAGCCGTCAATTTCTGATTTCTATAGGATTGTGCTATCTTATTATGATAGTGGTAGATACTGGTTTGCCGCTGATAATGGTCGTCAGCGTGTAAGTGCCAGCAGGAATTGGCCGCAAGTCGATTCTGCCGCCCTCAATGGTGCTGGTTTTGAGTTTTCTACCGTTCATGTCGAAAAGCATAAAGTCTTGTCCATCAAAATTTTGTATCTGTATAAATCCGTCCGACGGGTTCGGGTAAATGGTCAAAACGGGTACTTCTATTGCTGCAATTGCGGTAACTGGCGGCTGTATTTTGTTGAGAGTAAGGTTGATGGTTGTGTCGGCATTGCAGATGAACGTGCCAGATATTTCTGTTTTACCATCGGTTGAGGTGTAAACCTCTTTTGCAACAATGTAATTCACAGCTGTTCCTGCTGTAACTTCTTCAAATACAGCCACTCCACGCTTGTCGGACAGTTGCAGTTTGTTGTTTAGCACAATAGAGACATCGCTAACGGGCGCCGTATTGTCCGAAATGTAAAACTCTATCTTGTAAGTAATTACAATCGGAGTGGTGTCGTGATGAGTTGTGTCTTGGTGAGGCGGAACAACAATTGTCGTGTCGTGTGGCAACGTGTGTGTAGTGTCGATTGGAATGGTATCTGGTTGATGATGAGAAAAATGCGCGGTGTCGATGTTGGCAAGGTCGATGTTAATGAGAGCAACATCTTTGTTCACCGCGATTGTGCCGTTAAGTACGATTTCTGGAGTCAGTGTGATTTTGTATTCTGCTGATTCTGTTGGTTTTGCATATATTGTTGCACGGCCGAGCGTGTCGGTTGTAGCCGATTGGCTGTCGAGTTCAACTGCGATGTCTGGCAGAGGAGCATTCTGATTGTGCAAGTAGAATTGGATTGGGTAGCATAAAGTGTTGAGAGTCACTGTAATTGTGGTGTCCGACTCAACGTGCGCAAGACTAATATTCTGGCTGAAGAAGTCGGCATGCTCAATGGTGATATTGTGTGTCAGATTGTCGGCAAAGGCGGTGAATGAAAGTGATCCAGTGCTGTCAGTCAGTAAGTTATGCTGCTCGTCGATGGTTATTTTTGCGTTTTTGAGCGGCAGGCTGTCGCCATAAACCACAAATCTGATGCTCGGAAGCTTACGAAGTTGGATTGTCGTGTCGATGTTTGTTCTCCCAGTTTCAAGGTCGCAATCGATGCTGCAATATCCAGGATAACTGATATTTAACTTGTGAATTCCACTGACGGTGTTCTCAAATGTAGCGATGCCGTCGTTGTCAGTCAGAATAGTTGTGCTATCGAGTGTAACTGCAATACTATCAGAAAAATCAGTTCCAATCAGCGTGCGAATAGTGACGTTTGGATATTTGGTCAGTTGGATGATGAACGAGGTGTCAGATTCGATTTCGAACAATCCGCTTTGGTCGAAATAATTTGTGGCTTCCACAGTGAACGGAATTGAACCTCGCAACATCGGGTCGGTGCTTGCTGTGCCAATGCTATCGGTGTAAATGATTGTTTCTCCTATATTTATGGCAGCATTGAAAATGTTCTCATTCGTTTCAGAGTCGGTTACATGGAAGTAAACAATGTGCATCAAGTCGGAATCGAGAGTGATGTTTACAGTCGTTGTGTCGCTTGTCGATGTGACACGTTGGCGTCTGGTGCCAAAATTCTCAACATCAATTCTGAAATCCTTATTATATAATATGTCGTAGGTAGTCAGGCGGATGGTGCCTGTTGAGTCAGTCGTAAATGCCAATGAATCTATCGTTACCTGCTTGTTAATTAGAGGTTTATCGTTAGTGTCGGCAAAACGGAACATGACTATTTTCGGCTTCTGGTAGCGGAAAACAGTGTTCGGTCTGTACTGGGTAATCTTGTATAAATATATCTCTTCTTCTTCATCTTCAAAATCGTATGCAACTGTTTTTGAGGAAGTTGTGTGACAATACAACTTCGTGCGGTTATCTTTGCTTGTAATTGATTCATTCGTTCCCCAAGTCATTTCAACTACAAAGTTACTCGTTCCGTCGTAGATGAATGGCGAGTCGAATACGAATGTCTGAAGTCCCTTTCTATCAATGGATTGCAGCTCGTTGCTATACACTGTCTGAGCGTCGCTCATATCAACATAATCTGAGATGTTGTCGAAGTTGGCCAGACTCACGGGCTTGATTTTTATTTTGAAATCCTTGTAGCCGTTGAAGTTTTTCGGGTCGATGGTGTAGGCGATGCTCAGCGCCATTTCATCGATTCTGACAGGCGAATTGCCAAGGTCATCGGCTGTGTATAGAATCTGTGTCTTGCCGCATTTATAGTAGTTGTTGAACGGATACCATTCTGTGTGCGAGGTAGATGTGCCGATGATGTTTTCTGCTAATTGCCCGACAACCAGCGTATATTCGGCAGAATCAGTCAGTTTTATATCTGTCTCGGTTGCTGCAACGCGGATTTTTGCCGATGTCATCATTGGGGTGAAGGCGCTTGCCGCGAGTTTGAAGTTGCAAAGAATTGTGCTGTCCGCTTGCAGATTGCTGATTTCTTGCTTGTTACTAATCGCAGAAATGAATTGACTGTCATCAATTTGAAGTGACACAGTGGCCGAGCCGAGGTTGGCATGACCTGTGTTAGTCAGACTTATGCTGACATCTACAGTGTCGCCTGGGTTGAAAGATTGGCTTTGACTGTTGAAAATCAGCTCTTTGCCAAACAACAATTTGGGTGCGTTAACTTTGAAACTGACAGAATTCTTGGTTGTTCGGCCGTTTTCGGTGATTGCAATTTCAAGAGGAATACTCGTTTGGTCGGCAATGCCGTTTTGCAGTTCAATGGTGCAGATGTTTTTGAGTGTGTCGCTCTCGTTGCTTCCTAAAGTCTTAAGGTTTATATCGTTAAGCGATATGCTTTTGATGAACTGACTCTTGCTGCTGATATTGATTTGTGGCATTTGCGAAGCTTGCTGACCGACGTTGCACAATACAATGTCAAGCGATAATTTGCTGCCATTCAGTATGTTGCTATTGCTTATAGTGGCCGATGAAGCTGTTAAATACGATTCATCAGGCATAATGACCGTCGCTTTCCCGAAATAAGGTTTGTATTGGGCTTTGGTAACCACAATGTCGATGTCGCCAAGTTCTGCAATATCAGGAAGTTGGAGAGTTACGTTGCTTTCACCTTTTGCCACAATGGCGGCACTTAAAAGCGCGCCGTTTTTCGATAGAGCAACGTATGAGCCACTCAAAGCGTTAACAGTGAACTGGTTGTAGTGCATCGGCAGAAAACTCTCATGGCTGACGGCGTTATCTTTTCCTTCGCCAAAATAAACCAGCAGCGACGGGTCGCCAAGGAAATTGTAACCTTCCCAGTAGTAGCGGGTTGAGACCTTGCTGGGGTAGTTGTTGTCGTGCGCTTCGGTCACTGCCAGATTGCCCGCAAAAAGCAGGGCATCGCCGCACACAAAGTCCGACACGAAAGGAGCATCTAGCGCGCCCATGGAGGTTTGGCTTGTGTCGGGGCAGACGCCGCTTTTGTAGTTGTGCGCGCCAACGGCCCAGTAGAAATCTTCCTGCCAGTAGGTTTTGGGCGATGAGCCGATGTAAGCCACCGCACCGCCGTTCTCTTTTCTAATCCATGTCTCACCCAAGCATTCCTCTGTGGTTATACATCCTGACAGACAGCAGTTTGCAATAACAAAAGGTGTTTTGCCCGAATTGCCGAACCCGCGCACTTTGCTTTGCGAAAGTTCTGGGTCAACCCACGTTGTTGTTGATCCGTGGGCCGTGTAAGTCATAAGTCCTACAGAGACCGTTGAATCATCGTAACAGCCTGTATATTTGGTCGTAAACTTGTTGACTTGCAGAAATCCGTTGGTTTCATTTATGCGGTTTTGGGTGATGTATGTCAGCGTCGGGATGCCTACGGCTGAACGATAACTGCCATCGTAACCTGCTATCAATGAAGCTTTTGAAAGATATGTCGGGTCTTCGAACTGGTATTTTTCGTAGTCGATGGTTTTATCGGCGATGGCTTTCATTTGAGCGGCGGTGCGTGCAGAAAAACGACCATAATAGATGTCGGGGATTATGTCGTCATCGCCATCCATGCAAGCATAGTAAAGGTCTGTACCATAGCCTGTTGCCTCGCCTTTTTTCGATGTTGGAATCTTGTCGGTGTCAGCAGCTAACAAAAGGAACGATGGCGCGGGACTACTGTTTGTAGCGGAGTTGTATTGCGTAGTTATCCAGTCTTTTATTGCGGCAGAACTCTTGCCGATAGTGTCAGTTGTGCCAACAATAACTTCAAATCCTTTCTGACGTTTCCATCTGATAAAGTCCTGCAAAGCATCAACAAACGCTGTGTCGGTGATTATCAGGTATTTGACGGGATATTTTGTGAGGTCGGTAAATGTGTTCTTGTTTGCGTTTCCTTGTGTTGCTGCACTGGTATTTGTTTGATTGTAAGTGCTTTCGCTAGCTTTTGAGCCACTTGCGTCAAAACTGATTTCAATGCCGATGTTGTTCATCACCATAATGGTGTTTTGTTTTGGATTGTATTTCACAGGGTTAACCGCAATTTGATAGAGGTCGGTGCCGCGCATTGTGCCGATTTTGGTGAGAGTTACCAGCTTTTGCTCGGTGAAGCGGTTGCGTCGGTAGCTCCTTTTTTTGTGCTTGAAAGCGGCTGTGGGCTCACTTTTGCTGACAGATGGCTGATGCGGAACAATTTTGGAACTGATGCCCAAATCTAACAACGGAAAAAATGCAGTGTCATAGCAATTTACAACAATGCTTGGAACCGCGCCTTGTGGCAGTTGCAGCAGTTTTCGGGCGGCAGGCAGTTTCGGTTCGCCTTCAGCGCCAGTTTCGTATGTGCCATTGATAATCAGTTCGCAGAATTCACCTTTGGGGCTTTCGATGTCGTTTAGGTTGATGGCATCGAAATTGGCCGACAGTCTGATTCGCGTATCATTTTGTTCCTCAATGATAAGCCCGTTGCGGCTGCCAGGCTCGTTTTCGCCGAGTCTGACCTGCTTGTTTTCGGCCTGAAGGCTTTGGCAACAGATGCATAGAGTTAATATCGATAATAATTTGCGAATCATGCAACAAATGTAGTCAAAACCACAAACACTACTGAAATTTAGTGATTAAAGTTCGGTTGGAGTAGATAAAAAGCTTGCAAGCCAGGCTATCAAAATCTGCGCCTATTTGCTAAACCTTTCCACCCACCATTGGTGCAGGCAGATGAGCGCCCAAACGCGATTGTACAGATAATCAATCTTTTGCACATAGAAACGCTTTAGCAACTGCTCAACATCAGCATAGTTGACTATTTGCGCCTGCTCAACCACGCTGCGGGCTAAATATTTGTCGGTCAAATATTTTAGGTCGGTGCGGAGCCAGTTGCAGAGCGGCACGCTGAATCCCCATTTCGGGCGGTTGAAAATTTCTGGCGGCAGATATTTGTAGAGCACCTGCTTGAGCAGATATTTGCTAATATCTCCATTCATTTTCAGTGACTTATGCAGATTGACGGCAAATTCCACAATTCGGTAGTCGAGTAGCGGAACGCGCGATTCAAGCGAGTGCCGCATTGATGCGCGGTCAACCTTAACAAGCAGGTCGTCAGGCAGATAGTAGAGCATATCGAACACCGATTGTTGTTCTGCGGCCGACATACGGCAGCCAGTAGGCATCTCGAAGCTCGGCATCGGTGGGGTAGAGGCTTGCGTAAAACGTTCTGTTTCAGCAGCAGTGAACAGATATTGCTCCTGCGAGAAAATATGCGTCTGAAGGTTGTCGCCACTGCGCCAGTCGAACATTTTGCCGATGCGCTGCCAGCGGCTTCCTGCAAGGTGCGAAGCCAGATACAGCGGTCGCCGAGCGGCTTGTAGCAATGGATTGGCAAGACGGTCGGCCCAGCGGTACATTCCGTAGCCCAAAAACAACTCGTCGCCGCCGTCGCCAGTGAGCACCATCTTCACATGTTGCGCAGCCACTTGCGACACCAGCATCGTTGGCAGTGCCGACGAATCGGCGTAGGGCTCGTCGTAGAAATAGAACATATCGGCCACGCGTTCCATTGCGTCCTGCTCGGTCATCATCATCAAATGATGATTCGTATCTAATTGTCGGGCAACTTGTTCCGAGTATTGCGACTCGTCGTGTTGGCTGTCTTTGAAGCCGATTGAGAAAGTGTTGGTGCGCGTTCCGCACAAGCGACGCGCTACGGCCGTCACCAGCGAACTGTCGATGCCGCCGCTCAACAGCGTTCCGTAAGGCACATCGGCAATCAGGCGGTATTTGACCGAACTTTCAATCAGATTCTGAAGTGTCGAAAGTGCAGAATCGGCATCTTTAATCGGTTGATTAGTAATGGAATCCGTTAAATTCCAATATCTCGAAAGCGTGAGATGCTGTCCATCGAAAACCGCGTAGTGCCCCTGATGGAATTTGAAAACATTCTCGTAGATGGTGTCGGGTGCGGGGATGTAACCCAACTGCAGAAACTTGTTGACAGCCAGTTTGTTCATCCGTTTCGAGCGCTTGAAATCGTCGAGTTGCTCAATCGCTTTCAGCTCCGATGCAAAAGCGAAAACATTGTCGCTCAAGTAGTAGAATAGGGGTTTTATGCCCATACGGTCGCGGAAAAGCCAGATGCGCTGTGTGGCAATCTCGCAGATGGCGATTGCGAACATTCCGTTCAGCCGCTCAACGAACTGCGGTCCCAACTTCTCGAACGCTTCCACAACAACTTCAGTATCAGATGTTGTGCGTGTTTCGATGCCCAGCTCGGCAGCCACTTCGCGGTAGTTGTAAATCTCGCCGTTGAACACCGCCACAAACCGCCCCGAATGCGACATCATCGGCTGATTGGCCTTGTCGCTCAGGTCGATAATGCTCAAACGGCGGTGCCCCAGCATTGTTTTGGGCCCCACGTAGTGGCCGCCTGCATCGGGGCCACGGTGGTGCAAAACCTTGGTCATCAGTTCAATCTGACTGTGGTCGGGGGTGCCGTTGGCTGTGTAGTATCCTGCAATTCCGCACATCGTTCTCGGTTTTTCTGTCGGTCAAAAATAGTTTTTTTAGGCAAGAAGGCATTAGGCAAAAGGCATAAGAACGAATTTTTGCCACTTCGGAAATGTTGTCTATTTTTGTGCAAGAAAACTCTTCGCCTATGCCCCTAATCGTGGCAGAGCCGTTGCAAGCAGCGGTATTGGCAAGAGTTTTCTTGTTTTATGATTTTAATAATGCAAATTATATTCAAACAAAAACCTTCTTAACACTAACCCCTAAACTCTCACCATTTCTACTATTTTTGCGCCATTATGGACGAAATCAGAATCGATAAATGGCTTTGGGATGTGCGTCTTTACAAGACACGCAGTATGGCTGCCGACGCTTGCCACAAAGGCCGTGTGACCATTAGCGATATGCCAGTGAAGGCTTCGCGGCCAATCAAGGTTGGCGAGATTGTTGAGGTGAAGAAGAACCCCGTTGTTTACCGATACAAGATTCTTGGCATTCCAAAATCGCGTGTGTCGGCAAAGCTTGTGCCAGAATATCTCGAAGATCTGACACCCGAGCAGGAAATCCTGAAAATCGACCTTATGCGTGCCGACATCAACGGCCGCCGCGACCCAGGCACGGGCCGTCCTACCAAACGCGACCGCCGTATGCTCGACATTTGGATGAACGGCGACGAATAATCTCGCGAAAGAGACTCTCATTTATATATAAGGTGTATCCGTCCGTTTAGGATACTCGCGATAATCATTTGTGTCAAATTTCAGTGCAAAAAAAGCCCGTTGGCAATCAACCATCGGGCTTGAATCATTTTGGAGAATCAGTCCTTCAGTTCTGCATGGCTTTATCCATGGCATCGCTGATGCGGCCGAAAACGTCGTCGAGAGAGCCGATGCCGTCAACCGAAACGAACTTGCCCTGTGCCGAATAGAAATCGATAACTGGCTGAGTCTGTTTGTGATATACGGCGATGCGGTTATTGATGATGTTCTCGTCCTGGTCGTCGGCGCGGCCCGAAACCTTGCCACGCTCCAGAATGCGGTTGCGCAGCTCGTTGTCGTCAACATCGAGGGCAAGCATCTGTGTAACGCTCTGACCTTGCTCGGCGAGCATATTGTCAAGCCATGCGGCCTGCTCTTTTGTGCGCGGGAAACCGTCGAAGATGAAGCCTGCCGACTCCTTGTCCTCTGACACGTTCTTTTTTACCATTTCCTCAACCAGGCAGTCGGGAACCAGATTTCCGTTGTCAATCAGTTCTTTTATCTTGTTGCCAAGCTCGGAACCTGAACTTTTCTCGGCTCGAAGCAAATCGCCTGTCGACAAATGCCTCAAACCATATTTCTTGATGATGTTTTCTGATTGGGTTCCTTTGCCCGAACCCGGAGGTCCAAAAATTACAAGATTAAACATATCTAATTATAAGTTATAAATTCCAATCAATTGTAAGTATATCAGTTACTTATACCTTTTAATCAATCTTTCAAATTCAATTTTTCCGTCGCTCAGTCATTCAATTTACGTGCCATTTTACTGCACAATCGAATAAATATCTTTCAGATTGCGTCCCAAACCATCAAAATCAAGGCCATAGCCGATGATGAAATCGTTGGGGATTGAGAATCCGAAGTAATCGATTTTCAAATCCTTGCAGCACGATTCGGGCTTGAACATCAATGTGGCAATGCGAACTTCGGCTGGTTCAAACTTCTTGAGATAAGCAAGCAGATCGACCATGGTTTTTCCTGAATCCACAATATCCTCAATGATGACCACCGTCTTGCCTTTGATGTCCTCGTTCAGACCGATAAGCTCGCGGACATTGCCGGTGGATTTCTGCCCCTCGTACGACGAGAATTTCACGAAACTGATTTTGCACATCAGGTCGATGCCGCGCAGAAGGTCGGCTGCAAACATGAAACTACCATTCAGAATGGATAGAAACACAACATCTTTTCCGGCAAGGTCGGAATTCATCTGGCGGGCAAGCTCGGCAACGCGGGCCTGAATCTTCTCAGCCTCAACTGATACCCTGAACTTTTTGCCATAGACTGTTACTTCGCTCTCCATGAAAATCAAATTTCAATTCACGCCCGCAAAATTACCAATTAAGAAGAGTTCAGCAAATTGTTCCGTCCGTTTTACGTGATTTCATTAGTTATATATGTAATGTATTGATATACAGATAGTTGTCTTGCATAAGAAATCCGTTTCAAAGGATTGTGTTGTCGGCAAAAAAGGGCCGTTTGCGGAGTTTCATATTTCATTCGGCAGCCTTATCAATAAAAAAATCGCTTATAGCGTGTTTTTTGGTCCATTTGCCACCTTAGGGCGCCACTATATCCAAAAAAGGCTTGGAAAAATTTTCACGTACCGTTTTTTGCATATATTTGCCATGTCAAAAACATTGTTGAATAAATAATTGGAGGAAATGCCTATAGATAAATAATTACTTCGAAACACAAAAAAGGAGGTAGTTATGAACCTGCATAGTCAGTCTGACTATGAGTTAGTTAGGCAATATTTAAACGGACAGACGGAATGTCTTGAAGTTTTGATTAACAAATATAAAAACCGCGTGTTCTCCTACATCATGATGGTGGTGAAGGACCGCGAACTCGCCGAAGATATTTTCCAGGATACATTCATCAAGGTGATTCGTTCGCTTGATAGCGGCAGTTACAAGGATGACGGACGTTTTTGCCCGTGGGTGATGCGTATTGCTCACAACCTGATTATCGATTTCTACCGTCGCGACAAGCATTTGCCGACCGTTTCAGGTGACGACGAGGAGAAGAATATCTTCAAGACTATTGGCATTTACGATGACAGTGCCGAGGATAAATGTCTTGCCAAACAGTCGCATGCCGATTTGAAGCAGCTGATTGCCAAACTGCCGCCTGAGCAGTGCGCCATTGTCAAATATCGCTACGTTTACGATATGAGTTTCAAAGAGATAGCCGACCTGACTGGTGTCAGCATCAATACTGCGTTGGGCCGTATGCGCTATGCAATCATCAATCTGCGTAAGATGATGAATGTGACGGTTGTTGATGAATGAGGCTGTTAAATAATATGATATAAAAAAGGCGTGGTGACACGCCTTTTTTGTTGGAATATAGATTCGAAGTTGTGAGCTGAAGGCTTTATTGGAGCGTAAAAATGTATTGATCAGCGTTCAAAAAAACTTTTTACTGCTGCAGTAATCCGCTCAATCTGCTCGTCGTCGAGTTCGGTGTGCATTGGTAACGAAAGCACTTCGCCGCATATTGTTTCCGACACAGGAAAACTATCATTTTCAGTCATATACGGCTCGAATGCTTTTTGACGATGCAGCGGAATCGGATAGTAAACCATATTCGGAATGCCTTGCTCGTCAAGATGTTTTTTCAGTGCGTCACGCTGGCCGTTCTTCACTTTCAGCGTGTATTGATGGAAGATGTGTGTTGTGAACGCAGACGTTACGGGCGTTTCAAGGCCGTCAATATCCGACAATGCCGCATTATACTTTTCGGCAGCCGCCAGACGTGCGCGGTTATACTCGTCAAGGTGCGGTAGTTTCACACGCAGAATGGCCGCCTGAATGGTGTCGAGTCGAGAGTTGACGCCAATCATATCGTGATGGTAGCGCACCTTCATTCCGTGATTGGTCAGGCAGCGGATTTGTTCGGCAAGTTGGTCGTCGTTAGTGAAAAGCGCGCCGCCGTCGCCGTAGCAGCCAAGGTTTTTCGACGGGAAGAACGATGTGCAGCCAATGGTTCCAATGGTTCCGGCTTTGCGAACGGTGCCGTCGCTGAAGCGGTATTCGGCGCCAAGCCCCTGAGCAGTATCCTCAACAACGTAAAGACCGTATTTTTCGGCCAGTTTCAGCAGCGGCTCCATATTGGCACACTGCCCGAAAAGATGAACCGGCACAATGGCCTTTGTGCGTGGTGTGATGGATTTTTCGACCTTCTCAACATCGATATTGAACGTTGCCATGTCAACATCCACCAGCACAGGCTTGAGCCCTAACAGAGCAATCACCTCTACGGTTGCAATAAAAGTGAAATCGGTTGTAATCACCTCGTCGCCAGGCTTGAGTCCGAGAGCCATAAGCGCCACCTGCAGAGCGTCGGTGCCGTTGCCGCAAGCAATGGCGTGCTGCACACCTAGATACTGCGCCAGTTCCTGCTCAAACGTCTTAACTTCAGCACCTTTCACAAACTGACAACTGTCAATCACTCCTTGAATGGCATTGTCAATCTGCGGCTTAATCCGCTGATACTGACTCTTAAGGTCAACCATTTGCAACGGGTTCATAGTCGATTTATGTTTTAATTACGAGTTATGAATTACGAATTACGAGCAAGTTACACAACCTTTACTCATTACTCTTCAAACAATGCTCAACTTCTCTTTAAAAAACCGAAAGCCGACATTTAATCGGCTTCGGCAGTAATATCGATTGTACGCCTTCGCCTACTTTGCGTAGCTTACGGCGCGGGTCTCGCGGATGACCGTAATGCGGATTTGGCCCGGATAGGTCATCTCGTCCTGAATCTTCTTTGCAATATCGAACGAGAGCGATTCTGCCTCGGCGTCGCTTACCTTCTCGCTGCCCACAATCACGCGCAGCTCGCGGCCGGCCTGAATGGCGTAGGTCTTGAGAACGCCAGGGTACGAAAGTGCCAAATCCTCAAGTTCTTTCAGACGTTTGATGTACGACTCAACAACCTCGCGGCGAGCACCCGGACGGGCACCCGAAATGGCGTCGCAAATCTGAACAATCGGGGCAATCAAAGTCGACATCTCCACCTCGTCGTGGTGAGCGCCAATGGCGTTGCAGATATCGGGTTTCTCCTTGTACTTCTCGGCAAGGTTCATACCCAGAATTGCGTGCGGCAACTCCGGCTCGTCATCAGGCACTTTGCCTATATCGTGAAGCAGACCAGCACGTTTGGCGGCCTTTGCGTTCAGTCCCAACTCCGAAGCCATAATGGCTGCAAGGTTTGCCACCTCGCGCGAGTGCTGAAGCAGGTTCTGACCATATGACGAACGGTATTTCATCTTACCAATCAAGCGGATAAGTTCGGGATGCAGACCGTGGATGCCAAGGTCGATGGCAGTGCGTTTACCAGTCTCAATCATCTCTTCCTCAACCATTTTTTGTGTTTTTGCAACGATTTCCTCGATGCGTGCCGGGTGGATACGACCGTCGGTTACAAGTTGGTGCAGAGCCAGACGGGCAACCTCGCGGCGTACAGGGTCGAATGCTGAAAGAATGATGGCCTCCGGTGTATCATCTACAATAATCTCAACGCCGGTTGCAGCCTCCAAAGCCCTGATGTTGCGGCCCTCACGACCAATGATGCGGCCTTTGATATCGTCGTTCTCAATGTGGAAAACAGTAACCGAGTTCTCGATTGCCTGTTCCGAAGCCACACGCTGGATTGTTTGCAGAATGATGCGTTTGGCCTCCTTGTTGGCCGACAGACGAGCCTCGTCCATAATCTCGTTAATCTCCGACATTGCCTGTGTGCGGGCCTCTGCCTTGAGCGAGTCCATCAGTTGTGCCTTTGCGTCCTCAACTGAAAGACCCGAAATTGACTCCAGTTGGTCAACTTGCTGTTTGTGAAGCTTTTCGAGTTCCTCGTTCTTTTTGTCGAGCATCTCCATCTGCGCCGTTAAATTGTCTTTCATCGAGTCAACCTCTTTCTTTTTGCGGTTGTACTCTTCAATCTGGTGGTTGATGCCCGCCTCTTTCTGTTTGAGTTTGTTTTCGGCGGCGGCGAGCTTGCTGTTGCGCTCGTTAATCACTTTTTCGTGTTCAGCCTTCAGTTGCAGAAATTTCTCCTTTGCTTGCAGCGCCTTCTCCTTCTTTATCATTTCTGCTTCGTTTTCAGCATCTTGCACCAGCTGTTTTGTTTTTTTCCTCAATGCAATCTTCAGCACAAAAAAGGTTATCAAACCTCCCGCTATCGCTGCTGCGATTGCAACTACCAATAATGTTTTGTCCATATATTTATTGTGTTATATAATAAAAAAACCGCACCGGAATGTCTTTGTGAAAACTCCTATAATGATATAGGCGGGGCTGCGGCGACTGTTTCTTACTTCCACTGAACCAAAAGGTTACGCCTTGCGGCGTTGAGGCCTGTCTTACGCAGAAATAAACGCAACCCCTAATTTTTTAGTGTTGAGTTTCCCAAACTATTCCAAACCGGTGCGGGTATAAATTTCGGTTTTTATATGTTAAAGAACGTCTTGTTATCAATCATTTAGCAATTCCGACAGCTGGCTGTCGAGTTTGCCTAATTCCTCAATAACCGGCTGGACCTCGAAATGTTCCTCGCTCTCCACAACTCGCGTTGCAAACTGGAGCGCCACCATTGCAAGAAAATCCTGACCGTCTTTGCTGTTATACAACTGCCTGTATTGGGCAACTGTATCGTTTATCTTTTTTGCAGCCTTCCTTATTTTCTCCTCTTCGTTGCGATTGATTTTGATGGGATAATTCCTATCGCAGATGCCAACATTTATTGTAAACTCCTCATTCATCTTAAAATCAATCTTTTATCGGTTCAATAGGGCGATGCAATTGTCAATCTCCCGCACTATTTTATTTATCTTGTTTTTGGCCTCTTGCGGGTCGTTGCCGCTTGCTGCCAAAAATGTATTTGCCAATTGTTGTGTTTTTTGTTCTTTCTTGTTGTTATCCAACTCTTTGTCTTTCTCTTCCAATTTCTGTCGCAGACCTGCGTTTTCATCCGTCAGACGTGCATTCTCCGCCTTCAGCGCATTGTATTTTTCGGCAAGCGTCGCGAATTTGCTCTTAAACGAATCGATAAGTTGTTCAGTCTCCATTTGACAAAAATTTCCTACAAAATTAGCATTGGTTTCGTTTTTTACAACTGAAATCGTACAACATTTATGTTAGATTAACGTAAATTATTATCTGTCAACGAAGATTTTTTTTATTAGGGCGATTAATGTCTCGTTGTTGAAAACTTCCCTTTCGGTCATATTTATGTTTTAATATATTTGCCAACCGAACAAAAAAGTATGGGAGAGTTCATCGTATCGGCGCGTAAGTATCGCCCAATAACATTTGAGAGTGTTGTCGGGCAGTCGTCAATCACAACGACATTAAAAAATGCCATTGTGAACAAGCATTTGGCGCAGGCCTACTTGTTCTGCGGACCGCGCGGTGTGGGAAAGACAACCTGTGCGCGCATCTTTGCCAAAACAATCAATTGCCTGAACCCGACAGCCGATATGGAGCCATGCAACGAGTGTGAGTCGTGCAAGGCGTTTATCGAGGACCGCTCATACAACATTCATGAACTCGATGCCGCATCGAACAACTCGGTTGAGGACATCCGCAGCCTGATTGACCAGGTGCGCATACCGCCGCAGATTGGACACTACAGCGTTTACATCATCGATGAGGTGCACATGCTTTCGCAAGCCGCCTTCAACGCTTTTTTGAAGACGCTTGAGGAGCCTCCGCGTCATGCTATCTTCATTCTGGCGACAACTGAAAAACATAAGGTTCTGCCGACTATTCTGTCGCGCTGCCAGGTGTATAATTTCAACCGCATAACAGTTGAGGATGCTGCCGCACAGCTTGCTCGTGTGGCCGAAAAGGAGGGCATCAAAGCCGACCCCGACGCGCTGACTGTAATTGCACAAAAAGCCGACGGCGCCATGCGTGACGCTCTGTCGATTTTTGACCAGATTGTAAGCTTTTCTGGCAACGAGATAACCTACGAAAAAGCCGTGGCCAACCTAAACGTGCTGGACTACGACTATTTCTTCCGTCTTGTTGATGCTTTCTTGGCAAAAGATGTGGCCACAAGTCTGACAATCTACGATGAAATCATCAACAAAGGCTTTGAAGGACAACATTTCCTGGCAGGTTTGAGCAATCATTTCCGCGATTTGCTGGTGGCATCGAACGAGAAAACAGTCAGTCTGCTCGATGTAGGTGCAGGTATCCGCACACGCTATCTGGAGCAGGCAAAAAAATGCCAGTCGTGGTTTGTGTTTGAGGCGCTTCGGGTGCTTAACGAGGCTGAGTCGGGTTATCGCGCAAGCCAGAACAAACGTTTGGCGGTGGAATTCGCTCTGATGAGGTTGTGCGACCTCGAGACTGAAAAAAAAAACGAGAATTAAAACGCAAAGGCAAGTTGCTGAATGCCGCTCCGGTTCAGGCATCGGCTTCTTCGGCACCAGCTGGAGTTTCCTCAAAATTAACTCCAATCCCAGAGCCAGTAAAGGCTCCTCCGGTTTACAAAGAATATCCGCAGACTATATCGCTGCAAAGCGTTGCCGCAGCCAGCGCCGGCGATGCGTCGATTAAAGAGGAGAACGAAGAGTTTACTCAGGAGCAGTTCGACAAAGTTTGGAAGGATTTTGCCAAAGCAGAAGCCAACCAGCGTCCGCGACTCAGCAACCTTCTACTCAGTCAGGTACCTCAAAAGCCCGAGAACGGACTGCTGTTCCGTTTCATTGTTGGCAGTGTGACGGTGAAGGAGTACCTATATAAGAATATGCACAATGTTCTTGAGGGTTATCTGCGTGCAAATCTGCATAATACACATATCGAGCTGCGTTTTGATGTCGATGGGGAAGTGGAGCAGGAAAATACAGGAATGCCCTACACGTCGAAAGAGAAATATGTCTTTATGTTGGAAAAGAACCCCAATCTTCAGATTCTTCGCGACATTTTTGATTTGGAGACAGATTAAAGCAAGCCAGTTTTAGTTGTTTTCTTGGTTTACTAACCGTTTCACGTGCTCTTGTATTTTGGGCAGGGTGCTGTTCCATATTTCAGTCAGCTCATCAATGAGTTTTCCGTTGTTAGTGTCGTGCTTTTCAATGTTATCACCGATGGCTTCCGTCAGTTCGCTCGCTGCTGAAATACCCATATAGCTGAATGCGGTTTTGAGCGAGTGCAGTTTCATGCGCACCTGCTCGGTGTTGTTGTCGGCAATTGCGGAGCTAAGCCCTTTAATGTCGTTCGGAACATAGTCGGCATACACATTGATGACGTTCTTCACCTCGTTGTAGTCTTCGGAGCAGACATCGATGAGCGGACTGATGTCGAAACTGTTGTCGTCGCTCTTTCCTGCGGTGCTTTTGTTGGTGCTTTTTTGCTGCTGCTCGACTTTGATGCCAGCGTGTTTGCAGATTTTGGCAAACAACTCGTCGGGATCAAAAGGTTTTGCAATGTAATCGTTCATGCCGTTGCTCAGGCAGCGGTTGCGCTCCTCTTCAAGAGCGTGTGCGGTCATGGCAATGATTGGCACTTTGCCGTTGGCTGAACCAATATGGCGGATGGCCTCGGTGGCAGAGTTGCCGTCCATCACTGGCATTTGAATGTCCATCAGCACCACGTCGTAGAGAGTGTTCACAACCTTCTCAACGGCAATCTGTCCGTTATCGGCAATATCAATCATGACATTTTTATTCCACGATTTCAGGGTGTCGATGGCGAGTTGCTGATTGATGAAGTTGTCCTCAACAAGCAGGATATGCAGCGGTGCGTCAGACGAGAGATCGCTGCTGGCGACAGGCTGTTTTGCGTCAGTTTCTTCGTCGGCCTCTTCCAGTATCAGGTTGAATTTGAATGTCGCACCATGGTTCAGTTCGCTTTCAACTTCAATCTTGCCGCCGTACATCTCCACCAGTTGCTTGGTTATCGATAGCCCGAGTCCTGTGCCGCCATATTTGCGGGTGGTGTCCTCGTTTGCCTGAGTGAAACTCATAAATATGTCCGACAGTTTCTCTTTCGGAATTCCGATGCCGTTGTCGGTTACTGAGAAAGCAAGGTTGATGCTGCCGTTTTCGCGACTTATTGCACTGATTGATAGATTGATTCTGCAGTCGGTGTTTGTGAATTTCACAGAGTTGTAGAGCAGATTGGTTAGAATCTGGTTTATGCGGTGCGGGTCACCGGTAACAAAAGCAGGAACGTTGTCGGCAATGTCGATGGTTATAGTGATTTCTTTGTTGTCGCGCTTCACTGACACGGTGTTCACGCATTTGTCAACCAGGTCGCGGAGGTCGAAACGTATTTTTTCGAGCTCGATTTTGCCAGCCTCGATTTTTGAAAGGTCCAGAATATCGTTGATGATGAACAACAGGTTGTTGCCGGCGTTCTTGATGTTTTCAAGATATTTGAGTTGCTTCTCGTCATGGTCCATCTTCAGCAGCAGGTTGGTGAATCCGATGATTGCGTTGAGCGGAGTGCGGATTTCGTGGCTGGTGTTGGCCAGGAACACGTCTTTCATGTGATTGCTGCGGGTGATTTCGGAGTTCATCCGTTCCAAATCTTCCTTCTGGCTGTTGATGATGCCGAGAGCGTTCTCCAGTTCCTGCTTTTGCTGCTCAATCCTGTACAAAGCCTTTTGCAGCTTGATGTGGTGCTGGCTCGATTTTTTGAACGCAGCCTCCAACTCGATGCGTTCGGCGTCAAGTTTGTCAATCTGGGTTTGCGCCACAACGTTTTTCTCAGTCAGATTTTGGGCTTTTGCAATCAGGTCGGCCTCACGGCTGCTTGAGTACATGATTTGTGATATGATTGACACTCCCTTCAATTCTTCATTAACGATGTATGGCGAGAAAATCAGATCGGTACGTTTTACGATGTTACCGTTCTTGGTTTCTTCGGATTTGTAAGTAATTGTGCGTTTGTATTTTATGCACATATTGAAATATTTGTCCAAATCCTTTATCCGACCATTGTAATCTTTAATGTTTTGATTCTTGAGCAGTCCTTTTATGGCGTGGTCGTTGTTGGATGAGTCGATGTCGGAGCGCAGAAAACCATTTACGTCGAAATAAAGCGCGCATGTTTTCTTCTGAATCAGGTTCTTGTAATCTATTTCTGACGATTGGCCGGCAGACAGATGCTTAAAAAGCAGAATTGCGGCTATGGTGGCCAGTACGGCATAAATGGATATTAGGACTAAGGCTGCAATCATGACATTAATTAACCTTTAAATGATATGCAAATTAAACATTTTTTTTCATCAGGCGAAAAAAAAGACGGTGCCGTTTTGTCTGACACCGTCTTGTAGCGAGAGCGGGGCATGATCCCGCGACCTCATGATTATGAATCATGCGCTCTAACCAGCTGAGCTACCTCGCCATTTGCTAAAGCGGGTGCAAACGTACTGCTTTTTTTTAAAAAACAAAACAAAAAAGCAACGAACCTCAAAACAACTTTCACGGGCAGTTTTTGGACATAAAAAACAGCCTGACGCAATCTCAAAATACGCAGTTAATTATTGTTTTTTCAGCTTATTTAAAATGCGGCTAATTATTTGATTATTATTATGTTATACTTTATAAAAAAGTAATGCGCGGAGTTCTACGTAATCCACGTAAAACCCCGACACTCAACATCGTGGTATTTTTTCAGCATATATTTTTGACACGTCAAAAAGACGAAATTTAACTTTTAAAATCATAAAAAAATGTCAGACATCTTAAATGTAGAAGTTGACGAGTTTATGGCGAAACTTATCGCCAAAAACCCAGGTGAAACCGAATTTCACCAGGCAGTAAGAGAAGTTGTTGAGTCTCTTATGCCGTTTATCGATGAAAATCCGAAGTACAAACAGGGAAAGATTCTTGAGCGTATGGTTGAGCCAGAGCGCGTTATCATGTTCCGCGTTCCTTGGTTGGACGACAAAGGCGAGATTCAAATCAACCGCGGTTTCCGCGTACAGATGAACAGCGCCATCGGTCCTTACAAAGGCGGCCTTCGTCTGCACCCAACTGTAAACTTGGGTATTTTGAAATTCCTTGCTTTCGAGCAGGTATTCAAAAACAGCCTTACTACTCTGCCGATGGGCGGTGGCAAAGGTGGTTCAGATTTCGATCCTAAAGGCAAATCTGACAACGAGGTTATGCGCTTCTGCCAGAGCTTTATGACTGAGCTCAGCAAGCACATCGGCGCTGACACTGATGTTCCTGCAGGTGATATAGGCGTTGGCGGTCGTGAGATTGGCTATCTGTTTGGCCAATACAAACGTCTCCGCAACGAATTCACTGGCGTTTTGACTGGTAAGGGCCTGAACTGGGGTGGTTCACTCATCCGTCCTGAGGCAACTGGTTACGGTGTGGTTTACTTCGCACAGGAAATGCTGAAGACCAAGAACGACGACATCAAAGGTAAGACTGTCTGCGTTTCAGGTTCAGGCAACGTTGCTCAATACGCTGTTGAGAAACTTATCCAACTCGGTGCAAAACCTGTTACAATGTCTGACTCGTCGGGCTTCATCTACGATCCGGACGGCATCACCAAAGAGAAACTTGATTTCGTGTTCGAATTGAAGAACGTTCGCCGCGGCCGTATCAAAGAGTATGCTGACAAATTCGGTGTTAAATACTTCGAAGGCCAGCGTCCATGGGGCATCAAGTGCGATGTTGCTCTGCCTTGCGCAACTCAGAACGAGGTTAACGAAGCTGAGGCTAAACAATTGGTTGCCAATGGCGTTAAGATCGTCTGCGAAGGTGCAAACATGCCTTCTACAGCTGAGGCCGTTGAGGTATTCCAGAAAGCTCGTATCCTCTACTCACCGGGTAAGGCTTCTAACGCCGGTGGTGTTGCAACTTCAGGTCTTGAGATGACTCAGAACTCTGAGCGTCTGCCATGGACTCGCGAAGAGGTTGATGCAAAACTGCACCAGATTATGATTAACATCCACCAGACTTGCGCTAAATACGGCAAAGAGGCTGACGGACACATCAACTATGTTAAGGGTGCCAACATTGGCGGCTTCATCAAAGTTGCCGATGCAATGCTCGACCAAGGTCTTGTATAACCTATAATATTACAATACAGTGAGAAGCGTCCGACTTTTGTCGGGCGCTTTTTTTATATGTGCAGCACGGACAGTCACCAACGTGTATATTATATGTGTGTTTATTCGAATAATAAATTTGTTGTTTGATACCACAATTCTGCCCGTTGACAATTATTTTCGGAAATTTTGTTCTTTTTTCCGTCAAGCATATTACATTTGCCGCTGAAACGAACAATATGTTCCGTTTCAACTTTTAATAACCAATTAATTTTTAAAATTTAAAAATGATGAAAAAGAGTTTTTTAATGATGGGTGCTCTTTGCTTGGGTGCCGCGTTTGTATCTTGTGTTGACGACTCAGAGTCGGACGAAGTAAAAGATTTGCGTCAGGTTCAACTTGAGCAGAAGAAGGTTAATTTGGAAAGTTCAAAGGTTAGCTTGGAAAGTTCAAAGACAAGCTTGGCAAACCAGTACTGGAATAGCTACGACAAGGCTGTTTCTGCAGTGAAAACACTTCAAGGCGATTTGAACAAGGCACAACATGATTTGGATGATGTTAAGTCTGGCAAACTCACTCATGAGGCTGCAAAAGAGGCTGCCATAGCATACCAGAACACTGTTATTGCACGCAATCAGAAGGATATTAAGGATAAAGAGGCTGAAATTGCCGCTCAGAAGAAAATGGCAGGTATGACATTCGAGCAAATTGCTGAGGCAAAAATCGATGCTAACATTGCTGAGGAGAAGGCAGTTAAAGACGCTCAGGATTACTGGATCCAACTGTCACAGGAAGGCTATAACTATAGCTATGCCGGCAGTTCAGTAGGTGTTGGCGCAGGCTATTCTGCAAAAATCAACATGCTGCTTGGTGGTTATACCTATTCTGTTAAATATCAGAATAATAAATTGGATGAGAACAAATGGGTAAAAGCCATGAACAAACTTTATGGCGCTCCTCTGTATTATTATGTTGACGCTGATGGTCTTACTCAAACTGCATCTGTTTACAACTTCTCTTACACAGATGAGGATGATACCCCGGGTTCAGGTTATTATGAAGCAACATCGATGATTAGCGCTCTCACTCTTCAACTTGAGGACGAGAATGGTTTTGCTTTCCAGACTTACACCAAGTATACTTTCAAAGATCTTAAGAAGTACAAATCAGCTTTGAGCGAATTTGTTAAACAACTGAAGGATGCCATTCCTGAAGACAAAACACTTCCTGCTTACAAACCAGCTTACAACGCTTATGCTCAATACAAGGCTTTGCAGGAAACAATCACTTCTTTGACTGACGTATTAAGCTCAGAAGTTGAGACTTCAGTTTATGAGGCTCTTCTCAACAAGTATGTTGAAAACGCCAAGAAGATTTACAGCTTGGAAGCTGCTGCTGATGCCGCTTCAGCAATCGCAAACGCTTACAACGCATATTCAGTTAGCGATAACGAGGCTACAATCGCAGCTTTGGAAGATGCAATCAATGGTTACAACATTGCTATTGAGAATGCAAAACGTAAGATTAACGAAGTAATTGAAAACGACATTGTTGACGATGCAACTGCTATCAAGTACTATGAGGCTTTGATTGCTGAAATCAACAGCGAAATCACCTTCCAAACGGCTATGGCAGAGAAATACCGCAAACTTCTGACATCATCGAGCAACACACAAAGCACTCCAGCCGCAGAAACACCGGCTGCCGAGTAATCAAATAATCTAAACTAAACAATATAAAAAGTTTTGATTATGAGAAGATTGTTGTCAGTAGCTGTTTTGTCGCTGTTGGCGTTTGCAGGTACGGCTGTCGCTCAAGACAAACCTCTCTACCTCGGCGTAACGGTAGGCTACAACAGTTTCTTAAATGCGGACGCATCGCTCAGTTACAATGGCTTTGCAGCAGAGGCTGCTTCGCCAAACTGGACTGACAAAGGTGCAGTTCTCGGATTCGAGGCAGGTGCTTACCTGTCGCCCGAATTGAGATTGCTTTTGGGCGGTGGTTTCAACCGAACTTACAAACCTGGTCACGCAGGAACTCCTGGTGTTGATGACGCCATGATTCCTTCGTATGGAGAAACTCCTGACCGCATCAATATGAACTATTCTGTATTCCTTGGTGGTGATTTCTGCATCAACATGGGAAGCAGTGCAAAACCGTTTGTGGGTTTGCGCGGTAGAGGTGCATATGGTCGGAGCGAGGTGAAGTATAAATTTGATGCCGCAGCAGAGATTGAGAATAGCAGTAAGGCTTTTGCCGAAACATGGAACATTGGCGGTGCCGTTGTTTTTGGTGCTGACTATGTGTTCAATGGTGGCTTGATCATCGGTTGTCAATTCGATTTGTTCTCTTACACCTACGCAGCTGTTCAATACAAAGATCAGCCGGGAATCAAACCCAATGTTGGCCAATGCAGCAGCATAGGCTTCATTGCTTCGCCGACTCTTCGTGTAGGTTTCAACTTCTAATGAATTAGAGTTTGTTCGATATTAAAAGGGCTGCCCCGCAGGGACAGCCCTTTATTATTTTATAGTGTGAGAAACGATTCTGCTGTATCGGTTCTGGAATTATTTACAGAAAATTCTCAGTTTCGAAATTCACCCATCGTCCTTGAGCGCGCAGCACTTGCTCAATCACGTCGCGCACGCAGCCGTGTCCGCCGTTGAATTCCGACACATACTTGACAAAAGGCTTGATGTCGTTGGTGGCATCGGCAGGGCAGGTGGGGACACCCGCGCGTTTCAGAATCGGATAATCGGGCACGTCGTCGCCCATGTAGAGCACGTCATCATCGGTCAGGTTGTGGCGTTTAAGAAATGCATCGAAGGCTGGAACTTTAGCCAGGTCGCCGATGTAGAGGTCAGTCAGCCCCAGACTCTTGAATCGCTGTACCACGCCAGCGTTGTTCTTGCCGGCGCTGATGATGGCGATGGGGTAGCCTTGCTCATGTGCGAAACGCAATGCGAAGCCGTCGCGGGTGTTCGACTGGCGCACCTGCTGGCCGTCGGCCAGGCAAATCATTGTGGCGTCGGTGCAGACACCGTCAATATCGAAGGCAAATGCCTTCACTTTCATCAAGTCTTCTTTAAAATTCGACATTTGTGTAGTGTTTTGATTTATTGGCTGATACGACCGCCTTATTTGTCGGTTGTTTTGTATCTGCCTTGAATTCTTTCCGACACAAAGCTATATAATTTTTGCAACTCGCGGTCGGGCATCAATCCCATTTGGTGGCTCATCACGCGAGTGTCACCGCGGCGGGCTGGGCCAGTTTGTGCGGCAGTGGGCCCCATATCGGCGGCTTTGGCTGCTGTTTCGGCAATCAGTTCCCGCATGATATCGAATGGTATATTGCTCTCTTTCAGAATGTTTTCGGCTTCGGCATACATGCTGTTGACAAAATTGCTTGCAAACACGGCGGCAAGATGCAGATGGGCGCGTTGAATAGTCGTCATCGGGCGCACATCGTTGCTTAAGGAGCGTGCAAGAGCTAAAAGTGCATCGGTGGTTTCGCTGTCGCTGCCTTCGATGCAGAGAGGCACACTGCTCATGTCGATTGTTCTGGTTTTGCTGAACGATTGCAGCGGATAGAACACGCCGTGGCGGTTGAAACGGGCCAGTCCGCTCATCGGAACGCTGCCAGCAGTGTGCGCTACAATGCCTTCAACGTCAGGCATTTGTGTGACCACGTCGGCAATGCTGTCGTCGCTCACGCTAATCATATAGACATCTGCATCGGCAGGAATAGAGCTAATACTATTGAACGGCTTGACATTCAGCTTTTTGGCCAATTCTTCGGTGTGGCTGAAATTGCGGCCGCAAACACCTTCAATGTTGTGCCTGGCTTTGAGCAGGGCGGCAGATAGATGAGTGGCCACATTCCCCGTCCCGATTATGAAAATTCGCATCGCCTTTATTTGTTGTTTTGGTAGAAGTCGGGGCCAATCACCACCGATTCCACAAGTCGGTCATCAGTGCCAATGAAGCGGAAGTCGATTTTGCCTTCATTGAGCATTATCATCTTGACGGAATATTGTTCGAGAGCATTTTTCCACAATTCGGTTTTCACCAGTTTCTCATAATCCGAGCTCTTATTGATGTCTTTCCGTCTGCTGCGCAGATTCAGCGTCAGTTTGTTGGCGCCGTAGTCAACTTTTACGGCCGATAGCTGTATTCTGCTTACAATATCGAACGGAGTGGCCTTCTTTTCGGACTTCAGCACGCGTTCGAAATCCTTTTCTGGGCAGCGGAACGGGTCGGTGGCGTTGAGAGCCTTGCTGATGTCGGCTGGATGGATGACGATGACGTAAATCCGTTGATTCCGCGGTTTTACATCAACAGGAGAAGCTATCGGGTTGATGAATACGGCTTTCGCGGGTGATTCATCTTTCTGTTCATAGAATGCATATCGTATTTGCAACGAGTCTTTTAGACAGGCGTTAAGCAGCTCGCGGTCTTCGGTGCGTAAGTGTTTCAGCATTTGGCTGTGGCGGTATTTCGATTCGCAAATCAGCCGGTCTTCAGAGTAATCTTTAAGGTAAGTGTCGGCAAGTGTAAGTGAAATTTTGACAAATTTCCGCTTAAGAGCAATGCTGTCGGTTGAGATGCCTTCGGCGAAAGGCTGCGGCAGCGTCGCTACTTTCTCATTTATATAAGCTTCCAGCGCTTCGTGATTCATCTCGGTGGATTTGGTGTCCACCTCTATTTTGTTTACATTATTGTGAATGAACCACATAATGCCCATGGCGATGGCAAACACAACGATTATGATTGCTGTAAGAATTTTAGTGGCGGATTTTTGCGAGCCGCCAATCATTGCTTCTTCGAGTTCGGCAATGTCGTTGGCTGAGGCTTGTAAATCAGCACAATGCTTTTCGAAGGTAGGCTTTTCGTTGGTCAGGCCGCACACAATGCCTCGTTCCATGTCGCGTTTCGAGTTACGGCAGATGGAGCAATATTTGATTTTGTCTGACAGTTCCATAGTCGGTTAAATTTATGAGTTAGTATTCAAGTTGATTATCATTCAGTTATTCAGTCAATTAGTTTTTGTACGGCACGCGGTTCAGAATTGAGCGCCCCAGAGTAATTTCGTCGGCATACTCAAGTTCGTCGCCCACAGCGAGTCCCCGCGCCAGCGTGGTTATCGGCACACCGAACGGACTGAGCCGGCGGAAAAGGTAGAAATTTGTGGTATCGCCTTCGATGGTGGTGCTGGTGGCCAGAATCACTTCGGCGATGGTGTTTTCCTGCACGCGCCGTTCAAGGCTGTCGATGTTAAGGTTTTTCGGACCGATGCCGTCCATTGGCGAGATTCGGCCGCCCAGCACATGGTAGATGCCGTGGTACTGGCCCGTATTCTCAATGGCAATCAACTCACGGATGGTCTCAACAACACAGATAAGCGAGTGGTCGCGGCGCTCGTCGGCACAAATGCTGCACAGTCCTTCGGACTCCGTAATGTTGTGACACTCAGGGCAAATCATGATGTCGGTTTTCATTTGACTGATGGCCGACACAAAGGCTTCCACTTCATCATTTGGCTGGTTGAGCAGGTGAAGTGTAAGGCGCAGTGCCGTTTTCTTGCCAATGCCGGGCAGCTTGCCGAACTCATTGACCACATTGTCGAGCAATCGCGATGGTAACTGTTGCATTGTTCCGTTTATTTTAATTCAAATGTAAAATAAAAGTTGAATCGGGCAACAATTTTGTGCCATAAGTTGTCTGTAGGTTGACGTTTGTAAAATATTTGTACGATTGGTTATTTTTTGCATACATTTGTCTTTTGTGTAAAAATCACATTCGGATTTTTTTGGGAATAAGTAGAATCATATTGTCAGTTTGTGCTGTTCTGATGTCAGTTCAGTTCAGTTTTGCTGATGCCAGGCGGCTTGAAGGGGAGATAGCGGCACGGATGAGGGCCGATTACGACCAGGCGGTCGGTTATGTGCTCCGCAGCAATTACGTCGAGGCGGAAAAGGCTTATAAACAGATTCTTGCCACTTACGACGACGACATGATGCAGGTGATGACTCATTTGAAACTGGCCGAGATGTATTTCATGTCGGGCCACCCTGACAGCACAATGCATTACACCCATCTCGCTCACGACAATCCTGTCATCCGCGACAGCGTCAATCTGCTTTTCCACGTCAACAACCTTTTTGCGTGGGTTTATCTTGTCAGAAACGATTATCATCGCTGCGACTCGATTCTGCAAAAAAGTCTCAGCCATTTGGATGTAATTACTGACCCTGAGGCGATTGCAAAATTCTACTACATTGCTGGAAAGTATGCTTTTGCCTCGAACGATTTTGTGACAGGTGTCAAGGTGTTGCAAAACGCCACGCGGCAGTACAGCCACGAGGTGGTCTCGCCCGAATACGGTCGCGTGCTGCTGCTCATTGCAAATATGTATCAGATTAAGAACGATTTCAGTCTTGCCCAGAAAAACGCCGAGGAGGCCCTGATGATTTTTGAGCGTCAGCATTTCGGTGTCAGCCGGATTGACGCATATTGCATGCTCGGCAGCATGTACATTCAGAAGAACGATATGAACAAGGCTTTTGAGTGCTATATGAAAGCCAAAGACGTCAGTGAGGAACTTCAAACGCGGCGTGGCTCAGAGACGGCTGATTTGGGATTAGCCTATTGGTATCTCGAAAATGACGACATTCAGAAGGCCGAGGAGCACGGCTACCCGATTCTGTCTTTGGACCAGGAGAATACCAACCCCGATGTTTTGTTCGACGCCACAATCAGATTCGGTGAGTACTATATCAGTCATGGTGATGTTGACAAGGCGAAATTGTATGCCGACAAAGCCAATGAATTCTGCGCAGGAACCAATTCGTGGCTGAAACTTGGTGCGGTGTCGCGGCTCTACGGCAACATTCTCTACAAGCAGAACAATTTCCGCCAGTCAGCCAGAATGTTCAGAAAATCACAGCTTTACGCCGATAGTCTTGCCTACAATCTGCGTTTGGTCGATATCGACTCTCTCGGCATGATGTCGGAGTTGAAACGGCAGAGCGACATGATTCATCTGCTTTCATCTGAGAACGATACGTGGCAAACAACCATTGAGGACAATGCCTCGACAATAAACCGCCAGAGGTCGTCGCTTTTCTCGCTCGCCGGATTGTTCATTATTGGCACCGTTCTGATGTTTATGCTTGCGTGGTCGTTCTTGCAAAAGAGCAAGGATAACAAGGCTTTGGAGCGCATCAACGCCCAAATTGCGCAGCAGAAAGAGGAGATAGAGATGCAGCGTGAGAATCTGCTCAACTATACCAAGGAATTGGAGCGTATGTCGCTGATTGTCAGGGAGACCGATAATGCCATCCGCGTATTTGACAGCGAGGGGCGTACAATCTGGGTTAACCCTGGCTACTCGCGGCTTTACGGATATACTCTTGAGGAACTCCAAAACGACAATACGCTTGGTTTCAGCAAAAATCCTATTGATATTAAGAAGATTATCAAAACTTGGGACACTGAAAGGCAGTCAATCGAGCTTGAGTCGGAAATCCGGAACAAGTGGAACATCAAACTTTGGGTACAATCCACATTGTCACCCATTTATGATGTTTCGACCATGGAAATCAGCCAGCTTATCGCCATCGATACAAATATCACCTCACTCAAGAAGGCTCAGCACGATATTATGACTATGAATGAGGAGATTACGTCGAGCATAACTTATGCCAAACGTATTCAGGAGGCGATGCTGTCGCCAATTTCCGTGCTCACACGGCACTTCCCCGACAGTTTTTGCTATTACAAGCCGCGTTCGATTGTGAGTGGCGATTTCTATTGGATGACGGAGCAAAGCGGCCGGCTTGTGGTTGTCTGCGCTGATTCCACGGGACACGGTGTGCCGGGTGCGTTCCTTAGTCTGATTGGAATATCGTTGTTGAGCAAGATTGTGAATGAGCGAGGCATTGTTCAGCCTGCTGTTGTACTTAACAGGCTAAGAATGAATATTATAAACCATTTGCATCAGGCAACAGCCGAGCCTTCGGCGGGTGATGGAATGGATATGGCGATAATATCTATCGATAAGAAAAACAACATCATGGAGTTTGCCGGCGCCATGCTGCCGATGTATATCATTCGCGACAATAAAGTTATTGAGCTTAAGCCGGATAGAATGCCTGTCGGATACTATGACAATGAGGACAGGTCGTTCTCATCATCGAAGGTGTCGATAAAGCACGGCGACCAGCTCTATATGTTCACCGACGGCTATTATGACCAGTTTGGCGGCGACAGCGGTTTGAAGATGAAGACCGTAATGTTCAAGGACGTGTTGATGCAATGTCATACGAAGAGCAACGAAGAGCAAATGCAAATGCTTGAAAACGAATTTGATGCATGGCGCGGCCGCTACGACCAGGTTGATGACATTCTGGTTATGGGCATAAGAATCGGGTAGAGTAGGGCAATCAATAAAAAACGCAACTCCGACAGTCGGCCGAAGTTGCGTTTGTTGTTTTTATCAATCTGATAATTACGGACGAAGCGGCTCGCCAAGCGACGAGTCTTCAGCATCCTGCTCGTTCAGTTTGAAACGCATAAATTGTCCGTTTTCAGCAGTATATGGCTTCCAATCGCCACCATTGGCACCGTTGGGGTCGCTGTATTTTGCAAAGTTGCTCCAAGCGGTGAGCATCTTCTCCGACAAGTCCCAGTCGCCTTGTGTCCATGGGCGCCAGCAGTGCTTGAGCGATTTGAACACAAACCACAAATCCGACGAGTGGAAAGCTCCCTTCAGATAATCCTGCGGATGGCTGCCGTCGTCGGGCAGAGGACGTGCAAATTGGTAAGCCCATGCTTTGTTGCCAACTTCCTGGCGGTTGAGGCAGAAATCGGTAATCTGACCAGCCATATTGCCTGCGTCGTTGAGCGTGAAACCAATCATATAAGGTACGTCGGCCAGTGAGCCGTCAAGGCAGGCATCGTCAAACGATTTCGGCAGCACGTAGCCGTCGATGTACGGAGTGATGGGGCCTGCGGTGAGGCAGCTGCGCTTGCCAGTAACCCTTGCGTAGAGTGCGCCAAGAGCGTAGATTTCCTCGGTCGATGCCGAACGCAATTGTTTAAGAGTCTTCAAGTTAGCCCAGTCGCAAACTTCCTTGATCTGCTCTTCGGCTTGTGCAAGTGTGAGCTGGGTCTGACGGAAGAATGCAGGGATTTTTGCCTGTTCCTCTTCGCTGAGAGGTTTCTGCAATCCGCTTGCGCTCATTATCACAGCCTTGTTGAACAAGCCTTTGGTAAGAGGTGATGCGCTGAGGAATTTGGTGCTGCGTCCGCCTGCGCTCTGTCCGAAAATCATTACGTTGTCGGGGTCACCGCCAAACTGAGCGATGTTTTTCTTCACCCATTTCATAACTTCAATCTGGTCGAGAGTGCCCCAGTTGCCAGTTGCGTGCTCCGGGTCTTCAGCAGAAATTTCTGGGTGAGCGAAGAATCCGAATGGACCCACGCGGTAGTTGAACGTTACCAGAACAACATCTTTGGCAGCCCATTCCTGGCCGTCGAATTCAGGTTCCGAGCCCCAGCCTTCGCGCAGTCCGCCGCCAAAAATCCAGATGGCCACAGGCAGTTTTTTCTCAGGTTGAGCCGATGCCTTTGTGTAAACGTTGAGGTAGAGGCAGTCTTCGCTGTAGGCTTTCTCTTCACCATAGCCCCATTCGGTGGTGTAGCCGCCGTCGTAGTGAGCGGCTTGGAATGCAGGATGGCCGAATTGGTCGCAAACCTTGACGCCCTGCCACGGCACAACAGGCTGCGGTGCGCGCCAGCGGTTCTCGCCAGTCGGAGGTGCGGCGTAAGGAATGCCCTTGTAAACCACAACGCCCTTAATATCGGTGTTAACTCCCTGAACCTGACCGCCTTCGATGGTCAGCACGGGATTGGTGTTGGTGCTGTTTTGTGTCGAGCACGACATCAGCATCGCAACACTGCAAGCAAGTGTGAAAATCTTTCTCATATAAATAGTTTTAGTTCAAAAATTATTTGATGCACCGAAGGTAATTGATTTTTGGTTGTTTTTCCATCGGCTATGAATATATTTGTAACTGTTGGACAATCAACACACATTTCAAGTTTTAAGTTTTTGAAGTTTTAAGTAATAAGTTTTAGATGTTATAAGTAGGGACGTGGCGTGCCGCGTCCGCAAACGTAGGGCCACACCGCGTGTGTCCGAAGAATGCACGAAATAAAAAACCAATCATATGTCTGTGAAAAACAAAAGATTATCAATAGCCATCCTTGTGTTGGTGATTCTGCTCGTGATTTTGCTCTATAGGGGCTGCTCAAGAAATCAAGGTCCAAATGAATCGGTGACTAAAGAAGAAGTCATAAATATTGATACCATCGAAATTGAAGAAGCGACTGAACCGATTGATGTTGAACCGATTGCGGAAGAATCAATTACTGCCGATGAGCCGACAGCCGCCGTCAGCCAAAGCGATAGTAAAAGCAAAAAACGAAACAGTAGCCCGTGGCTGATTAAGAACGATGTGCGGAAAGTCAAGAACATTGCCATTGAAGACATTGCCGAAGATATTGTTGTTAAGCCAATTGTGGCCGATGAAACGTTAGGCCATATTTGGGGAGTGAGTGGAAGCAGCAACGATTTCATAGTTGGCGATGGATATCACGAAACGTTCTATCACATTAAAGACGGAAGGCTTGTGGAAAAACTTTACGCTAAGGGAAAAGGCACCAAAGAATACAGAGTCCAACTTCTTAGTTTCACCTATCTGTCTTCCGACGGTCTTTTATATGGTTACGACCAAAACGGAGGTAAAATAATGTGCTTCAAAACATTGCCGTTCGAGTTCGTGTGGAATTGTTATGTAAAATTATTTGCGGAAGATAACTGGACAGGTGGTATGATTGCGGTTGACCGAGACCACCTTCTGCTTACTTTAGCACGTCATAAAAATTGGGCGGAGCATATAACAGGCGAATATGTTGACGACAATTGCGCTGTTTACGAATTCGACGGACAATCAATTAAGAAAATGTTTGATGTGGATGAGTGTTGGAACAACAGTTTTACACGTTCAGGTAGCGATGTGCTGATATCGGCGCTTAAAGGGAAAACTGTGCTCTACCGTTTTGCCAACGGCAAAAAAACAAAAGTAGCGACAATCGATTACGGTGATTTGGAAATGAGCAAAGACAAGGTTTTTCAGGAAGGTTTATCCGTCTTAAGTAAAGACCACGCTACAGGCTGCAACTTTGTGCAAATGACCGATTCGGTTATGGCCTACTGGATAATTCCGCAACTTGACGATAAACGTATTCGTTACCTGACCATTGCCACACGCGACAAAGTGCAGAACTACAGAGTCTGCATCGGCGGATTGATTACCAAAGTTTATCCCGATATGGTTGACAATGGCGTTTATACGATGCTGTTTCAAGACGATTTGGAGAGTATAATCAAGGCCGACGAAGAGCCGTCGCCTGTTGGCAAACGCATCATCGAGGCAATGAAAGGCAACAACGGTAATCCTGTCATCTTGCAGTTTAGGTTGAAAATTTAGAGGTTTTAAGTAATAAGTTATTGAAGTTTCAAGTTTTAGATATATAAGTAGGGACGTCACATTGTGGCGTCCGCAAACGTGGCGACACACCGAGTGTGTCCGCCGAAATGTAGGGACGTGGTGTGCCGCGTCCGCCAATGCAAAAGGAATAAAAAAATGAAAGGAATACCGCTTCGCGGGAAATTGAAAGAAAATTTATAATAAAATTATAAGAAAATGATTTTTAGGGTTTTAACGCTAATCAAACGAACCAGAATTAATTAGGAAACAAGATTTGGTTTCAATTTGGATAAGTTTGGTTAGAGATAAATTTTATAACAATTTTTTAATCGAATTTTCTAAAAATTTCCGCCCGTCAGGGCGCTAACGGAAAAAACATCATTAACCACTAAATACCACAAACAAATGAGATTTAAACTATTATCAATTGCTGCCATCGGTGCGACAATGATGGCTTGCAGCAACAGCAACACAACCGAAATCAGCCGTGTTGAACTTCCAGGAACCATTGACAATGAGGCTTTTGCCGATTGCGTGGAGTCAATCTCGGTGATGAATCTGCAAATGGACGATGGCTGGACGCTTGCGGGGCCGTTGAGCATCTGCCTGTCCGACAATTATATATATATGCTTGACGACAAGCGAATTTGCCTGACGTGTCTCGACAGACAAACGGGTGAAAAATTGTCGGGAAGAATAATCAAAGGTAATGGGCCTGGCGAGATAGTTTATTATGAAACATCAATGTTCAGCGCCGACGACAACATCTGCATCCTCGACAGCAAAAAACGTGTTCTACAGTACGACCACGAGTGCAAATTTATTGGTATAATGCGCGATTTCGGCGATATGAACCCCAACTACGAAATTGTCCACTTGAACAGCGGTAATTACGCTTTCATCTTGCGTGGCAATATCTCCGACACGGCCTCATCCATATTGTTGGCCGACAAATCGTTCAATATTACATCGTGGCATTTCAACGTTCCGCAAGTTAACTATGGTATGACTGGTGGCGACCCTTGCTATCTCGACCACGACACTATCCGCCTGCTTCCTATGAGCAATAACATTCTCTATACGCTTTACGGCGACAAAGAGCAGTGCACCGAACTGGCGCTTCCGAATCCGATGACCCCTGAAATCTACAACGACTTGTTGAGTAAACGCGATTTTGATGCGATGGATAATTATAATAGTATCATATCTCTTTTAAGCGGGTCGGGAAAATATTTGACTGTATGGTATACTATTGATGATGAGGAGTATATGTCGATAATCGATAAGTACACAAACAAGGCGGTGTCGGTTCACATTGACTTAAACGGCGATTTTAAGCAAGCATCCGATATTTTAAGCGGCCTTGTTCCGTGGTTGGGCATTATGAAATCCGACGGCAAATACGCCTATGCTAGATGTCAAAACAGTTTGTTGGCCCTTTTTCTCGAAGGCCACGATGACATCCTGGATGCCCGTTTGCAAAAAACACAAGCCGAATATCACGCCTATTTGGAACGCAACGCCGAGTATATCAAAGATTTAACCCCTGACGAACGTAACGCGGCAATTGTGTGGTTGAAAATCAAATTGAAAGATTAAGGCAAACGTAGGGACACACCGCGTGTGTCCGCAGAATGCACGAAATAAAAAAACTAATCATATGTCTTTGAAAACCAAAATATTATCAATATCCGCCCTTGTGCTGGTGATTCTGCTGGTGATTTTGTTCTACAGAGGTTGCTCAAGAAATCAAAGTCCAACAGAATCGGTGACCAAAGACGAGGTAATCGACATTGATACCGTCGGCCTTGAAGAAGCAGCAGAACCGATTGATGTTGAATTGATTACGGCTGATGAACCGTCGGCCGATGTCAGCCAAAGCGGCAGTAAAAACAAAAAACGATACACTGGCCCGTGGCAGATTAAAAACGATGTGCGGAAAGTGAAGGATATTGCCATTGAAGACATTGCCAAAGAGATTGTTGTTAAGCCAATTGTGGGCGATGAACCGATAGGCGATATTTGGCGAATAGAAGGTACTAGCAACGATTTCATCGCCTCCGATGGGCATGGAGTAACGTTCTATCACATTAAAGACGGAAGGCTTGTGGAAAAACTTCACGCTGTCGGACGCGGGCCTGGTGAGTACTCAATCCAACTTGTTCAATTCTCGTACCTGCCTGCCGATAGCCTTTTTTGTGGCTACGACCAGAATATGGGGCAGATAATGTTTTACAAAACTTCGCCGTTCAAGTTCGATTCGAAATTCGATATAAAAAGATTTGCTGAAAATAAACACTTGGAAGATTTGATTGTGCTTGGCCGAGACCATCTTCTGCTCACATTCAAACAGCAGAAAGAAGACATTGCTTATGTTTACGGTAAATGCGCTGTTTACGAATACGACGGGCACTCAATCGACAAAATAATTGATATTGGGCAAGATAGTCCTTATGCTAAGGATATGTTTGCGCGTTCGGGCAACGATGTGCTGATGTCAGTGCTTGAAGAAAAAAGTATGCTCTACCGATATGCCAACGGCAAAAAAACAAAAGTGGCGACAATCGACTACAGCGATATGGAAATGAACAAAACCAAAGTTGACGTTAAAAGTAATGTTGGCGATGATAATGTGGTGCGTACATTCATATCATACAACGACCTCGCCACTGGCTGCTATTTTGTGCATCTGACTGATTCGGTTATGACCTACTGGGTTTGTCCAATTTTTGAAAAAAATTATTCCCGTTACTTGGCCATTGCCACGCGCGACAACGTGCAGAACTACAAAGTCCACATTGGCGGATTGAATTTCGATGTCCTCCCCAATATGGTTGACAACGGCGTTTACACGATGCTGATAAAAGGCGACTGGGAGACCATAATCAATGAGGACGAGGAACTGTCGCCCGTGGGCAAACGCATCATCGATGCACTAAAAGGCAACGATTACGACCCTGTCATCTTGCAGTTTAAATTGAAACTATGACTAGTCTAAAACCTTAAACCTCAAAAACTTAAAACTTTTAAACTTATAACTTAAAACTTAAAAAACTTAAAACTCAAATGACCACCATCCGTCCACTGAAAAACAACGAGTTACCATTGCTCGACGATTTTCTCTACCTGGCCATTTTTGTTCCCGAAGGTGTCCAGGCACCGCCGAGAGAGATTATTAATCTTCCCGAGTTGCGTGTTTATGTTGATGGCTTTGGGTCTCGGCCTGATGACCATTGTCTTGTGGCCGAGGCCGATGGTGAGGTTGTGGGTGCAGTGTGGGTTCGCGATATGCCCGATTTTGGCCATGTGGCCTATGGTGTGCCGTCGTTTGCCATCTCGCTTCGCCCCGAATATCGAGGGCAGGGAATCGGCACAAGCCTGATGCGCTCAATGCTCGACCATCTTCGGCAGCGGGGCTACGCAAAGGCTTCACTTTCAGTGCAAAAAGCCAACTATGCCGCGCGGATGTATCAGAAATTGGGCTTCCGCACCATCGGTGAAAACGAAGAGGAATATATAATGGTGTATGAGTTTTGACATTACAAAAAAAGCCCGTCACGAATGACAGGCTCTCATTTTGTCGGGGTAGCAGGATTCGAACCTGCGACCTCCTGCTCCCAAAGCAGGCACACTAACCGGACTGTGCTATACCCCGTGCTCAAAAGCGGTGCAAAGATAGACCTTCTATTTGCATTTGCAAAAAAATATTTTGTTGTGTTTTCTACTTTTTAAAATATTAGTGGACAACAATAAAACGGCTATATTTGCGGCCTTATTAAATTTTATATGCTACCGAAATTTCTACTTGCAACGAACAGCCAGCAGCGATTGGGCTACATCTATGTTGTTCACACCGAAAAGCCGCGCTTCATTTTGGAAGGCAGCGAAGACGATTTTGAGAACGACAAGCAAATCTATTGGATTGACAAACCCGAACTGCCTCAAATTGAGATTGATACGCTAATTGCTGAAGCCGAGTATTTTATTGACGATGAACTCGACTGCGAAGACAGTATGGGCGATGACGACGAAGAAGAATAGCAAGTAGGAATATTATAAATCAGATAGATATGGATTTTAACGAAGAGATAAAACGCCGCCGCACGTTTGCAATCATAAGCCACCCAGATGCTGGTAAAACCACTTTGACAGAGAAGTTGCTGTTGTTTGGTGGTGCCATCCACGTGGCTGGTGCTGTTAAATCGAACAAGATTAAAAAGACTGCAACTTCCGATTTTATGGAAATCGAGCGGCAACGTGGTATTTCGGTTGCAACATCGGTGATGGGTTTTGAGTATAACGGCGTGAAAATCAATATTCTCGATACCCCAGGCCACCAGGATTTTGCTGAAGACACCTTCCGCACCCTGACGGCTGTCGATAGCGTTATTGTGGTGATTGATGCCGCGAAAGGTGTTGAGGCCCAGACCGAAAAACTGATGAAAGTTTGCCGTATGCGCAACACACCGGTGATTGTCTTCATCAACAAGATTGACCGCGAGGGCAAGGACCCGTTCGATTTGCTTGACGAGATTGAGCACCAGCTGCAAATCCATGTGCACCCGTTGAGCTGGCCTGTTGGTATGGGCCAAAGGCTGCAGGGCGTTTACAACATCTTCGACAAAAAAATGTACTATTTCTCGGGCAACGACAAGACCAAAGCCGAAGAGCCCCAGGAATTTAAAGACCTAAATGATCCTGAGTTCGAGCGCAAGATGGGCAAGAACGCGCAAATTCTGCGCGACAATCTGGAACTTATCGAAGGCGTTTATCCCGACTTCGACCAGAATCTTTACCGCGAAGCAAAAATTGCCCCCGTGTTCTTCGGAAGTGCGCTATATAACTTTGGCGTTCAGGAACTTTTGGAATCATTTATTCGTATTGCACCATCGCCGCAACCATCGCAGACTATTGAGCGCGAAGTGAAGCCTGAAGAAGAAAAGTTCACAGGTTTCGTCTTCAAGATTCACGCCAATATGGACCCGAACCACCGCGACCGTATCGCATTTGTGAAGGTTTGCTCGGGAAAATTCCTGCGAAACACCAACTATTATCACGTTCAACTCGACCGCCAATTGAAATTCTCGAGTCCTACAGCCTTTATGGCGCAAAAAACGTCGGTGGTTGAGGAAGCCTATCCTGGCGACATTATCGGTCTGCACGATACGGGCAACTTTAAAATCGGCGACACACTGACTGAAGGCGAAAAGATTCATTTCAAGGGACTTCCGAGCTTCTCGCCAGAACTTTTCCGCTACATCGAAAACGATGATCCGATGAAGGCAAAGCAACTTGCCAAAGGTATCGACCAATTGATGGATGAAGGTGTGGCACAGTTGTTTACAATGACGTTGAACGGCCGCAAGGTTATCGGTACAGTGGGCGCACTGCAGTTTGAGGTCATTGAGTACCGCTTGCTGCACGAGTACAACGCTAAATGCCGTTATGAGAACATCAGTATGTACAAGGCTTGCTGGGTGAAGCCGAACGACCAAATGGAATGGGAAGACTTTAAACGCCGCAAATTCAAGGCAATGGCCAAAGACAAGTGGGGCCGCGATGTCTATCTTGCCGAATCAGCCTACGAACTGCAGATGTCGCAGGAAAAATTCAAAGGATTGGAATTTTATTTTACTTCTGAATTTGAGTAAGCCGCAGATTACCAAACAACTGTCCTATGTTGAATGAAGGACAAACATGCAGAGAAAAATATGTGGATATTGCCAAGGGATTGGCAATCATCGATATAGTTTGTTGGCATGTAAGTTCCGCAATAATTCCAGGTAAGTTTGTGAGTTTCTGGCCTATAGTCTTTTTCTTTCTTGTTGCTGGATTTTACATTAAGGAGGATGAAATAACAAAGCCAGCAAAGTTTATAGTACACAAACTGAAGACTTTATACATTCCTGCAACAATTATTTATTTGATAGCCATTTTAATGCATAATCCATTGTGCCGTTGGGGATTTTATCCACTCGGTTCGGCGCATCCAAAGACCGATATGGATTTCGTTTTATGGGATAGTAAAACCTACTTATTCAATATTTTAAAGACAATTGTTGCACCTAATGGCGAACTTGTTATGGGGGCAATGTGGTTTATTTATGCGCTGTTTTTCGCTTTATGCTTTTTGTCGGTGGCAGCATGTATTTCCAGAAAAATCTTTAAAGACAGACAGCGAGCTGATATACTATGGTTTGCAATAGTAGTGTTGACTTCCACTATTTCCGTAGGCCTAAATGTCCTTTATGGTTTTTCAATCCCTCGAATCAGCCAGTCACTGACCGCAGCCACATTCGTTTTATGTGGTATGTTGCTGAAACAAAGATTGAGACTGAATTTTGGCAATTGGATAATAATGATTGTTGCTGTGGCAATATACCTTCAATATATTATGTTGCCACACAGTCATTTATCTTTTCACTACAAATTTCCCGACCTTATTCTCCCGCTCGCTTTAGGCATTGCCGCGTTGTGTGTTATTTTGTTTATTTCCAAAAAGATAGAACGAATACCTTTCTTGTCAGACGCATTAAGTTATGTTGGGCGTAATTCACTGTATATTATGGCGTTGCATATATTGGGCTTCTTTTTGTGCACACGACTAATGGACACATTTGGATTAAGCGAAAACCTCACAATGGCAAGTTCTCTGTACACTTATAAAATTGGCAAAAACTTTTTGTTGTGGATGTTGTATTTAGCTTTTGGAGTATTTGTTCCACTCATTATTATTAAAATATTCAGAGTTGCACAAGCTCTGGTGGTTTCAAAGTTTTCACTGCAAGATTTTCGTAATTCTCAATGAGTTTCTTGCTGTTCACCAATTATTTCCATCGCCATTCTAACTTTCTCATCAATCGGCAAGGAGGCATCAATCCAATTGATTTTAAAACCGTTGCGCTCCATGCGGCGGAACCATGTCATTTGGCGTTTTGCAAACTGGCGGATTGCAATATTTAGATGCTCAACCATATAGTTGTAGCTGAACTCCTTCAGTAGGAATTGTGTAACAAACTTATACTCAAGACCATAATACATTATGTCGTCAGGAGCGATTCCTTCGTTGAGTAAGGCCTGCACCTCGTCAATCATTCCATCGCGAAGGCGCTGCTTGAGCCTGTTGTAGATTGACTGACAAACAGCTTCACGCTCCATCCGCACACCAATTATTATATAAGGAATCCTCGGGAAATCGGGTATCAGTTGCGCGTTATTCTTTTGATACTCTGCAATTTCAATAGCACGTATTGTCCGTTGGCGCGTATCAAAATCGGCATTGTTATGAAGTTTTTTCACCGATTTCAGCCGCAGCTCCAACTGCGCCTCCGAATAACCGTCAAGTTCTGTCCGAAGTTTCTCATTCACAGGCACCGACGTCATTTTGTAGCCATCGAGCACCGACTCAATATATAGTCCGCTGCCTCCACAAAGAATTGCACGCTTTGAGCGGTTGCAAATATCGTTGTAAACCTTCAGGAAATCTTTCTGATATTCAAACAGATTGTACTTTGTGCCAGGTTCAACAATATCAATCAGATGATACGGAATTTGTTTGTCATTAACTTGATAATCAGACAAATCCTTGCCAGTGCCAATGTCCATTCTGCGGTAAACCTGACGCGAGTCGGCACTGATGATTTCAGCGTCGATGGCGGCGGCCAACTGCGTGGCAATTGCGGTTTTGCCAGTCGCGGTGGGACCTAAAATGGTGATTAACGGCAAGTTTGCGCTCATTTCGTGTTGTGGTTTAATGCTTATGCTTTGCGAAAATAGTTTAAATTTGCAGCGTTTTTAGTGCGAGATGAACATAAAATCACTTTTAAATCTGACAATAGACCTGATTGGTAAGCCAACCGCCACAGCAACAGCACTTTCTGGCGAAACGAAAGGATTTGCCGCGCTTTTGAAGGATGTTGCACTTCCATATTTTGTGTCAATCATTGTTGCCGAATTCATTGGCCATGTGATGTTCGGCACTTATATGTTTAAAGATTCATTGTCCTTCGTTATCAATGAATTAGTGCCTAGATTGGCATTGTTGTTGGTGTCAGGATTACTTTTTACACTTCTGCTGCACGAAATTCTGCACTATTACTCGCTGCAGGCAAAGTTGTCGCGTTCATTCTACATCATAACTTATTCATTCATACCAATTTTTGCCACATCAATATTGAGCGGACTCCTGCCTAAATTGGCGCCGCTTTTCAACCTTTGCGGTCTTTATTCTTATTACTTGCTTTGGTGCATGCTCAAGGCCGAATACTCTGATGTCGACAGCAAAAAAATCCGCAACACAATCATAACCTCAATAGTCATCATGGTGCTATTGCATTGGGCATTAGTTGGTTGCAGCAATCTAATCTTCAACTGATATGGACAATAACGTTCGGTTTAGCAATAAAAAAGCCCATTTCCTTTACGAGATAATCGAAACTTTCAACGCAGGCATACAACTGCTTGGTACTGAGATAAAATCGATTCGGAATGGGAAGGCAAATATTAACGACACTTATTGCATCTTCGAAAAAGGAGAGTTATATGTCAAGAATATGTATATTGCTGAATACGAATATGGTACGCACTATAATCACACTCCTCGCAGCGACCGCAAACTTCTACTGAAACGTCGCGAGCTGAACCGATTAGAGAAAAAAATCAAGGAAAAAGGCTTTACAATCGTTCCTATTACGTTATATATCAACGAAAAAGGTTTGGCTAAAATGTCAATCGGGCTGGCGCGCGGTAAAAAACTCTACGACAAGCGTGAGGACATCAAACTGAAAGACACCAAGCGCGAGCTGGATAGAATGAACAAAATCAGATAGTTAGTCGGCATTTCTGTCCACAATCCATCAACTACACATATTTTAGGCTACGCTGTAGCCTTTGTGTTTTTATTTCAGCAATTATTGTTCGAAGAAGAAGTCTTGCAAGCCGTTGATGTCGGCAGGTGTAAGTGTTGAAGTGCCTTCGAAGATGGCATCGATAGCTTTCTGCAACTCCTCGTGTGAAATGTAATTATCGTTATCGATATCAACGCTCTTATACTTGGCAGGTATGCCCTTAGAAGCATCTATATTGCTTCCTCCCTCTGACGCAGAAGTGTTCGAGTAAGCTCGCGTGTCAGTGTGTTTTACGGCATCAGGATTGTAAAGCAGCATAATAATCTGCTTGTCAGTCAATTGAATACCGCTTGCGCTAACAATTTTGCCCAGCGGAGTGTTCGGCTCCTTGTCGATATAATCTGGAACACCATCCTTATCAGTATCAAGCGGACAACCGAACTGGTTGACTTTTACGTCTTTTGGCGTTCCTGGGCACTCGTCGTTGAAGTCGTCAACACCATCACCATCCTCATCAAGATTGTCGGTTATGATGAACTTCAAGTTGCGGAAATTCTCAACTGCGGCAAGTTCCTCATCGGTAGAGAACAAGTCAATCGACAATGATACATAAGTATTTAGCAGAATGTCGTTCTTCCAGCCCTTGCCACCTTTCACATTGTCGATGTAATCGGTCATGGGGAAATGGGCAGCACAACCAATACGGCAAGTGACGCGGTCAGTTATTGTCACATTGAAACCTGCATCAACAGGGAAGGCCACGCTGGTTTTAGCATAATCGCCATAGCCATAAAGGTCAAGTTTGCGCAAGTCGGTTTCGTATTCATAGTCGCGGACAATTATTACACCTCGGTCGTCGCGGATTGTGCCGTCGGGCCAATAGACGTATGCTTTGTTATCGGCATTCAGAAAATCGCCTTTTGATGAGAACTGGAAAAACTCAACGCCCAACGAAACGTAGGGGTGGATTGGTCGTTTGCGCTCAAGAATATGGTTGAAATTGTAGGCCACAGAAACACCGCCGGCAAAAATCTGCGAGCGGAAGTTGGCAACGTTCAGCATATCAGCACGTTGCGCATCGTTCATAAACACCACCCTGTCGGGATTCACCTTTCCATCGATAACTAGTTGTGAGAAATCAATTTTTGTCTCATTTTCAGCACAATATACGCTTCCGCCAACGCGGCCCAATGTTCCATGGAATTCAATATCGAAATATTTGCTGACGTTACGGCTAATAAGAAATCTGTACGATGTCAGACCGTTGATGGGGGTGCGGAAATAATCGACCACATCGCCATAAAAAGAAAAGTTACCGACACCGAAGCCGATAACTGGTTTGAAAGCCGCACTTGTTGCCTCCTCATCTTCAGAAAGCAACACCGACAGGTAATCCTCGTCGATGTCCTCCTGCGCAACTACCTGAAAGCAGGACAACAATCCTAATATGGCAATCAATAATTTCTTCATCAACAATTCTTTATCTCCAACTTCACCCTTTATTTATACCATTTTTGGCTTGTTATCATCAGTGCCTCTTGAACAGTTATGCGCATTCCGTTGTTGTAGGCCGATACGAAAGCGTCGTGGATTGGGGTGTTGTTCCAGACATAAACCCTATAATCGCGCGCATCTTTGTACTCGCTGAAATTACCCACGGTGTATTTATTCCAGCCGTTGTGTATCTCAACTTGTACTTGGTCGGTGATATTCAAGCGTTTGAAATAATTTTTTCCTACGAGGCGATGGCCTGCGGCGATCTGCACTCTGAACGCAACACCCTGCTCAGGCGACGGCACATCTGACAAATCTTCTGCTGTTGCCCTATATGGACGATTGACTTGATGCGCGGAAGTTTGCGAACTTGGTGTGTACGAAGGTGTTGTGGTTGACTTCGATACAGGTTCGTTCGATGCGTAAACTGGCTCCGAAACGGTTGTTGTAGCCGGAGTTGACGGAGTGTATGTCGACGGAGCGGTAGTTTCAGGTGTCGATGTTGGTTCGTACGAGTAAGTTGGTTCCGGGGCCGGAGTGTACGATGATATAGGTTTAGCCGGCTCTGGCTCAGGTTCCGTACTTGCTTGCACAAGCAGCGGCTCTTCCTCGCCCTTCTCCAAATCAACACTGCGCTCTGCAATATTTATTGTCTTGGTACGGTCCGATTCAGCATACGAGAATGTTCCAATGATTTGGAATTCCTCGTCAGGAATTTCTCCTTCGGGGATAAGTTTGTAAGAAACCACGAAATTGTCCTCACCTGAGTTGTTTGGCATATTCATCCACAAGAACTTGACAATGTGATTCTTATAAGTGAAAATCGAGTTTTTCGATTTGATGCTTTCTGCTCGGTAACCAACAGGAATTTGCTCTTGAACCTTGCCAAATCCGCTGAGGTTTCCTTTGTTGATTAAAAGATTGACAATCACCTCATTATCAGAATTCAAATATGGTTTTTGTCTGATGCAGTCAACGGTTTTCAGATTGACTTGCACATCACCTTTCTGTATCACCATTGTTGGCTGATTGGTAAGGTTTTGTGCGGTTTCGTCAGTAATAATCTGCACCGATTTATTATCGAGATTTGCGACTTGCACCGCATTATCCATAATATAAGAGAATGAACCTCCGAAATTGTAACTGCCTGCAGCAATTCCAGGATCGACTTGGATGGCGTATGAAACAACCAATTCCTTGTCGTAAGGAACTTTCATCCACTGGATTTTAACTTTTTGGTCTACAAATGAAAAGTCGCCGTTTGCAGTTTGTCTTGCCACAGCTTTGAAACCATCGGGCAGCTTCTGCTGAAAACGGGCGAATCCTTCAATGTCACCTTTTTTGATAGTAACCTCAACCAAAAACTCACTATCGCTTTGGGCTGAATCGGGCATATTCAACGATAATGACACAGGTTCGCCTACCAGGCCGAACAACATTAAAACGCTGATAATCCCTAAAATTAAATTCGATTTAAGCATAAATTAATTCTGCGTAAAGCAAACTAAACATTCTGCTAAATTAGCCAAAAACCCCATACAATCAACCGTTCGCGGCCTTTTGTAAACGTTTTTTTTAACACTGTCCTGTTTACATTTTCTTGCTTGATTCATTATTCTGTTGAAAAACAGTGTCTTAATAAAGCGAATCGATCTTTCAATCCATAATAAAAAAAACAGCCGAATAGGGTTTAAACACTTGTAAACAACCTATTTCGGCCATTTTTTGAATATCTGGCGCGTTGTTAAATCACGTCAGTGGCATATTAAGGTAAATCGGTCTATCAATACTTGAAGCTGCTGCCGCCGAAGAATTCCCTCAAAACCGACGTTGGCGGAATCTCATTGTCGGGAATCGGCTGGACGTAGCTCAGGAATTTCAGCAGTCGCAAAGCCTCGCGGTAGGCGTTGCAGTTTGGCGGAACCTGCTGCAGCACAGGCTCGACATAGCGCTTCAGCACACCAGTCTCGTAAACCATGGCCGTATTGAACATAATATCAGCACGTTCCTGGTTCGGGAAGATGTGCTTGTCCTCGCCGCGGCGCACGCTCGGCCAGCGGTCGATGGTGTCTTTTGCGCTGTAGCCGCGGTAGCGATAATCGCGCACAATGCGGCGGATAAGTCGCGTGTCAGTGGTGGGTATGCGGTTGTGGTTGTCGAGCGAAAGGGTGGTGAGCGCCGACACATAAACCCTGAATTTCAGACTGTCGTCGATGTGGGCGGTGAGTTTCGGATTCAGTGCGTGAATGCCTTCGGCAATGATGATGCTGTTGGCGTCGAGGTGCATTTTCTCTCCGTCGAAGAAACGCTTGCCGTCTTTGAACGAGAATTTTGGCACGTCGATGGTTTTGCCTTCGAACAGTGCGTTCAAATCGTTGTTAAGATACGGAATATCAAGTGCTTCAAGTGCTTCAAAGTCATACTCGCCGTTCTCGTCGCGTGGTGTGAGCTCACGGTCAACAAAATAGTTGTCGAGCGACAGCGTAACAGGGTTATAACCTGCCACTTTCAACTGAATGGCAAGTTTGTTGGCAGTGGTTGTCTTGCCCGACGACGACGGTCCGGAAAGCAGCACCAGACGCGGTTGCGGCGAGCGTGTGGCAATCATGTCGGCGATCTGCGCCAGTTTCTTCTCTTGCAGAGCCTCCGATATTTTTATCAGTTCGCCGATGCTACCGTCATCAATATGTTGGTTGATATTGCTCATGTAGCTGATATTCAATATTCTGCCCCATTTTTTGAATTCGTGTAGAACATCGAACATCTTATCCTGAGGCTCAAGTTTGGCAACGGCGTTCGGGTTGTCAGAGTACGGAGCGCGAAGCAGCATTCCATCGTAATATTTATCGATGCTGAACACTTTCAAATAGCCAGTCGATGGCAGAAGACAGCCATAGAAATAGTCTATCACATCGTCGAGATAATAGACTGAAGAATAGAGATGTGCGCGTGTTTTGAGCAGTTGCGATTTTTCGTGATAACCGAACTCGTCGAATAGTTTTGAAGCTTCATCTGCGAGCATGCGCTTGCGGATAAATGGCAGGTCGAGTTCGATTATGTGCCGCATCTGGCGGTCGATTTCGGCAACTTGTTCCTCTGTAACAGAGTCAACACCTTCAATTTCACAGTAATATCCGTTTGAAATGGAATGCTCGATTTTCAAATTGTGTCCTGGCAAAATGTCGTGGACGGCCTTGTAGAGCACGAAGCTCAACGAACGGTCGTACATTCGCTTGCCATCTGGATAGGTAAAATCAATAAATTCAACAACATACGGATTGAACAACGCGAAATCAAGCTCTTTAATCTTGTTGTTGACGTATGCCGCGTAAACGGGTTTCCCAATAAAACCCATATCAACTGCAACTTGCTGTAATGTAGTACCTTGCGGGTAATTTCGCCGTTCGCCGTTGTTGACGCAAATAATTTCAATCATAGTTTAACTTTTTTGAGCAATTTAACATAATCTCATATAATCCATTTCAATTTGGCTTTCAACAAAAACGCTTCGTGCGATTCCGTTTCAAGCAGGATTAAAGTTATCCGATTTGGTTGAATCAGCAAAATCTAAAACGAAAAACTTATGATTTTTTTGCGACAAAAAATTGCGCAAGCGCATCAATGCCTGTGCAGAAGGTTGATAATCAGCTGGTTGTTTAAATTGGTGAATCAGTCGTTTTGCAACTCGTCGGCCAGATATTGCGCAGTGTAGCCCACACCGCGCGCCACAACCTGTTCGGGCGTGCCTTCGCTGATTATCTGCCCGCCAGCCGAGCCGCCGTCGGGACCCATATCAATAATGTGGTCGGCAACTTTTATGACATCAAGGTTGTGCTCAATCACAACCACAGTATTTCCTTTGTCCACAAGCTTTTGCAGTACATCGAGCAGGACTCTGATGTCCTCAAAATGAAGTCCGGTTGTTGGCTCGTCGAGAATGTAGAGCGTCTTGCCTGTGTCTTTTTTCGACAGCTCGGCAGCCAGTTTTGCGCGTTGTGCCTCGCCACCACTCAAGGTCGTTGACGGTTGGCCCAATTTAACATAACCCAACCCCACCATCTGCAAAGCTTTGATTTTTTGCAGAATTTTAGGTTGGTTCTCGAAGAATTCAACTGCTTGATTGATAGTCATATCAAGCACGTCGGAAATCGATTTGCCTCTGTATCGAACTTCAAGCGTTTCACGGTTGTAGCGGTGGCCATTGCAGTCGGGGCAGGGGACCAGAACATCGGGCAGAAAATTCATTTCAATTGTCTGAACGCCAGCGCCTTTGCAAGTCTCGCAGCGACCACCTTTCACGTTGAACGAGAAGCGTCCAGCCTTATAGCCGCGGATTTGCGCCTCGGGCAGTTTCTCGAACAGTGCGCGGATGTCAGAAAAGACACCTGAATAGGTGGCTGGATTTGAGCGCGGCGTGCGCCCAAGCGGTTCCTGGTTTACCTCTATCACCTTGTCAATGTTGCCGATACCTTCAATTGAATTGAACGGCAATGGTTCCTGTACTGAACGGTAGAAGTGATGGTTCAGAATGGGGTGCAGCGTCTCGTTGATGAGCGACGATTTGCCGCTGCCCGACACTCCTGTTATGCACACAAACTTGCCTAATGGCAGCGTAAGTGTCACATTTTTAAGGTTGTGGCCTGTGGCATTATGCAGAACAATCGAAAGACCGTTGCCTTTGCGCCGTTTTTTTGGTACCTCAATCTGACGAGTGCCGTTTAGGTATTGTGCTGTGAGTGAGTCAGATTTCAGAATCTCGTATGGAGCTCCCTCGCTCACCACATTTCCGCCACGACGGCCAGCAAACGGGCCAATGTCAATCACATGGTCGGCGGCAAGCATCATATCCTTGTCGTGCTCAACAACAATCACCGTGTTGCCTATGTCGCGCAGTTCTTTCAGTGACTCAATGAGTTTGTGGTTGTCGCGCTGATGCAGGCCGATTGATGGCTCGTCGAGAATGTAGAGCACGTTGACGAGTTGCGAGCCAATCTGCGTGGCCAGTCTAATTCGCTGACTTTCACCGCCTGACAGGCTGCGCGAACTGCGGTTGAGCGACAGATAGTCGAGTCCGACTTTGACCAGAAAGCCCAAGCGGCTGCGGATTTCCTTCAGAATCTCGGCGGAAATGGCGCGCTGCTTGTCGTTCATACGGTCCTCAAGGCCGTCGAGCCAGGCGTACAGGCTCTTTATGTCCATATTCGAGAGTTCGGCGATATTTTTCTCATCGATTTTAAAATGCAGCGCCTCGCGGTTCAGCCGAGCCCCATTGCATTCGGGGCAAACGCACTGTTTCACAAAGTTTTGCATCGGATTCTGCTTGTCTTCGGTCACCTCGTCGGTGGTGACGTCTTGCAACAGCGAAATGACACCAGGGAAACTCAAAAAATAGTTCGACGAGTTGCCCAGCGGCGTGTTGAGCAGTTTGAAAGGCTCGTCGCTTCCGTTCAGAACCACATCGAGCGCCTCGTCGGGAATGTCGCAAATTGGCGTGTCGAGTTTGAACTTGAATTTATCGGCAATGGCTTCCAACTGCCAGAATATCATCGTGTTGCGATACTTACCCAAAGGAACAATGCCGCCGCTTTTTATGCTCAATTGTTTGTTGGGGATAACTTTGTCGATATCTATCTTATTTACAACGCCTAAGCCCTTGCAATGGGGGCAGGCGCCCATAGGCGAGTTGAACGAGAAAGTGTGCGGCGCGGGCTCGTTGTACGACAGCCCTGTTTCGGGGCACATCAGGTGGCGGCTATAGAAGTTTTCTTCTTCAGTGTCAGCGTTTTGCACCAGCACAACACCTTGGCCTTCCTTCATTGCGGTGTTGAGCGATTCGGCAAGGCGCTTGCGGTCCTTCTCATCGACTTTCAGTTTGTCGATAACTACCTCAATATTATGGGTTTTATAGCGGTCGAGACGCATTCCTGCGGTCAGGTCGGTAATCTTGCCGTTGACGCGCGCATAGAGATAGCCCTTGCGCAGAAGTTGGTCGAAAAGTTCCTTGTAGTGGCCCTTGCGCCCCTTAATGAGCGGTGCCATAAGGTAGATTTTCTGCCCAGCCATCTTGCTGATAATGATGTCGATAATTTGGTCGTCGGTGTACTTGACCATCTTTTTGCCAGTGTTGTATGAGTAGGCCTCGCCAGCGCGGGCGAAAAGCAGTCGCAAAAAGTCGTAAATCTCTGTGGTTGTGCCAACTGTGGACCGCGGATTTTTGTTGGTGGTTTTCTGCTCAATTGAAATGACGGGGCTCAAGCCTGTGATTTTATCCACATCTGGTCGGTCCAGACCGCCCAAAAACTGGCGCGCATAGGCTGAAAATGTCTCGATGTAGCGGCGCTGGCCTTCGGCATAGATGGTGTCGAACGCTAGCGACGACTTCCCGCTGCCGCTCAACCCTGTGATGACGGTGAGTTTGTTGCGCGGAATGGCGACATCAATGTTTTTCAGATTATGCTCCCGCGCGCCATACACGCGGATAAAATCTTCATTTTCAATCACATCACTTTGAACCATACAACTGTTGTAAAAGCGCACAAAAGTAGTCAATAATTGGCAGTTGACGGTGGGTTAGGGGATATTGTTGTTCAAAAAGATTGAATTTGAATGTTTGCAAGTGTGAGATGTCGAGTTATCTGTTTTAATTACAATTATATATGAGTATTGATGGTCGTGGCGGCATATATATTATATTGTAAATGGTATGAAACGATAGAGAATTTCTTCAGGCAATAATTACAAAGATTACGGTTGGTTTGAATCGTTGGAGTGCGCTAATGTGATGAATTTCATTGGCTTAAATCAATTGCAATGAGGCTCATGCAACTCTGCCGTCACACCTTCAATTCATGGCTGTAAGTGAAATTCGTAAAATCCGCCGTCACACCTTATATAATAGCAAAAGCCGTATCTTTGCAAGCACTGAAAATCGTTGGCGCACAAGGCGTCAGACACGATTTATCAGATTGAAAAAGTGAAAGTTGGGGACTGCAGTCGCCCGGCTTTTTTATTTGATAACCTTAAAAACGAAAGTATCGTGCAAGTAATGAAATTTGGCGGAACGTCAGTCGGTTCGCCAGAACGCATCAGAGAAGTGGCCCGTCTGATTGACGACGGGAAACCGAAAATTGTTGTGCTGTCGGCAATGTCGGGAACGACAAACGCATTGGTTGAGATTGCCAACTATCTGTATAAGAAGAACTTCGACGGCGCAAACGAAAAAATCAGCCAACTGGAGCAGAAATACTTCGGTGTGGTTGACGAATTGTTTACAACGCAGAAATACAAAGAGTTAGGCAACGACCTGATTAAAGGGCACTTCAGCCACATCCGCTCGTTCGCACGTGACATATTCACAATGTTCGAGGAGAAGGAAATTCTGGCACAAGGTGAGTTAATTTCCACTGCCTTAATGAATTATCACCTTCAGGAGACTGGCCGCAAATCGAACTTGATTTCGGCACTCAACTTTATGCGTATCGACAAGAGCGGTGAGCCTGATGACTATTACATCCGCGAGAATCTGCAGCGCGAACTGAAACAATGCGGTGACTACTACTTGATTATAACTCAAGGATTTATCTGCCGCAACGCAATGGGTAACATCGACAACTTGCAGCGCGGCGGTTCCGACTATTCGGCTTCGATTATCGGCGCAGCTGTCAACGCAGAGGAAATCATCATCTGGACCGACATCGACGGTATGCACACCAACGACCCGCGTGTTGTTGAGCACACTCACTCGATTCCAGAACTTTCGTTCGACGAGGCTGCCGAGCTGGCATATTTCGGTGCAAAAATCCTGCATCCGACCTGCGTAATGCCTGCCAAACTGGCCAACATTCCAGTACGCATCAAAAACACAATGGAGCCGTCGGCGCAAGGCACAATCATCAAAAAAGACGTGCCAAAAGTGCCAATCCGTGCCATCGCTGCCAAAGACGGCATCACAGCCATCAAAATCAAGAGTGACCGCATGCTTATGGCTCACGGGTTCCTGCGCAAAGTGTTCGAAATTTTTGAGACTTACGAGACATCTATCGATATGATTACCACTTCGGAAGTGGGTGTTTCGGTAACCATCGACAACACCAAAAACCTCGAGCCGATTGTGAACGAACTGCACAAATACGGCACCGTTGAGGCCGAAGGCGACTATGTAATCATCTGTGTTGTAGGCGATTTGCACTCGAATTCGAAAGGGTTCGGCGGCACCATTCTGTCAGCTTTGAATGACATTCCAATCCGAATGATTTCGTACGGCGGCAGCAACTTCAACGTATCGGTTCTGGTGAAGTCGGAATACAAGAGTCAGGCGCTCAACAGTTTGAGCCACAGTATTTTCACCGACGAAAAATAAATCACGATGAACTTTGACTTGAAACAATTCGAAGGGCTGAAAACGCCGTTTTACTGGTACGACTCGCAACTGTTCGACGAGACGTTGAAAACCGTCAAATCGCTGGCTGACAAGCACGGCTATCATGTGCACTATGCCGTGAAAGCCAACGGCAACCTTGAGATTCTGCGCCGAGTGAATGCTGCCGGTCTTGGCACCGACTGCGTGAGTGGTAACGAGATTCTGCAAAGCATTGCCGCAGGAATCGCACCCGACAAAATTGCGTTTGCCGGTGTTGGCAAGAGCGATGAGGAGATTCGTATCGGCTTGGAAAACAATATTTTCTGCTTCAACTGCGAGTCGATTCCTGAAATTGAGGTGATTGATGAGATTGCGGGGCAAATGGGCAAACGTGCACACATCGCGCTGCGCATCAACCCCAACGTGCATGCTTCAACGCACCACTATATCACCACAGGCTTGGAGGAGAACAAGTTCGGCATCAACACATGGGCGCTTGACGACGTGCTGAAGGTGCTGGAGCATACAAAGAACATCGAGCTTATCGGTCTGCATTTCCATATTGGTTCGCAAATTCTTGATATGCAGGATTTTCGCAATCTCTGCACTCGTGTAAACGAGATTCAGGAATGGTTCTACGCCCGCAAAATCATTGTTGACCACATCAACGTTGGTGGCGGACTTGGCGTGAACTACGAACAGCCTGACAAACAACCGATTCCGACATTTGAGGAATACTTCAAAGTGTTTGCCGAATCGCTGAAACTGCGTCCGAAACAGCAATTGCACTTTGAGTTGGGCCGCGCCATTGTCGCACAATGCGGCAGCCTGATAACCAAAGTGTTATACGTCAAGAACGGCACAAACAAGAAGTTCGCCATTGTTGATGCTGGCTTCACTGAGCTTATCCGTCCGGCGCTGTATCAAGCTGTGCACAAGATTGAAAACATCAGCAGCAGTGAGCCTGCCGAGAAGTACGATGTTGTGGGACCAATCTGCGAGTCGTCTGACTGCTTTGCCAAGTCGATTGAGTTGGCAGGTTGCCATCGCGGCGACCTTCTGGCTATCCGTACAGCGGGCGCTTACGGCGAGGCCATGGCTTCAACCTACAATTTGAGGACTTTGGTTAAGGGATATTTTTCGAAGTAAGCACAGAGGACGCAAACGGAACAGAGAACACTGGGTTTTAATGAAATAGAGAAAAGCAGAGCTGATTGAGTTCTGCTTTTTTTGTGGCATCCTACCAAAGAAATGGTATCATAATGATATTAAAACAATATCGAAAAGACATCACAAATATATTTATTTGTTTATTTTGCATCAAAAATGAAACACTATGGGACAAGTATCAATGACCGTGAGAATGGACTCGCAACTGAAACAGCAGTTCAACGAGTTGTGCAACGAGATTGGGATGAGTGTGAACACGGCAATTAATATTTTTGCCAATACCGCCGTTCGGACTCGCAGCATTCCGTTCCGTGTGGGCGTGTACACATCCGATGCTGAAGACGATGCGCTTAAAGCCTTCCGCGAGTATCGTGCAAAGATGATTGCATCTGACAGCCCCGAATTGACATTGGACGAAATAAACGAGGAAATTCGTCTCGCCCGTAAAGATTTGGCTAACAAGAAAAAGACAACTCTATGATATATGCCGTCATCGACACGAATGTCATTGTGTCTGCACATATCACAAAGAATCCAACTGCCGCAACAGCTTTAGTTTGGGAATCCGTTTTGCAAGGCAAAATCATCCCCGTTTTCAACAATGAAATCATTGAAGAATACTTGGAAGTATTGAACCGCAAGAAATTTAACATTCCTGAATCACTGATAGATATGGCTATCGGTAGAATCTTGAAGAACGGCGTGCGAGGAGAACGCATAATGAGCGGCGAAATCTTCCCCGACCTGCAGGACGCAGTGTTTTACGAAGTGGCTCTCTCGAAGGATGATGCCTATCTTGTAACTGGCAACACCAAACATTTTCCCCAAACACCAATTGTGGTTACGCCTACGGATATGGTTGAGATTCTGAGAAGAAATCAATTACTGTAAATCAGTGTTTTAAATACAAATATTAAAACAAACAATCGGCTCTGCCGATTTTCTTTTTACTTTTACGAAACCAAAAAATTATATGAGAACTGAATAGAAAAGAGATAACTACATAATTATTTGAGCGTTACGCTTTATTCCCGAGAAATAAATTCTGGTAAAATTTGGTAACAGGAATAAGCAGCGAAATGTTCACGCCGTTGGCGTGAATTGTTTTGTGCTTGTTTGTTACATGGGTTTACCAGAGCCTTTTTCTCGAATAAGCCAACAAAATAATTCACGTTTTTTATGGATAAAGTCCACTTTGGCAACGAGATACGACGGGTTATGGAACTTCGCGGCACAAGCGCCACCGAGATAGCAAAGGCGCTTAACCTACACGTTCACTCTGTCTATGATATGCTCAAACGTGAAAATATTGATGTTTACCGGCTTATGGATCTTTCGGAGCTGCTCAACTATGATTTTCTGCAAGCGGCGCGGTTCTCGCCCACTTCAACACCTGACTGGTGTGAAATCAATTTTGATGATGATAAAATTGTGATTGTGAGGAAATAATATGTGAGAAATTTCCTCACGTGATTGCGATACTATCTCATAATCTAAATAAACTGATTTCCAAGGTAAGCGTAAAAATTGAACACGTTTAATATTTTAAAATTTGTTGATTATGAAAAAGTTATTATTAGCTGCAATTGCAGTTTTGACATTGTTTGCAGGTTGCAAAGAGGAGGAAGAAACCATCACACGAATTGAAGTTGCCGAAGGTGAAACAATAAATATGCTTATTGGAGATAAGCAAAAATTGCACATAAAACATTACCCCGAGCATTTGTCAGCTCCAAAGATTAAAGAATGGAAATCATCGAATAATAATATAGTAACTGTCTATTATGGAGAACTTGTGGCAAGATCAGAAGGTGAGGCTTTGATTACTGTATCCACAGAAGACAATATTAGTGCAACTTGCCGAGTTATTGTTGCTGCAATCGAAATTACTGAAATAAAAATGGATAAGAGTGATTACGATGTCCATATAGGAGAAACGTTGCTACTTGCACCAGAAGTATTGCCTGATTCTGCAACCTACAAAAACGATTTAGTATATACATCTACAAACGAGGCAGTTGCTATAGTTGGTAAAAAAGGAGAGAACGGGAAGGTGTATGGTGAGGTAAAAGCAGTTAGTGTTGGTGAATGTCAAATAAAAATCGCTAGTGCAGATGGGAAAGTATCAATGACTTGCAATATTAAAGTATTACCTATTGAAGTCACAAAAATTAGTTTGAATAGGAGTGAATGGCCTATTGAGAAAGGCGATACATACCAATTTAGTTTTTGGATTGAACCCGAGAATGCTACCGATAAAACAATAAAATGGGTTTCTTCAGATAACAGTGTGGTAACCATTGCTGAAGATGGAACATTCATAGGTGTTAATATTGGTGAATGTACGATAACCGCAGTTAGTTCGAAAGCGGAAATAAAAGCGGTATGTAAAGTAACGGTTAGTCCTGTATCAGTTAAAGGTATTTCTATTAGCCAAACCGAAGCAAAAGCATTGATTGGTACTGAAATAACCCTTCAAGCTCATGTAACACCAGCTAATGCAGTTAACCAAAAGATTATATGGGCTTCATGGAATCCTAATGTGGCAACAGTTGACAGCAATGGTGTTGTTAGTTGTTTGTCTAATGGTAATGCCATAATTACTGCAACCAGTGTGGAAGGCGGTTTTAGTAAAAGTTGTTCGATCACTGCTGGCGGAATAGATTTTTTTATGTCTGCTAAACACGGAGTGATTGGCACTAGTTTTACTGTTGGAGGAAGTTTTGCTTCTATGAATTATGAAATAAACAACAGTAGTAATGTTGATGTAGTTGTTAAAAATGCCTATATCAATGGAACATGCGTACCGGTTATGAGTTCAATTGGTAGTGGACAGACATTGTCAAGTCAATTAAAAGGGAGCTTTTCAAGCGAAGGAGACCCCGTTGTGACTTGGGAAATTGAGTACAATGGCGTAGAATACATTATTAATTCAACGTACTCTCCATTATTGGGGTTGATTAAATAGATAGGAGCTGACTTTGAGAAAAATCATAAACTCTTTCATTTGAAACAAAAAACGGCAGCCAAAAGGTTGCCGTTTTTTGTTTCAGCCTGATTGTGAAGGAGAAAAGATTGCCGAAATAATGCTTTTGAAATCTGCATTTGAGCTCGGGAATATTTTTTGTGCAGATATTCCGAAAAATTGTATATTGCTCTGTTTTTAAAAAATTACAATTATGGCAAGTATTAGAGATTTAAAAAGCGACGTACAGTATTTAGTTTCAGAAATAGTTTCTGATTGCAGCAATGTCATGGTTCTTCATCCTGATAAGAAGAACGACGTGTTGGGTCTGATTGAAAAGGCTCTCGACATTCTTGATTCGAGCCTTAACAAAATCAACGACGGAAAAGGCAAGAACAAAGCATATTTTAATGGTATCAAAAACGATGCGATTAACGCTGCCGACGCCATATACAACCAGTTGCGCGATATTGTCGGCGTAAAATAAACTTCGTTGAACGATGATTGAAGATTTCAAAAAAACAGCCGAATTCGTCTTGCAGGGGCTAAACTACAAGCCACAGGTTGGAATTGTGCTTGGCAGTGGTCTGGGCGGTTTAGGCGACAAAATAAAAGTCGATAAATCAATCGCTTACAAAGACATTCCTGGCTTCCCGATTTCGACAGTCGACGGGCACAAAGGCCAGCTTTTGCTTGGCACGCTCGGCAACAAGAAAGTGGTGGCAATGCAGGGCCGGTTCCATTACTACGAGAACTACGAGATGAACCAGCTCACATTCCCCATCCGAGTGATGAAATTCTTGGGCATCGAGATTCTGATTGTGTCGAACGCTTCGGGCGGCATCAATCCGGCATTCAAGGTTGGCGACATTATGGTCATCCGCGACCACATCAACAACTTCCCCGAGAATCCGTTGCGTGGCTACAACTACCATGAGCTTGGTCCGCGTTTCCCCGATATGAGCAAGACCTACGATGGCGAACTTATATCGCGTGCGCATAAAATAGCTAACAGTCACGGAATTACGTTGCAGGAAGGCGTGTATATCGGCAGTCCTGGCCCGACGCTTGAGACTCCGGCCGAGTACAAGATGTTCCGCATCTGGGGCGCTGACGCCACTGGAATGTCGACTGTGCCTGAGGTGATTGTGGCCCATCATATGGGAATCCGCGTTCTTGGCCTGTCGATAATCACCAACACCGACAAGCCCGCAACACCCGACGGTGAGACCACGCACGACGAAGTGCAGGATGTGGCAGGCCGCGTTGAACCGCAAATGACAACAATAATCACAGAACTTATAAACGAGTTGTAACCTTACACAAGGTTGATAATCTGTGATTTAAGTCGAAATAAAATGAGAACAGCAATGAGCCATCTAATAATCAGGCGGTTGCTGTTCTTGTTTTTTGCGCTTGCCGCGATGTCGGTACAAGGCCAATTCTACGACAGCGGTCAAGACAGTTTCCGTCGGCTATCTCTCATAAAAACAGAACATTTCGATGTGATTTTCCCGACGAGCGAAATGGCTTTGGGGCAAATCTACGCCAACAATCTTGAACGGATTTACCAAAGCGGAGGCAAAACGCTCGGTTGGCAGCCGCGGCGCGTTCCTGCGGTGCTGTTCACATCGGTGGCGTATGCCAATGGCGAGGTGGCTTGGGCGCCACGACGAATGAATCTGCTCACAACAGCTTCGCCTGATAATTACCAACACGTTTGGAATCAGCAACTTGCGCTGCACGAATTTCGCCATGTGGTGCAGACTGATATGCTGAACCAAGGCGCATCGCGTTTTTTCAGCGTCTTGCTTGGGGAGCAATATACAGGGCTGCTGCTAGGTCTGCACGTGCCGTACTGGTTTTTGGAGGGCGATGCGGTGGCGTACGAGACTGGCGCATCCTCTTCGGGACGCGGACGCACAGGAGATTTCACCAACCAATTGGCCGCACAAGTGGCGCAGAAAGGCGTTTTCAGCTATTCTAAAGCTATGTTCGGCTCGTATGCCGATAATGTGCCATCGCGCTATCATCTTGGTTATCAGCTGATAAGTTATGGACGCCAGCATTACGGCCCGCAGATTTGGCAGAATAGCATGGAGCGAGTTGCGCGGCACCCTATTACGCTGCGACCATTTGGCCGCGGAATACGGGAAACAACCAGTTTAAAAGAAGTTGAGTTCTATCGTGCTGCACTCGAGCCGCTCACAGCAGGGCAGAAAAACGCCGCACCCGATAATGCCAGGCTGCTTACAAAGCCAACTCCACGTGACTACACAAGTTATTATGTGCCGCAGAAAAACGCACAGGGCAAAGTCGTGGCATTGCGTGAGCAACTTTCTGACATTCTGTCGTTTGTGGTGATTGATACTGCCAAATGCCGCGTCAGAAAAATCACCCGACCAGGACCGATGAATATCAAGCATTTTTCAACGTCAGGCAACTTGTTGGTTTGGAACCAGTTGCGCTACACACGCTGGGAAAATGCAAACCACAGCCAGATTGTTACTTATGACCTTGAAAGCCACCGCAAACACACTCTGATTCGTCGCGGGCGCTACTATTGTTCGACTCTTTCGCATTCGGCAACTCAAATAGCATCAATTAGTTACACCGATTCAGCTCGGTGGGCAGTCGAAATTCACAATCTTGATGGCACTCGGGCGGCATGGTTCCAAACTGGCAATTCCGTACCAGTGAGCGTTGCTTGGTCCGACGATGATAAGCTGCTGGCATACATCGCGATAGAACACGAATGTAAGTCGGTTTCGGTGATTGATTTGGAGCGCCAGACCATTGACACTGTGCTGCCGTGCATCAACGATGATATTTCAAACCTACTTTTCAGCGGTCAGCGGCTCTACTTCACGGCAAACCACAACGACAACACTGCGTGGTACGCTTACAACTTGTCCGACAGCACTTTTGGCGTGGTAGCCGAAAGTCCGTTCGGAGTGGGTACGGGCAGCGTGAATGGTGATAGTCTATTATTCACATACTATACCGCTGACGGCTTCCAGATTGCTGAAAAACAGATTGATAACCTCGCTCAAGCTGGAATGCCAACGTTAATCACAAACGGCCAGACACAGGCGCTTGCCGAGCAAGAACAAAAAGTTGTTTTTGGCAGCGACAGCGTGTATAAAGTGCAGCGTTACAGCCGTTTGGCACATCTTCTCAACATTCACAGCTGGGGACCGCTCTCGGTGCGTATTGATGATTCAGAAATCGGTCCAGGACTGACTTTTATGTCGCAGGATGCACTCTCGACATCATTCTTAACAACTGGTTATCAATGGCTTGATGCAGAAAGCAAAGACGATTATTTCATTGAGTATCGCTATAAAGGATTTTTCCCGATAATTGGTGTGCGTGGCGACATCTATAAGTTTAAAACACAGCAAGAAACGAATAGAGGCAACATTACCGTTGATGTTCTGCGGAAGCGGGGAGTGGCATTTGTGCAGTTACCTATGATGTTGAAAACTAGCGTTTTCACCACATCGTTGACAGCGCAGGCGTCATACCAATATCTGAACACGGAGATGACTTATGGCCGAGCCTCAGGCGACACTACCGACCACACTCTGGGCTATTGCCTTTATTTTCAGTCGTTAAGGCGGCTTGCACACCGCGATTTGCAGTCGCGCTGGGGCATTGTTCTTCGCGGTGATTACCACCACTATATTGATAAGCCCGAAAACCACCGTACGGCGGCGCAAGCGTGGATCTATCTGCCCGGATTGTTTGCCAACCACGGCATCACGCTCTACGGAGGCTTACAGGAAAGCAGTCGTAACAATCTTGTATTCAATTCGTTGGTGCAGTATCCGCGCGGCTTTAAGTCAGTGGTGAACACGCGGCTCACAAGTTTCATGGCATCGTACTCTATGCCGCTACTTTATCCTGACTTGAGCATTGGCAGTGCGTTGTATATCAAACGTATACGTGCGAAACTGTTTTATGACTACGCTGAGGCCGTCAACGCAGGAAAAACTAAAACAATGCGCTCATCGGGTTGCGACCTGATGGCAGATTTCCACATCTATCGTTTTTCGGTGCCAATCGCGGCCGGTGTGCGCTATGCCCGCCGTTTGTCGCTGAACGATAATTACTTCGGATTCCTTCTTTCGATGAATTTTAATTCGATGATGGGGCGGTCGTCACGAGAAAAGTAAGTGAAAAACGTACAATCTGGCGGCTTTTCTTGCCCAAATGATACAATTGCCTACTTTTATGCACTTTTTTAAACATCAATTAAACGCTATTAAAAATGTTCGGAATTTCTGACCCCGGTATTTGGATTGTCTATCTGCTTTCGATTTTATGCGTGATTGGCTCAATCATTTTCGGCATAAAATATTGGAACAAAGAAGACGAAGCGGATAACGCATAATTTTAATTATCAATTCATTAGAGATGGAAAATTTTTCAATGTACTTGATTGTGATGGTTTATTTCCTGGCCATCGCATTCCTGGGATTTTTGGGCTACAAAAAGACTAAAAACTCAAAAGACTTTTTGATTGGCGGCGGCGAGATGAACCCGATTGTGATGTCGCTCTCGTACGGCGCAACGTTCATATCCGCTTCAGCCATAGTTGGTTTCGGCGGTGTGGCAGCCACATTCGGTATGGGTATTCAGTGGCTGATGTTCCTGAATATGTTTGTGGGCGTGGTCATCGCGTTCATCATCTTCGGACGGCCGACACGGCGCATTGGTGCCAAATTGCACGCCACATCTTTCGCTCACTTCCTTGGCGCTTACTACAACTCAAAGAGAATCAGAGTGTTTGCCGCAACAGTCATCTTCCTTTGTATGCCGCTCTACGCCGCAGCCGTTCTTCGTGGCGGTGTGTTCTGTATGCAGGAAGTTTTCGGCATCAGTTTCGACCTTTCTCTGCTGATTTTCACCGTGATAGTTGCATCGTATGTGATGGCAGGCGGTATGAAGGGCGTTATGTACACCGATGCCCTGCAGGCTGTGATAATGTTCCTATGTATGGGCGTTCTGGTCTTCGGCGTTTACAAGGCTCTGGGTATGGGCTTCGGCGAAGCCAACCGCGCTCTTGAAGGAATCGCCGACCAAGTTCCCGACAAACTGGCCGCAGTGGGACACCAAGGCTGGACGGCAATGCCGCGCTTCGGGTCGCAACAGTGGTTCACACTCGTCACATCGATGATTATGGGTGTGGGAATCGGCTGTCTGGCTCAACCGCAGCTGGTTGTCCGCTTTATGACCGTGAACAGCACCAAGAAACTGAATCAGGGCGTGGCCATCGGCTGTGTGTTCCTGATTATCACCGTGGGTGTTATCTATCACGTTGGCGCACTCTCGAACCTTTATTTCTTCCAAAACGATGGCAAGATTGCCGCCGCAATGGTTGACGCATCAGACAAAATCATTCCTTATTTCATCGGCCGTGTGATGCCGACCTGGTTTGTGACAATCTTTATGCTCTGCATTCTGTCGGCAAGTATGTCGACATTGAGCGCGCAGTTCCACACAATGGGCGCTGCTGCTGGCGGCGACATCTACGGCACCTACATCAACTCGGGCCGCCGTCTGAACCGCGAGCACAAAGACCGTATGACCATTATGGTTCGTCTGGCTGTATTGGTTTCGATATTAATCAGTTACGTTATATGCTTTGTTCTTGGCGAGCACAGCGATTCGCCTGTCATCGCCATCAGCACATCGCTCTTTATGGGCATCTGCGCTTCGGCGTTCCTGCCGTCGTATTTCTGCGCATTGTACTGGAAACGAGTTACAAAGCAAGGCGCTTTCGCGAGTATGATTGTGGGCGTGGTGGTAACCATTCTGCTGCTGCTGTTCATTCACGCTAAAGAAGCCACAGCTCTCGGCGTCTGCAAGGCTCTGTTCGGCACCGATGTGCTCATCACCGACGGTATGATGAAATTCATCGACCCGATTATGTTCGCATTCCCGCTTTCGTGCATCACAATCGTTGTTGTTAGTTTGCTGACAGGGAAGAAGAAAAAGAAGATTGCAGAATAATAAACTGGCAGTTAATCTGCGATTTACATAAGATTCCAGCATTTCCGAAATTCGGGATTGCTGGATTTTTTTATGGAAAAAACCAAAATACAAGCCAATTGCAGAATTAATGCTATCTTGCTTTGCTGTGCGAATCGGATTTGATGCACGGCAAAACCGATTGTCAATGAGTAAATTAACTAAGACGATTCCTTACGTGGTTGTGGCACTTGCCGTGTACGTATTTTATGCCTTTGCGTATGGCGCAACGCTGCAATATGGCGAACAATATCAACTTTTTCAATCCACAGCAGACTATTTTGCACGATTACTGGCTCGTCCTGGTGGTTTGACGATGTATGCAGGCCGCTTCCTGACACAGTTTTTCATAATTCCACTTGTAGGCGCCATTATTGTCTCGTTACTGGCGACGGGTATCTTTGCTTGTGTGAATAGACTCTTGAAATCAAGCATATACGGCTGTCAATTGGCATTTTTGGTGGCCTTGCTGTCGGCTTGCGTTTTGCTCGACAAACAATCGCTGCTTAATGGACTAATATGCATCGCTTTTGGCTGTTTCATTTTGCTTTTAATCAGTCAGATAAACCGTAATAAGATTTTGACCGTATTACTTCCGCCAATTATTCTTATCACATATTGGATTGCAGGCGGAATTCCTGCCGCATTTGTTGTTGGATATGTGCTTTGCAATTGTATAACAGCGAAAAAAGATAAATCACTGTTAATTAGTTCGTTGGCATCAGTGCTGATAGTCGTTGTGGCGCCATTCGTTGCCCGCCAACTGTTTGGTGTACAGTTAAATGCAACGCGCACATTCTTGGGGGCTGATTATTCGCGATATGTTGTCAATCTGCCCAACTTGTCAATCGTCATCGGTTGTGTTATCGCACTTCTGCCTGTCACCAATATTTTATTGAACAGCAATGTATTACAGCGATTTGAAAGGCCTTCGCAACGAATCTCAAAATCAGCCGTAATGGTTTGGGTGATAGCCGTTTCCATTGTTTCGGCGGTTTTTCTCAAAAATGTCGATTTCGATGCCAATCGCAACTGCGCCATTGAATATAATGTGCGGACTCAGAATTGGAAGAAAGCCATCGAACTTGCTGATAATAAGCAACAAACCGACGCCATAACAATGTCATACATCAATTTGGCTTTGGCAAAGGCCAATCGGCTGGGCGATAAAATGTTCTCTTACAAACAGATTGGCCCATCGGGGTTGATGCCTGATTTTGAGACTGATAGCGACGTATCAATGGCTTTGAGCGAGATTTATTACCATTTGGGATTCATCAATTTTGCCGAGCGTTTCGCTTTTGAAGCCGCCAAAGCCAACCCTGACTATCAAGAGAGTGTGCAAGCCGTCAAGCGGCTTGCCGAGACGAATATCATTAAAGAGAACTATCCGCTGGCTCGCAAATATCTTGCAATGCTCGAAAACACAATGTTTTACGCCAAATGGGCGAAAAAAGCCCGTCGAGCCATCGACAGTGACCGAACTGCCGAAAACGCAGACAGGGCAAGGCTTAGGGCATTCCAAAACACCGACGATTATTTTTACGCTGAGAAAGAGAAAGATATGATGCTGGCCAAGATTCTTATAGCGAACCCCAACAATCGGACGGCTTTCGAATATTTGATGGCGTATTATCTGTTAAATAAAGATTTAGAGCACTTTATGCAGTCAGCCGATATGGGGGGCAAGTTTTATGGCGGTATGTATCCGAAGTCATTTCGCGAAGCCGCAATTTTCCATCTGCGGATGACGAATCCCGAAGCCGTGAAAGATTTTGGCACTGCCGACCGCCTGATGCTCGACCAATTCTACGAATTCGGCAAGATTTACAATGCCAACCACCACGATTCGCGGCTGGCAAAACAATTCGGCGACACCTATTGGTTTTATCTGTTTAACGAATGACGGCGATGAAGAAACATATTATATATATCTTGTTGTCAATAATTTGCGCGGCTTGCACCGAGAAGGTTGATGTTTCGGCAACTTCCGATTCGCTGCCGCCCGTCACACCCGATTACGCATCGGTTACCATACCCGTGAACATTGCGCCGCTCAATATTATGGCCGACGGCAAGGCTGAGAAAATCGATATGACAGTCAGTTCGTCGGAAGGGAAGGTGGTGCTTCACTCGCAATCGGCACAAGCCACGAATTTTAATATCGATAAGTGGCATAGTCTGCTTGCTGAAAATGTCGGTAAATCAATTGTTTATACTGTATCGATAAAAGAGAATGGAAAATGGACCCGTTACAAACCATTTGAAATTTATGTCAGCCCTGACAGCATCGATTACGGATTGGTTTACAGACTGATAGCGCCTGGATACGAGACATTTTCAAGTATGGGCATCTATGAGCGAAATCTCTCAAACTTCGACCAACGAGCGATTGTCGAGAACAACTTGCTGCAAAACAACTGCGTCAACTGCCACTCGTTTTGCCAATGGAAAACCGACAAAATGAGCCTGCACGTTCGTGGCACGCACGGCTGCACAATGATTCTGACCGACAATCAGTTACAACTATTCAACACCCGAACCGACACCACTCGCGGCAATTGCGTTTATCCGTCGTGGCACCCCGACGGCACACACATAGCCTATTCAGTGAACGAAACCAGGCAGATGTTTCACGCCGTCAATTCCAAGCGCATCGAAGTTATTGACCGTTGGTCGGATGTGGTTGTGCTTGATACAAAGACAAATACACTTGCAAGTTCGCCACTTTTGATGTCGAAAGACTATTTTGAGACGTTCCCTTATTTTTCGCCCGATGGCAAGTGGCTCTATTTCTGCAGCGCAAAGGCCGTTAACACAAGTGTCGCCCCCGATAGCGTGCACTATAATCTTTGCCGCATAGCCAACAACAATGAGTCAGGTGAATTTGGCAATCAGGTTGATACTCTTGTAAATGCATCGTCAATCGGAAAGAGCGTTTCGTTTCCGCGCCCGTCGCCCGATGGCAAGTTTGTGGCTTACACGCTTTCCGATTACGGACAATTCTCAATCTGGCATCCCGAGTCTGACGTTTGGCTGCTCAATCTTGCCGATGGCACAACCCGCCGCATCGACAACCTGAACAGCAACGATGTCGACAGTTATCACAGTTGGTCGTCGAACGGGCGCTGGATGGTGGTTTCGAGCCGACGCGAGAACGGATTGTTCACACAGCCTTATTTGGCGCACATCGACACTTGCGGCAATGCCACAAAGGCTTTCCGTCTGCCGCTTCATTCACCCGCAGACTACGACGCGATGTTCTATTCATTCAACGTTCCAGAATTTATTGCCGAACCCATTCGATTGAATGCCATAGAATTGGAAAATAAAGTCGAAAGAAAGGAACTGCAGAGTCTGACGTTTGAATAATGCAGAACTTTCAACGAGAAAGTTTGAATGTGATTTTGTGGGCGGCATAGGAATTATTGTGTGAGCACAATCAACAAATTATCTTACATTTGCATTTGTGAATTGGATTAGTCAATTCTTAAAAACATGTTTTATTAACTTAATATCAATTGATTATGAAAGTAAAAGGTTTACTTGTAGCAGCTGCGGCTGCAATGTTGTGCTTCGGTGCACAGAAAGCTTCGGCCATTGAGGCTCCTAACCATGAAGGCGATTTCTTCTTGAACGTTCAAGGTGGTATGTTCTCTGAATATAATGGAGGTTTGGGTGCAAACGTATCAGGCGACTACGTTCTTGTAAACTCTTGGTGGAAAGGCCATTTCACTATTGGTGGATTTGTTGGAACAAGCATGGCAAAAGATGAGTACAAAATCAACGGTGCAAAGGTTTATGATCAACGTTTCACCAATTTCTCGATAATGGCTCGTGCAACATACGGTTTGAACATCACCGACCGTTTCGAAGTTCACGCTGGTGCAATGACTGGCCCGCTCTACCATTCTTGGAAATACAAATATGAAAGCGGCTATACCGTTGACCATGCAGACGACCACGAATTTATCTTCAGCGGTGCTGGTGTTGCTGGTATTCACTTTATGTTGTCAGACAGCTTTGCTCTTACATCAGAATTTATCGGTGGTCCTCACCAAACATATTTCAACGCTGGTATCTCTTTCAAATTCTAAAAGATACACGTAAGAAAATAAAGGCCGTTTCCGTTTGGGAACGGCTTTTTTATTGCCAGTTGGTGTAGGAGATGCCGAGTTTTTCGGCAATGGCAATGGCGGCGGAGTTTCCGCTTTTTATTTTTGCGGTTAAGGCTTTGATTGATAATTGGTTGGCGGCATACTCCGCAATCCAATTGCATGCGCGGCCAGCGATTCCCTTTCCCCAAAAATCGGGGGCGAGCCACACCACAATTTCTGCCTTGCCGTCGGCAGCATTGCGTAAGCCAACATTGCCAATCACATCGCCATAGAAAATGATGGGAAAGTTTTGTCCGTCAATATTTTCCACAACCCAACAGCAGGCATCGTCGTAGGTGAAGGGCGATGCGAACCACGGCTCCATCTGCGCGGCAATCAGTTTGTTGTTGGAGTAGAAAGCCAGCGAAGCGGCATCATCGCTTCTGTATGGTCTGATTATCAAATCGTTGCTTTCGTAGAATGGTGTGCTACTCATTTCCAGCAATGGCTACGGTCAGTTTGTCGAGGTCGAAATATTTGTTCGCAGTCTCTTGAATATCAATAGGTTTTATCGACATGATTGCCTGCTGCTCTTTGTTGTAGAAATCAATGCCGACCTCCATGTCAATGGCTTTCTCAACAGCATCGATGCACGAGAGCGGACCGTCGAAAGTTTGGAGCATTTCGCCCATCATATAGTTGCGCACCAGTTCCATCTCGCTGTTGCTCACGGGTTTGTCTTTCAGATTCTGCATCTCGCGGCGCACTTCGTCAACCACCTGCATGGCGTATCCCGACTTTATTTCGCCCGCAATGCGCAGTAATCCGCATTGCAGATATGGCTGCAACACAGAATATATGCCGTAGGTGTAGCCTTTTTCCTCGCGAATATTTTTCATCAGGCGAGAGCCGAAATAACCGCCTAAAATCGTGGTTAAAATATTGAGTTTGTGATAGTCAGGATGGGTTATTTTGATAGTTTGCATGCCCATCCGCAGACTCGATTGAACGGCATTCTCCTTTCGGATTGTTTCGGAGGCGTTTTTTCCCGCTGGAGTCAGAGGCGTTGGTTGTATTTCGGTTTTTGCTTTTACAGGCAAATTGCCGATGGTCTTGTCAATCAGGCTCATAACAGCATCGGTTATGTACCCGATGGCCAGCAGATAGCAATTGCCTGCATGGTATTGCGCCGAATGGAATCCGACAAGCGTATCGCGTGTAATTTTGTCATAATCAGCAGGTTCTGCCCGTCTTCCATAAGGATGCTGACCGAACGTGAGTTTATGCATGGCGTTGTTGGCCAAAAATCCCGTTTTCTCTTTATTTACAATAAGTTTGTGCTTCTTCTCGGAAATAACCGACTCTAATTCGGAGTCAGGAAACACGCTCTCGGTAATCAGTTCGCAGAAAAGCGGCAGCAGTTGCTCAAGATATTTGTTGAGGCAGAAAAGAGCAACCACAGCGTGGTCGAAATTGCTGTCGGTGCGGATTTCGGCGCCGTAAAAATCGAAAGTGTTGGCTATCTGACTGGCACTGTGGTTTTTAGTTCCACCAACAAGCATCTGGTTGGTGATTGATGCCACAAGCAGTTGGTTCGATGTGATTGAGCCAGCATTGAATGTCAGCGCAATGTATGATAACTCCTGCGAGCCACCGCTCAACACATGGAACGGAATTTTGTTTGATAGCAGGCCGTATTCGGTTTTTGGAATGTTTATATTGTCAATTTGATGAAAAACAGGGGCTTTCGTTCTATCCAAATTCATTTTCAACCGTTTTGTGATGATTTGTAAATGAGTGTTGAGCAGTTGTCGGGCGTAAAGATCTTGCGCGATATGTTCGTAATGTCGGCTGTTGAGACTTTCTGATAGTAGGAAATATTGGTGTTTATCAGATTGGTATCGCCGAGCATGGTGAATCGGGCAAGGTTCATGGCTTTGTTCAGCACGTTCACCTCGCCAACAATGTTCCGCATCTCAATATTGTTTTTAACCTTGGTCAGTTCTTCTTCGGTTACGTCATTGTTACACAGCAGTTTGAGTTCGGCGTTAATGCTCTCTTCGGCTTGCTCGAAACTGATATTGTCGTTCAGTTTGCCTTCAATAATGAACAGGCCTGGGTCAGATTCGCCAGTTATGTAAGCGTTGATGCTCACGAACGTTTTCTTCTGTTTTACAAGATGTTGTATCAGTCTCGATGAGTCGCCGCCAGCCAAAAGGTCTGAAATCAGATTGGAGGCATGGTAGTCGGGACCGAGCCGTCCGTCCATGTGGTATGCCTTGTAGATGGCGTTTGTCGGGACATCGCGCTTGACAATCAGTGTCTGCGGAATGTTTTGCTTGGGTTCGGCAGGCAGGTTGCGAACAGGAATGACACGTCTTGGAATCGGTCCGAACCATTTGTTTGCCAATCGTTTAACCTCATCAACATCTACATCGCCCGCAACAACCAGAATGGCATTGTTCGGAGCGTAATATTTGTAAAAGAACGCTTCGACCTCCGACAGTTTGATGTGCTCGATTTGGAAAGTGTTTTTGCCGATTGTCGGCCACATATATGGGTGCTTGTGATAGGCTAAACTCCTAATCATCAGCATCCAATCACCGTAAGGATTGTTCAGATAACGCTGGTTAAATTCCTCAATCACAACGTTTTTCTGAATCTCAAGTTTCTTTTCTGAGAAATCGAGGCCGAGCATGCGGTCCGATTCAAGCCAGAACGCGGTTTCAAGGTTCTGTTTCGGCAGCGTTATATAGTAATTTGTGATATCGGTGTTGGTGAAAGCGTTGTTTTCGCCTCCCGCAATTTGAATTTGATGGTCGTAGTCTTTAATGTTTATCGAACCTTCGAACATAAGGTGCTCAAACAAATGTGCAAATCCAGTACGCTCTGGATTCTCGTCGCGCGAGCCCACTTTATATAGCAGGTTGAAAGCGGCTATCGGCGTCGTTTTGTCCTGATGTACAATAACTTGCAAACCGTTGTCAAGTTCAAATTTATCGAAATTTATCATAAGACCATTTCTGTGGCATAGTGCGGTTATGCATACGTTTGTTTTGCCCTAAAAGTTCCGTTTCCCGACAATTTTTTTTTGATTTTTTGCGAGATTTTATTGCGTTGAATTTTTCGCCTCTTCATTTAGAACTATCCTTCAAAAAAACGAACTTTGCCGAATGATGAAGCAATTGATAATCGTTTTCATATCGCTTTTATTATCAGTTAATTGCGTTTTGGCGCAAAGCGAAATGCTGGCATCATCGCGTTTGAATCTTCCTGCTTTGCGGAGTGTCAGCATGCTGCCGTCGCGTAAAGTTTTGGCTAAAACCGATTTTGACGGATTGGCAGCCGACCCGAATGTTTTTGCGGTGCCAATTGAAACCGACTTGAATCCATGCAACAGCGGAGAGTGGGAGAGTGCCGAAGGGGTGCGTGTGTGGCGACTTGCGCTGTGCTCACCCAATGCTTTTTCGCTTAATGCCACATTGTCAGACTTTTATATCCCCGCCGATGCCGAACTTTCCATCTATGGTACCGATTCTTCGCGGCAGGTCACAACATTGACGGCAGAGCAAAATGCTGACGTTCTTCCGTTGCCACCTGTTGAGGGCGATATGCTTGTGTTTGAATATGTTGAGCCGCTTGATGCCGAGTTTCAGGGAATGTTTAGCATTGTTCAGGTTGCTCACGATTTCAAAGGTGTTTTTGCTGCCGCTGACAGCGTGGATGCGGAGTGTCATATCGGCATTGATTCTGATTTCGGTGTCGATTGGCAGAATGAGCAACGGGCTGTATGCCAGATAATTATCGGTGGCACAACGTTGTGCACGGGCACATTGCTTGCTTCAGCCGACGGAAGTTGCGAGCCTTACGTGCTGACGGCCCGTCATTGTGTCCACACCCAGAAAATGGCGGAAACGTGCGTGTTCTACTTCAAAAACGATGACGCACTGAATGTTCCTGCAATTGTTGGTGCGACGCTTGTTGCAACCAAAGACAACGATGATGGATTTCTCGATTTCTCCTTGCTGAAGTTAAGTGAGCGGCCTGATGGTTTAGGCGTTTATTATGCAGGTTGGGATGCGTCAGGTGAGGTGCCGTCGGGAGCGGTTTGTATTCACCACCCCGCCAGTGGAGGCAAACTGATATCTGTCGATAACGATTCGTTGAAAGTGGCTTCGTACCGCAATTTCGACGAGAATTCGTTCTTCAATGTTGAGGAGTGGGATGTCGGCACAACTGAGATTGGCTCGTCGGGTGCGCCAATTTTTGACTCGAATCACCGAGTTGTGGGAATTTTGGCTGGTGGTGATGCCGATTGCGCCTATCCGATGAACGATTATTTCCAAATGTTTTCAATTTGTTACGACAGATATGCTGATGAGTCACAGCAACTTAAGCGATGGCTCAATTCCAATGACACCAGTGTTCTGAGGATTGACGGCAGATATCCGCAGCCGAGCGTCATAAGTGAGAAAAAGGTGGGCTCAACATTGTCAGTTTATCCGAATCCTGCAAAGAATGTGGTAGATATATCGTGTGACAATCAGATGATTACTTCGGTTACGATTGTTGATTTGCAAGGTCGCCAGATGTTGCGGCTGAATGTCGGGCGTGAGCCGTCGGTTCGGGTTGATGTTTCTGAGTTGCCGTTGGGCATATATGTCTGCCGAGTGACGTTTGAAAACGGAGAAAGTGATAATGCAATGATAATCAAGGAATAAGATGAAGGGTGTGATTTTTGATTTTAACGGGACAATGTTCCTCGACTCGCCTCTGCATGAGCGTGCGTGGATTGAAATGGCGGCTAAACTGCGGCCGCAACCGCTTGGTGTTGAGGAGTTTTATGCCAACCTGCAAGGTCGGACTAATTTGCAGATTATCACTTATTTGCTTGGACGCGAACCATCATCGGCAGAACTAAGCGACATAACCGAGGAGAAGGAGTTGCTGTACCGTACGCGCTGCGCTGCACCCGATGGTCTGCATTCTTTGGCACCTGGAGTTGAAGATTTTCTCAATAAACTGAAAACCACTGATTTACCTTTTACAATTGCCACTGGCTCGTACAAACCTAATGTCGATTTTTATTTCAGCCACCTTGGACTGGCTAAATGGTTCGATATCAATAATGTAATATATGATGACGGCACTTATCCAGGCAAACCGTACCCCGATATTTTCCTGAAGGCGGCTTCAAAAATCGGCGTAAAGCCTTCAGAATGTGTGGTTTTTGAGGATTCGTATGCGGGAGTCAGGTCGGCTGTGGCTGCGGGAATAGGCAGAATTGTTACAGTTGAGCGCACGTTGGATTCGCAGAAAGTCAGAGAGATAGGCGAGGTGTACGCCATGAAGGACGGATTCTGCGGTATCGGCTTGGATATACTTGCTTAAATGTTGATAATTCGTTGATTAAAAAGCCCTGATTGCGCCCGTGACAGGCATTGCCGCACTATCTTTACGAAAAACAAGTTGCAATGCGAACACGTGACTCCAGACTCCGACGGACACATAAAATTGTAATCACGCTAAATGATTATGAATTAAGTGCTTTGGAGTCGTATTGCAAGAAATCGAAAGTCACAGACCGCACAAAATTCATTCGCGAACAGTTTATGTCCAAAGTGATGGTGTCGTTGTGCGAAGAGTATCATCCGACACTTTTCGACAAGGATGAGTTGTCGCGGCTTTGATGCGGAAATGCATCTTGTTCAAATGTCTAAACCACTATAAATTGCAGAGTATGAACAGTTTTGAAGAGTTGGTGCTGAAGCGCTATTCGTGTCGCGATTATCAGACTCGGAGTGTTGACCGTGCTTTGGTGAACCAAATTGTTGAAACAGCGCATTTTGCGCCATCAGCAACCAATGCCCAACCATGGCGAATCTACGTGATTGACTCGCAGGAAAATCTTGCCAAAGTAAGAAGCGCCTATCATCGCGAGTGGTTCAATGCCGCTCCTGTCGTGCTGATGCTCTGCGCTTTAAAGGATAAGGCATGGACTCGTGCCGACGGGAAAAATCATGCGAACATTGATGTTGCGATTCTCGCCGACCACCTTACGCTCGCCGCTGCCGACAAGGGGCTTGGAACGTGCTGGGTTTGCAATTTCGATGCTGAAATGCTGATAAAAGAGTTTGGCCTTGGTGCTGATTGTGAGCCAGTTGTGCTTCTACCTCTTGGTTATGCCGCGAATGATGAAATACCTGCCAAAAAGCGCAAATCCTTGTCTGAAATCGTTGAATATCTGTAGAATATGAGAGAATTTCAATTAAAACCATCTGATGATGGGTCAGAGCCGTACATCGAACTGAACAAGCTTATTAAATTGCTGCGTATCAGCGAGAACGGTGCGCAAGCAAATCAGTTTGTTGAGGACGGAATTGTGAAACTCAATGGTCAAATCGAGAGCCGCAAACGCGCCAAACTCCGCAATGGTGATGTTGTGGAGATTTTCGACCAAAAGATTGTCATCGTGCAGTAAATCAGACTGTTTCTTTATCAGCATTCTTTGCCGACAATATTCGTGCCCAGATGGCGCCGGCAATGTTGTGCCATACGCTGAAGATGGCTCCAGGCACGGCCGCAAACGGCATTGTGGCAAAGTGCGTCTGCGCAAGCGAGCAGGCCAGCCCTGAGTTTTGCATTCCCACTTCAACCGACACTGCAGTGCATTTCTCATGGCTCATTCCAACCAATTTTGCGAGACCGAAGCCTAAAGCAAATCCGCATATGTTGTGCAGCGCCACAACCAGCAGAATCAGTGGCCCAACAGTGAGCAGCTGAGCCGAGTTGGCGGCAACCACGGTCCCCACAATCACAGCAATCGCCAACGATGAGAACGCTGGCATATAATCAATGACTGATTTCGTGAAATTGGCGAAGAAGTGCTTGACAATAAACCCGATACCGATAGGCAGGATAATCACTTTCACAATCGACCAGAACATATTCAACACATCAACATGGACGGTTTCGCCTACCAGCAGCCAAGTGAGCAGCGGTGTGATGAGCGGCGCGGCAATGGTTGATACGCAAGTCATTCCGACGGACAAAGCCAGGTCGCCTTTGGCAAGATAGGTTATAACATTCGATGCAGTGCCGCCAGGGCAGCAGCCAACCAGCACAATGCCGATGGTAAGCTCGGGCGGAAGGCCAAAAATGCGCGCCAGCGCCCACGCAAGAAGCGGCATAATGGTGAATTGCGCAAGACATCCAATACCGACGTCTTTCGGGCGGCTGAATACAATTTTGAAATCCAACGGGTTGAGTGTCAGTCCCATACCGAACATCACCACACCAAGCAGATAGTTGATGGCTCCAGGTTTTATCCAGTTGAACGATGCAGGGCAGAACATTGCCACCACGCCAACCAACAGCACCAATGCAGCCATATGCTTGACAATGAATGTGTTAATCTTCCTGAACATAGCAAATGTTTTTGGTGCGAAATTAGGTGTTTTACATAATCGGTGTTATCGGGATTGAAAATCAGTTTGGAATCGAAAACTAATGCATAACTTATTATCTTTGTTGAAGCCGTTCAAGGCTTTATCTCATTGTCAAACTTATTGATAACATTTAATTTAGACAGATATGAAATCATCAACAATAATCATTGTGGTTTTGGCGGTTGCGCTGTTGTTTGCTGTAATCAAGATACTTACGACAAGCAAGCAGGCTCTTGCGGGCAGCAATGCCGATGCCGTCATCAGCAACATTATGACGCGAACAAGCATCCGTTCATATACCGATGAACCACTGACTGATAGCCAGATAGAAACTTTGCTGCGTGCTGGAATGGCGGCGCCGTCGGCGGTAAACAAGCAGCCGTGGAAATTCGTGGTGGTGAAGAACAAGCCGATCTTGCAGCAAATAGCCGATTCGTTGCCAAACACCCGTCTGTCAAGTGCCGTATGCGCCATTGTTGTTTGTGGCGACATGACCAAAACGCTCGACGGTGTTGCCCGCGAATTCTGGATTCACGATTGCTCGGCCGCCACGGAAAACATCTTGCTGGCCGCTCACGCGTTGGAACTTGGCGCTGTATGGGCAGGCATCTTTCCAAATCCCGACCGCGTTGACAAGTTGCGTGGTTTGATTGACCTTTCCGAAACGCAGATTCCGTTGTGCGTCATCGCCATCGGTCACCCTGCGGAGAATCCGACACCGAAAGACAAATGGAATCAGGAGAATTATCGGGTGATTGAGTAGTTGAGCTGGATGGTATAAGTAATTGGGAGTTAAATATTTATTCTGAATTCTAAATTCAAAATTCTACATTAATATGGTAAAACACGTTATTCTTTGGCAGTTGAAAGATGAGCTTTCGGCTGAACAGAAAAATGCCGTAAAGGCTGAAATCAAAAAAGGGTTGGAAGGATTGGCTGGCAAAGTGCCTGGGCTGATTGATATCAAAGTGAATATCAATGGCTTGCCGACATCAAACGCTGACCTGATGTTAGACTCGACGCTCGAAAGTTTCGATGCATTGAAGGGTTATGCTGTGCATCCAGCTCATGTGGCTGTGGCCGATGGCGTTGTCCGTCCGAACACAAAACTGCGCGTATGCCTTGATTATGAGGCTTAAACAGCGTTAACCGACAATAAAAAGCGCCTCGTTCGTGGGCGCTTTTTTTGTGCGTTCATCGTAACCGATTCTTAATAAAATGCTTGCGGGCGAACAGGAACAAAATTGCCACACCAATCACATTGACAATCCATGCCGCCCAAAATGCTGAATGATAGCCACTTGATTCTGCAAGAATTCCACCAATGAGCACGCCAGCTCCAACACCGATGTCCCAAGATGTAAGTTGAGTGGCATTAGCTGTTCCGCGCTGGCTGTTGGGTGCAAGGTTTACAAACATGGTCTGGAAAGCGGGGAACATGTGGCCGTTGCCGAATCCGATGATCAAAGCCGCTCCGTAATAGCCGATTTGGTTGTGGACGGCTGCAAACAACAGATATCCGAACATTGAAATCAGCACTCCGAACGAGGCATTCCGAATGACTTTGCCTTCGCGAAGCGGGCGGCTGCCTGCAATGCGGGCAATTATCAATCCCAAGGCCAGCAGCATGAAGAACAGTCCCGTGCCGCCAGTGATTCCAAGTTCTTCTTTGCCATAAATTGCTATGTATGTGGAGAGTACACCGTATGAAAAAGCGTAGCACGCTTGCGCGATGGCCTCAATCCATCCTTTGAGCAGGAAAAATCGGTCGAGCGAGATGGATGTTTGCGGCTTGACTTGTTCGCGTTCAGGCATTTTTAGGGTTGAATTGATTGCAAGACCAATGCCCGAACAAACCAGCGACAAAGCAAAAAGCGCGTCGTAGTTGTGCCAAACATGGAAGATGCAGAGCGCGACGGTGGGAGCGATGGCTGTGGCAATGTTATTGCTAAGTCCGTAATAGCCAATGCCTTCTGCGCGGCGGTCGGGGTGGAGCACATCGATGGCAACGGTGCTGTTGGCAACCGTGGTGGCGCCAAACGGTGCGCCGTGCATTGTGCGTACTATGGCGAACATCAGCATCGAACCCGCAACCAGATAACCTGCAAACAGCGCAAAGAACAGAAAATAGCAGACCAAAAGCACCTGTTTGCGAGGAAAACTATCGACAATGAAACCGCTAAAAGGTCTGAATAACAATGCGGTAAGTGTATAACCCGACAGCACAAAACCAATGGTATCCTTGTCGGCCTGATAGGTCTCGCTCAAGTAAAGCGGCAGCAGAGGAGCCAGCAGCATGAATGAGAAGAAAATCATAAAGTTGGCGCACCAAATCTTTATATAGTTGCTGTTCCAAAGTTTCGGTTTGTCTATGCTTGTATCTTGTTGTTCCATTGATGTTTGCTAATGCGGATAGCTGCATTTGCGGCAGTTGATTCCACACTGCAAAGTTGGGAAATCAAATGAAAAAACAGGCAAAAATTATTATTCTGAGGAATCTCACCTGATTATTTTTTTTCCGCTAAAAGTTTTTTGGAATTAAGATTTCTTTCGCATTTCAAGTAAATCGTAATACATAAGGCGTGTGGCAAGTTCAACGGGTTGACTTTTTTTCCCGCCAGTATATATGAATTCTTGTTCTTCGGATGAAAAAAGGTTGATGAATCCGTTCTTCTCATAGAAGGCAATAACTTCGGGGTCATTTACGGCATCAACAATCACAAATCGGCATCCAGTCTTATTACTACTTGAAAAGAACCAACCTTTAATGAATTGCAAAACTTCGCTACCTATTCCTTGTCCTGCAAACTCACTACTAACCCCAAGACGGCCGATTAGAACGCCAGGGTATCGGCGCAGCGGTTTCTCGTGGTGGGTTAGACTTTTCATATAGTCGCGGCGGCTGCGTGGCAAGTCGTATATGCGGATGCTGTCATTGGATAATGTCAGGGCGCAGACAATTTTCGTAGGGTCGCTGTTCAAACGGAAACAATATGTTTTACCCATTAAGAAATGGGCGTAGCGAGTGGCATCATTTGCAAAGAAATCGTCAAGGTCATCATTGCCGCACGTGAAAGGTTGGCATGCGGCGAGCATATCGTCCGTAAGTTCGAAAAATGTACAATTTTCGGTAATAAATGCCATTTTAAGTGCGCTGCTCAATTAGAGCATTTTGGCCTTGCTCAAAATTATATGGGCCATTTGGCAATAGGTATGGCTGTCGCGGTTGTCAGTCTCTTTGTAATCGCGTTCGGCTTTCTCGGCGCGGCGTTTGAAATCGCGGGCTTCTTTGCCTTTGAGCGTAGGAATTGCCTTGATTGCTGTTGCCATAGTTGTAGTCCTTTCTCGTTATTTTTCAGATACAAAGGTACATTATTATTGCGAATAATGAGCTGTTGAAACAAGAATTGTAACGTGCAAAAACAAAAAAGTCATAATCTATTGCAGTGGCGAATTTCAACTAAAACATTAATTTTGTGCGTCATTTTGGCAAAAATAAAAGCCAAATGATATGAAGAGCGTTTACGCGCACTGACTCGACACTTTCGAACTTCGCAACTTTGAATTACCAGAGACAGTAGCAACGAGGCGTTCCATAGGTATGTATATGGCAATGAACCTTCGCAAATCGCGATAGGCTCTTTGTGTGTATATATGCGCGTGGGCTTCTGCGTTGCTTATCTCGGTGAGACGGCAATGCGAAGGCCTGAAAGTGTGGGATAAGTAGTGTATGAATCCCGCGCTTTTCTTTTTATATCAGTAATATTTCGGTTTGGGATTGCCGACGATTGTTCTTGCAAAATGCACATTGGCAATCTGATACAGGAAGAACTAAAACGTCAGGGACGCTCGGTAACTTGGTTTGCTGAGCAACTTTTCTATACTCGTCCACATATATATAAGATATTCAGCAAGGCGACTATCGATACAGGATTGCTGCAGCGCATTTCCCGAATACTCAATCACGACTTTTTCTTGGATTTGTCGAAAGATGACAATGCACAACAAGTGTAATCTGATTGGATACAAAATCGTCATATCATTGGCAACTGAGTTATAAGGTGGGATGTTACGCGGTAGTTACATTTGAAAATATATTTATTAATAATTAACTTATAAAAACACAAGATAATGAAGAATGTTTTATTGATGGCATTTGCCTTATTTTTGTGCGGTGGCGCACAATCGCAAGTTGTTGCTAAAAACTACATTTTCAAACCAAACAGAGCAGGTTCTTATGTTGTAATAACAACTGTTAGTCACAATCAAGATTTAGACTTGTGCCGAGAGAAACTGGAGGCTTGGGCAAAGGGAATACAAGGAGTGCATTATTCTGGTTCTATTTTGGGAATGGTAGCGGAGTCGGCGGCTAAAAAAAGGCTTATATCATATAAGGACAGTGTTGTAACATTTATGGATAATCTGATATATCGTGAAGCGGATAACCCGTTTGCAGGAAAATGGACCGAAACACTAAATTATACTTGTGATGTGAAAATTGAGCAAGATAAAATAATCTGCACATTCCACGATATGAACTTAACTTTTAATTATTCGGGTTATGGAAGTTCTACAAAGAAGTATTCACTTGATGAGAAGTACTATAACTATCTTAAAGCCATTGATGATTTGAATAATGCAAATAGTGATAACACAATGGATAAAAAAGAAAGAAAAAAGATTATTAAAGATTCAGAAAATGAAATAAGCGAAGATGAGAAGTCATTTGCAATAATTGATAAAAAAATGGCAAGTTTTATTGATAGATTGGAGCGGTCATTTAAGTCCAACTAAAATATCAAAGAATGAAGAGTGTTTTAATTTTTATAGTGGTACTATTACATTTTTCTGCAGTGTCGCAAGAGATGGTAGATTCACTTAAACTAGAAAATCTTGATAACAAAAACATTATTGTAACGGTAAACGACGTGTCATTCGAAATGGTGTTTGTGGAGGGGGGTACATTTGTAATGGGGAATAATGAAATAAAAAAATCAACACCAGAACACCAAGTAACATTAGATGGTTTTTATATTGGGAAATTTGAAGTTACGCAGGCTCTTTGGAAAGCGGTAATGCTAGGCAATCCCAGTTTTTTCCCAGATGACAATAATCCAGTAGAAAATGTGGGGTTGCTTATATGTGAGGAATTTTTGAAGAAATTAAGCAATTTGACGGGGTATAACTTTAGATTTCCAACAGAAGCCGAATGGGAATTTGCTGCTCGAGGCGGCAACAAGAGTCAAGGATATATTTATGCTGGTAGTAACGATGTTAATGAAGTGGCATGGCTTCATAGAGCCAGTGGAGAGACAACAATGCCAGTAGGCTCATTAAAGCCTAATGAACTAGGAATATATGATATGAGTGGCAATGTTGAAGAATATTGTTCTGACTGGTATGGATCATATTCGGCAGAGCCACAAGTTAATCCGCAAGGGCCAAATCGTGGAGCAACAAAAGTTAGACGAGGTGGAGGATGGCCGCATTTAATTAGTTATGGCGAAACAACACGTAGATATTGGCAAATTCCAACTTTAACAAAAGGCTACAACGCGGGAGGGTTGAGGGTCGCTATGGATGCAAAGTAACACCATAACATAAATAGTCTAGTAAAATATGATTATAATTATGTCAGCCTGCGGATAAACCACCGCAGGCTGTTTTTTATACAGCAAAACCAATTGATATCCCTCTGAAACTTTTTTTTATCAAATTCCAATAGGCATCCGCAAAATGATTCCTTCTTATCCTTTAAGCAAAAAGAGTTATTTTTGACCTCAAAACAAATCTGTTGCGATGGACGAGAAAAACGATAAATATTTCATGCGGAAGGCTTTGGAGCAGGCAAAAGTGGCTTTCGACAAAGATGAGGTTCCGATTGGGGCTGTGGTGGTTTGCAATGGGCAGATAATAGCCCGTGCATGCAATCTGACCGAGACTCTCAGCGATGTCACCGCTCATGCCGAGATGCAGGCCATAACAGCCGCTGCTGGCTATCTTGGCGGCAAATATCTGACTGATTGTACGTTATATGTCACTGTTGAGCCATGCCCGATGTGCGCAGGAGCTTTGGCTTGGGCGCAAATCAGCCGTATTGTCTATGGTGCCGTTGATGAGAAACGTGGCAGCCACCATTTCAGCGGCATCTTCCATCCAAAAACGGTTGTTGTGGGTGGCGTGCTTGAGGAGGAATGCTCGGCTCTAATGAAGGAGTTTTTCGCTCGAAAGCGTTGAATCTCTGATTGTTGTCTAAGCTTTGTTGGCATCGGTAATTTTGATGCCGATAAGCACTTGGTCATCGGTTTGTGGGCACACTTCTCCCAGATTTGAAGTGGTCCATCTTGTCAAAGCCTCTTCAATAATAAGTTTCTGCTCAGCAAAAGGCTTGCTGCTGTTGGCGCGGAGCAGTTTGTTCAGGCGCTCGTCGGAGAAGCGGGTGCCGCGGTCCTCGTTGCTGAACTGGTTCGATAATCCGTTGGTATACAAATAGATGGTATCGCCATCTTGCAAATCGATGCGGTTGTTGGTGAATTTCTGCTCGGTCGATTGGTTGAACCCGACAGCCATCTGGTCGGGGCTGTAGTCGATCATGGCGCCGCCTCTGATGATGACCAGTTGGCGGAAACCTCCGGCGTACTGCATTTTATGGTTTTCAGTGTCGATGATGCAGAGGGCGATGTCCATGCCGTCGAACTTTGCGCTTAACTGCTCCGATTTGCGCAGCGAGTTGAGGATCTTGAAGTTCATGTTGTCGAGAATCTCGGCGGCGGTTGTCGTCTCAAGGTCTGATGTCGAAACAATATCGTTGAGTGTTGTGATTCCGAGCATGCTCATAAACGCACCAGGAACGCCGTGACCGGTGCAGTCGCCCACAGCCAGAACTTTGAGCCGTCCGAACTTCGCGGCCCAGTAGAAATCGCCCGACACGATTTTCATCGGTTTCCAGATAAGCAGATGGTCGCCGAACAGTGTGTTCATCAGCTTGTCCGACGGAATGATGGCCGTTTGTATCTCCTTGGCGTACATAATGCTAGATGTGACCTGCTGGTTGGCGTTGGCGAGCATGTCGCGTTGCAGACGGTAGTTCTCGCGCTGGCGGTAGAGTTGCATGTTGATGTTCTGGCGGCGGCGTGAGTGCCTGTAGATGTCGAGCGCAAGCATAAGCAGCAAGAACAGCGTGGTTGACGCAATTATCGAGATGGTTCTCATCCGTTTCTTTTGCTCTGAAATTGAGAGTTTTAGCTTGTTCTCCTCAATATGCCGCTGGCGCATCTCACTTTCGAATTCATCTTTTGCGTTCAGTTTTATCGAATTTGCGGCGAACTCATAGTCTAAAATACGTCGTTCAACAACCATCATTTTTTCTTGGTACTCATAGGCTTTTTGGTAATCGCCCGTTTTTTCGTACAACTCCATTAGATTACTGTAGATATCGCGCAGATAGCCTTCGTAATTTGCGGGGTCTTCTTCTACTTTTGCCTCAAGGCTGGTGAGTGTTTTTTCGCATTCTTTATATTGCCCGCTGATAATCAGATAGACGGATTTGCGCAGTTCGAGTTGGAAAACGTATCCGTCGAGCAAGCCTTGCTGTTCGGCAATGGCGTGAGCACTGTTGTAGAAGACCAGGCTGCTGTCGAGCATTTGTCGTCGTTGCGATGGTTGTTCCTGAATATCAGCTAATTTTGCATATATTATCATGCAGCACATGTCTGAATGAATCAAATTAAAGTCGGAATCGGTATCCTTGAGTAATTTGTTCGATTTAATTGCCAAATCTTTTGCCGCAAAGAGTGCTGTGGTATCTTTTTTCTCATGATAGATGCTTAGTTGAGTCTCTGCCATATAGTAGTAATCCAAGGCAATCTGCTGCAGATTGTTGTTGGCACTGTCTATTTTCAAGGCTTCACTCAGGTATCGGGCTGCCTGCTCGTAGAGTTCGTAGTTGATATAGATTATTGCGAGGTCGCGATAGGTGTAAGTGATTAATTTTGAGTTACCTATTTCGGTCAGAATATCGAGTGCCTTATGAAGGTATTTGTTGGCCGTGTTGTAGTCGCCCAAGTTCAGAATGTTTTCGCCTAAGGCATTGTAATTCAGTGCTATCTCGTATTTGAGGTTGAGCGAGTCGTTTATTTTTAGCGCTTTGTACAGATATTTTAGCGCACTTTCAAAATCGCTGTTCATGTTGTAGTACCAGCTGAAGTATCTGTAAGCCATGGCCTGCCATTTGGGGCCTAATTTGAATGACAGCGAGTATAGTTCCTGCGCGTATTTCAGGGTGGAGTCGGCATTTGAGTGATTGCTGCAAATCATGGCGAGCGTGTACGCTTTGACGGTGTCGTCGGGCATATCCGCAACAATTGCGGTCAGACTGTCAATCTTCTGCTGTGAAACGTGGGGTATCTGCGCCTGAACCGTCAGCCGTGTCAGACCGGTCAGTGAAAGAATTAATAATATGGTGATTTTCAGTCGTGGCATGATGGTTGCTTTAAATTCGGAATCCGATAAGAATTATGTCGTCAGTTTGTGTGAACGGCTTTTCAACCTGCGATGAGCGCCACTCTTCCAGCGCATCTTCAATAATTCGGGCTTGCTCGTCGAACGATTTTTTGCACGAGCGCTCAAGAATGCTGAGGAACCGTCGGGTTGAGAATTTGCCCACCTTGTTGTTCTCGTTGTAGCCGAGCTGGTCCTGAATGCCGTCGGAGAAGAGATAGACCGTGTCGCCGTGCTGCATTTCAATCACATTGTTGCGGAAAGGCTTGTCGTCGAGCGACAAAAGGCTGACAGGCATCTTATCTCCTTTATACAGAGTCAGTTTTCCGTTGCGGACAATGACAAGCGGGCGGAAGGCTCCTGCAAACTGCATGGTCATTTTTTCCTCGTCGAAGATGCACAAAGCCATGTCCATGCCGTCGAGCGCCATTGTGTTGCGTTCAGTCTGGTGGAGCGATTCGATAACCCTGCTGCGCATCTGGTCAAGAATCTCCGATGCAACTGGTTCAATGTTGTGGAACCGCAGTGAGTTCACAATATCGCTCAAAGTCGACATTCCGAGCATGCTCATCAGTGCGCCGGGAACGCCGTGGCCTGTGCAATCGACAACCGCAATAAGTTTCTTGTTGCCTATTTTGGTGGCCCAGAAGAAATCGCCTGAGACAGTGTTGAGCGGCTGCCACATCACCAGCGTGTCGCCAAAAAGGTTGGTAATCTCGCTCTTGTCGGGCATCATTGAGTATTGTATTCTCTGCGCGTAGCTGATGCTTGATTTTATCTGATTGTTTGTGGCCGACAGCTCGTCGCGCTGTTTCTTGATGTATCTGTTGTGGCGTTCGAGCATTCCTCCAAGGCGGCGTTTGCCCTTCATTCTGTAGTACGATACTGTGATGAACACTATCAGAATGACAAGAGCCGCAGCCGACGAAATGTTGGTTATCGTCTGGCGGAATTTCTGGTCCTCGCTCATTATTTTGAGCTGCTCGCTTTTAATCTCCTGGTCTTGCCGCAGGCGGTCAAACACCTCCTGCACATTCGACTGGCCTGCTTGCAGCGCGTAGCCGATATTGAAGTTCTCTTTCCTCAGTTTCTTCGCTTTGCTCTGATACTCAAAGGCTTTTTTGTATTGCCCGATGGCGCTGTAGTATTCGGCAAACACTTCGTACAAATCAATGCGGAAATCGATGTATGCCGAGTCGTTTTGGAACTCACTATCAGCGCGTTTCAGAATTCTGTAGGCATGGTCGTAGTCCTTTTCCTCAATGCAGTATTGCGCCTTCATCATCTTGAAATCGTGCGAGTCGTCCAGATAGCCGTTCTTCTGCGCAAGCGCGAATCCTTGCTCGAAGAATTGTTTGCTGCTGTCGATATATATATGTCTTTCAGGATATTGCTTTGTGAGAGCATACTTGAAGTAGATGTCCATGAGGTTTTGGCAGACAATCATCAGCACAAGCTCATTGTTTTGTGACTTCAGCAGCGAGTAGGCCTGCATGGTGTGGGCTTTCGCCATGATAATAAGGCTGTCGGTTTGCTTGTCGCGAAATTCGCACAGCTCTGCGGTGCCGATGTGCATGTAGTCATCGGCCATGCCCACTTTATTGTCTTGTTTGATGTCGATTTCGAGGGCTTTGAGCAGGTGCTCCTTTGCCATTTTGAATCGGTGGAAATCAATGCAGGTCTGCCCGAGCGAGCGGTAGATGTAGCTGATGTAAGCCGAGTCGTTCAGCTCCACAAAAAGTTTCAATGCCAGCTGGTCGTAGTCGTCCGACTCGTTGTAGTGCGACATCATTGCCATTGAATTGGCCAGGTCGTGGTAGCAGATGGCCAGCGATTTCTTGTCGCCGATTGAGTCACAAATGTTTATCGCCTTATAATAATAGGTGTTGGCTTCTTTGTAGTCGTAACGGTTGTAGTAGCACCAGCCTAAAGCCATATATGCCGATGCGGCCATTTGCGGCGCGCCGGCTTTCTTCGCCAATTCCAATTCCAGTTTCGAATACTTCTCAACTGAATCCACATTGTTGTGAGTCATGCTGATGGTGTGCAAAACGGTCAGAAGGCTGTCTTCGTTTTCGAGCGTGTTGGCAAGAGTCAACAAGCTGTCAAGCTCGCGGCTGAAAGTTTCCTCGCCGTCTTGAGCCATTGCTGTTGCCGTTGTCAGGCCAAGAAATATAGATATTAATATTAGTCTAATCCCTGTTGTCAATTCATATCTTTTTATGTGTCTTTTTACGGCACTATTCAAGTTGTGTTAAACAGTTTTTCTTGTCCTTTAATAGTTTTATTTATGTTCTGCTAAATATATTTTTATGACGACAATCATATTATTAAATGATTGTTTATTGCATAATATTCCGAACAAAAATTACCGAATTGCGTTTTAAATGTCACTTAGAATATAGTTTTCATAAGGTTAGTTGGTTATTGGTTTTGAAAGGTCTTCTGCGTAGAAGACCTTTTTTATTGTTCTGACATACATAATAATCGTATAATAAATTTCTACCAAAACAGTTGATTTCGGCTGTTTGAAAAAAGCCTACCTTTGCGGCTCAAAAAAAGCAGACTATGATTTCAGTAAGCAACCTGACGGTAGAGTTTTCGGGCGTTCCGTTGTTCAACAATATAAGTTTTCTGGTTAATCCGCGCGACCGCATTGGTCTGACGGGCAAGAATGGTGCTGGAAAATCCACATTGCTCAAAGTTCTTTGTGGCCGCCAGCCTTACGACAATGGCCAAGTGTCGATACCTAAAGGCTTGACAATCGGTTATTTGCCTCAGCATTTGTCGGTGCAGGACACACGCTCGGTTTACGCCGAGGCGCAGAGTGCCTTTGTAGAGGTGAAAGCGCTCGAGAAAGAAATTGCCCAGCTGAACAGCCAACTGGCAGAACGCACTGATTACGAGTCAGATGAATACATGGCACTGATTAACCGCCTTACTGAGAAAAACGACCGTTTTCATCTGCTAAGCGGCCATAACATCGATGGCGAGATTGAAAGCACACTGCTCGGTCTGGGTTTCGAACGTACTGATTTTGAGCGTCCGACGGCTGAGTTCAGCGGCGGCTGGCGCATGCGTATCGAGCTGGCGAAAGTCATCTTGCAGCATCCTGATGTGCTGCTGCTCGACGAGCCTACCAATCACCTTGATATTGAATCAGTTCAGTGGTTTGAGGATATGCTGAAAACCTACGAAGGCGCCGTCATTGTGGTGTCGCACGACCGTGCCTTTCTAGATAATCTGACCAACCGCACCATCGAGATTTCGCTCGGCAAGATTTACGACTTCAAAGTGCCTTATTCACAATATGTTGTGCAACGCCAGGAACAACTTGCGCAGCAGATGGCCGCCTTTGAGAACCAGCAGAAAATGATTGAGGACACCGAAAAATTCATTGAGCGGTTCCGTTACAAGGCCACAAAGGCTGTGCAGGTGCAGTCGCGCATCAAGCAGCTCGAGAAGGTTGAGCGCATTGAGGTTGACGAGCTCGACAATTCGGCCATGCACTTCCGTTTTCCGCCCGCACCGCACTCGGGGCAGGTGGTGGTCGAAACCAAGGCTATGACCAAGCGTTTCGGCGACAAGGTGGTGCTCAACGACATTGATTTCACGCTCGAGCGTGGCCAGAAAGTGGCTTTTGTGGGCCGAAACGGTGAGGGCAAGACCACCATGGCAAAGGTGATTCTCGGCATCCATCCGTGCGACGGTGTGGTGAAAATAGGCCATAACGTGAAGATTGGCTATTATGCTCAGAATCAGAGCGAAATGCTTGACGATAATAAAACCGTTTTCCAGACGATTGACGAGATTGCCAAAGGTGAAATCCGCACAAAAATCCGCGACATTTTGGCATCTTTCCTGTTCCGTGGCGAAGATATCGACAAGAAAGTCAGTGTGTTGAGTGGTGGTGAGAAGGCGCGTCTGTCTATGGCGAAACTGCTGCTTGAGCCAGCCAACTTGCTGGTGCTCGACGAGCCAACCAACCATCTCGATATGCGCTCTAAAGATATTCTGAAACAGGCACTTATCAACTACGACGGCACTCTGATTGTGGTCTCTCACGACCGCGATTTCCTAGACGGAATGGTGAACATCGTTTACGAGTTCCGCAACCATAAAATGAAGCAGCATCTTGGCGGCATCGGCGATTTCTTGTACCATAAGAAACTTGAGAACATGCGGCAGTTTGAGATGGGGCAGAAGGCCGAAACGTCAGCATCGCCCAAAAGTCCAAAAACCGACGAGCAAAAACCTAAGGCTCAGCCCGTTGTGCTGCAAAACAAACTGAGTTACGAGGAGCAGAAGGAGCAGGAGCGCCGCCAGCGTAAAGCCAAAAAGGCGGTTGAGGATAGTGAGGCGCTGATTGTGGAGTATGAGGCCGCCATTGCCGAAATGGACAACCTACTTGCCAATCACCCAGAAAGCGCCACAACCGAATTCTTTGAGAAATATGAGGCCGCTAAAAAGCAGCTCGCCGACGAGTTGAACAACTGGGAACGGCTGACGATGGAGCTGGAGGCTATCAATGGGTAAGGTTCTGAAATCGATATTCAGCACGCCTAACAAATTGTTCATTATTCAATTCCGATAATTGATGATAAATGATACATTTGCGCTGAAAATGTGAAATATATTTTAAAAACGTAACATAATGAAAAAGAGTCCATTACAGATTGCAAGGGCCAGCTATCAGCCAAAATTGCCGGCTGCCCTTAAAGGTAATGTCGTGCTGAACGAAGGTGCTGCAACTCAATCGGTTGCCGACCAAGCCGACATCAAAAAACTTTTCCCGAACACCTACGGTATGCCGACAATCCAATTTGTTGCCGGTGAGGCCAAGAAGTATGACGCTGTTAATGTGGGCGTTATCTTGTCGGGTGGACAGGCTCCCGGCGGACACAATGTCATCTCTGGCTTGTTCGACGGCTTGAAGAAAATGAACCCCAACAGCAAACTCTACGGTTTCCTAGGCGGTCCTTCGGGCTTGGTTGACCACAAATATGTTGAGCTCACTGCCGACATCATCGACGAGTACCGCAACACCGGCGGTTTCGACATCATCGGCTCGGGCCGTACCAAACTTGAGGAAGTTGAACAGTTCGACAAGGGTATTGAAATCTGCAACAAACTGGGTATCAAGGCTATCGTCATCATCGGTGGCGACGACTCGAACACCAACGCCTGCGTTCTGGCTGAATATTATCTGCAAAAGAAATGCGGCATTCAGGTTATCGGCTGCCCGAAAACAATCGACGGCGACCTGAAGAACGAAATGATTGAGACTTCTTTCGGATTTGACACTGCCACAAAGGTTTACGCTGAAGTTATCGGTAACATTCAGCGCGACGCCAACTCGGCAAAGAAATACTGGCACTTCATTAAACTTATGGGCCGCTCGGCAAGCCACGTGACGCTTGAGTGCGCACTGAAAACTCAGCCGAACATCACGCTCATCGGCGAAGATGTTGAGGCAAAGAACCAATCGCTCGACGACATTGTTACATACATTGCACAGGCTGTTGCCAACCGCGCAGCCAAAGGCCTGAACTTCGGTATTGTGCTTGTTCCAGAGGGACTTATCGAGTTCATCCCTGCTATCAAGAAACTGATTGCAGAGCTGAACGATATGCTGGCAGCTAATCAGGTTGAATTTGACAAGGTGGCCGACGACGCCAAAATCGACTATGTTGTAAAACATCTGTCGAAAGAGAACGCCGCTATCTTCGAGAGCCTGCCAGTGGCTGTTTCGCGTCAGCTGGCACTGGAACGCGACCCGCACGGAAACGTTCAGGTATCGCTCATCGAGACCGAGCAACTGCTGGCCGAGATGGTTGGCAAGAAACTGGCCGAGTGGAAGAAGGCTGGCAAGTTCGCTGGCAAATTCGCCACACAGCACCACTTCTTCGGATATGAGGGCCGCTGCGCCGCTCCGTCGAACTTCGACGCCGACTACTGCTACTCGCTGGGTTACACGGCTTCGATGCTGATTGGCGCTGGCAAGACTGGCTATATGTCGTCGGTTCGCAACACCACCGAGCCTGCCGACAAATGGATTTCGGGCGGTATTCCAATCACAGCAATGATGAATATGGAAAAACGCAACGGCAAGATGAAACCGGTTATCCAGAAGGCTCTTGTGAAACTGGACGGCGGTCCGTTCAAATACTTCGCTTCGAAACGCGACGAGTGGGCCATCAACACCGATTTCGTTTACCCAGGCCCAATCCAATACTTCGGCCCGACCGAAGTTTGCGACCAGCCGACTCACACTCTGCTGCTCGAGCACGGAAAGAACATTTAATCAGTGTTTAAATAGCAATGAAAAAGCCGCCCGATTTGGACGGCTTTTTTTGTGGATAATCGCGCACTGATACACGGAATACACGGAATACACAAAGTTTCACAGATTTTTTGAACGCAGATGACGCAGATTTAATGGATTTTGTTGCCAGACGTTTTATTGTTCAAATACATTCGGCATTTAAACCGATTTTTGTTATTATTGTGATTGTATTTTACTGAATTGAATACAATTATGAAAACGCTTGCAAACTGCATTTCGGTAATTTTGTTGCTTACGCTGAATGTGGGCTATTCCAACGCGCAGCAGGAACACGAATACGTTGACCTCGGACTGCCTTCGGGTACGTTATGGGCTACTTGCAACGTGGGCGCAGAAAACCCTTGGGATTATGGCGATTACTTTGCTTGGGGCGAGACCGAGCCCAAAGATGCCAGATATAAATACTACTGGCACTACTACAAATACGCCGAAGACACCATCAGGCTATATATTACCAAATACTGCACTAATGAGGAACGTGGCCATAATGGCTTTACCGATGGTAAAACCATTCTTGAACCTGACGATGATGCCGCCACTGTCAATTGGGGCAGTGAATGGTGCATGCCCACAAAGGAGCAATGGAAAGAGCTAACTGATAGTTGCATATGGACAATGGTAACGCTGAACGGTATAAATGGATACGAAGCTAAAGGTCCGAATGGTAACACTATTTTTTTACCAGCTTCCGGAGAGAAGGACGGTGTTTCGTCTGAAAGATTTTTTCAACTCACTCTAACACCTAACGGAAATATTGTTCGTACAATAATCAATGATTATATCGGTAGAACTGGAAGCTATTGGTCGGCAACGCTAGATGACTTATCGACTGGAGCGAATGTGTTTGGCTTTAATATTTACAAGGTTGAACCTTGGGTTGCAGCAGAGCCTAGGTGTATGGGACTTTCGGTTCGTCCGGTGCGGTGCAAGCAGTAAACTACCTATCAACCATTATTTTCTCATTCCTTCCACCTTCGATTTCAGGGCGCGGTAGGTTACGTCTTCCTGAATGCACATTGTGCGCATTGGTTGGCTTCGAACCATGCCCGCAATTGACTGCGGCTGGTGAACGTTGGCAGATTGGTAACTTCCATTGTTTGTGGTATTTAGACTTTGTACTTCCCTCGCACAATCTGGTACGAGTTTCGTGTGAGTTCGCGAAGTAGGTCGGAGGGAGCGGTGTGGGCGTCAATGCCAATCCAGTGTTTGGGCGAAAGATTGTGCGGCTTTCCAATGCAGTCGTAGCGGACTTTGAGCTCTTCAATGCGGTCGGGTTGGCACTTGAGCGTGACAATGCCATAATCGTCGCAATCGAAAAAGGCGAACATATGGCCGTGCACGTAAAACACCAGCACACTCGCGCCGTGCGGGAAGGCCGCAAAAGGCATCTTCTCCACCACATCGGCGCCAAGCGAAAGACAAAAGTCGCGATATGTCTCAATGTCAGTCATTGCAGCACAAAGATTGAAATTTTCAGGCAGAGACAGGGCTCTGGAGTAGTATTTTATGCTCAATATTGTGGGGTGTGAACAGATTGAGTGTCAGATGTTTGGTGTAAAATATGTATTCGGGCATATTTTTTTATGTTGCATATCAGTAAAATTGCAAGTTGCTATTATCACAAAAAAAATGTAAGTTTATTGCATGATTGTCAGACGTTTGGATGGGGAATAGTTTTGCGGACGGCAATCGAGGGGGCTTTGTATAAGAGGGGCATTTATCAATTGGCGATGATTTTATTTTAACATACACTAAACCACACAATTATGCCTAATACAGTTAAAGTTTACGGAAAGGCTCAAAGCCGAACCGCGTTGGGCATCGCCAATGCCTATCTTGTTATCAATCCTGATGTTACACTTGAGGAACTGAACAAAGCGTTCCCTGGAGATTTGAATTCGGCCAACCGTTGCGACACCATCTTTGTCGATGTCAATGATGCCCCCAAGTTTGTCACATTCGAGGGCAAATCGACTTACGAGATGTTCTTCTTTGAGAAAGAAGACGAAGTGCTTACCTTGAAGGATGGCCAGAAAGTAGCCATGCAGCAGCTGTGGCAGAAAGAAGATTTCGACAAACTTGTTGAGTGGGTTAAGCAATATAATATAGAAGTGGTGGAGTGCAAGCCGATTGAGGGCTTCCAAAAAGGCGGTTTCACGCTTGAATATGATGCTGACCCTGAGGTTGTTGCTGCTCCGGTGGCTGCGGAAACTGAATCTGAGCCGAAGGCTGAAGAACCCAAAACAGAAGAGCCAAAAACAGTCGAGCCAAAGGCAGAAGAAGAGCAGGCTGAGAAAAAGAAGAAAAAACTCTGGTGGCTCTTACTGTTGATTCTGCTGATTATTATAATATTGATAATCTTGCTGATGCGTGGTTGCGGATGCACTCGCCAACAGCAACCGGTTGCTGCAGAACCTGCACAGGTGGTTGAGCCTGTTGCGGCTGACACGGTGACGCCTGCCGACACAGTTGAGGCCATCCAAAAGAATTTCAACGCGGCTCAGTTTGAGGCTGCAAAAGCCACACTGACAGAGTCTTCAAAATTGGTTCTCAACGATTTGGCAGCAATGCTCGAGAAACATCCGAATGTGAAGTTGCGCATTGTCGGTCATGCTTCGTCTGATGGTACGGCAGCATTCAATCAGAAGCTGTCGGAGGAGAGGGCAAAGGTTGCTGCCGACTATCTGATTTCAATCGGTGTTGCCGCCGACCGCATCCAGACGGAAGGCAAAGGCTCGTCGGAACCGATTGACAAAGAGAACCGTGAACGGAACCGCCGCACCGAATTTATTGTTGTGGAATAAACATCGGTTTAAATAAAAATCAATCCCTGCCGGTTTTTGCTGGCAGGGATTTTTGTGTGCGCGATGTTTGCGAATCCTGCAAGTCACGATACGCAAAAAATGAAGTGGGCACATGGCTGTTTTTTACTGAAGATGCCTTAAATTTGTATTTTTGAAATTTGTGGATTTATCCATTGATTATAGATTGGAAATAATTGATTATGAGCGTAAAGATTGGATTCGACAACGATAAGTACATCAGTATGCAGTCGTCGCATATTGAGGAGCGGATAGCCAAATTCGGCAACAAACTTTATTTGGAAATCGGCGGAAAACTGTTCGATGATTACCACGCATCGCGTGTGCTGCCAGGGTTCCATCCCGACTCAAAAATGCAGATGTTGCTGAAACTCAAGGATAAAATTGAGATTGTTGTGGCCATCAACGCTGAAGACATCGAGTCGAACAAAATCCGCGCCGACTATGGCATCACTTACGATGAGGACGTGCTGCGTCTGATTGACGAGTTCCAGAGCGTTGGGTTGTTTGTCGGCAGCGTCTGTCTGACAAAATTCCACAACCAACCGACGGCTGTCAGGTTTGAACGGAGGCTGAAGGAGTTGGGCATCGCTTCGTATCGCCACTATAAAATCGATGGTTACCCGAATAATGTTGAGTTCATTGTTTCGGACGACGGTTACGGCAAGAACCAGTACATCGAGACTTCGCGACCGCTGATTGTGGTTACAGCCCCGGGTCCGGGTAGCGGCAAACTGGCTGTGTGCCTGTCGCAACTCTATCATGAGCACAAGCGCGGAATCAATGCCGGTTACGCCAAATTCGAGACGTTCCCAATCTGGAATATTCCGCTCAAACACCCCATCAATCTGGCTTATGAGGCCGCCACAGCCGATTTGAACGACGTCAACATCATCGACTCGTTCCACCTTGACGCTTACGGAGTGTCGGCAGTGAACTACAACCGCGATGTTGAGGCATTCTCTGTGTTAAATGCCACATTTGAAATGATTTACGGTGAAAGTCCGTACAAAAGCCCAACCGATATGGGCGTGAATATGGCAGGCAACTGCATCATTAATGACGATGTGTGCCGCGAGGCTTCGAAACAGGAGATTATCCGCCGCTATTACAAGTGCTTGTGCGACAAAAAACGCTATGGCGAGAGCAAAGACAGCCTTGAAAAACTTGAGATGCTGATGCAGCAGGCGCATATTAAAGTAACTGATTACAAGGTGGTTGATGCGGCAATGCGCAAGTCGGAGATGACGGGAGGCCGTCCGGCGGCTGCCATTGAACTGCCCGATGGCACTGTTGTTACCGGCAAGACAACCGACTTGCTCGGTCCTTTGTCGGCGGCTTTGCTCAATGCTTTGAAGGAGCTTGGCCACATCGACCAGTCGTTCAATCTTGTGTCGCGTTTGGCCATTGAGCCAATCCAGACGCTCAAAACCGAATATCTGGGCAGCAGCAACCCGCGTCTGCACACTGACGAGATTCTGATTGCATTGTCATCGTCGGCCGCGCATAACGAGTTGGCAGAGAGGGCAATGCAGCAACTGCCGAAGCTCAAAGGCTCAACGGCGCACACCACAGTTTTGGTTAGCGCCATCGACGAGTCGATGTTCAAGAAGCTGGGCATCAATCTGACCTGTGAGCCACGCTACGAACAGACCCGTGTTTACCACAAGCATTAGGATGTGAGTGGTAAGTGTTGAAAGGCAGAGTGTTGTGCCGTTAGGATAGTTGGGATTTTTGTTTTGGACAACAATCCTATATTTCTAGTCCATAATCTTAAAAATCAAAACATTATAGTTTTGAATTCAAAAACATAAAACATAACCAGCTATGAATTTCAGATTTGGTGCGATTGTTGCAATCGGATTGATTTTTAATGGAATAAGTGTATCGGCGCAGACCGACACATCAAAAGTTTACACGTTTCTTGAAAATATGCCCGATGCCGGCATTTACTTGCCTGCACCGCCTGATACGGCCAGCCTTGACTTTGCCGATGATGTGATTCAGTGGCAGTGGGGCAAAACCGTGCGCAACACGCCGCGTGGCGCAATGGCCAATCGTGACGGCAAGTGGGGACACGAGATTATGGCTGAAATCTATTCTGGAGTTTTTGGCTTTACCATTAGTGAGGAAAACACGCCCGCTATATGGAAATTGCTTGTAAAAGCCTCGTACACTGGACATTTCAGCACAACCAAAGCCAAACGTAAATATATGCGCACCCGCCCGTTTGCGCAGTTCAACGAGCACACGTGGTCGGAATTTGATGACGAACAGGAATTGCGCCACAATGGTTCGTATCCGTCGGGACACACGTCGTTGTCATGGTCGATGGCACTTGTTTTTGCCGAGATGGTGCCCGAACTGCAAGACACCATTTTGCGGCGCGCCTATCAGTATGCCGAGAGCCGCGTGATTGTGGGGGCGCACTATCAGAGCGACATTGAAGCCGGTCGGCTGGCGGCTTCGGCGGGCGTGGCAAGCATCCACACAAGTCCGTTCTTCTCGGCTGATATTAAGGCCGCACGCGCCGAATACAACAAGATTAAAAATATCAAAACCACGCCAATAACCACTGCGCTTCCTTGCGGACAGAAAATTCTCGATTCACCTGTCGACACCAGCAGCCGTCGTTTTTATGGCGATGTGGCGCAATACTGGCAGTCTAAGGCCGAACGCAGCACAGAGCGCGGCCGTCAGGCCATTGCCGATGCCGACACGGCTCTTGATGCGCTGATGGCTTCATTCAGCAAGGGGGTGGGTTTTGAGATTAACGCCAAGGCTACACCGGCTATGGCTGAAATGCTGTCGGCTGCTCGCAGAGTGCTGATTGACAATGCCAACCAAATGAAAACAACCGCTTTTCGCAAACGTCCGTATGTTCAGTTTGGCGAGCCGTCGCTCATTCCCGAAGCGGAAACTGCCGCCGCGCTCACGTCGAGTTATCCGTCGGTGACAGCCGAAGTGGGGTGGGGATTGGCACTTTTGCTTGCCGAAATCGTTCCCGAACGCCAAAACGAGATTCTGACACGTGGCTTTGAAATCGGCCGCAGCCGCATTATTGCAGGCTACAACTACGCCAGCGACGTTCAGGCGGGGCGCATTATGGCCGCCGCCGTTTTGGCGAATCTTCACGCCAATGCTGATTTCGGGAAACTAATTGAGAAAGTGAAAAAAGAGCAGGAAAAGAAGAAATAAGAGAATGATTAGTTGGTTGCTAAAATGGTAATCCAACTATTTTGCATTAAACACTATATTAGCCGCAGAATTTTTAAACAACAAATTATTGAAAGATAGATAGTAAGTAAGAAAAAGTAAATATTAGAACTTTATCATTTAGTTTTCACATCTTGAAAAACGGCCAATTTTTCAAACGGACTAAAACAAATGCTATGGTTCACGACCGCGAAAGTGGCGTGAACTGTTTGTGTTTGTCAGTTCGTTGGGTTTCAGGCCGTTACCTCAAGATGTGGGCAAGTTTTGCAAATAGTTTCACGTCTTTTTTTATGAGTAATGCCCCCATACATATTGGCAGATTGATTAAAGCCGAACTCGACCGCCAAGGCCGCAAAGCGCAATGGTTTGCCGACCAACTTTGTTTCGAACGCACAAACGTTTATAACATCTTCCGCCGCCAAAGCATCGATGCCAATTTGCTTCTGCGTATCAGCCAAATCCTTCAATACGACTTCTTCGCGCTCTACTCACAACAAGTTTCAAATGTTGAAAATTCTTCGACAAATAATTGAAAATGATTCTATTGTTTGTTGAATTATCGTTACGCCAATAAGGAATCAAGTGGAGCGTGACATAATAACTTTATAGTGTGTGAATTTTATTAATTATTAACTTAAAAATGAATTGATATGGAAATTTGTCCTGAATGTGGTCGACCTATTCGTGGAAATGGTGTTTACGCAGGTCCTCATTGGAATAGAAGACATTATTGCTCGAATAGTTGCTGTAGGTCTGGAGAGCGAAATTTATCCCAAGATGATGTTGTGGAAGATAATAGGGGATGTTTGTACAGATTCTTCAGATGGATAATATCAGCAATTATTGTTATAGTAGGTATATTCATTTTTCTTTACATTGAAAGTAAACTAGAAAGCCCGAAAAAAACAGAACAAACGACAACGCAAACTGCCCAAAAACAAAGTACTACAACTGCTAAAAGCACAAGCAGTTCTAATGCAAGTTCGAAACCTGTATCAAGCAAATCAACAACTACAAGCAGTTCAAAACCTGCGACAACGCAATCGTCTAATTCGCAGTCTAATTCGGATTCTAAAACATCTTCAGCAGCACAAACAAATACTGCAACAACAAGTACATCTGTGGCTACAACCAAAAGTACAGCGACTGAATCTGATGCTTCGTATCAAACATATCTCGCATTATCAACACTATTGGAAAGCGAAGGAAAAACATTGAAATTATGTGAAGCCCAAAAACAAACAAAAGGACAAGAAGCTAATGTCATTGAGAAAATGAGTCAGTTGCGTGGTACAAAATACTATAAAAACGCACTAATGGACATAATGAGTTATTGTCCTAAATATGCTTCGGAATATTCAAAAAATGGGAAATATTTTGCTTCGGAAGCAGAATTCTACCAAGCATACATTGCCCCTGATTATTCGAAAACATTGAAGGCAAAGAAAAAAGAAAAGTGATTGTTTGACAAATGATTATTCGATAAATATCCTATGCCGTCTATTCGATGGTGAATTTAGTTATACAATACAAAACAAAACATTTCGGGTATTTGCGGATAATCATTTTTTTATTGTTTAAGATGTTTATTTTTAAGTTGTTATGGAAGAAATGAAAGTATGCCCGTTTTGCGGCAAAGAGATTCTTGCAGTTGCAAAGATGTGTAAATATTGTAGAGAATGGCTGCCTGAAGAACCAGCAAACACGGTAGAGCCTGTTGAGACAGAAATGGCTAATACAGAGGATTGCGCACAAGACAATAATCAGACAGAAACAGACCAATCATCGGGTTTAAGTAGTGAAGAAAGAGATGCCAGGATTGAGGAGTTGAAAAAAACGAGAAATAAATTAATGTTCGAAAAGACCAGAGCCAAAAATGCTGGTTTAGATACATCCGACATAATGGCCGAAATCCAAGGGATACAAGATGAGTTACATAAATTAGACCTTGAAAAGGGACTCGAAGAGGGATATTGGGTTCGTACTGATGACGGTACTATTGTTAGTAACAGAGTTATTAGTGATGGTAAAAAGCCTTTTTGGAAAAGATTGTTTTAGTTATTGTGTTAGTAATGCGATAAATTAAATCGCGTCTAAAATATGATAATAAAAAGGAAGCAACGGCTTCCTTTTTTTGTTGTTATTTAATCATTTTCACCTTCTTATCTATAATGAACACCCCCCTGTTTAAAAGTGGATACAGATTGCACTATTTTTTTTGACAGCAGTTTCATTCCTTTATGTGGGTGATTCACTAAACCACTTCGTCAACAATAATTGTATGTTAATCAAGCCTTATTGCGACTTGGTGGAGTGACATCTGACACAAAAAACGTATAACTACTAATAGTACCACAATGGAAGCAAAATTAAATCTGCCGTCAATCAAAATCTGCAAGCGCGACGGGCGCATTGTCAATTTTGAAGCCGAAAAAATCAGTTATGCAATCTTTAAGGCTCTTCGCGCTGTGGGCAAACCCGACCGCCAACTGGCTGAAGACCTGATGCTTGAGGTCATCACCAAGCTCAATCTGTTCGACAAACTCGACTACACACCGACAGTGGAGGAAGTGCAGGACACAGTTGAGAAGGTGCTTTTCGACAACAAACTGTTCGACGCGGCAAAGGCTTACATTGTGTACCGCAAGCAGCACGAGAGTATGCGCAACACCAAGGAGTTGCTCTCGAATATGGACATCATCGATAAGTATATCGACTTGAATGACTGGCGGATAAAGGAGAGTGCCAACTCATCGTACTCGCTTCAGGGTTTGAATCAGCACATCGCCACCATCATCAGTTCGCAATATTGGCTGGAACGTGTTTATTCTGAAGAGATTAAGCAGGCTTATCAGTCGGGACACATCCACATTCACGATTTGGGATTCTTGAGTGTTTACTGCGTGGGTTGGGATTTGGAAGACCTTCTAATGACTGGTTTCACGGGTGTTCCGGGCAAGATTGAGAGCAGTCCGGCCAAGCACTTGCGCACCGCTTTGGGGCAGATTGTCAACTTCTTCTACACAATGCAGGGTGAGGCTGCGGGCGCACAGGCATTCTCGAGTTTCGATACCTATCTGGCACCGTTTATCCGTTACGATAATCTTGATTACGAAGGTGTTAAGCAGTGCTTGCAGGAATTTATGTTCAACATCAACGTGCCAACGCGTGTTGGATTCCAAACACCGTTCACCAACATCACGCTCGACCTGAAGGTGCCTGGTAACTTGAAGGACCATCCGGTAATCATTGGCGGAAAAATGCAAGACCTGACCTACGGCGATTTCCAAGCCGAAATGGATATTTTCAATGCCGCTTTCGCCGACGTTATGTCGGAAGGCGACGCTCACGGAAGCGTGTTCTCGTTCCCGATTCCTACCTACAACATTACCAAGGACTTCGATTGGGACAATCCGGCTTATGCCAAGATTTGG
>JAGCNL010000006.1 GCA_017645945.1 Salinivirgaceae bacterium
CTTTTTTCATCTTTTTTCGAACGGGGTGTTGTTCGTCTCCTCTATCCTCTACTCTTCTGTGATTTCCCCCAATCCGTTTTTAAGAACTCGCTCCCTTTCGAAAGCGGGTGCAAAAGTAGAGGCTTTTTCCTTTTCCGCAAGAGGATAACACAAGTTTTTTGAAAATATTTTACGTGTTTTTATTACGCTGTGCCAATGATTATTACATGCAAAACAACCTGTTTTTGCATCGAAAAACACTCTTAAAATAGCCAAGCGGACTGCATTTGAATGTCATTTTTAGGATGTATTAGGCAATTTGTCGATAAAAACGGTCGTCGTCGGATTGATTTTCGATTACCCAACAAAACACATTTAAAAGGTATTCTGCAACAGCTGATAGCTCAATTTTGGAATCAAATTAACCACAAGCATACTATAAATAATAAAAAAAAGCCCGACGTCACCGTCGGGCTTTTCAATTATCGCTAACAATCGATTATTCGGCTGAATAATCCATCTTAGTCATTCTAACGTAGCTCTGGTAGCGCAGTTTGGCCATATCCTGGCAAGCGTTGAAGAGCTCGTCGGCCTCAGCAGGGAACATCTTCTTAACCGAGTTGAAACGAACCTCGCCCATCAGGAATTCCTGGAACTTCGACCAATCAGGCTCTTTCGAGTCGAGACTGAACGGATTCTTGCCCTCTTTTGCCAAATCAGGGTTGAAACGCCACAGATGCCAGTAACCGCACTCAACGGCTTTTGCCTCTTCGGCCTGGCTCTTGCCCATACCTGCCTTCAAGCCGTGGTTGATACACGGAGCGTAAGCAATAACGATTGAAGGTCCGTGGTAAGCCTCAGCCTCTTTCAGAGCCTTCAGTGTCTGAGCCTGGTCGGCGCCCATTGCAATCTGAGCCACATATACATAACCATAAGTGGTGGCAATCATACCAAGGTCTTTCTTGCGAACGCGTTTGCCGCTTGCAGCGAATTTGGCAATGGCACCCAGTGGTGTAGCCTTCGACGACTGACCACCAGTGTTCGAGTAAACCTCAGTATCAATTACAAAGATGTTGACATCCTCGCCCGAAGCGATAACGTGATCGAGACCGCCGTAACCGATATCGTACGAAGCACCGTCGCCACCGATAATCCATTGGCTGCGTTTTACCAAGTGGTCTTTATATGTGAGAATGTTCTTGCAAGTGTCGCATCCGCAAGCCTCGCAAGCTGCAACAATCTTCGGAGCCAGAGCCTTTGTTGCGGCTGCATCCTCTTGTTTCTCAATCCACTCGCGGAACATTGCCTTCATCTCGTCGGTGCAGCAGGTGCATTCCTGAGCCTCTGTCATCAGACGGGTAAGACGCTGTTTCATCTTCTTGTTGGCAATCTGCATACCAAGACCAAACTCGCAGAAGTCCTCGAACAGAGAGTTGGCCCAAGCCGGTCCCTGACCTTTGGCGTTCTTTGTGTAAGGAGTTGATGGAACGGAACCAGAGTAGATTGACGAGCAACCAGTTGCGTTGGCCACAATCTCGCGGTCACCGAACAGTTGCGAAATAAGTTTCACGTATGGAGTCTCGCCGCAACCTGCGCAAGCGCCCGAGAATTCGAACAGCGGAGTTGCGAACTGCGAGTTCTTCACATTGGCTGTGATATCGACAAGGTCTTGTTTCGACGAAACCTTCTCGACGCAGTAGTTCCAGTTTGCAGCCTCTTTTGCAGCTTCGGCCGAAGTGTCGTCGTAAGCCACCATTTTGAGTGCGGGACCACCCTTCTTCGGGTTGCCCGGGCAGACGTCGGCGCAGTTACCGCAAGCCAGACAGTCTTTAACACCAACCTGCATTGTGAAGTACATACCCTTGAACGAAGGACCGAGTGCCGGGATAGTAGCACCGCCGAAACCTGCCTTCTCGTCCTCTGTCATTACAAACGGACGGATGCAAGCGTGCGGGCAGACATATGCGCACTTGTTACATTGGATACAGTTCTCTGAATTCCAAACAGGTACGAAAGCACCCACGCCGCGTTTCTCGAATTTGGCTGTGCCTGCTGCCCAAGTACCGTCTTCGATACCTTTGAACGAAGAAACAGGAAGCAAATCGCCGTCCTGAGCGTTGATTGGGCGTACAACATTGTTGATGAAGTCGTCGCCATCGGTGTAAACCTTCGGTTGGTCTTTCAGATTAGCCCAAGCCTTGTCAACGGTGAGTTGTTTGTACTCGCCGCCGCGGTCAACAGCCGCATAGTTTTTGTTGACAACGTCCTCGCCCTTCTTGCCATACGATTTAACAATGAAGTGCTTCATTTCCTCAACAGCCTTGTCAACTGCAATCACACCTGTGATGCGGAAGAATGCCGACTGAAGAATAGTGTTGGTGCGGTTGCCAAGACCGATTTCCTGCGCAATTTTGGTTGCGTTGATGTAGTAAACCGTGATGTCGTTCTTAGCGAAATAAGCCTTCACCTTGTTAGGAATGTTGGCGATGAGTTCGTCGCCTTCCCAGATTGTGTTCAGAAGGAAGGTACCGCCCTTTTGCAGACCGCGGGTAACATCGTACATATTCAGATAAGCCTGCTGATGGCAAGCTACAAAGTTCGGTGTGGTAACCAGATATGTCGAGCGGATTGGTTCGTCGCCGAAACGAAGGTGCGAGCAGGTGAAGCCGCCCGATTTCTTCGAGTCGTACGAGAAGTATGCTTGGCAATATTTATTGGTAGTCTCGCCGATAATCTTAACCGAGTTCTTGTTTGCACCAACGGTACCGTCGGCGCCAAGACCGTAGAATTTGGCTTGGAACTGACCAGCCGGTGCAACCGAAACCTCTTCGCCGACAGGCAGCGATGTGAAGGTAACGTCGTCGGTGATACCCAGAGTGAAGTGGTTTTTCGGGGTGTTCATAGCCAAGTTGTCGTAAACGGCGATGATTTGTGCCGGTGTGGTGTCGTTCGAACCCAAACCGTAGCGGCCGCCAACAACTTCGATTTTGCTAATCAGACCAAGTTCGGTGAGTGCGTCAACAACATCCAAGAACAACGGCTCGCTGTTTGCACCCGGCTCTTTTGTACGGTCGAGAACGCAGATGCGCTTGCAAGATGCCGGAATAGCCTCTTTCAAGTATTTGAGCGAGAACGGACGATAAAGGTGAACGGCAATCATACCAACCTTTTCGCCTGCTGCAACTTTCTTATCGACAACCTCTTTGATACATTCGGTAACAGAGCCCATTGCAACAATTACGTTGGTGGCGTCTTTTGCACCATAGTAGTCGAACGGACGGTGCTTGCGGCCAGTGATGGCGCTCACTTTGTCCATATAATCGGCAACAATGTCAGGAACAGCGTTGTAGTACGGGTTGCAAGACTCACGGTGAGCGAAGAACACATC
>JAGCNL010000029.1 GCA_017645945.1 Salinivirgaceae bacterium
CAAGATGGAGCAAAACCACATAGAGCGACTTGTGCGCGGGGTGTGTACGCCTTCGGTCGGGGCGGAATACCTCTCGTTGGCGCAAAACGCAGAGCGTATTGGCGACCACCTCACCAATGTGGGCAAAACGATTCGGGATTTGGTGTAAAGCAAGGGTTTTGTGACCTTTACGGCGGATTTTGTTGTTCGTTTGAATGAAATTTATCTGTATTTCTGCCTAAACTCCGACGGTGACATCCCCTCTTGCCGATTGAAGAACTGGCCAAAGGCTGATTGGTCGGGAAAATTGAACTGGTCGGCGATTTGCTGATGCGTCATTTCAGTAGTAAGCAAGGCATTTTTGATTTGGCCAATCAGGAACTCGTTGATGAGGTCTTTGGGCGTTTTGCCCGTTTCCTTCTTGCAGACTTTGAAAAGATAACGCTCTGAAACGCAGAGTTTCTCAGCATAAAACGGGATATTGCGCTGTCCCGAAAGGATGTTTTCGCCTACCAACTCGAAGAAATGGTTCAAGAGTTGGCGGGAACGTTTGCTGTTGTCGCTTTGCGTGGTATTTTCGGGTCTGTCGGAAGCGTTATAGAGCGTCAGCAAAAGATGCACCAGCAAGGCTGTAATCATTTTGTTGCGGGCAACGAGGTTAGGCTGCTCAATGGCGACACGAAGCAAATCATAGTCAGCGGCAAGCATTCGGTTGAAAGGCTCGTCTATCGTTTTGTCAGACCAAAACGCCATCTCCAAAGAGCCGAAATCAGCCTCTGCCCCGAGCAGAGCATATACCACATTCATCAACGGCTCATCGAAGACAAGGACTTCCATCCTCATATTGCGAGAGGAAGAAACCACTTTGAACTGGGCCCCTTCCGGGACTACGAAAACCGTGTCAGCTAACAATTTGTGTTTCTCTTGCTCAAAAGAAACCGTGATGGTGCCAAGTTGCACGTGGCACAGCCAAAACTCCGATAGCTCAGTTTTGACGATAGCCGTTGCATGGTCATATTGTTGAAGGATGTAATTCATGCGGCAAAAATACAAATAGTTCCGAAAACATACAATATCGGTTCACTTTTATAAACCATGCTTGTTTTCGTAAAGCCTATTTTTGCAACTTCAAATTTGTAGTGTATGAAGCTTAGATATTTGACAGTATTGTCGGCGTTAGCCTTCCTGCTCTTTTCGTGTGGCAACAATTCACCAGAGGAACAAAACGTGCCCGAAACACACGAACTGCTCACGGTGGCCATGCAGGACTACACAATGAGTACAGAATACCCTGCCTCGATTCAAGGCAACCAGGACATCAAGATCATTCCTCGTGTTGAGGGGTATCTGCAAGGTGTGCATGTGAAGGAAGGCGATGCGGTAAAGGCGGGTCAGCTGTTGTTCCGCATCGATGATGCTACCTATCGTGCGGCGGTGGAGTCGGCCAACGCCAATGTGCAAATGATGACCGCCGCTTTGAACAGGGCGCAACTGGAATACGACGGCAAGAAAACGCTTCGCCAGCAAGAGATTGTCTCTGACTTTGAACTTTCACTTGCCGAGAGC
>JAGCNL010000030.1 GCA_017645945.1 Salinivirgaceae bacterium
GCAGCAAAGAACTATCAGAACGACGGCGACTCGGTTTACCGCCTGTTCTACGATACTGTTAAAGGTGGCGACTATCGCGCACGCGAAGCCAACGTTTACCGTCTGGCCGAAGTGTCGAACAACATCATCGACCAATGCGTGGCTCAGGGCGTTCCTTTTGCTCGCGAATATGGTGGCCTGCTTGCCAACTGTTCGTTCGGTGGCGCACAGGTTAGCCGCACATTCTACGCCAAAGGTCAGACTGGTCAGCAACTTCTGCTTGGCGCCTACTCGTCGCTCAACCGCCAAATCAAGGCTGGCAAGGTGAAGAGTTACAACCGCTACGAGTTGCACGACATTGTTATGGTTGACGGCCGCGCTCGCGGTATCATCGCCAAAAACCTGGTGACAGGCGAGTTTGAGCGTTTTGCCGCTCACGCTGTTGTTCTGGCAACTGGCGGCTACGGCAACACCTACTTCCTTTCGACCAACGCTATGGGCTGCAACTGCTCGGCTGCCATCGCGGCTTACCGCAAGGGCGCTTACTTTGCAAACCCTTCATACGTACAGATTCACCCGACTTGTATTCCTGTTCACGGCGACAAACAATCGAAACTGACACTTATGTCGGAGTCGCTGCGTAACGACGGCCGCATTTGGGTTCCGAAGAAGATTGAAGACGCCAAGAAACTTCAGAAGGGCGAAATCAAAGGTTCTGACATTCCTGAAGAAGACCGCGACTACTACTTGGAGCGCCGCTATCCCGCATTCGGCAACCTGGTTCCGCGCGACGTTGCAAGCCGTGCCGCCAAGGAGCGCTGCGACAAGGGCTTCGGCGTGAACAACACTGGCCTGGCCGTGTTCCTTGACTTCTCTGAAGCCATCAACCGCCTTGGCATCGACGTTGTCCGTCAGCGCTACGGCAACCTGTTCGATATGTACGAAGAGATTTCGGACGTTAATCCTGGCGAGTTCGCACGCGAGATTAACGGTGTGAAATACTACAACCCGATGATGATTTTCCCCGCCATCCACTACACAATGGGCGGTCTGTGGGTTGACTACGAACTGCAGACTTCAGTGAAGGGCCTGTTCGCCATTGGCGAGTGCAACTTCTCTGACCACGGCGCCAACCGCCTGGGTGCTTCGGCTCTGATGCAGGGTCTGGCCGACGGCTACTTCGTTCTGCCTTACACCATTCAGAACTACTTGAGCGACCAAATCACCGTTCCGCGCTTCGACCCGAACAGCAAGGAGTTCATCGACGCTCAGAAGAAATGCGAAGCCGAACAGGACGCTCTGATGAAAATCAAGGGTAAACGCTCGGTTGACTCTATCCACAAGGATTTGGGCCACATTATGTGGGAATACGTTGGTATGGGCCGCACCAAAGAGAGCCTTGAGACAGCGCTCACCAAACTGAAAGAGTTGCGCAAGGAGTTCGAAACCAACCTGTTCATCCCTGGAAAGGAAGAAGGTATGAATGTCGAACTCGACAAGGCCTTCCGTTTGAAAGACTTTATTATGATGGGCGAACTGATTGCCCGCGACGCACTGAGCCGTAACGAGAGTTGCGGTGGCCACTTCCGTGAGGAGTACCAAACTGAAGAGGGCGAGGCCAAACGCGACGACGAGAACTACTTCTACGTTGGCTGCTGGAACTATCAGGGCGACGACAACAAAGAGCCTGAACTGCTGAAAGAACCGCTTAAATATGAGGCTATCAAGGTTCAAACTCGTAACTATAAATCATAATCATCTTAAAAAGTAAATCAAATGGCTACAGATAATATAATGAAAGTAAACTTGAAGGTTTGGCGTCAGGCTGGCCCGAAAGAAAAAGGCGGGTTTGTAACTTACGAGAATGTTGAGACAACCCCCGACACTTCGTTCTTGGAAACTTTGGATATTCTGAACGAGTCGCTCATTGAGAAGGGCGAGGAGCCAATTGTGTTTGACCACGACTGCCGCGAGGGTATCTGCGGAATGTGCTCGCTCTACATCAACGGCCACCCACACGGTCCTGCAACTGGCGCAACAACCTGCCAATTGTATATGCGCCGCTTCAAAAACGGCGAGACCATCACCGTTGAGCCGTGGCGCTCGGCTGCGTTCCCTGTTCTTAAAGACCTGATGGTGAACCGCAACGCCTTCGACCAAATCCAACAGGCTGGCGGCTACGTATCGTTCAACTGCGGCGGCGCTCAAGACGCCAACGCTATTCCAATCTCGAAGGTTGACGCTGACGAGGCTATGGACTCAGCTACCTGCATCGGCTGCGGCGCTTGCGTTGCTGCCTGCAAGAACGGTTCGGCAATGTTGTTCGTATCGGCCAAGGTTTCGCAGTTCGCACTGCTGCCGCAAGGCCGCGTTGAGGCTGCCAAACGTGTTAAGGCAATGGTTGCCAAGATGGACGAACTGGGATTCGGCAACTGCACCAACACCCGCGCTTGCGAGGCTGAGTGCCCGAAACGCATCTCAATCAGCAACATCGCCCGTATGAACCGCGAGTTCCTTTGCGCAAAACTGAAAGACTAATAATCTTTACATAGTTGTAGTGGTCCCCGCTGCCGAAACAGGTGGCGGGGATTTTTTTGTGTTAAAAGTTTCGCACAAACGACAAAGGCTCGGCTAACGCCAAGGCACAGATTCCTACAAAGATTCTCTTGTGCAAATTTACAATTGCTTACACACACTTATTCATTCTGAATCATTTCGAGTATCTTCTTCCCCGTTTCCGTCAAATAATACTTCTGACGCGGATGATGTGACGATTCAGGATGCGTCATTGCTATGATTCCATTATCCAAATTCGGTGTGATATACTGCTTAATAAAAAGCTGTTTGCTCTGGGGTGAACAGTTAGTGAACTGTTGAAGTTCCGAAGCGGACAATTGGGATTCTTTTAAGCTAATTATCAGTTGTTTATCTTGTACGGACAGATTAGTGAACAGTTGGTGAACAGTTGGCGAATAGTTTGGTGTTTCACCATCTTTTACAATAACACTGAACGCCGTTACATAACTGACATTGAACTCCGCTGCAGGATTGTTATTCTCTTTTAAAAGTGCCTGAACATCCCTGACACCGTGATTGAACATATTCACGTAGTTCAAGGTCTTCATCATTTCTGCCACGACAGAGTTCCGATAGTCGTTCACGTGAGGAAAATTCTCGGGGCGCGCCTCTCCATACAAACCGCCAGGATTCATCACTTCAATATGACTATCATACTGGTAGAGCCTTGTTGGCATATTCGATTGGTAATCTCTGTGCATAACCGCATTCATCATCAACTCTCGCAGAGCCTTGAACGGGTAGTTAAACACATCTTTCTCACGAAGAATGCTGACTGGCACGGGGCGCTTGGTGATAATACCATCACGAATAAAATTTTCCAACAACGGCAGTGTCTTGTATAGACAATCTTCGAATCGGCGTTCGTTCAAAATCTCACCGCCATTGTCGCTGCCTTTGAATCTAACAAATTGGATATAAGCACCTGGCATAAAGTAGCGAGGATTCTTCCCGAACATAATGAGTGCGGCATACGTCGGGCAATCCCACTGAATATTATAAAGATGCAAAGCAGCCAGTTGCTCCTTCAAAGGGCGTGTGTCAGTTTCCAAAACATCAGCTGCAATGGCTTTAGGCAGATATTCGCGGACAATAGTTTCGGTATCGATGTCGTCTATTGTGGCCATACGGCAAGGATAAGTGTCGAATGTTGGAAGGCTTGCCGCGCAACGCTCTGACAGGATTCTTTCCTCATCGGCATTGGCAATATCGCGCCGCGGTCCGATTCTGACAAATGTGCGGCCTCGATAGCGCACAGGCGTGTCGAATGACGGAGTAACTTCAACCACAAGCACATCGCCTTTGTCGGTAACCACTTTCTCTGTGCTCATTATGGGCAGAGGCAGAATGTTGCCATTTGAACGTATACTGCTGATTTTCTTCATCAATGCATCATCAACTTTCAAACCGTCTATCTCGCCATTATCTCTAACGCCAATCAGCAAATAACCTTTCTTTCGTGAACCTGGCATATCGTTGGCAAACGCACAGATGGCTTCTTGAAACTTGTCCATATCACCAGTCGATGTTGTCAACTCAATGCGATAGCTCTCGTTAGATGCGATGATGCTATGTAATTCTTCTTGCGTCATTTAGTCTATGTATCTTATTCTCAATTCTGCAAATTTAATTTACATACGTTGTTAAAACAACTGAATGAAATATGTTTTTTCGCACAGATGACACGTGACCACACAGATTTTCACAGACATTTTTTAGGTTTCCAATCACGATTTTTCTATATCTTTGGTTTATTGTTAAACATTTAAACGAACCGACTATGTAAACAAATGTAAGACATATAGATAAATAAGCGTTGCTTTATTCTCTCTTTCAGGAAAATCGCCAAAAATATGTCCCTGAGTTAAAGTTGATGCTCACGCTTCTGCGTGGGCTATACTCGTATATGGGGACTAAGGTGTTTGGCGATACCTCTGAAAGCGTAGACGAAGTTTTGGTCCGCGTTTTTTTATTGTCTTTTTCAGAATCAGGACTGTCAACATTTAACAACATAAACGAAAACAGTATGAAAAATAAATATTTACTAACAGTATTGCTTGTTACAATGCTTGCTGGGCAAGTATGGGCACAAGAATTTGAAATTGATAGATTATTTTACGAAATAACAAGTACCAATCCTAATACTGTACAGGTTACCACAGGAAAAACAAGCCTTACTTCTATTATTATTCCCGATTCGGTACATTATGAAGGAGAAGTATATGCTGTAACAAGTATTTATGGTGGAGCATTTAATAATTCTTGGTTGAATGGTAGTAGATTTGATAAAATAGACTCGATAAGTATTGGCAATTGTGTTACTCACATAGGTGGTTATGCATTTGCATATTGTAATTTAAAATTTAAATCGATTACAATCCCTAATTCAGTCATAAGTATTGGCAACTGTGCGTTTTCTGGTTGTGGAGCATTATTCTCCATTCCTTCTTCTGTGATATCTATTGGATGGAGCGCATTCTCGGGTAATGGTACAACAGCATCATCACTAACAATCCGTGGAACAGTTGGTGATAATGCATTTGAAAATTGTGGCGTGACAACGGTAATTATAGATAGCACCACAAAAGAAATAGGAAATAATGCGGTTATAGGTGCGAAAGAAGTGATAAGTTTTGCCGAAATTCCACCAACTTTGGGTGGTGCAAATCCATTTAATAATGACACTATTTATGTGAAGGCTAAAGCAGTTGACGCTTATAAAGAGGCTGATTATTGGAAATACTACGAAATTGTACCATTTGGTATAGTTTCTGCCAAAAGCGATAATGAAGCAAACGGCACCGTGCAAGGTGACAGTATTTTGTTGCAAAACAAACCAATATCCATTACAGCAATATCCAAAGTTGGTTATCACTTTACTAGTTGGAGTGATGGTAACAAAGACAATCCTCGCATTTTCACGGAGCCAAAAGACACTATGGTAATGGCAATGTTTGAAGCACATACGGTAGTCATAGATACCGCAGTTACGCCAACATGCATTGCCACAGGCTTAACCGAGGGTTCGCATTGTGCCGTATGCAATAAACAAATTATTGAGCAACAAATTGTTCCAATAATTAATCACACCGCGGCTATTGATAAAGCAATCGAGCCAACTTGCACAGAGTCAGGCTTAACCAAAGGTATACATTGCCCAGTTTGTGGTGAAATTTTAGTGGCGCAGGAATATATTCCTGCCAAAGGACATACTGAAGTTATTGATGCGGCTGTGGCTGCAACATGTACGGAATCAGGCCTAACCGAAGGCAAACATTGTTCGGTTTGCAATGCAGTATTAATTGCACAAGACACAATTACGGCACTTGGGCATACAGAAGTCGTAGATACAGCATTCGTCGCAACTTGCACAAAAATAGGCCTAACCGAAGGCAAGCATTGTTCGGTTTGCAATGCTGTTTTGGTTGCGCAGGAAATCATTCCGATAAACAAAAATAATCATACAGAAGTTATAGATGCCGCCATCGAGCCAACTTGCACGGAAGCAGGTTTAACCGAAGGGAAACACTGTTCTGCTTGCGGCGAAGTGTTTGTTGCACAAGAAACTATTGCGGCGCCTGGACATACAGAAGTTATTGACGAAGCAATCGCTCCAGAATGCACAGAAACAGGTCTAACCGAAGGCAAACATTGTTCTAAATGCGGAAAAATACTTGTTGCACAAGAAGTTATTGAAGCAACGGGACACAATTGGGAGGATGAATGGTGGATACAAAAAGAATCAACGTGTTCTACGCATGGCACAAAAGTAAGATATTGTAAGAATGGTCCACACATGGACATTCAGGAGTTGCCTTTAGATGATGACAAACATGAAAATGTTGTTACAGATGCGGCTGTTGCAGCAACTTGTACCGAATCAGGCTTAACCGAAGGTAAACATTGTTCAGTTTGCAACGAAGTGCTTGTTGCTCAAACAGAAATACCAGCATTAGGCCACGAGTTTGTAAACTACGTTTATAATAACGATGCCACCACAGAAGCCGATGGCACAGAAACAGCCACTTGTGAACGCGGTTGCGGTGCAACTGACACACGTGTGGCCGAAGGTACAAAACTGCCCAAAGACAATACTGCCGTTTCAGAATCCGCCGCCAACGCCATAAACATCTACGCCCACGGCCGTGCTATTGTGGTTGAAAACGCCACCAATGAAATCCGCGTTTACAATGCAATGGGCGCATTGGTGGGTAGGGACGTGGCGTGCCGCGTCCGCGCAGAAATAACCGTCAACACCACAGGTGTTTACATTGTAAAAACGGGCGGCACGGTGAAAAGAGTAATGGTGGAGTGAGATTGTTAAATTTCAGGTTCGCAGCATAAATATCGCGGCGGAATCGATGAATTTTTGCTCGATTCCGCCGCGATTGCATAGTATTTACAACTCAAATTCCTAAGATTTTCAATTAAAAATTCCCAAGATTTTCAATTTAAAATCGGTGCTTCCTGCGCCATCAGGAACAGTGTCATTCGTGCGAACTCTCACAAATTCAGCAACTTCCGCACATCGTCAACCGAAAGTCCTCGGCGTTTTGCGTAGTCCTCAATCTGCGCATCGTCAATCTGGCCGACAGAGAAATAGCCAGCCTGTTCGTGCGCAATCAACATTCCGCAGATGCTGGTTGTGGGCTGAATGGCATACGATTCGGTGAGTGAGACGCCCAACTTCTCGCGTGCGCCAATCGCATTGAAAACCAACTCTTTGATTGAATGGTCGGGGCAAGTGGGGTAACCGAAGGCAGGGCGGATTATCGGCAATTGACCAACAATCTGTTTTTGCATCAGTTCGGCGGCGGCTTCGGCCAGACGGGCGCATAGCGACTGCCGCAACAGACACTCAAACGACTTGCAATCGGTACATAACTGTTTATCGCTCACCTTGATACAGAATAAACCGATTGGCGTTTGACGGTCGGCAGTTGAGAAGTAGTCGGCAAGCGACAGGAAGTTGCTGCCAAAGTTCTGACTGCGAAGCATTGGCAAGCGCGAGCTGTTATCGAGAACGATGTCGTTGCCGTCTTTGTGGGCGTTGAAAAAGTTCAGAACCATCGACACTTCGATGCTGTGGTCGATGCCGACCGATTTCAGCAGATTCTGAGCCGATTCGAGTGTGCGGCGGGCCTCGTCGTTTTCGAGCAACTTTTCGAGCGTCGCGCCCTTGAATCCCCAAAAATAGAGCAAGTGCGGCCAATCGATAAAATCGCGCAACTCGCTCACGGGTATGTTGTTACGTTCAATATTTTCGGTGTTGCCAAAGCCGTTGACAAACGTCGAGAGCGCAAACTGCGGCGCCTTTTCGTTGGCGGTGGCGTACGGTTCAATGTCGTCTTTGCGCTTGTTGTAATGGTCGCGGACATCTTGTTGGGCGCGCTTGATTTCGGCAATGGTCGCTTCGCGGTCGCTCAAAAGGCGCTTTGCAAGCACTGCAGAAGCTGATGCGTCGTTGCCATGTGCCACAAAATAGCTGTAGCGCGTGGCAAGTTTCACAGCCGTATGAACGACAGATGTGGTTGCACCACCGACTAAAACGGGTATTTGAAGATGCTCTTTTTCAAGCATTTCGCACAATTGTTCCATCTCCTTGAGCGATGGCGTGATGAGTCCGCTCACGGCGATGATGTCGGCTTTTTCGCGCACAGCGGTATCGATGATGGTGCGGTTATCAACCATCACACCTAAATCGATGACATCGAGATTGTTACAAGCGAAAACGATGCCCACAATATTCTTGCCGATGTCGTGCACATCGCCTTTGACGGTGGCCAAAACCACCTTCGCGCGCCTGCCCGTTCCGCCCGACTCGCTGTTGTGGCGTTCGATTTCAGGTTGCAGAATTGTTACGGCCTGCTTCATCACCTTTGCCGACTTAACCACTTGTGGCAGAAACATTTTGCCCTCACCGAACAGTTTACCCACGCGGTCCATTCCGTTCATCAGCGGACCTTCAATCACATCGACAGGACTGCCGTATTGCTGCATCGCCTCGCCCAAATCGGGCTCAAGGAAATCGGCGTTGCCTTTTACAAGCGCGTACGCAAGCCGCTCATCAACAGACTGTTCGCGCCACGCTTCCTGTTTTGCGGCAGCGTGCCCGCCCGTGTCGGCCATCTCTTTCATTTTCGACGCAAGGTCGATGAGTGCTTCCGTTGCCTCGGCATTGCGGTTCAGAATCACATCCTCGCAGAGTTTCTGCAAGTTAGGCTCAATCTCATCGTAAACTTGCAGCATTGCGGGGTTCACAATTCCCATATCGAGCCCGACGGCCGTGCCGTGGTAAAGGAACACCGAATGCATCGCCTCGCGCACAGGATTATTGCCGCGGAAAGCGAACGAAAGGTTTGATATTCCGCCACTTGTGCGTGCGCCAGGCAGGTTCTTCTTAATCCACTCAACGGCGCGGATGAAGTCGATGCCGTAGTTGGCGTGCTCCTCGATTCCTGTTCCGACCGACAGCACGTTGACATCGAAAATTATCTCGTAAGGCTTGTAACCAGCCTTGTCTATCAATAGGTTATAAGCCCGCTCGCAAATCTCGATTTTGCGCTCGAAGGTTGTGGCCTGGCCCACCTCATCGAATGCCATCACAATCACAGCGGCACCTAACCGCCTGATTTCACGAGCTTTCTGCAAGAATTTCTCCTCTCCTTCCTTCAAGCTTATCGAGTTAACGATGCATCGCCCCTGCGCGTTTTTAAGTCCAGAAAGAATTGAGTTCCAATCAGATGAATCGACCATCAGAGCAGCCTTAACAATCTCGGGGTCGTTGCTGATGTAGCGGATGAAATTCTGCATCTCGGCGGCGCTGTCGAGCATTGCGTCGTCCATATTGATATCGATGATATCGGCGCCATCCTCAATCTGCTTGCGCGCGATGTTGGCGGCCTCCTCGTAGTTCTTTTCCGAAATCAGACGCGCGAATTTCCGCGAGCCCGCCACGTTTGTCCGCTCACCAACGTTGGTGAAGTTGCGTTCTTTCTTATCCACAACAACCACATCCAACCCACTAACAATCAAGCGTTCATCAACTTTGGCAGGGATGCGTGGCGCAATGCCTTTCACCGCCTCGGCAATGGCCTTGATGTGCGCCGGCGAAGTACCACAGCAACCTCCGGCAATGTTTATCAGCCCATCGTCGGCCATCTGTTTGATAATGTGCGCGGTGGTCGATGGCAACTCATCGTACTCGCCCATCTCGTTTGGCAGTCCGGCATTTGGGTAAAGGCTTAAGAAACAGGGTAGTTTGACTGAAAGTTGTTCAACAAAAGGCCTTAATTCCGACGCTCCGAACGAACAGTTCAAACCGAACGATAGCACCGGGTAGTGGCTGATGCTGACAAAAAACGCCTCAATCGACTGGCCTGTCAGCGTGCGACCACTGCGGTCGTTGAGCGTGGCCGAAATCATCACAGGAATATCGGTGCCCAAACGCTCCTGCACGTTCTGGATAGCATAGAGTGCGGCTTTGGTGTTGAGCGCATCGAAACAAGTTTCAATCAGCAGCACATCAACGCCTCCATCTATCAGTCCTTCAACCTGTTCTGTATAGGCTTCGGCCATTGTGTCGAAATCGGTGGCACGATATTCGGGGTGGTTGATGTCGGGCGACAATGACAGTGTTTTTGATGTCGGGCCCATACTTCCTGCTACCCAAACCTTGCGGCTTGTGCAGGCATCAGCCACGCGACGGGCATTCTGCGCTGCAGCCACGTTCATCCTCCGCGCTAAATGTTCGCATTGGTATTCGTGCTGCGATATCTTATTGCTGCTGAACGAGTTGGTTTCAATAATATCGGCTCCGGCATCGACATACATCTGGTGCACCTCGGCAATCACCTGCGGTGCGGTCAGGTTCAGAATGTCGTTGTTGCCTTTGAGCATCACGGGGTGGTCTTTGAACTCGCTGCCGCGGAAATCGGCCTCGGTCAAGCCGAATTTCTGGATGCAGGTGCCCATTGCGCCGTCCAAAATCAAGATGCGTTGTTTCAGAGTCTCTCTTATTGTCATTATTTAATGATGTTTTCTACAAAATTCAACTTCAAAATCGCTATAAATCAATCGGTAAAGTTTGCCCGAAATTTTCTGCAAATATATAAGCGGTTTGTTTGTATCTGCAAAATTCTACAACAACTTCCCCTTCAACGCTTTAACCGATTCCATTCCCACTTCAATCTGGACATTCTGGTAAGGAGCCTTAAGTTGGATGAGTTTGTTGCGCTTCAGTGTCGGGCAGATGCGGTCCACCTGGCTGATGTTGATTATATAATTCCTTGATACTTTGAAAAATATGTCGGGATTCAATTCTTCATACAATCGGGAAAGCGATTTATCAACGCAACCCGAAAACTTGTCGTTGCAAAACACACGGATGCTGCCCAACTCATATTCAATGTAGCAGATTTCCTGCGTATCGACAATGCGGGTGGAGTCGGCGCGGTGCAGTTCGAGCCGCTGGCGGTATTGCGATTGGCGGCCGCGCAGATAATCCATTGCCCGTCGCGCGTCGTCAACGCCTGTGTGCAATATCCGCCGCTCGTATTTTTCGAGTGCGCTCACAATGTCGGCCATATCGTATGGCTTCATAACATAGTCGATGCAGTCGTAGTCGAAAGCCTTGAGCGCATACTCTTCGTACGCGGTGGTGAACACAATCAGAGCGTTGGTGCTGACGGCGCTGAACACGTCGAAACTGTAGCCGTCTTCGATGCGGATGTCAGCAAAAATCAGTTGCAGTTCGGGGCACGAGCGAATCAAATCCACAGCGTCGGCAATGTTGGCGGCCGTTCCAATCACCTGAATATCACGCCCGCAGTTTTCAAGAATCGACAGCAGACCTTGCGCCAAAGGATTCTCGTCTTCAATTATCAGAACTTTCATAATCATTCGGTATCAGTGGCAATTGAACAGAAAAACAGGTTTCGGTCTTAACGACGGTTATTTCTTTGCCGTAAATCATAGAATACCTGTCGTGCAGAGTCTTAAGACCTGTGCCTGTGGTTGTTATGCTACTCTTGAGCGGATTCAGATTGTTCGACACCACAATGTTGTCGCCCGCGCGGCTGACGCTGATTTCTAGCGGTTTGTCGGCAGTGTGGCTGTTGTGCTTGATGGCGTTTTCGAGCAGACTTTGTAACGACAGCGGCGGAATGAGCATATCAGCGTCGCGCAGCGCGGGGTCGATGTTCACCGTCACGTTTGAGTACCGCAGAGTGATGTTTTTAGCATACTCTTCGGTGAAAGCCAATTCCTGACTGACGGGAACGGTCACGGCGTCGCCTTTGGTCACAATGTAGCGGTACATTCGGCTCATTGAGTTGCAGAAATCGGCGGCGGCCTGCGTGTCGGTCAGAATTAGATTGCCGAGCGTGGCCAACGAGTTGAAAACAAAATGGTTATCGGTCTTCAATTTGAGTTTTTCAACGGACATTTGCAGCGTGAGCGCTTTCTCTTCCTTCAGTTGCAGTTCGGCCTTTAGGGCTTTTTCGGCTTCGTCGCGGTAGCGGTTTGTGAGCGACGATGTGAGCAGCACCGATGTTATGAAAAACGCCACCAAACTGTAGCACAGAAAGGCGTCCCACGACAATTCCAATTCGTTCCAATAGAAAAGATGCGAAGTGTACGACAGCGCCCCCGCCGTCACAATCACCGACGCAAGAAGTATCACATTCTGAATGAGCACGATAAAAGTGGAATACTGCGCATTGCGGAAAACGCGCAGCACCATTTTGCAAATCAGGAAAGAGCATTCCATAATGATGACCGTCTCGATGGCGCTCGTTATGAAATCGGCAATTATCTCGCCGATGCCGCGCTGGTAGGTTCCGTAGTCGCCGTCCCAAACTTCAATCAGCGACCAAACCGTGTAACTGACCAAAATGGCAGTAATCAGCGTGAACAGGTGCCGACGCCGCGCAACCCTGCGGTCAGAATCTTTTGTGCCGAAAATATTCGTGTCCATTTTCAATCGTTTTGACACAAAGGTAAACTATCCGAAACAGAGTTCAAACGCCCCAATGTCGGGTTCGTGGCCCAAAATGTCGGGTTCGCGATTTCTTATTTGCACAGCGTTGCGGGCCGCCGCAATTTTGCAGCGCGAACAAAAAAATTGATTGAGTTATGAAACGGATAATTCTTCTGATTGCTGCCGCCACAGTTGCGGTTTGTGCCAACGGGCAAATAATGAATATGATGAACAGCGTGCGCACGGTGTCGGTGAAGGCCACCCTTGCCGACGCCCAAACGGGCGAGCCCATTCCCTACGCGGCAGTCTGGCTCACACAGAAAGACGACACCGTGATAAGCAACTACGGCATTTCCGACGATGCGGGGCGCGTGGTTATCAGCAATGTCAAGCAGGGCCGATACGATGTTCATATTGAGGTGATGGGATACGAGCCGTTTCTCAAGCCGTGCGATATCAGGGTGCAGGAGTTTGAAAACGAACGCAATCTGGGCCGTATTCCGCTCACACCGAGCAACATACAAATCGAAGGCGTCACCGTTTCGGCCACGGCCGTTCCCGTCAAGGTGAAGCGCGACACCATTGAATACAACGCCAACGCCTACCACGTGACGGAGAGCGCAATGTTGGGCGACTTGCTCAAAAAAATGCCTGGAATCAAAGTTTCCAACGACGGCAGCGTTAAGGTTAACGGCGAGCAAGTCAACAAGATAACAATGGATGGTAAGACTCTTTTTATGAAAGAGCCCGCAATGGCTGTCAGAAACCTTCCTGCCAAAATTGTCGATAAGGTGAAGGTGATTGACCGCGCCAAAGACGAGGCGCAGTTTACTGGAATCGGCACCAAAGACGACCAAGAGAAGGTTATCGACCTTCAACTTAAAGAGGAGTACAAGCAAGGCTGGTTTGGCACGCTGAAAGCAAGCGGCGGAGCGTCGTTGCTGCCCAAGGACGAACTAGAGCACAAAGGGCAGGGACAGGTGCTTTACAATGCCAACGCAATGCTGTCGCACTATTCGCAGAACGACCAACTTGTGATGTTCGCCACAGGAATGAACGCGCCCGAGCCTGGCGGAATGTCGGAGGAGTTTATGGATTTTGAAATGGAAGGTATGAGCAACGACCTTCTGGCGGGCAAGCGCGGACTGACCACTTCCGCCCAAACAGGCCTGAACTACAACACCACGCGTTTTCTTAATCTAGAGTCGAACGTCAGCGCAAATTACAATTACAACCGCAAGACTGTCAACGAGGAATCGGCACGGACGTCGTTCGTAAAGGACAGCCCGAGCCTTCAGACCGACGGCGTGTTCCGTGGCGAGAACAAAAGCCACAGTGCGAGCCTGTCTGCCGAACTCAAAAACGCCGACAAGTCGAAGTATCTGTTCGCGTTCCGTCCGTATCTTAATTTCGGTTGGCAGAACGCCACCACCGACAACAGTTCGACAACGTCCACCAACGGCGTCGAGGACAACAGCAGCACGTCGTCGGCAAGCACCAACGCCACCACCGTTTCAGTCTTTTCGGAACTTGAGGTGGGTGTGCGCGATTTGGGCCGAGAGCGCCGCAGCCTGACGCTGAACGGAATGCTAATGCTCGACCATTCGGACGGGAAAAGCCGTGAGCGCTCGCTGACCACAATGGGCGCCGCCACCGACAGGCGCGACCTTGACTACGACAACGGTACCCGCACGCTTATGCCTGAACTGGAACTGTCGTATGTGGAGCCGATAGGTGAAAATTGGGCGATACAAATCAGAAACACTGGCAGTTACACCAATTCGAAAACCGACAAGACTGCAACCGACATTAACGACGCGAGCCGCAGCGACTACTATTCGTCGTATTCCCGAAACGAAGACTACGACTTACGCCAACGTCTGTTGATGCAGTACAAGAAACAGGAATTCTCACTTTTGTTCGGCCTTCAGATAAACGAGGAGCAGAATATCACCACCACCCGACACCTTGGCCTGGACAGCGAGGTGGGACGCGGCGAGTGGATATTCAACTGGGCGCCTTTTGTCGATTATCAGCATAAAACCGACTATTTCACAGCCCGCCTGCGCTATTCGGGGCGCAGTACAACGCCGTCGGGAGCAAGAATCGTCCCCACACTCAATTTGAGCAATCCTGTGCAGATAAGCGTGGGCAACATTTATCTGCGTCCGCAGTTCGCTCACAATATGTTTCTGACATTGCGCAAAACCAACCCGAAGGATTTCTCGTTCTTCGAGATATATCTTGACGGCGGCATTGTCAGCAACCCCATTGTGTCGGCCAACTGGTTCGATTCCAAAGGATTAAGATATTCAATTCCTGTCAATTCAAAGAATCTCGGAGTGAACACGTCGGTTTACGCGTCGTACAACAAGCCGTTTGGCCGCAACGACAATTTCACCCTTACTCTTGATGCCGATGTCAGTTACAATCTCGGTGTAGGCTATCAGGCCACAGGCGCGCTGCAGTCGATTGACAAAGACCATTTCGATTATTCAAGCCTTATGTTGTGGTTCTGGAACGACGGAACCGAAGAGCGTTTCTATTCGGGCAAAAGCGGATTTGCCGAGAGCCGCACCAACACACTGTCGCTGGGCTTGTTCCCAAGCCTGATGTACAGGCAGAGTTGGCTGTCGGTTACCGTTTCGGGCTTTGCAATGAACAGCCGCTCGCACTATTCGGTCAACAGCGTTGAAGATATGAATACCTGGGATTTTGGCAGCAGTCTCGATTTTCTGGCCACCACCAACAGCGACTGGGAGTTCAGCAGCGACGTGAGTTATATGTGGTATCGCGGCTACTCGCAGGGTTACGGCGACTCTGAACTGCTCTGGAACGCGGGCATATCGAAAACTTTCGGCCGATTCACCACGAGCCTGAAAGTTTCCGACATTCTCAACCGTCAGAAATCGCTTCACCGAACCGCCACCGCCGACTATGTCGAAGACGTGTACCGAACCGTTATGGGCCGCTATTTCCTTTTGGGCGTGGCCTACAATTTTGGCAAGATGAACGCGTCGCAAGGCAAACAGGTTGAAAAGGCGATGTGGGAGATGCAGTGGTAACTGCGCTGATAGATGCTGATAATCAAATCATAAAACGGCAAACGATTAGTTTTAATTGCTTGCCGTTTTTGAGTGTAAACGCAGTTGTCGATTTGCGCATAGTTGCATAATATTTCAACATAAGTTATCTTTGTTCGCAAAAGAATGAAATAAATGAAAGCGAAACCATTTGTCAAATGGGTTGGTGGTAAAGGCCAACTCATTGACCAACTGGAAGCATTGCTTCCCGCTGACTTTGACCAATGGGAAAACGTCACTTACATTGAGCCTTTTGTGGGCGGTGGGGCTATGCTCTTCCATATGTTGCAGACGCATTCCAACATTAAGTCGGCAATCATTAATGATATTAATTCGGATTTAACCACTTGTTATACAGTGGTTAAGAATAGGCCAAAGGCTCTTGTCGAATCATTAGAACAGATACAAAAAGAGTATTACGCGTTGAAGTCGGAAGATTCTCGGCGTGGTTTCTTTATGCAGATGCGTGATGAGTTCAACACTAAAGCATTGGACCCAATACGCAACACGACTCTTTTCTTCTTTCTCAACCGTACTTGTTTTAATGGGTTATACAGAGTGAATAAGGCGGGGCTTTTCAATGTGCCGTTTGGGAAGTACGAAACGCCAACCATTTGCGACCCTGTTACCATATATGCCGACAGCGAGATTCTGCAAAATGTCGAAATTCTAACGGGTGATTATCAGCAAACTATGAAATATGCACAAGGCAATACGCTTTTCTATTTCGACCCACCTTACCGCCCGTTGAGTAACACAAGTAGTTTCAACGATTACGCCAAAGAAGCCTTCAACGACCTTGCACAAAAACGCCTGAAAAACTTCTGCGACACAGTTGAAGATGCAGGTTTCAACTTTATGTTAAGCAATTCCGATTGTTTCAACTCGCCGCTGAAAGACCGTTTTTTCGAAGATTTGTATTTAGCATATAAGATTGAGCGCGTATGGGCTTCACGCAGCGTCAATGCCAATCCAAACAAGCGGGGAAAACTACAAGAAATACTTGTCCACAATTACAAACACACTAAACTTAAACAAGCAGTATGATTAGTAGCAAAACTATAGAAGCTTTGCAGCCGCTTTTTGAAATAATCAAAAAGGCCAAAGGGAAAACAATAGGACAGATTAAAGCAGAACTTTTCATTGGCGATAAATGCAAGATGAAAAAAGGCGCTTCTGGTTTAATAGTTGAAAATCTTTTAGGAATAGAAAATAATAATCGTGATGAAGCCGACTTGCCCGAAATTGGATGTGAAGTAAAAATATTGCCTTTACAGTTAAATAGGGATGGTTCTATTAAAGCAAAGGAACCTACAGCTATTCAAATGATAAACTATTGTCAAGTTGCGCAAGAGACTTGGGAAACTGCGAAACTACGTACAAAAATAAACATAACATTTTGGGTTGTATATTTGGCAAAAGAGTATGGAAAAAAACTAAATCAAGACGATTATGTCATTGTGGATTATTTTCTTGATCACCCCAATGCTACCCAACTGACTGTTTTTAGGAATGATTGGGAAGAGATACAAGCATATATATTAAGAGGCGATGCTGATAAATTATCCTGTAGTATGGGTGTATTTATTGAACCGAAAACAAAGGGTGCAAATAATCAAGATAAGACAATTGCACCTGACGGTAAAGGTGGCTTTACACAAGCGCGCCGCCGCGCTTTTTATTATAAAAAGAACTATACCAACACACAAATAATACCTAATCTTGATTTATCAGTTGTAAATAGTAATGGTACCGTATAGTCTGCCTAATAACGGGTTCACTCTCTTACACGGCGATTGTATGGATTTGCTTCAGCAAATCGATGACAAGAGCGTTGATGCCATTTTTGCCGACCCGCCATATTTTTTAAGCAATGGCGGCATAAGTTGTCAAAGTGGCAAGGTGGTATGTGTCGACAAAGGAGATTGGGATAAGGGCGGAACACCTGAACACATTTCAGAATTCAACAAACAATGGCTGTCGCTGTGCCGCGAAAAGTTGAAAGACAACGGCAGTATATGGATTAGCGGCACGTATCATAATATTTTTTCGGTTGCCGAAAATCTTACCGAATTAGGGTACAAAATATTGAATGTCATTACATGGCAGAAGTCCGATCCACCGCCAAACATTTCTTGCCGATATTTCACATTTTCAACTGAATACGTCATTTGGGCTCGTAAATCGGCCAAAGTGCCGCACGTGTTCAATTACGAGACAATGAAACAATTGAACGGAGACAAACAAATGACCGATGTTTGGAAGATCCCCGCCGTCGGGCTATGGGAAAAATCGTGCGGCAAACATCCAACGCAAAAACCATTACGCTTGCTGTACCGAATCATTCTTGCTTGCACCAAAGAAGGGGACACAATTCTCGATCCATTTGCAGGCTCTTGCACCACAGGCATTGCAGCCAATCTGTTGGGGCGCAAATTCGTTGGTATCGACCAATCGGAAGAATATTTGCAAATAGGAATGTGCCGTCGACAAGAAATAGAGGATTCGCAAGTAGCCGAAAAAATGCTTCGCAAAATGAGTGAAAATTCCGACGAAGCGACAGTATTGGTGAATCACGCACGCTGCGAAACTGTACGTATGATGATTGAAAAAGGCATTTGCTACCTTCGAGCAGGCGATTCAAAAGGCTCACTGCTTATCACTCAAGGATTTGAACGTCTGCAATATGTACTGCTTCACACCAATGGCGAGAATAGCCATTTATTCAAATTAAAGGCAAAAGGTCGTTTTCTGATTTGGACAAAAGAAACTCTCGAAAAAAATGGGTTTCACCCCGAACACGCAGCATATTATATTGTAATTCATTTCGATACAAAAGAGATTCCATTATCGAAACAGCCTGATTTAAAAGAACGCATAAATACCTATCGGGCGAAAATTCGTCCGTTGAGTGATTTTTTAGGACTGAAGGGGTAACGTTTTGTCTTTCAACCCCCTAACAATTGCAACCAAGTTGCGCACCCGCAGACATACTTTGGTATGCGAGAAATAATGAGGGCATTTCCCCCTTCCCCGCCTGAACATATCGCCATTTTTACAAAATAAATGGATAAACGGCGCAATTGTGCCAACTGGCAAAACAGGGTTCGTGTTCATATAAGATTATATTTGTGGAGTTTAGATAAATCGCAAAATATAATTTTATGAAAAGAGAATTGTTTTTCATTGTTGCAGGAGTGGTCATTCTGTTTCAGTCCTGCTCGCCACGGCAAGAGACTATCTCGCCCGAGAAACGTGCCGCCGACCTTCTGTCGCAACTCACGCTCGAAGAGAAGGCGTCGCTCGTGCTGAACTCGTCGCCTGCCATTCCGCGTCTTGGTATCAAGTCGTACAACTGGTGGAACGAAGCCCTGCACGGCGTGGCCCGCAACGGCTCTGCCACAGTTTTCCCGCAGCCGATTGGTATGGCTGCTTCGTTCGATACCGAAAAGATTGAGCAAGTGTTCACCGCCGTTTCCGACGAGGCACGCATTAAATACACCAAAGCCCTTCGCAGCGGAAGGGTAAGGCAATATCAGGGACTGACATTCTGGACACCCAATATCAACATTTTCCGCGACCCGCGCTGGGGCCGTGGTATGGAAACTTACGGCGAGGACCCGTATCTGACAGGCCAACTGGGTATGGCTGTTGTGCGCGGTCTGCAGGGTGACCCCGATGCGCCTGTTCTCAAAACTCACGCTTGCGCGAAACACTTTGCCGTGCATTCGGGCCTTGAGAGCAACCGCCACCGTTTCGATGCCGTTGTGTCGGAACGCGACCTGCGCGAGACCTATCTTCCCGCCTTTAAAGATTTGGTGACAAAGGCTGGCGTTAAGGAAGTTATGACGGCCTACAACCGTTTCCGCGGTGTGCCGTGCGCCGCTTCGGAATACCTTGTGAACGATATTCTGCGTGGCGAATGGGGCTACAAGGGTATGGTTGTTTCCGACTGCTGGGCCATTCCCGACTTTTTCGAGGCCAACCGTCACGGATATGTCGATAATCAGGTGATGGCTGCCGCCGTGGCCGTAAAGAACGGACTCGATGTTGAGTGCGGCTCGTCGTTTGTCAGCATTCCCGAAGCCGTCCGCACGGGCCTTCTCGACGAGAAAGACTTGGACCGCAACCTGCTTCGCGTCCTGACAGAGCGTTATCGCCTGGGCGAGATGGACAGCATAACACCGTGGGATAATCTCGACACCGCGCTTCTCGAAGGCCCCGCACACCGTGCGCTCTCGCTCGAAATGGCTCACGAGTCGATGGTTCTGCTCAAAAACGACGGCATTCTGCCACTCAAGAGCGGTCAGAAGATTGCGCTTATCGGGCCTAACGCCGACGACACCGAAATGCTCTGGGGCAACTACAACCCCGTTCCGAAACAGACTGTCACTCTGCGCGAGGCAATGCAGAAACGCATTCCCGACCTGACCTATTCGCGCGCCTGCGGCATTATCGATGCTGAATATATGCCTGCCCCCGACCCGCGTTTCGCGACAGCGTACATTGATATGACCGACGAGCAACTGCAAGAGGTGGCCAAACAACTGGCCATTGGCGTGGGCGATGTCAAGAGGCACCTGCGCCGCCACGAGCAAATGAAGCGCAGTTTCCTGCCCGCATTGAATATGGATTCGGTTATGAATCTTCTGAAAGATGTTGATATTGTGGTGTTTGCAGGCGGAATATCGCCACGTTTGGAAGGCGAGGAAATGCCTGTGCACGTTCCTGGCTTTTCGGGCGGCGACCGCACCGATATTGAACTGCCTGGTGTTCAACGCCGACTGATTGCGGCTCTTCACGACGCTGGTAAAAAGGTGGTGCTGGTCAACTTCTCGGGCTCGGCCATTGGTCTGGTGCCTGAAACCGAAACCTGCAACGCCATTCTGCAGGCCTGGTATCCTGGACAAGACGGTGGCACGGCCGTTGCCGATATTCTTTTTGGCGATGTTGTTCCTTCGGGAAAACTGCCCGTAACCTTCTACAAAAATTCGGACCAACTGCCTGAAGTTGAGGATTATAATATGGAAGGACACACTTACCGCTATTTCCGCGACGAGCCGCTGTTTGCGTTCGGTTACGGATTGAGTTACACCACTTTCGAATACAGTCAGCCGAAGGTTAAGGGCAAGAATGTGGTTGTTTCGGTGACCAACACAGGCGCTGTTGACGGCACAGAGGTTGTTCAACTTTACGTCCGCCGTCCCGATGATGCCGCTGGTCCCGTCCTGACTCTTCGCGGATTTCAACGTGTGGCTGTTCCTGCAGGGAAGACCGTCAACGTAAGTTTCCCACTCACCGACGAAACCTTCCTATGGTGGGACGAGAACGCACAAAATATGGTTCCGCTGCGCGGTCAATACGAACTTCTTTTGGGCGGTTCGTCCGATATGTGCGATTTGCAGACTGTTCCTTACAAGTTCTGAAACTTA
>JAGCNL010000031.1 GCA_017645945.1 Salinivirgaceae bacterium
ATCGAAATCGAAAGCGTTAGTAACAACTGAATCAGTACCAAGTACCAAGTTCACGCCTTTCTCTTTTGCTTTCTTCATTACGTCGAGAGCAAGGTCGAGTTTGTCTTCCTCGCAGATTGAGTTGCCCACGTTGCCGCCTTGTGCTTTGGCGAAGGTGTAGGTCATACCGCCGCAAAGAATCAGGTTGTCAACCTTATCCATCAGGTTCTCGATGATACCGATTTTGGTTGATACCTTGCTACCACCCATGATTGCGGTGAACGGACGTTTGATGTTGCTCAAGATGTTATCGACAGCCTGAACCTCTTTCTCCATCAGCAGACCAAGCATCTTGCTGTTGGCGTCGAAGTAGTCGGCGATGACTGCTGTTGAAGCGTGTGAGCGGTGAGCAGTTCCGAAAGCGTCCATTACGTAAACGTCGGCGTATGAAGCCAGAGTTTTGGCGAACTCTTTCTGTTTTGCCTTCATCTCTTTCTTAGCGGCGTCGTAGTTCGGATCGTCTTTCTCGATACCTACAGGTTTGCCTTCTTCCTCAGGATAGAAGCGAAGGTTCTCAAGCAACAGAACGTCGCCTGGCTTCAGGGCTGCAGCTGCGTCGGCTGCCTTTGCGCAGTCAGGTGCGAACTTAACTGCAGTGCCAAGAGCGGCTGCAACAGCGTCGGTAATCTGACCAAGCGAAAGTTTTGCAGAAACTTTGCCTTTCGGCTTGCCCATGTGCGACATGATGATGAGTGAACCGCCGTCGGCCAGAATTTTCTTGAGTGTTGGCAGTGCGCCGCGGATGCGGGTGTCGTCGGTGATTTTTCCGTTCTCGTCCAATGGAACATTGAAATCCACGCGGACGATTGCCTTCTTTCCTTTGAAGTTGAAATCGTTGATTTTAACCATTTTATTAAATTTTAAATGTTAGAGTTGCGCAAATAAAACAACCGCTGAACCTTGCTTGGTTCGGCGTGCGAATATAAAGATTTTAGTGGTAGATTCCATTATTGTATCCGATTTAAGTATTTCAAGTAACAATTGGCTGCAGAGCCGTCAGCAGAGACCGTTTTTTCTGATTTTAGACAAAGTTTGCTTTTTGTAATGCAAAATTTCTAAATTTGCGTCGTTCACAAAAAGAGTACATAATGAAACTTATAAAAATAGGTCTTTTGGCCGCTTTATTTTCGTTACTGTTTAATACTGACATTTTTGCACAAAGCGCTGATTATCAATTTTTGACAAACATCAAACCTGACATGCAGCGCAAGGTTCTGGCAAACGAACTCTTTCTCTCGCCCGACGGCAAGCACATCATTGTCAACTACGGAAACAAGCCGACATTCATTGTGGCCTACTCAACCGAGGACTGGAAGCAGGTGGCCATTTTCCGTCTGACCGACTGGGTTGATTTTTCGAGCGCCTACGTCGATACCACAAACCAGCAGTTCTACGTGAAAATCTCGCGTGCCTCAACACAATACCACCGTCTCGACATGAAAGAGAAAACGCAGGATATTATTCCTTGCGACATCACTCCGCGCGGTTGTCCGCATATCGAGATTAAGATGGATGTTAAATCGCTGTATACCAAAGACAAAAAGTACTATATCGCCATCAACAAGCAGAACAAGCGAGAAGTCAAAATTTATCAATTAAGGACGGATAAATAACCGACAACAGCTTCCTAAATGGCAATCATAAAATCATTTAACGGATTCACGCCTAAAATTGGCGCAAACTGCTTTATTGCCGAAAACGCCACAATTATCGGCGAGGTTGTGATTGGCGACAACTGCAGCATCTGGTACGGCAGCGTGCTCCGCGGCGATGCGGGCGCCATTACCATCGGCAACAACACCAACGTACAGGACGGCGTGGTAATTCACAGCTCGGAAGGCATATCGACAACCAACATCGGCAACAACGTGACCATCGGGCATAATGCCATTGTGCACGGCGCCACCATAAAAGACAACGTGCTTGTTGGAATGGGTTCCACGGTTCTGGACAATGCCGTGGTTGAATCAAACACCATTGTTGCCGCCAACGCTCTTGTTTTGAGCGGCCGTACTCTTGAATCGGGATTTATCTACGCAGGCATTCCTGCCACAAAAGTTAAGGAACTGAAAAACAGCGAAATGATTGCTCAATCGGCACAAAACTATCTTTTGCTGAAAGAGCAGTACTTAAGTGAATAACTACTTCACAGGATTTAGTCCTAACTCCTTGCCTTTCTGCAGCATGAACTGATAAGCGGCTTCGTGTGAGTTTTCGATAACGCCGTCGAGAATGGCGTCCTTTATTGCACTTTTGATGATGCCGATGGCGGGACACGGCGGCAAAGCAAACGTCTCTATGATGGTCTCGCCCGAGATTGGCGGCTGCCAATTACGCACGCGGTCCTTCTCCTCCACCTCAACCAATTTGCGCCTTACAAGCTGATAATTATCAAGATAACGCGACACCTTATCGGGGTTCTTCGATGTGATGTCGGCATCGCAGAGCAGCATCAAATCATCAATGTCGTCGCCAGCCTCAAAGAGCAAACGGCGCACAGCACTGTCGGTGACAATCTCCTCAACCAGCACAATCGGGCGCATGTGCAGCATCACAAGTTTCTGAACGTATTTCATCTTCTCGTTCATCGGCAACTTTAGGTTTTTGAAGATTCCAGGAACCATCTTGCCGCCCACAAACTCGTGGCCGTGGAATGTCCAGCCTGTGCCCTTCACAAAGCGTTTTGTAACGGGTTTGCCGATGTCGTGCAGCAACGCGGCCCAGCGCAGCCAAAGGTCGTCAGTGTGCTGGCAGATATTGTCAAGCACCTCCATTGTATGATAAAAATTGTCCTTGTGGCGGCATCCATCAACCACTTCGATGCCTTTCAGCGCCTCGAGTTGCGGAAACACAATCGCCAGCAGGCCAACTTTTTGCAGCAATTTAATGCCCGCCGACGGACGCGGTGAGAGCATAATCTTGTTGAACTCCTCCGACACTCGCTCCATTGAGATGATGCGAATCCGCTCGCGGTTGCGGACAATCGAGTCGAGCGACTCATCGGTGATGCGAAAGCCGAGCTGGCTGGCAAAACGGATGGCGCGAAGCATACGCAGCGGGTCATCAGAATAAGTAGTGTCAGGGTCGAGCGGCGTGCGGATAATCTGATTTTTCAGGTCCTCGATGCCGCCGAACGGGTCCACCAGTTGCCCGAAACGGTCAGGATGAAGGTCGATGGCCAAGGCGTTGATGGTGAAATCGCGCCGGCGCTGGTCGTCCTCAAGAGTACCATTTTCAACCACCGGCTTGCGTGAGTTGCGGTTGTACGACTCTTTGCGTGCGCCCACAAATTCCACATCCACACCACGATAGCGGAACATTGCCGTGCCGAAATTCTTGTATGTCGATACCTTCGGATTCTTCAGCAGCCGCGATGCCACCTCCTGCGCCAATTCAATGCCACTGCCAAGCGTCACCACATCGATATCCTTCGACGGACGGCCGAGCAGCTTGTCGCGCACAAAGCCACCAATGACGAAAGCTTGTTGGTCGCGCTCGCCCAAAATCTGCGATATTGTCTTGAAAATGACGTTGTTAAGGTATTCCTTCATCAAACTGCCAATTGAGCCGCAAAGGTAGAATAATTTTAAATGTTTAGAAGTTAAGAGGTTTAGAAGTTGGACTTTTGACTGAAAACGACATGGAACAAAAATTGAGCAAGACCGAAGCAAATCCAACCAAAAGTATCTGCAAGCACGTATATTTTCAGTACCAATGCTTTTGATAATCCGCTAACATTTAATAATTTTGTACTTTCATAAATCGTGAAACTGAATGGAAGCATGAACTGCTGATGAGGTTAACGATTGATGAGGAAAAAGTAACGAGCTTAAAGAGAAAACGTTAAGCATAAATGATTTACAAGCTGAATCTGATGTGGAAAACAATCATCGCATGTGCGTTGATGTTGGTTGTATTGCCGGGAAACGCGCAGAACGTTAACGGCAAAATCACTGACAATCAGAACGAAGCAGTGTCGAACGCAGTGGTGATTCTGCGGAACCGCGACACAGCCTTTGTCCAGGCCACCACCTCCGACTCGCTTGGCCGATTCAGCCTTCAGATTGATTTCGCAAGCGGTTTTGTCTCTGTTCAGCACCTATCCTTTGCCGACCACACTGTTGAGTTTGCCAACAGCAACTATTCTGCGCTGAAAAACATTGTTTTAACTGATAAAAACACTCAACTTGAAGCAGTTACAGTGAAAGCCGGAGTCCAAACGGTTACCGTGAGAGACAACGCACTGGTTTTCAATGCTCAGCACATTGCCGAGCAGAAAAGTGTGACATCAGCTTTTGAGTTGCTGAAATATGTTCCTGGCGTAAGCACCCGAAACGACGAGATTAGCCTGACAGGCGCATCGCAGCTGACTGTGATTATCGATGGCAAAGCTACAATGCTGAGCAACAGCGAGATTGCCGAGATGCTGAAAGCAATGCCAGCCAGCCGCATCGGAGATATTGAGGTGATGTACCGTGCTCCGTCAAAATACGGAGTCAAAGGCTCGCTAATCAACATTGTGACTGATAAAAGTGGCAATAGAACTCCCGTCGAGGCGGAACTTGCAACTGAATACCAGCAGAAATTCTATGCCTCAGGCAACTCGCGGGCAAACATTGCCTTCCATGGCGAGAAATTCGATTTGGATGTGCTGGCAAATGCGTCGTACGGCAAACGGCGAACCGACCTCTACGATTATTCGATTAACAATTTCGACGGCATCCAAACCATTATCGACCAAGAGTCCAACTCGGCTACAGGTGAAGGCTCCAAAGTATTCCGCACTGCAATGGACTTAAATTTCAGCAACGGCAACATGCTCTCGCTGATGTATTACGGCAAAGAACACAAATCAACTGACGAAACCGAATCTACTGCTAACTTCTTGTATCACAATGGAGAAACGAATCTGGTGAACAGCTCTAACGATGAAGATAGCCATAGCAATCTGCGAAATATCAATTTAAAAGGCATTTTTGGCGGCGCAAACATCACTGCCGACTACGTACTTTATCGCGATGAAATTGAGACTAAGTACAAAGACGAAGAATCTAACAGTATTACAACCGATTACCACTATAATTCGGACAGAAACATCGGCCAACTGAAATTGTTGGCAAGCTATGATTGGGCGATAAGCGACAATTGGCAGCTAAGCACTGGCGTACAGGGCACAATGACAAACTCCGACACCAAATTGAAATACTATTTTCCGAAGAATGGTATATATGAGTCTGATAACAACAGCAATAGCGACAACACGCAGATAGAACGCCGTTTTTCGGCTTTTGTTGAAACGGCAAACACTTTGTTCGACAGCGTTCAGCTGGATTTCACGCTCGAACTTGAATATTTCAAATCAGATTACGACGAAAACGGCACAAAATCAACGCTTTGGGACGAGTGGAAGCTCTACCCCAGCCTGTCGCTCATGTGGCCGATGAAGCGGGATATTCTGCAACTGTCGCTGTCAACCTACAAAAACTACCCGTCGTATTGGGATTTAAGTCCGCACGAGTCCCAAATGAATCCGTACAAATTCGGACTTGGCAACCCCAAACTTAAACCATCGACAAACTACAACTTTAACCTTGCCTATCTGATTAATAAACAATACACTCTGGAAGCTTTCTGCGTGTATGAGAAAGATGCCTTCCGCGAATTGCCGTATCAGCACCAGGACACCACCACCAAACAACCTCGAAACAACTATCAACCAGTCAATTTCGACTTTATTATAAATGGCGGAGTTGGTGGCGAAGTGCCGTTCTGCATCGGTTTTTGGGAGCCAACCCTTAGCGGTTATCTCATTTACACCAGAGACAAAATGTCTGATTTTCACGGATTAGCGTTCGATAGAGATAATTTCTTTGTCTCGCTGGCTTTCGAAAACACATTCTCTGCATCCGATAATCTGTTGTTCACGCTCAATACCGCGTACATGTCGAAATCGATTCAGGGAATCTACGACATGAATTACGGCTATACCCTTGAATTGGGCATGAAATGGAGCATTACGAACAACCTGACATTCACCGCCAACTGGACGGATATTTTTGAACGTTGGGGCCCCTATCCTGCCACTGTGGATTTCAACGGGCAGTATAATAAACTGGACAGAAAACTCTACAACTGTTTCAACGCCTCGCTTGTATGGCGCATCGGCGGATTCAACGCCAAAGATGTGGAAATGACTAATACCGAGCGAATGGAGAGGTAATTTCAGAAAGACCTCATCAACGCTCCCACACTCCTTACAACCTTCCTTTCATTCGGTTAACGTAATCGATGATGGCTGATACCGTCTCCTCAACTCCGAGCCGCGACACGTTGAGCGACAAATCGTATGTGGAGGCCAATCCCCAAGTCTTGTTCGAATAGTAATTATAATAGGTGGCGCGACGCTTGTCGTTCCGTTCAATCAGCGCGCGGGCTTTGTCCTGCTCAATGGGCATACGGGCACAAACACGCTTGATGCGGTCGGGCAAATCGGCATGCAGAAAAACACTGATGCAGTTTGGAAAATCGCGCAGGATATAGTCGGAACAACGGCCCACAATCACGCAGTTGCGCTCAACTGCAAGCTGGCGTATGACATCGCTCTGCACCTTGAACAGATGGTCGTCGGACATATAGTTATCAGTCGGGCTGAGCATTGAAACAAACTCTCCAAACGACTGAAAAATACCCTTTTGCGGCTGCTCATCGACAGCCTCAAAAACCTCAGGCTCGAAGCCTATCTCCTTTGCCGCCAACGCCAACAGCTCCTTGTCGAAATAGTCGTACCCCAACTCCTCGGCCAGCCGCTGACCAATGACTCTGCCGCCGCAACCGAACTGACGGCCTATACTGATTGTCAATGTTTTGCAATTCATCTGCTAACTGTTTTAGCTGTGACAAAAGTACATAATAGCACTTGTATAAATGCAACTCAGAATTTTCCTTCCCAGAAAAAGCAATTCACAAATCCAAATTTACCCACATCGGGTTTGCCCGCAAACAATCCGTAAATAGCCGAGCCGCTGCCCGACATTGACGCGTAAGCCGCACCGGCACCGTACATTGCCGCTTTGATGTCGTTGAGAATGGGGTGCATTTTGAAGATTGGCTCCTCAAAATCGTTCACCATCTTGCCGCGCCACTCTTCGGGCTTTTTGTCGAGCAAGTCAGTGATTGGTATTTCGGGGCGATGCGGTGTGAGCAGCTTGTAAGCTTGCGCGGTGTTCACGTGCACATCGGGCTTGACAATCAAAATTGAATAGCCTTTCAGATTGATATTCACTGGTTTGAGTACTTCACCGCGACTTGTGGCAAAGGCAGGTTTGTTCTCCACAAAGAGCGCACAATCGCTGCCGAGCATTGCCGCATAGCGTTGCATTGCTTCGACACTTAAATTAATGTCGAACATTTTGTTGAGTGCCGTGATGGTGAACGCGCCATCGGCCGAACCTCCGCCCAGACCGGCTCCCATCGGAATCTGCTTTTTGAGCACAACACGCACCGGCGGCAGGCTGTAGTCGGCATTAATCAGGTGGTAGGCACGGCTCACAAGGTTGGTGTCGAGCGAGCCATCGACAGGCAGGCCATCAATCACCAATTCGAACTTTTTTGCACCGTGGCGCTTGTTCTCTGTTAATTTCAATTCGTCAGTCAAACCGAAAGGAACCATCAGACTTTCAAGATTATGGAACCCGTCGGCACGTTTCTCGACGATGTTCAAACCAATGTTAATTTTTGCATTCGGACGGACTATCATATTCAATGTCAGTTTTATTCGTTTTTGTTTATAAATATAGCCAATAATTTTAGTGAGCAAACGTTTGCCCGCCTAATTTTGCGTCATCGAAAAAATAATATTTATGGCAAAGAAATTCACACCGGCTAAAGTTGAGCCAACAGAGAGCCTGTTCGCGGGAACGGGAAAAGTGCCACCACAGGCTGTTGATTTTGAGGAATCGGTATTAGGCGCGCTTATGCTCGAAAACGATGCCATTCTGCAAGTGTCTGAAATACTGAAACCTGAGTATTTCTACAAGGAAGAACATGGCACAATCTATGCTGCAATCGTAAAACTGTCGGCCAAACACAATCCTATCGACATCAACACGGTTGCCCAACAGCTCAAAATCGACAAGGAGCTCGACTCGGTGGGTGGACCGTCATACCTTATATATCTGACCAACCGCATCGCGTCAACGGCCCACATCGAATTTCACTCGAGAATTATCGCGCAAAAATACACCCAGCGCGAATTGATTCGCATTGGAGCCGAAATGCAAAAGCGTGGTTTTGAAGATGTTGAAGATGTGTCGGACATGATTGACAAGGCCGAACGCGACATTTTTGAGCTTTCACAAGGAAATGTCAAAAAAGAGGTTGAGAGCATGCAGCAGGTGCTGCGCGATGCCTACGAGCAGCTGTTGGACGCATCGAAGAACGACGATGGCCTGAGCGGCGTACCGAGCTGTTTTGATGCCCTTGACAAACTGACTCTGGGCTGGCAAAAATCCGACCTGATAATCATTGCCGCCCGTCCTGCCATGGGTAAAACAGCATTTGTGCTCTCGATGGCCAAGAATATGGCTGTTGACAACAACATTCCTGTGGCTGTTTTCTCGCTGGAGATGTCATCGGTGCAGCTCGTTAACCGTATCATCAGCAGCACTGCCGAAATCCCGAGCTCAGTATTGAAGACAGGGCGCCTCACTACAGAACAATGGAACAGTCTGAATGACAAATTGCGTTCGCTTGAAAATGCTCCAATGTATATTGATGACACTCCCGCATTGTCAATCAGCGAGTTCCGTTCAAAAATCCGACGTTTGAAACAACTCCACGACATTAAGATAGCCATCATCGACTACCTTCAGCTTATGTCGGCAGGCTCTAATATGCAAAGCCGCGAGCAAGAGGTCAGCACCATATCGCGTAACCTCAAGGCGATAGCCAAAGAGGTGAACATTCCAATCATCGCATTGAGCCAGCTGAGCCGACAGGTTGAGCAGCGCGGCGGCGACAAGCGCCCGCAGCTGTCTGACTTGCGCGAGTCAGGTGCCATTGAGCAGGATGCCGATATGGTTATCTTCATTCATCGCCCTGAGTATTACGGACTTAAAACCGACGAGGCCGGCAACTCACTCATCGGTGTTGCCGAAATCATTGTGGCCAAGCATCGTAATGGTGCGGTTGACGATGTGCGGCTGCAATTCAAGAGCGAGTTCACGCAATTCTGTAACCCAGAGTCACTAGGTGCAGTCACTTTCCAATCGAAGATGAACAGTCAGTCCACTCCCGACACAGGGGCAGCTGAGGCTGGACGTGGTTTCTCGCCCAACACAAGTTTTGATACGCCAAGCACGCCACAAGGCGGCCCGATGACACCAACCGATAACGTACCATTTTAATCCGAAAGCGTGTTGCGAGCAGTTAAAATATTGGCAATAAGCATTATATCGCTACTATGTCAGCCAGCGGCGGCGCTCAGTCTGCTCATTCCGATGGATGAGACTCAGACCAACCACCTAAAAGCCTATGGCATAACATATTGGGTGCTCGAAAACGAAATCAGCGCACAATGGTTGCTCAACTATCGCGGAGGTAGCTTTATGATACCATACAGCAAATCGGTTGAAACTGAATGCATTATCCGAAATGTCAGTTTTGAAGTTCTAGCAGATGCAAAAGTGGCTGGAATTCTGGAGGAAATCAGCCGCGAAGATGTGAATATGGATGCGCTGAAGCTTGAGAAAGCCCCCAAAATTGCCGTCTATTCGCCAAAGGACAAACTGCCGTGGGACGATGCTGTGACCATGGCACTCACTTACGCCGAAATACCTTACACAGTCATCTACGATGAAGAGATTGTCAATGGAGAACTTTCAAAATACGACTGGTTGCACCTTCACCATGAGGATTTTACGGGGCAATACGGCAAATTCTACGCCTCCTACAAAAATACAGGCTGGTACACAAGTCAGGTTCACAATGCGGAGGAAGAGGCTCGCAAAATGGGATTCAACAAGGTGTCAAAACTCAAACTTTATGTGGCACAAACCATCAAACAATATGTGGCGAACGGCGGCTTTCTGTTTGCAATGTGTTCTGCAACAGATTCTTACGACATCGCACTTGCAGCCGCAAATACTGACATCTGCGACTCAATGTACGATGGCGACGGTATGGACCCCAATGCCCAGTCAAAACTAAACTTTGAAAACACTTTTGCGTTCCAAAACTTCACGCTCGAACGCAATCCGCTTATTTATGAGTATTCTGATATTGATGTGACTTCAACCCGCCACGTTGCCCGTGAGGATGACTATTTCACCTTGTTTGAATTTTCGGCCAAATGGGATCCTGTGCCAACAATGCTTTGCCAGAACCACGAGAGCACTGTTCACGGGTTTATGGGCCAGACAACAGCCTATAAATCCAGTCTGCTGAAACCAAACGTATTGGTGATGGGAGAAAACAAATCGGCTGGTGAGGCACGCTACATTCACGGCGAACTTGGGCAAGGCACCTGGACATTCTATGGCGGTCACGATCCTGAAGATTATCAGCACTTTGTGGGCGACAAACCGACAAAACTTGAGATGTATCCAAACTCACCAGGCTATCGGCTAATATTAAATAACGTGCTGTTTCCAGCCGCCAAGAAGAAGAAAATGAAAACATAAAAAAAGGCAGGGCACTCCCCCGCCTTTTTTAATCCAATGTTATTGACAAGACCTTTCTGGTCGTTAAAACAATTTCAAATCCATATCATCTGCTTCTGAATCAGCCTTTTCGTGTTTGCGGAAGACATACGACACGCCGTATTCTGCAGCCTTTTCACGTTTTAAGGCTGGAGAATTGTTGCAGAAATGATCCTCAATCTCGTTCCAAAGGTTGAGAATTATGCTGTCTGCCTTGCCGCGAAGCTCCGATATTTTTGCAAGTGCCTTTGAGTTAGACTCTTGCAATCCTTTCTGCGATATGTTCAAACGGACAAAATCCTCATAGTGAACCTTTACGCGGGCAATAGTCGGGTTTGTAACCGGCGACAGACCTTCAGAAATGCGCTTTTGCTCTCCATCAATGAGTTTCTGGCCCCACTCTATCACATCGCGTTCGGTATTGAGCTGCGGCAGCTTGGTCTCATCCGACGGCAGATCGAAATACTTACGGGTATCAGGCTTCATCTCACCGCGAGCAATGGCAAAATTCAGAACCTGAATGAAATGCGATATATATAGGCGTGCCTTGCGGAAACTCTCCTGATGCTGCTTGTTCTTCGATGTCTGACGTTCAAAAACGTCGCGCTGCATCATTATGGCCTGATTGAATTCAGGCAGAAAATAGCGCAACTCCTGAAGTGTTGCTGCACTATATGGCAAATCCATCGGCAAAACATTTTCCGATTTGGCAAGCGCTTTTTGCATTGCACGCAAACGCGCACTATCCGTGTTTGGTAACCTCCTGTATGGCATGATTCAAAAAAATAAATACGTGTGTTTGAAAAACGCTACGAATATAGGGTACTTGTTTTAAAAATGCAACTATTCGCAAAAATATTTTTCTAATTTTCAGGATGTTAATAAAAAGCAAGAAAAATTACATGAATTAATCATCTATTAATCAACATGATAATAACTAATCTTCAACAAGAAAATATATGTAATTAACATATAATTAAACGAAATTCTGTTGAAAATTTTCGGCAGAAGTCATAGACATGGCGTCCCAATCAATAGGGGAAAATTGAAAACTGAGGAGAAAATGAGTGAAATGACACTCGGAACATTTGCCTTCAACTTGCAGTTTTAGCTGAAAGACAAATCGACAACGAAAGGCTAACTGAAACGATACGGGTTAAATACAAAAAAAGCGCTATATTTCAGAATCCTGCAAATTACCGAAGCAAGATTCAGAAACAAGTGCAACTAAAGCAAGCGGCTTTTATTGTTTGTCGGCAGAACGAGCCGCTACTCTCCTTCCAACTTGCACTCGCGGAAATTCATTTCGGCCTGAGCTTTCTCGCGCGGCATTGTGAAATAGGTGCAAGTGGCTTCGGTGCAAACAACGCCTTCGCTGTCAGTAATTTGAGCATCGATAATGACAATATTGCGACGCTGCTCACGAATGTGGCCGCTAATGGTAATCTTACCCTTGCTGATTAGCACAGGCTTGCGGTAGCGCGTCTCCATTTTTGAAGTTACGCCAGCCGTCTGCAGTTTGCGCGAAACTACCCAGCCGCAGAGTTCGTCGAGCAAAGTGGCCTGAATGCCGCCATGCAGCGTGTCGAGCCAACTCTGATAGTTGGTGTTCGGCTGCCACTCGGCCACAATGTTGTCGCCGTCCTCGTAGAAGCAAAGGTGAAGGCCGAACGGGTTATTGGGTGAGCAGCCAAAGCAATTGTACTTTGCTTCCATCTGCCACGGGTTTATAATGCGTTTCAAATCCATAGTTTCTTGATTTATGTTTTCGGTTGGGCTCGCAATATTCGTGCCAACAAATCACAAATTCTCAATCACAAATCGCAACATTTTGGAATAGAGATGCCAACGTGTGTTTCCGCCATAGATGCTATGGTTGCGGTTGGTGTAGACAAAATATTCGAACTGCTTGTCGGCTTGAACCAGAGCCTCGCACATTTCGGCCGAGTTTTGCCAATGCACATTGTCGTCGGCACTGCCGTGAATGAGCAGCAGACTGCCCTGTAAATCAGCGGCGTGCGTGATTGGCGAGTTAAGGTCGTAGCCGTCGGCGTTCACCTGCGGTGTGCGCATAAAACGCTCGGTGTAGATATTGTCGTAGTAGCGCCAGTTGGTGACGGGCGCAACCGCAATGCCAGCCTTGAAGGTGCCGTTGCCTTGCGTCATACAGTTGAGCACCATAAAACCGCCAAAACTCCAGCCCCAAATGCCGATACGGTCGGCAGCAACGTATGGCAGCGATTTCAGATATCGGGCGGCGGCGAGTTGGTCGGCGAGTTCGTATTTGCCTAACTGCAAATAAGTTACCTTGCGGAATGCCTCGCCACGCGCGCCTGTTCCGCGGCCATCGCAGCAGAAAACGATGTAGCCGTTGGCGGCCAAAACCTGCTCCCAACCAACCTCGTAGGCGTTCTGCACCTCCTGCGAATTTGGGCCGCTGTACTGCACCATCAGCACAGGATATTTCTTCTCGGGATTGAAATCGTGAGGCTTTATCATCCACGCATTCAAGCTGATACCTTCATCGGTAGTGAACTGCAGAAACTCTTTCGGGCAGATGTGGTGCTCAGTCAAAGTAGCGACAAGGTCTGCGTTATCCTCAAGCACGCGCAATTGTTTGCCGCTACGCTCATGCAGAGTGTAAACAGTTGGCTGATTGGCATTTGAGTACTCGCTGATATAGTATTTATATCCTTTGCTGAAAACGAAATCGTTGGTTCCCAACTGCTTACTTAACAGCGTTTTGCGCTTGCCATCGAGACTGACTGCATACACATCGCGGTTTGTAGCACCACGCTCGGCACTCTGGTAAAAAACTGTGGACGTTTTTTCGTCGATACCAATGAGCTTCGTCACGTCCCACTCGCCCTTAGTTACTTGATTTACAAGTGTTCCATCGGCACGATAAAGGTAGATATGATTCCAGCCGTCGCGTTCACTCACAACCACAAACCGCGAGCCATCGGCGGTGAATGTCAGGCAGTCGAACAACGACTCATCAATGTACCATTTATTTTGCTCATCATAAAACACTTGCGTGGTTCCATCAGCAGGATTTGCATTGAGCAGTTCTAAATGATTTTGCAGACGATTAAGCCTGTAAACCACCAACTTACCCGCAGGTGACCACTTTATGCGCGGAATATATTGGTCGGTTTCGGCACCAACATCGATTTGCGTTTTGCGTCCGTCAGAAAATGAATAGTTCCAGACAGTTACAACCGAATTAGCCTCGCCAGCCTTGGGGTATTTGTATGAATATGTTGACGGATAGAGCGCATTTTCAGCCTTGTATGGCGCCTGGCCTGCAAAAACCGAAAAGCCATAAGTGCGCACTCCCGACTCATCGAAGCGGCACCACGCCAAATTGCGGCTGTCGGGCGACCAGCAGAAGGCTCGGTTGTACTCAAACTCTTCCTCGTACACCCAATCCGGAATACCATTGATTATCTTGTTGAACTCACCATCGGTTGTTATCTGCATCTCCGAGCCATCAACTAAGTTTTTGACATACAGATTGTTGCCGCTGACATACGCCACTTTGGTGCCATCGGGCGAAAGCTCTGTCACCTGTTGACGACGACTGTCGGACACGGCCGTGAGTTTCTGCGACGCAATGTCCCAAATGTAGTAATTGGCTGTAAATGAGCGCCGATATATGTTCTGCCGACCAGTGTAGAATATAATTTTCTGCTCGTCGGCACTGAATTTGAAATTCGACAACCAGGAAATCGCATCGTTGCCAAACTGCCTCACATTCGCAATTTCAGCCACACGTTTGCCTGTCTTGTAACTGTACTTGACAATGGCCGTATCACCCTCAATAACAGCATAATGCACACCATCGTTCATCGATGTTATCCAATCGATGCCTTTCTCGTAGAACAGACCTTTTTTCATAATGTCATCGAGTGTGATTCGAGAAGTGTCAATCTGCGCTATCGCGTTCAGCGACAGAAAGATGGCGGACAAAAAAGTGGTCAGACGGATGGATTTCATATTAATAATGTGTTATTCAACAACGCAAACATAATGTCATTTTTTGAATTTGGCCTCATGGCTGACCATGCTCAAAGAAAAATCATCTATCCCACTTGACGCATAATCACACTTTTTCACGCACTAAAGCCGATTTTTTTAGTCTCAATCGAACAAAAAATTGCTTCATACAAATAGTTTCATCCAAAATAGGATGCGTTTTTTCAAAATACGCCCATCCGTAAACATCTATAAATCTGCATTATCATCACAAATATCATCGCTCTGCGCGACGGAAGAACTTTTTTTCAGCTTAACTCTTGCGTGAATCAAAAATTGCCGTACATTTGCAACGCTTTTGAGAAACAAAGCAACGAGTTCTAAAAAAGGGCGCTTAGCTCAGTTGGTTCAGAGCGTCTGCCTTACAAGCAGAGGGTCGGGGGTTCGAATCCCTCAGCGCCCACAAAGCCTTGCGATGAAAATTGCAAGGCTTTTTTGTTTCCGTTAATCGCGCATTTGTAGTTACTTTGCCAACAATTTAAAACAACAAAAGATATGAAACCAACACTTTTAATATTGGCAGCCGGAATGGGCAGCCGCTACGGCGGGCTGAAGCAGCTCGACCACCTTGGAACATCTGGCGAAACGATTATGGACTATTCGGTTTTCGACGCCGTAAGAGCCGGTTTCGGCAAGGTGGTGTTCGTCATCCGCCGCAGTTTTGAAGCCGAGTTCCGCGACATGTTCATCAAGAAACTTGAAGGCAAGGTTGCCGTTGAGCTTGTCTATCAGGATTTGGAAAACATCCCGGCAGGATTCAGCATTCCCGCTGACCGCACCAAACCTTGGGGCACAGGCCACGCTATTCTGATGGCAAAAGACGTTATAAATGAGCCATTTGCAGTTATCAACGCTGACGACTTCTATGGCGCTGGCGCATTTGAAGTTATGGCAAAATATCTGACCAATGGCGTCAAGGACACTGAATACGCGATGAACGGCTACCAGTTGAGCAAAACCCTCTCCGATTTCGGTACAGTTGCACGCGGCATCTGCTCAGTTGACGCAGACGGCTTCCTGACCGACATCAAAGAACGCACAAGCATAGAACGCAAAAACGGCAAAATCATTTTCACCGAAAACGACAAGGAAGTTGAACTCGATGAGAATGTACCAGTATCGATGAACTTCTGGGGCTTCGCTCCCAACCTCTTCAAACATCTCGAGGAAAAGTTTGTAACATTCCTGAAGGCCAACGCCGCAAACCCGAAATCTGAATTCTACATTCCGTTTGTGGTTGACGACCTGATGAAGGAGGGCAAAGTGAAAACCAAAGTGTTGCCCGCCAACGCAACATGGTTTGGCGTCACCTACAAGGAAGACCGCCCGGCAACAGTGGCAAAGATTGCCGAATTGGTTGAACAGGGCTTGTATCCAAAGAAATTATGGTAATTGTGATGAATCGGTGGGTTGATTATTCAATTCACCGATTCGTCAATTTTTCAGAAAATCATCGAAATACTGCAGAATCCGCTTGAAAAGGTGGACTCGGTCGTGGCCGATGACGTTATGCTCGTGCTGCGGATAGACGGCATAATCAACCAGCACATCCGCTTCGACGGCATTTTGCAGCAACCGCAGGCTGTTTTGCCAGACCACCACAGGGTCGATGTCGCCATGAATCACAAGCAGCCGCCCGCGCAGGTTACCGATACTGTCCGCCACACAGTTACGCGCGTAACCATCAGGATTTTCCTGCGGCATGTCCATATAGCGCTCACCATACATAATCTCATAAAGGCGCCAGTCGCACACCGGACCGCCCGCCACACCAGCCTTGAACACGGTGTTGTGGTTGGTCATCATCGATATTGTCATGAATCCGCCGTAGCTCCATCCGTGGATGCCGATGCGCGTGGTATCGACATATGGCAGACTCCGTAAATAATTGATTCCCACCATCTGGTCCTCCATTTCGCAAGTGCCCAGACGACGATGTATGCAGTGCTCATACTCAACACCGCGACTTTCGGTGCCGCGATTGTCCATTGTGAAGACAATGTAGCCCTGCTGCGCGAAATACATTTTCCATGTGGACGCACCATAGAGCCAGCTAGCATCGACAAGCTGCGAGTGCGGTCCGCCATACATATAATCGATTACAGGATAAGTCTTTGTGGAGTCGAAATCGGATGGCAGAATGAGCCGTCCACAAAGGTCGAAACGGCCGTCAGCACTTTTCAAACTGACGGTTTTGATTATTGGCAGCGTGTAGCCCTCGTAGGTGTTGCGGACGCTTTTCAGCGTATCGATGACGGCACCTGTGCGAGTATCACATAAAGTGCTCAAAATGGCATAGTTGGGAGCAGAAAAGTTATCGACAAACCGTCCGTATTTCGGACTGAACCAAGCCGAATGAACACCGTAGCCACTGCTCAACCGCGTCATCTTACCCTTCAGGTTCACTTTGTAGATGTCTCGGGTCAGGTAGCCTTCGGCATTGGCCTGGAAAAACACCTCGCCGCTTTCGCGATTGCAGCCATAAAGTTCGGTCACGCACCAGTTGCCGCGCGTCAGCTGTTTGGTTTTCAATGTCTTGATGTTAAAAAGATAGAGATGTTTGAACCCGTCGCGCTCACTTATCCATACAAACTGACTATTGCTCACAAAAAGCGGAGCAAAGCACGGCTCAACCCATTCGGGACTAGTCTCCTCAAAAAGCGTATTGACGAGTGAACCGTCAGCCGCATTGTACTGATTGAGCCACATGTGGTTCTGCTCGCGGTTGATTTCGGCCACAAACAGAAACTGATCGTCGGGCGACCACGCAATGTTGGTGAAATAACGATTCACGGGCGATGCTGTTTTCAAATACAGAGTATCGTGATTTTCAACATTGTAGATACCGACTTTCACTTCGTGGCTCGTCTCGCCAGCCATTGGGTAGCGGATGGGCGCCAAAGCGGCCTCGCGTGCGGTGATGTCAACTACAGGATACTCGCCAACCATACTCTCGTCCATTCGGTAGAAAGCCAGCCGTTTACCACTCTCCGACCAAAACGTGCCCTTCTCGATACCAAACTCGTTGCGGTGCACCGACTGCCCGAAGACAATTCCGTCCCCAGCTTGCTCATTAACTTTGTGATTGCCAGTGTTTCCCGCAACAAACAAGTCGGGGTTTACGCTAACGGCCGCATGGCGGAAATCGGGCGCAAGGTCGATGTCGCCTTCGTTGTCGATTTGTGTTATCGAATCGGTTATTGTGCTGTTTTTCAGATTGATGCCATAAGCAGCCGAGGCTTTATCGGAGTAAATCCAAGTGGTTTCGGCATTTTGCCAACCCAATATGTAACTCATCGATTGTTTACCATTGTCAACCAATGCTTTATCGATTTGATTCCGCGAAAATAGATTATCGCCAACGTGATATCCGTCAGGTTCGACAACAACAAAAACATCGCTGTTGCTCACAAACTGCCCGCGCACGGGATAGTTGTAATGCTCGTAGAATTCGGTTCCGCCTGGAACGGTATTTTCCAGAGTAAGAGGCTTTTGCGCCCATACGGTTGCTGCTGTCAGCAACAAAGCGGCAATGCTTGCAGTTGTAATTTTGTTCATCGCACTCAGTTTTCGACAAATGTAAGCTGAATTTGTGTGAAACAAAATCGCAGAAATATGTGTTTTGATTCATTCCGTATTGAAAAAATGCCGAAATTGAGAGGTCAAAAAAACACATCAGATTGTTACCTTTCAGGAAAATAGCTAATTTATTGATAGTTACCATTTTTACTGCACTGTCAATTCCGCTTTCGGCGCAAGATGCCGACAGCCTTTTGCAAGTGGCACGCGCGCTGCCCGACAATGAGGAAAAGCTTGAAGTCATCGAAAATGTTTGCCATATCCACCCGAGTGTTGATACTGTTGAGAAATACGCACAGATTGAGGTTGATATGGCACGGCGGCTGCAAATACCTTATTTCGAGGCATCGGGCAACGACTATCTGAGCTGGGCAAGCCACTGCAAACTCGATTTCCTTCAGTCGTTGAGCTACCGAATGGCGGCCATTCAAATTTGGGACTCGCTGGGCCGCGACTCTGATTTGGCCTTCTCATATATGAACTACGCCACAACTCTGATGTCGATAGAGAGCTACATTCTGGCCGATGAGTACTACCAGAAAAGTTTCGACATATACTCACGACTGGGCGATTCGGCGCGAATGTCGCGAGTGTGCCAGTATCTGGGATTTCTCAACGTCGGCAACATGGCCTACGACAACGCCGATGAGTACTATCACCGCGCACTTAAGATAAATATCCGTACAAACAACAGGCGCGGAATGATTTACGACTATTCAGGATTAGGATATTCGGCGCTCGAACGGTTCCATAATAATGAAAACGACACCAACATGGTGCTCCTACAAAGCGCCAAGTTGCTAATGCTCAAATCGTTCCATCTGGCCGACAGCATCGGTGACATCAGCGGGCTGCTCAATTCTCTGCCCAAACTGAGTGCCATTTACATCAACGAGGCAAAGCTCGACAGCCGCCGACGCTCGCAGCTCCTTGATTCGAGCCTCTACTACTACCGCATTGGAATAGGAATAGTTAATGATTACGGTTACGATTTTGCCTACATCGATTTACGAACGGCATACATCAATTATCTGATACAGAAAAAGATGTACACAAAAGCCTTTGATGCAATCACCGAAACTGAAACGGAAATACTCTCCCATGACGGCGGTGATGAGAATCTGCCGATGCTCTATCAGGCGCGGATTGACTATTACCTGGCTGTGGGAAACTATGCCGAGGCATATCGGTACTCGAATCTGCAATACACTGATTTATTGACAGAAAACACAAAAAACAACCAGTACAAGCTGACACAGACCAAGTTTATGACCGAATATTCGGCAAAAATCAACAAGCGGATGATGGAGGAGCGCGAACGCGAACTGACCCACAAAATCAAAGAGATGACTCAACGCAGAATCATCATCACCACTCTGGTTGGACTGATATTGGTATCGGTTTTGGCTGTGCTGTTTCTCATCAGCACAATCAAGCGCAAGCGCATGAATGCAATGTTCGACGCTAAAAATCAACAACTTGCAAGCGCACAACAAAATCTGCTTGAGCAGAACCGCATCATCAACGAAGCCAATAACAAAATCATATCAGGAATCCGCTATGCCCGTCATATTCAGGATGTTGCCATGCCAAACGCCGACTATATGAATTCTATTTTCGATGAATGCATGGTGATTTTCCGTCCGCGCGACATTGTGAGTGGAGATTTTTGCTGGGCCACACAGATTGGCCGCTACAAGGCTTTGGCTGTAGCCGACTGCACCGGGCACGGCGTCCCTGGAGCTTTGCTCAGCATTTTGGGAATCTCCATGCTCAACGACCTTGTGGCAAGCGCAAACATGCATGCGCCCGAAGTGTCACCTGCAAGACTGCTCAACACACTGCGCACCAAGATGCGCGAATCGCTGCGCCAGAAAGCTGATGACTATACCAATCAGGACGGAATGGATATTGCCTTGTGCGTATACGACACCCAGGCTCATTGCCTTCAGTATGCTGGCGCTTTCCGCCCGCTGTTGCTGATGCGCCAAGGTGAGCTGATTCAGTATGAGGCTGACCGTATGCCAATCGGTGCAAACATGAACGTCAACAAACCGTTCACCAACAACATTATAGACATTGAACCCGATGACATTGTCTATCTTTACACCGATGGCATCACCGACCAATTCAGCGCAACCGAAAACGCCACCAAATTCACGGCACCGCGCCTTCGCGATTTAATTATTGCAAATCATCATTTGCCGTTCCCGGAGCAGAGAACCATCATCGAAAAAGCCATCGACGATTGGCGAACATCACCAACGACAGGAGAAATGATACGCCAAACCGACGACATGCTGTTTGTCGGCGTGAAATTCGGATAAATGCCTAGATGATAATTAAATGCTGCGACGGAACTATTCCTCGGTTCCAACCAACCAGACATCGAAAATGAGTGTCGCAAACGGAGGAACGGGGCCAACCTGCTGGTCGCCATAGGCCAATGGCGATGGAATTATCAGCGTTGCGCGGCCACCCTTGCGCATGTGCGCCACGCCTTCTTCCAAACCTTGAATCACTTGCATCTCGCCCAAACGGAATTTCAGCGGCTCGTGCCGTCCGTACGACGAGTCAAACACCTGCCCGTTCAGAAAATAAGCTTCGTAGTGAATGGCAACCATCTTGCCTGGAATAGGCGCCGGGCCTGTACCTTTTTCTTTTTCAATAATATACATGCCGCTCAGTGTCGGCTCAACATCGATATTGTTTTTTTGCAGATATTCGTTAAGCAGCTGATCTTCTTCGCGTTCGCCGGCAATCTTGGCATCCTTGCGGTCACGTTCAAACTCTTCGAACGGAATCACATCCACCATTTTAATTGAAACCGTCAGCAGAACGTCGGCAGCCGAGGGGGTGTTGTTGACATAGAACATCGACGGCATACGGAACATGGCGCTGTCACCCTTGTGCATCATCAGCAAACCTTCTTCAACCGACGGGCGCCCGGCGGGTGCCGCCTTCAGTTGCATTTTGAAAAGCGGCGTTTCGTCAACCACCATTCCCACCTGGTTGCGGCACGTCAGGCGGATGGCCACAATATCGTTCACATTCGGCTGCTGCGCATCGCTGTTGCGGATAACAAATTGATATTCAAGTCCCGATTCAGTAGTTTGAAACCCTTTTGAACAAGCGCAGAAAAGAACCGCTGCCAATGCAAAAAACGATATAACTGTGTATCTCATAATTCGATAGTTTTTGCAAATGTAATCAGAAAAACATGGGCAAAGATTAAGTTTTAAGCGTAAAGTTTCGATGTAATTCCCCAATACTGCCAAATATCAATATCTTTGTCACGTTTTGTTGCCGCCTGCGATTCCGCATCCGGCATTAAAAGGGAATCCGGTGCAAAACCGGAGCTGTCCCGCAGCTGTAAATCTCGCCGAAGGGCGGTTCACACACTCACTGCCACTGTCCGCAAGGACGGGAAGGCGAACCACCAGAGATGAGCCAGAAGACCTGCAAAACGTTTCGCCGAAAGGCCTCGAGGAAGGAACCGTCGGCAGGTGATTTAATTAGTTATGAGGTTATTAACCGTAAGTTTCGCAGTTATGGCGAGTGCTTTACTGTGGGCTGTGCCGCTGTTTGCGCAAAGCGACAGCACTATTCATCGCGACGTTGAAGCCGTTGATGTAGAGGCGCATACGCAGAAACGGCAAGCTATGCCCATGCAGACAATGTCGGCTGTTGAGATTCAGCAACTTGGCGTGCAGAATCTGGCCGATGCTGTACGGCGTTTCAGCGGAACCAATGTCAAGGATTACGGCGGCGTTGGCGGACTGAAGACGGTGTCGGTGCGCGGTTTTGGGGCGGCTCACACGGCAGTCAGCTACGACGGTGTGGTTGTAAGCGATTGTCAGGCAGGTCACATCGACATTGGCCGTTTCGACATTGGCAGCATCGAGACCATTGCGCTCACTATCGGACAACCTGACGGCTTGCTGCAATCGGCAAGCGCTTTCGTACAAGCGGCAATGCTCTCAATATCAACCCGAAAGCCCAATTTAGCCAAAAGGCAGACCGATGCCAGTGTGCGGCTGAAAGGCGGTTCGTTTGGCTACTTCGACACGCAATTTGAAGCTGCGCGGAAGGTGCGCCACTCAACGCTGTCGGGCACGGCACAGTTTATGCGCAGCGATGGCGATTACCGCTACACCATTCCAAATGTAGACTCAACCGAGAGGGGCCGCCGCGACAATTCCGACATTCGCAGCGCTCGCGCCGAAATCAACCTTACAACCTCCGACAGCAGCCGTTTTCAAAACCATCTGAAGGTTTATGGATTCTACTCTGAACGCGGCTTGCCCGGGTCGGTTATCTTATATTATAAGCAAGCGAACGAGCGCCTTGCCGACAAAAATTTCTTTGTTCAAAACGATGCACGTTTGCGCTTTCGCGATAATCTGATGTTCAGATTTCAAGCTAAATACAACTACTCGTGGAACCGCTACGAAGACCGAAACGTGATGTATGCCAATGGTTTGCGCACCGATTTAAATACGCAGCACGAAGGCTATTTGTCGGTGGCGGGGTTGTGGAGCCGGCGGCCGATTGATGTGTCGCTCGCTGGCGATATGATTTACAACACGTTGGAAAGCAATATGAAGGCTAATCCCCAGCCGCGCCGTCTGACGCTTCTGTCGGCACTGAACGTGCATGCGGCTTTGAAAGGTTTTGAAGCCACGGCAACACTTGTGGCGCGGCACGCGAGCGAGAAAGTGGAGTTCGGCACCCGTCCCGACGACATGAAACGGCTCACCCCTGCGTTAAGTCTGAAATGGAACAGCAACCGAGCCACTATTCGCGCAATGGCGAAGGAAACCTATCGTGTGCCGACATTCAATGAATTGTATTACACAACGTTAGGCACCACTGGCCTGAAACCCGAAGAGGCGCGCGAATTGAATGTGGGCCTTGATTTCGGTACCAGCAAGTTTGATTTTTCAGCCGATTTTTATGCCAACAATGTTGATAATAAGATAGTTGCAATCCCGACATTATATGTCTGGAAGATGGCCAACTATGGCAAAGTCAGAATCTGGGGCGCCGATGTAGCTGCAGGAACAGAATTCAACATTGCTGAAGTGAAGCTGAAACTCACCGCAAACTATTCGTATCAAAAAGCTATCGACGTAACCGACAGCAACTCAAAACTTTACAAATCGCAAATTCCGTACACGCCTTTGCATTCGGGCAAAGCAGCTGCGGTTGCAACATTTGGAAAATATTCTTTATCAGCGACATCAATCGTATCGGGCAAACGCTATACTTCGTTAAACAATGCTTCCGAAAACGAGATTGAACCCTACACAGAATTTTCGGCCACTGCCACAAGACGTTTCGACATCGGCGGAAGCCAACTTACGGCCAGCCTGTCGTGTTTGAATATTGCTGATAATCAATATAGTGTGATAAAATACTATCCGATGCCGGGGCGACAATTTCAATTGCAGTTAAATTTTTTGTTATAAACCTTTAATTTTTATTTAAGATGAAAAAACAGTTTGTTAAAATCTTGAGTTTGTGCGTATTAAGCGCAGCAACAATCTTCGTATCGTGCAACAAGGACGACGATGACGAGAATCCGGAAGTTAAAATTGCAAAGCGCGTTTACATTCTGAACGAAGGCTCAATGTCAGCCAACAACTCCAGCCTTGACGCGTATTATCCTGACAGCGTAACTCTTTGTGTCAAAAAAGTTTTCGCCGCTGCCAACGGTCAGGGAATAGGCGATACCGGACAGGACTTGATTGCATACGGCAACCGCCTCTATGTGAGCGTTTTCGGCTCGAACTATCTTGCAAAACTTGACCTGAACGGCAAAATTGTTGAAAAACACGAGTTTACAGCCGACGAAGGCCAGCCTCGTTATCTTGCTGCAAAAGATGGATTTATCTACGTTTCTACTTACAGTGACGCCGTTTTAAAATTCGACACCACTTCAATTGCCGCTTCACTTGGCAAAGTTGAAGTTGGCAGCAACCCTGAAGGTATCGCTGTAGCAGGTAACAATCTGATTGTCTGCAACTCACAGAAAAATTATGTTTCTGACAATCGCATTTCTGTGATTGACCTTACAACATTCACACTCAAAAAGAATGTGGAAACAGCTTATGGTAATTTCCAGAGTGTTGCAGTGGTCAATGACAGCGTTTACATTACATACTACACACCAACGTATGCCATTGAAATGCTGAATTTTGACGTTGAATCTGGTGCTGTTAAACCTTCAGGTGCCGCTACCAAAATGGTTTCACTCAACGGCAAACTTTACTGCGCCAATGTAGCCACCGTCTACGATGCCGACTGGAACTCAACAACCAACACCAATTTCTTTGTCCGCGATGTCAAGGCTGGAACCGATACTGAAATTTTGGATTTGAGCAAAACACCTGAGCTCAAGACAGCAACAGTTTATCTGTTTGAAATTGACCCTGATAATGGTGATTTCTATGTTGGCACAACCGACTATGTCACCAACGGTGTTATCTATCGTTTCGACAAAGACGGAAAACTCATTGTGAAATTCGAGACTAGCGGCGTCAATCCCAACTCTGCCGTTTTCGTAAAATAGTTGCTTCACAGAAAAATGCGGGTGCTCCCAGCATCCGCATTTTAAACTTTAAATGAATTGAAAAAAACAATTTTCATATTATCAGCAATTTGCGGCTTATGGCTGCAATCGTGCCACAATCAGCATCAAACAATTGGCGGTGAGCCGATTAGTTTCAATTACGCCACCAACTTGAAAATAAGCAAGTTGGATAGTTGCATTGTTGTTGAATTGCGAAATCCGTGGGACACTGCACGGTTGCTGCATGCCTATACGCTTGTACCTGCCGATTCGGCTCTGCCGCACACTTTGCCGACTGGAACGCTCATCCGCACCCCTATTCGTCGTGCACTGGTTTACACATCGGTGCACACGGGACTGCTTGTGAGTTTGGGCGCGCTTAATCAGATTGCAGGAGTGTGTGATGCGGAATATCTGCAACAACCCATTGTATGCCAGCGTATTACCGATGGATTGATTGTTGATGCAGGCAACGCCATGAGTCCTGATATTGAGCGGGTTGCCGAAATGCACCCAGATGCCGTACTGCTGTCGCCGTTCGAGAATGGCGGATACGGCCCAATTGAGAAGATGGGCATTCCGATTGTGGAATGTGCTGATTATATGGAAGTTTCGCCATTAGCCTGCGCCGAATGGATGCGCTTTTATGGTCTGCTTTTCGGTCGTGCCGATGTGGCCGACAGCCTTTTCTGCGTGGTTGAGCGCAACTATTGCTCGCTACGCGATTCGGCACTGCAGACAACCGCTCGCCCAAGCTTACTAACCGACCTTAAAACTGGCGCAGCATGGTACGTGCCCGGTGGCTGCAGCACCACCGGCCGTTTTTATATCGATGCCGGCGCTGATTATTTATTTGCTGATTTCCAAAAATCAGGCGCAGTGCCTTTGGCCTTCGAGACTGTGTTTGAACGCGCTAATAATGCTGATTTCTGGCTGTTTAAGTACAACCGCGCCACCGACTACACTTACACTGCTCTCGCCACCGAAAACGACCTCTACACTCAATTCTCGCCCTTCGACAACCGCAAAATCTACGGTTGCAACACCAGTTATGTACCTTATTATGACGAAGTTCCGTTCCGACCCGACTGGTTTCTGCGCGACTTGGTCAGGATTTTCCATCCGGAATTGCTGCCAGATTATGAGACGAGGTATTTTTCGAAGTTGAAGGAAAAATGATGGTTTGAAATGGTTGCGGAAACCACCTCAACTTACTAAACCATCACTACAGCCTTGCCCGCATTGCCTGGAACGCGCTGTTGGGAATAAAACCTTCCTCATCAGCTGAATATTCGGGTTTCAAGCGATTGACGAAATACATGTCGATTTCGCCTTTGTGCTTTGCCGGTATTTTTCCTCGGTACTCGCATACGAAATAATCTTTAATCACGTCGTATGTGGCCTTCGAGATGTTGACTTTTCCTGGTTCGCATGCCGACTCCAAACGGCTTGCAGTGTTAACCGAATCGCCCCAAACATCGTACGCAGTACGTGTTTTACCCACCACACCAGTCACTACCGGTCCTGTGTGAATGCCAATACGCATCAGCCACGGATCTCTGCCTATGCGGGTTCTTTTCTCATCGAACGCCCTGACGGCATTCTGCAACCCGAAGGCCGCCAGCACAATGTCGAACGGATGGCTGTGGTTGGGCATCGGAAGTCCGCCTGCACACATGTAGGCATCGCCTATAGTCTTGATTTTTTCAATGTAATTCCTCGCAAGCACGTCGTCGAAATCAGAGAATAATTCCTGAAGCGTGTCAATCAATTCGCGAGGATTCATCCGCTCAGCCCACTGCGTAAAATTCTTTATATCAGCAAAAAGCACCGACGCATTCTTGTAGATTCGCGGCGTGGCCGACCCTTTTGCTTTCAACTCATCAACAATTTCCGACGGCAGCATATTCACCAACAGCTCATCGGAACGCCTTTTCTGTTTTTGAAGCTCCAATTCAGCTTCTTTCACGTGAGTAATGTCAAGTTCAACCGCCATGAAAGAAACCTCGCCGTCCATGCTGACGCTGCGCGTCACTGTAACCTGTTTCCAAACACACACATCGCCCATTCCATTCGATCGTCCGACGAACGAGGTCTTGTCTTTGCTGCTGTCGAAATTGGCGCCCCCACTCCATTTTATATAGTCTGATAAGCGTGCGCCTACTTTTTCAACATATTCAGCCTCCGACAATCCGTAAAGTTTTGTAAACGCCTGGTTCAACGACTTTAGGTTGCCATCGCCGTCGAAAACCAGCATCACATTCAGTTCGCCGATTGCATTTGCCATCTGCTGAAGATGCGAGTTTTGCTTTCTCACCGCCTTGCATTTGCGCCACATACACCACGCAAACAACAGCGACGCAACAGCCACCACTGCAAGCAAACTAATATTTACAATTTCAATCAGCATTTATAATCATGTTTTTCATTTTGAGCCGCGGAACTGTCCGTTCCACCTTGCAGCCCAATCCGAAAAAGACTGCAAATTAAGCTATCATGCCGAAAAATACAATCGTTATAGGCCGTTTTTTTGTTGTCGAAAGCCATTTCTTTCATTCCGTTTTGTCTGGCCATTCACGAATTACCGATTTAACTTAAACTGGCATAAATGTTTAGACATAAAAAAAGCGGCATGAAAACTCATGCCGCCCCACACTTTTATTAATCACTTTTAATTATTCCTCATCAGGTTTTGAATCGATGCGCACTTTCAGAAGGAAGAAATAATTCTCGTTATCCTCCAATGGCAGGAATTGGTAATCGAGCTGACGACCAGTCTTGCGGGCAATATCAATAAGTCCCAAACCAGCGCCACCTTTTTCTGAAAGCGTTCCTTCGCGAATCTGCTTCTTATAAAGAGCGTTCAAATCGTCCTTGTTAAGGCTGTTGATGTTATCGATTGACTTTTTCAGGCCCTCGATTTTCTCTTTCAGGATTCTGTTGGCCGTAATCACACTCCAATAACCGTCTTTCTTGCCAACGATAAACAAACCGTTGCCAATGCCGTCGTTCTGGTCAACATCGTCAGAGTGCTTTGTCATGTTTTGCAGGCACTCCACCATAACGTGGAAAACTTTGCGTTTAACCGCTTTGTCTTCATTCGACTTGTCCATGTCGCGTTCTGCCATTGAAGTAAACATTTTCATAACCTCATGGCTGAATTCACCTTCATATACCAGCGAAAAACCATTGCTGGCCATCTCATCATGTAATGAGAGAACTGATTTGATAAGATTTATATTGGCACTCATAATGCTAAAATCACTTACTATTGTTGTTAAACAGTGGCTAAGGTAAACTTTTTAATTAATCTACGCAAAAAAAATCGCACTACCTTTCCATTTGTTTCAAATCATTTCTTTTTTGCTTTCGCAAGTTTCTGAAAATCTTTTGCCAACATGCCTTCTTTTGCCTTGTCGCTAATCATGTGCCAAGCAAAATAGTAGAGGCGGGCATCAGATGCTCCAACGATAGCCTTATAGCAGCGCACGTCTTTTTTGCGTGTTCCTTCAGGACCAACCTTGTGAAGCAGCACAACTTCGGGGTCGCGACGGTCAATAGCAGCCTCCACCTCTTCTCTCGACACAATTTTAAATTTGTACGGATAGAGCGATTTAATCTTTGCCTCAGTGTTAAGGTCGGGATTCAGCTCCTCTTTAACCAGATAGAGAGTCTTTTCGTGGATGTCGGCCATCTGCGAGTTGTAATGTTTCAGAATGTTCTTCTTTGTGAGTTTTGGATTCTCTGTAGTCAGCTTGATGTGGTTCTGGAGGAAGCGGCAGAGCAAACCAAGTTTGTAACCGTACGACTCCTCATCAACACCGTTGTAGCAAATTGGCACTGAAGCAATGTCAGGCATCTGGCGAACATACTCATAATCACCGCCAAGCTCTACGCAGAGATAATCGAACTTCGACTTTGTCTTGTCTTTGTCGTTATAAACAATGTTTTTGACAAGGAAAGACTTTGTGGAATCCTTGCGGGCGGCCTCGAACTCTGCAGTTGAGAATGTAACGGTTTCGTATTTGGTTATGTCCCAATGCTTTTCTACCGTTTCTTTGATTTTGAGGTTGTACTCCAACAACGGGTTGTTTTCCAAAACCACTACGGTTGTGGTGTTTTTAAAACGATTAAGTTCAGCAGGGGTTCCAACGGCTTGCTGCGCTTGTGCACTGTAGGCGAATGCGCCCATCATGATAATTGCAAATAATTTTCTCATAGTTTCAACTATTATTAATTTATTGGCAAAAATAATATAATCCGCAACAATGCAACCCGATAAAAACAATTGTCTGAATATCTTTTTTAAAAACAACTGCCCGCGGCGTATTCGCAAAAGATAATCAACCATTTACACCGCAATTTTTATTTCGCACAGTAATCTTTCGATAGTATTTGGGCGCCGCATCTTTTCTGAGGTAAAAGTTGTAATGAATTGTCATTCCGCACGAAACGGATATTGCCGTTCACCACGATTTTTATCCTCTTTGCAAAGGAAAACACTCTACAAACCTAAAAAACGTCAAATGACAAATAAGATTTTTACTTTTGCACTACTATTTAAAATATCAGAAGATGAAACGGGTATTATTTTCACTGATTGCGACATTCCTGGTAATTGCTGCCATGGCGCAGAACGGTCCGGTTGTGAGCTGGACTGAAGCATCATATAATTTTGGCGAAATCAAAGAGGCTGACGGCCCTGTGTCGCATAAGTTCGAACTGACCAACACCGGCGACGCTCCGCTTGTCATAACCTATGTCAAACCATCGTGCGGCTGCACCACATCCGACTACACAAAGGAACCAATCATGCCTGGAGCAAAAGGCTTTGTTTCTGCCACATACAATCCGCAAGGGCGCCCAGGTCCGTTCAACAAATCGATTGATGTGACAACAAACTGCAAGCCTGAGGTCACAACCGTCAGATTCAAAGGCAATGTGATTGAGCGCGAAAAGACGATGGCTGAGCTGCATCCGCGCAAAATTGGCGACCTCAACCTCGAAGTAATCCACATTTCGCTGCTCAAAGTCAAGAATACCGAAGTGAGAACCGACAGCACCAGCGTTGCCAACCTCACCGACAAACCGCTGAAACTGGCTTTTACCAGCGTACCTAAACACATAAAAATCAAAGCAGTTCCGGAAACGCTGGAACCCAACCAGCAGGGCAAAATCATTGTTGAATACGACGCTACGCAGCGCAGCGACTGGGGGTTTGTGATGGACAAAGTAATCGTCTCAATCAACGGCAGCACAAACAACAACAAAAACATCCTTTCGATAAGCGCCACAATTGAGGAAGACTTCTCAAATTATTCGAAGGAGCAACTCGAAACGGCACCCAAAATGGTGTTTGACGAGACTAGCTTCAACTTCGGGACAATAACCCAAGGCGAGAAAGTGAACCATTCGTTCAAATTCCGCAACGAAGGCAAATCCGAGCTGGTTATAAGAAAGATATCCACATCATGCGGCTGCACAGCGGTTAACAGCAATCCAGGTGTCATCAAACCTGGTGAATCATCGTCAATCGACATCACTTTCAACTCTGCCGACAAAACAAACCGACAGAACAAAAGCATCACCATAATTTGCAACGACCCGACAAACTCGCGGCAGACTTTGTACATTGTGGGCGATGTGAAAAAGAAACAATAAATAACTGCAAAAAGAAAAACTGCAGGCGGCATTCTTAGTCAGATTGCCGCCCGCATTATTTTATTACAATGCTGAAAAAGAATCTGCTTATAGCATTATTCCTGATTGCGCTCGCCTATGCCGGCTCGGCTCAAAATCAAACACTCAGCATTCGTACAAACATAAATACAGCCGGAAAAACCATTAAACAGGTCATCGCCGAAATAGAAAAAGACTATCAGGTGGACTTCTCATACTCCGACAACCTGCTTCCCAAAAAACGCTTGAACGAAATTGACAACGGGGAATCTCTTGGACAATTCCTTGACAATTTGCTGACACAACACAGTATCGGTTTTAAATTGATTGACAACCAGATAGTCTTGTTTCATTCTCCACAAAAAGCAAAACAATATTATCTGACCGGCTACATCACCGACAGCAAAAACTCCGAAAGCATTGTGAACGGAGCCATATATGTGGCGGACATTGGTGTGGGCACAATATCAAACAATTACGGCTATTTCTCAATTCTGCTTACCGAAGGCCAGCACCACCTGAGAACCAACAGTCTCGGCTACCTGACTGCCGACACAGTAATCGACATCAACCGCGACACTGTCTGCCAAATAAAGCTGGTTCCTGTCTCCTACCAAATGAACGAAATAATTGTAACCGACCAAAACAGGGACGATTTCATTGCCTCGGCCATGAATTCGATTGCAAAAATTGACATCGAGAAACTGAAACAGATGCCCAATGTGCTTGGCGAGCACGATGCTCTGCGCAACCTCGACATGCTGTCAGGTATGCAGATGAGCGAATTCTCTACCAGCAACATCTGTGTCCGCGGTGGCGCGGGCGACCAGACCCTATTTTTGATGGACGAGGCCAACATCTACAACGCATCGCACTTTGGCGGCTTTGCATCGGTGTTCAACCCTGACGTGGTGAAACATATAAACATTCACAAGAACGAACTGCCGACGAGCGAGACCGGCGCTTTGTCGTCGATAATTGATGTCAGGCTGCGCGACGGCGACATGCAGCAGTGGCACACCAAAGGCTCCATTGGTCTGCTGACGGCCAGGCTGCTTGTCGAGGGACCGCTGAAGAAGGACAAATCGTCGTTGCTGGTGGCTGTGCGCCGCACCTTCGCCGACCAGCTTGCCAAGCCGATCATGAACGCCATCAACTTCAAACTCAGTTTCTACTATTTCGACTCCAACATCAAGTTCAACTATAAGTTCAATCCGCGAAACCGAATCTATTGGTCGTGGTACACGGGCGGCGACCATCTGGACCACTCGATGTATCTGAAACGCATCAACCACATTTCAACTCTGCGCTGGAACCACATTTTCGGAGACAATCTGTTCTGCAACACGTCAGTTATCGGCTCATTCAACCGTACTGACCTGCTCAACTTCCACTACAATGGAGCGTTCAGCTGGCGGTCGATATGTTGGGACACAAAGGTCAAAATCGATTTTACCCACCACGTGAACGACATCGTCAGCCTGAAATACGGATGGCAGACAACATTCTACAGTCTTGAGCCTTTCGACCTCACCCCCGACGATGAGAACATCTCATTCAAAGACAGCCGCATCCACGCGCAACCTATTTACAATCACGGCATTTACATCGACCAGACTTACAACATCGGGGCGCGGCTGACAATGGACGCAGGCTTCAGGATGAACAGCCACAGCGGCCCAACCGACCACACCAACGCAAAGGATTCAACCATATTCTATCCGGAATGGAACCTCACGGCATGCTACCGCCCATCGGAGAATATGCTCATAAAACTGAACTCGTCTTTGAAATACCAGACCATCCACCAGATGCAAATCAGTTCCTACGGCATCACCGTAAACCGCTGGATGCCAGCCAACTCGCGGTTCATGCCCGAACAAAGCCTCAACATGTCGGTCAGCGCCAACTACAAGGCCACCGACTGGATGAATGTGAGTGCGAACATCTACCAAAGGCGGCTGAAGAATCTGATTGAAACGCTTCAGGAGGTGCGGCTTCTGTATGAAATCAACCCTGAAAGGTTCGCCCACAACTCATCAGTGAAAGTTCACGGCTGCGAGCTGACCGCCTCCATAACAACTGACAAGCTGATGATGACCGCCACCTACGACTATACCAACTCGAGATGGCTGACAAACGGGCTCAACAACGACGAAAGCTACCCTGCTTCATTCATCAGAAAACACTCTGTCATCATATCGGGAACATACCACATTAATAATCGTATGCGTGTGTCGACGGCATGGCAGATTGCATCGGGCCTTCCGTACACTGCCGCTGTAGGCAAATATGTTATTGACGGGAAAACAGTTATGCAGTTCGACAACAACAAAATCAACACCGAGCACCTGCCAAACTACAACCGACTTGATGTCAGTCTGGACATCGACAGCAAAAAGAATCCTTCAAGGAAATGGAATGGTTACTGGAACATATCAGTCTACAATCTGTATGCCCGCAAAAACCCGCTTGGTGTGTCGTATTTCACCACCAACAACCTTGGGCAGGTTGAACTCAACCCCGGCTACTACTACTTCTACCAGTTCGTGCCGTCAGTTTCGTACAGATTTGAATTTTAAAGTCTGATTTTTAAGCCGTTACGCGCCTAGAATCCGCTTAAGGTCGGTGATTTGAGCGTCCCAGAGCTCAGTCATTTCCGTAATCTCGTCAGCCTCAGCAAAATCGGTGATTTCAAGAGCCAAATCATCAGTCAGCTCCGTGGTGGTCAGCTTAAACTCAAAGAAAGTGTCTTCATCCTCATCGTCAATCCAATGGAATCTGACATTTTTGCCATCCTTTATCGAAAGCAGTTCTGCGCTTCGCTCTTCCTTGTCCCATCTGAACGTAAAAATGTTGTCTTTTTCGTTCACATCGTCAGCAAACCATTCATTCAGACCGGCGGCAGTGCTCAAACGCGGGAAAAGCACTTTTGTCGAAGTGTTAAAATGGTATTCCAAATCAAATAATTCCTTAGCCATTGCGTTGTCGTTGGTTTTGGTGCAAGATATAAAAAAGAATAAAACAAACAACATTGCGGCAAAAAGTTGGAAACCGGGAAGAAGTTTTTCCTGTCAACCTTCATTCATTATTTCAGAAACAGAAGCCATAAATTCAATTCAAACATCGGTAGATACGCATAAAATGAGTAATATTGCAAATTAAAGGATTGCCAAGGCAGACAATCCATAAATACCAGAATGTGAAAAAGTTATATAGATTCATACTAAAATCGTACATCGGGCCGTTCGTCCTGACATTTTTCATATCGATGTTCATACTGCTCATGCAGTTCCTGTGGAGGTATCTTGACGATATTGTGGGCAAAGGACTTGGCGCGGCCGTGATAACCGAGTTGATGTTATATGCATGCAGCAGCCTGGTGCCGATGGCATTGCCTCTGGCCGTGCTTCTAGGTTCGATTATGACCTTCGGCAACCTTGCCGAGCACTATGAGCTGATGGCCATAAAATCAGCAGGAATATCACTGGTGAAAATCATGCGGCCACTGATTGTGTTTGTTATAGGCGTAAGCATCGGCGCATTTCTGTTCTCGAACAACGTTATGCCATACACCAACCTGAAATTGAAGACGTTAGTAAAAGACATCAAGCAGCAGAGACCTGAAGTGTCGATAACAGAGGGTGTTTTCAGCGATGCCATCGAGAACTACAGCATAAAGGTTGGACGCAAGAGCCACAAAGGCCCAATGCTCTATGATATAATGATTTACAATCACACCAGCGAAAACGGCAACCGCGATGTCACTTTGGCCGATTCGGGCACCATGATCATCACAAACGACAAGCGGTATATGGTCATCACGCTCTACAACGGAACCAATTATGTTGAGGAGGTGGAAAAACGCAAGCGCTGGGAAAACAGAGATTTCCCCCAAAGGACAACCCACTTCAAGGAGGAACGGTTCATGATTGACCTTTCGGGAATGGGTTTCGAGCGGTCGGACGAAGACCTATACAAATATAGATATGACATGCTGAATTTAAGCCAGTTGCAATACACAATCGACTCACTTTATAAAAACTTGGAAAAAACGGCCGACGGCTACCTCACTTTATTTACCAAAGACAAATATTTCAAAAAGCTAGTTCACACAGGCGATGACAGCCTTTGGTATCAGAGAGACGAGGTTCCCGCAACCTCAAGTTTCGACATTGACTCCGTTTTAGCCACAATGACAAAAGGCAATATTTCCGGAGTATTGAGCTACGCCGTTGAAAATGCACGCGATAGCAAGTCATTCATTTCGCAATCGGCATCGGAAATGCAAGGCCGAAAGAAAACCATCAAGCGCTACGAGATAGAGTGGCACCGCAAATTCACCCTGTCGATGGCCTGCCTGCTGATGTTCTTCATCGGGGCTCCGCTTGGCGCGATAATCCGCAAGGGCGGCATCGGCACACCGATTGTGGTATCGGTGCTGTTTTTCGTCATCTACTACGTGACAGACATCAGCTGCATGAAAGCCGCCAAAATGGGCACATGGCCGTCGTGGCTGGGAATGTGGATGTCGTCAATAGTCTTTACTCCATTGGGGGCCTTCCTCACATACAAAGCCGTGAAGGACGCCACCTTCCTCGAACTCAGCACTTACACCGATTTCTTCCGTAAAGTGTTCGAAAAAATGATGAAAAACCGCACGTTTGCCGCCATTGTCAGATTTTTCATGTCGGAAGAGAAGAAGGCGAAGGCCAAATTAGCCGCCGAGTTGGAGCGGAAAAAACAAGCGCTTTTTAGTTCTTTCAACCAACACAAAGACGATGCAAACGCCTGATAACCAGCAGCAGCCTATGCGCATACTTGTGTTGTGCAACAAGATGCCCTACCCGTCGAACGATGGCGGCACCATTGCCACGCTCAACATGATTATGGGACTGGCTGCGCAGGGCAATACGGTTGATGTGCTGGCCATGCAGACTCACAAGCATAATTTCCCGATAGAGAAACTGTCGGCCGAACTCAAGCAGAACATCAACTGGCATTCTGTTTGGATTGACACTGAAATCAGTATCGCCAGACTGCTGAAAAACCTGCTTTTCTCACGACTGCCCTACAATGCCGAGCGGTTTGTCTCGAAAGAGTACGACATGAAGTTGAAAGAGTTGCTGCAAAACAATTACGACATTGTCCAACTTGAAGGGCTCTATCTGACAAGCTACATCAGCACCATCAGAAAACACTCAAAATCAACCATATCGCTGCGGGCGCACAATGTAGAGCGGCTGATTTGGGAACGACTGGCTGAAACCGAAACCAATCCACTGAAAAAAATATACAAACGCATTCTCTGTCGCCGCATAGGCAGACTTGAGCAGCTGACTCTCAGCAAAATAGACCTGCTTGTTCCGATAACCCGAACTGATGCGGCACAACTGCCTTTCGAACCCAACCGCACCTATGTTGCGCCTACGGGCATCGAACCGCAGAAGTTTGTGGCATACAAAGCACCAACCATAGAGAAATCAGTCTTTTACATTGGCGCGCTTGATTGGGAGCCAAACCAGGAAGCTGTTTTGTGGTTTGTGCGGAACGTTTGGATAAGCGTGCATGAGCAGCACCCCGACTGGGCATTCCACATTGCAGGGCGTAACGCACCTGAAAGTTTTGCTCGTGAGTTAGCAAAATATCCAGTGGTGTTCGACGGACAAGTGCCCAGCGCACAGGAATTCATTGAGCAGCATAACATTATGGTTGTTCCACTGCTGTCGGGAAGCGGAATGCGCATAAAAATCATCGAGGCAATGGCGCACTCACGCTGCGTGGTCACCACGCCTGTGGGCGCCGAAGGCATTGACGCGGAGAATGGCAGCCAGATTCTCATCGGTTCCACACCCGACGAGATGAAAACATTGATTCTGAAGGCGATATCCGATACCGACCACACAAAGGAAATTGCAAACAAAGCATTCGCATTCACGATTAATAATTTCAACAACCGCTTGATTATAAGCGGATTGAACAATTTCTACAAACAATGGCTACGGCGCTGACCATATTGTTCTGGATTCTGATTGGCACGGCCGTTTATGCCTACGCGGTCTATCCACTGCTGATTGCCGCCATTGCCCGTCTCAAACATCGAGAGTCACAACCTTCGCTGCCCGAGCCGCTGCCGCATGTAACTCTCTTTGTGACAGCGTTTAACGAGGAACAGTTTGTAGAGGATAAAATCGCCAACTCACACTCACTCAACTATCCTGCTGACCGCCTGCACCTTGTGTGGGTAACTGACGGCTCCAACGACAAAACCAACCAACTGCTTGCCAATCACTCAGATGTAAGAGTGCTCTACGAACCCGAACGCCGCGGAAAAGTTCATGCTATGAAACGCGGTCTGGAGTTTGTTGAGACTGATATTGTGATATTTACCGATGCCAACACAATGCTGTCGCCCGAGAGCGTGACTGAGATTGTGCGCCTGTTCGAGAATCCGCGAATCGGCTGCGTGGCTGGCGAGAAACGCATTAGCCGCGACAGCCGCGAGAATGCCGCATCATCGGGCGAAGGGGCATACTGGCGCTACGAATCGTGGATAAAACGCAACGATGCCATTGCCGGAACAGCCATTGGCGCAGCCGGCGAGCTGTTTGCAATGCGCAAGAGCCTTTATCAGCCCATCAGCGACAACACTCTGCTCGACGATTTTGAAATCTCGCTCCGCATTGCGCTGACTGGCTATAAGATAGGCTACTCACCACTTGCCTGCGCCATTGAACGGCCATCGGCAAACATTGGCGAAGAGATGAAACGCAAGGTGCGAATTGCTGCAGGAAGCATTCAGACGATGCTGCGGCTTGGCGGACTGTTCAACTTCTTCCGCCACCCGATGCTCACGTTCCAATACGTGTCGCACAAGGTTCTGCGCTGGGTTGCCGTGCCATTGGCGATGGTGCTGATTATCCCCACCAATATCTATTTGAGTGCAATTAACAACTTTGCAATCAGCAACATATACACTTGGACACTTATCGCGCAAGCGCTGTTCTACATTGCCGCCTTTGCTGGATTTGCACTGCGAAACCGCAAACTCAGCGCCAGCTGGCTCTACATGCCGTACTATTTTTATTTGGCCAACAAGGCCATGTGGATGGGCCTCTGGCGGTTTTGCCGCAACACGCAGAGCGTGAACTGGGAACGCGCAAAAAGAGCTGACGATTAAAGCAAAAAAGCTACCTTTTTCAACATAATTTGTGTTATTATTGAAGTTGGTTATTTTTGCATAAAAAAGATTGAATATGGAAAACAAAATAAAGATTGGTGTCACCCATGGCGACATCAACGGTACAAGCTACGAGATAATGCTCAAAACATTCCTGGAAGCACGATTTGAAGAAATCTGCACGCCAGTTGTGTATGGTTCTCCCAAAGTGGCGGGGTATTATCGTAAAGCACTCAATATAAGCAACTTCAACTTCAATCAGATTCAAAACGCGAGTGATGCGCAAGCCCACAAGGCAAATCTGATTAACATTCTGGGCGACGAGGTGAAAGTTGAGCTTGGCAAGGAAAGCCAGATAAGCAGCGATGCTGCGATTGTCTCTATTGACGAGGGTGTCAAAGACATCGCAAACGGAGATATTGACGCACTGATTCTGAACCCCATCAACACGAAAATTGCACCGGAGATTAACTCTGCAAACCAGTTCGATTATGTGAAACAGAAACTGAACGCCGGAAAAACTGTCACACTGCTTGTCAACGACACTCTGCGTGTTGCCCTGCTTGCTGATGCGACACCGATGCGCGACATCTCAAAACACATAACGGTTGAAAATGTGGTTTCAAAACTGCACATTGTGTCGGACGCGCTGAAATCAGACTTCGGCATTGACAAACCAAAAATCGCTGTTCTTGGCTACAACCCTAACTGCACAACCTCGACCAACCCAGAGCGTGAGGAAAAAGAGATTCTGCTACCTGCAATTGAAACGGCAAACAACGAGGGGGTGCTGGCCATGGGGCCGTATGAGGCCGAGCAGATTTTCGGAACCTCACTTTTCAAGGAGTTCGATGCCGTTCTGGCCATCTACTACGAGCAAGGCATTGTTCCGTTCCGCGCGTTAAGCTACGACGATGGTGTCAGCTATATGCTTGGTATTCCTCAACTTTGCGTTGCTCCGTTCCAACCTGTCGGCTATGAAATTGCAGGACAAGACATTGCAATGCCAAACGCTTTCCAAAAAGCCATTTATTTAGCTTGCGACATTATCAACAACAGGATTCAATACAAGAACCTGACATCGAATGTTTTGAAAAAACATAGTATCAGCGATTAACCTCGCGAAATACAATATTGGATAACAAAAAAAGCAGCCTTGAAGGGCTGCTTTTTTTTGTATGTATCTCTCAGATTATCATGCCACATTCGGCTTCTCAAGGCCGTAGCCTTTGCGGGCATCCTCGCGTTTCAGCATGATGGCAAGCAACAGAGCCGCAATGCCAAATATTGCGAAAACCACCATAGGCAGAGTGTAGTCGTACTGCGTCACTTCAGTGCCGTTGACAATGCGTGTGCCTATTTTGCAGTATTTGTCGAGAATGCTGCCAATGAGCAGAGGAACAAATCCCAACCCGATATTTTGAACCCAGAAAATAAGCGCATAAGCCGAGCCGAGCAGTTTCTGCGGAATGATTTTCGGCACACTCGGCCACATTGCCGACGGAACCAGCGAGAAAGCCACGCCAAGAATAATCATTATGAAGGCGGCAAACCACCAGTAGTTCATCAGCGGAAGCGCAAAGAGCACATGCACCAGAATGAGCAGCAGTGAGCCGATAATCATAATGGTTGCGCCACGGCCTTTCTTGTCGTAGATGCTGCCGAAAAGCGGTGTCATAATCAGGTTGCCGAACGGAATCAGGCTCGGAATGATGCCTGCCAGCATGGTGCTGACGCCGTATTTGTTCTCCATCAGCGAAGCGGCGTACTTCATGAACGGGAACACGGCAGAATAGAACAATAGGCAGAGCAGCGCAATCAGCCAGAATCCGCGGTTGGTGATTATCAGTTTCAGGTCCTTCACTTTGAAGATGTCGTCTGGCTCGGTCTGCTGCTGGGCAACCTCTGCATCGAAACGCTTATCCATTTGGCAGAAAACAAGATAAGCCAACAAACCGATGCAGAGCAGAACGGCCGAGAAAAGCAGCGGCGCCGACAGCGAGAAGTGCTTAACAATTATCGGGCTGAAGACCAGAGCGGCAGCGGTTCCCAATCGGGCCACAGCCACCTGAACACCCATTGCCAAGGCCAACTCCTTGCCTGCAAACCATTTGGTTATGACCTTCGACACAGTGATTCCGCAGTTCTCAGTGCCCACGGCAAAAATGGCGTAGCCGAAGCAGGCCACAAACACCTGCGTGCGCATTCCGAAAATGGTGCCTGCCGAAGCGTCGGGCGATATGTAATTGACTGCATAATACTTGATTAGCGCACCCGCAAGCATCAGAACACAAGTGACAATTCCAGTGAACCTCACTCCCATCTTGTCCAGAATGATGCCACCGAGAATGAGCATGAAAAGGAACACGTTGAACCAGCAATAAGCCCAGTTGAACTGCCCGAACTCAAGGCTTGTCCAGCCCATCTGCTCTTCGAGCATTGTCATAAGCGGCGACAGCGCGTCAGTGAGGAAATAGCCCCACATCATTGTGAATGATACAATTATGAGCGCAACCCAACGGGCAGCCTTCGATTCGCTTAATAGTTTTGCTCCTGTTTTCATTATTTATCAGTTTATTAATTTGCCACCGAGGGCGTTGATTAGCGGCGGCAAATCTATTCAAAATACGGCGTAACAACACATGGTTTGTGTTTTATTTCGATTGTGCCAAACAAAAAATGGCGCGAAAACTGATAATCAGCCTTCGCGCCAAAACAATTTGAAGTCCTTTCCTACTTCTCTGGCACTGTTTTCAACGTCTCAACCACCCAGTTGTAGAACCGCTGAACCGATGCAATGTTGACAGCCTCGTCGGGCGAGTGCGGGTGAACTAGGTGCGGACCGCAGGCCACCATATCCCAATTTGGATATTTCGAGCCAAGAATGCCGCACTCCAAACCAGCGTGAACGGCCTTTATTTCAGCCTCGTGGCCGAATATTTTAGACGATGTGCGGCGCATAACATCGAGTATAGCCGATTTCATATTCGGCTTCCATCCCGGGTAGCCACCATCGAATTCAGCATCGGCCTCCGCCATATTGAACACGCAGCGCATCTGCTCGGCCAAATCGGCTTTTGCCGACTCAACTGACGAGCGCAACAGGCTCTTAACCACAATCTTATCGCCCTCGAGTTTCACAATGGCAAGGTTCGACGATGTTTCGACAAGTCCCTCAACATCAGCACTCATACGAGCCACGCCGTTGGGGCAAGCATAAACGGCCTTTGTCAGGCGGCTGCCAACACCGTCGGAAATGGCTTTTTCGGGCATTGCTGTCGGCTCAATGCTGATTTTCAAATCAGGGTCGACGGTGTTTAGCTCGCTCTTGACAACGCTCTCATATTCAGCCACATCGGCGGCAATCTTGTCGGCATAGAAATCGGGCACCAGAACGGTGGCGAAAGCCTCGCGCGGAATGGCATTGCGCAAACTGCCGCCCTGAATGTCGGCCAGACGAACGTTGAATTTCGCCATTGCGCTGTTCAAATATCTGAAAATGATTTTATTAGCATTCCCGCGACCAAGATTGATATCGATTCCCGAGTGTCCGCCGCGCAGGCCCGTGACGCTCAATTTGAACGCCTTGTGGTGCTCGGGCACGGGTTTCAGTTTGGCATCGAAAGTGAAGGTGCCATTGACACCACCGGCGCAGCCCACGCAGAGTTCGCCCTCGTCCTCATAGTCGCAGTTGATAAGCATATCGCCCTGCAAAACACCTGATTTAATGCCATTTGCGCCAGTCATTCCCGTTTCCTCGTCGCAAGTGAAAAGCGTCTCGAGCGGGCCGTGCGCAATGTCTTTCGACGCAAGAATGGCCATTGCCGTGGCCACGCCCATACCGTTGTCGGAACCCAGAGTGGTGCCAGTGGCCTTCACCCATTCGCCGTCGATACGCGGCTTTATGGGGTCGTTGAGCCAGTCGTGACGGACATCGCTGTTGGCTTGCGGCACCATATCCATATGGCCCTGCAGAATGACGCCGCGACGGTTTTCCATTCCAGGCGTTGCGGGCTTGCGGATTATCACGTTGCCAATCTCATCGGCAAAAGCCTCAAGACCAATGCCTTGGGCGAAATCGAGAAGAAACTTGCGAACCTTTTCTTCGTGTTTCGACGGACGCGGCTGCTGCGTCAGTTGGTAGAAATAGTCCCAAACCGCCTTGGGTTCGAGATTCGATAGTGGATTGCTCATAGTATTAGTTTTTTGATTCAAAAATTCATTTCGCTTTATATCAGCGCATTTAAATCCGGCGCACTGATTTTGAACTTTGAACAAGATACGGTATTTTTGTTCAAAAGAAAAAGATTATTAAAGGGAGAATAAGCCTTTTTTAATATAGCAACTCTAACATATTAATCAACATAGATTTATAACCTCGCAAAAACAATCAATCAATGAAAAAGGTGCTCCTAATAATTATCGGACTATTTTTAGTTTTAAATGCTTTCTCCCAATATGGGAAAGATGTCGTACAATTAAAAAATGGAAGCATAATAAAAGGTGTAATAATTGAACAAGACCCCAATGTCTCTATTACCATAAAAACAGGAGATAACACACTCGTTTTCAAAACCGATGAGATAGAGAAAATCAGTAAAGAAACAATTTCTCCAAAAACAAAAGTAAAATGCGATTATCCCAACAGGGGGTACAGAGGTTTTGCAGAAATTAGTATTGGCAAAACATACGATGACTCCCAATATGACCACAACTATTTTGACTTCTCCGTTATTAATGGTTATCAAATAATTCCGCAATTATTTGTTGGAGGTGGAATCGGATTTAATGAATACTTTAACAATAAAAACTACATCTATTCCCTAACATTTTTCGATGACTTTAGATACGAAATAATCAAATCTGCATCATCGCCATTTATAGAAATGCGAGTAGGATATTCATTTGGTGATGATAATGATGGTTACTATATCTCGCCTTCCGTTGGATTCCGTTTAACACGATTTCATTTATCAATGGGATATGTTTTTCATGAATATGATTATGAGTATAAAAAAACGGTAAATAGACACACAGACTACGATTGGGAACTGATAAATGCAAATTCTTTTTTTGCCCGCCTAACTATTGACTGGGGAGCAAGGCGAAAATACGCAAACGCAACAAACTGACAATAATTTAGATTTGTGTGGAAAACTATGGTGTGATATTTTTTATCGCAAAAAAAGCCATCTCTATTGTCAACTAAAAAATATAGTTATATTTACGAATCGTTAAATATATCTAAAACACATACTGTTATGAAGAAACAACTTTTTGCCATTGGCCTTGCTTTGTTGATTGCCGGGTGCGCACGCCAACCCGAATATGAGCGCAAGTTCACTCTGAACGGAGAAACTCATCTGACACTCAATTTCACTAATGTAGACAGCCCGAATTCGTTCTTGCTGGGTTACTTGCTGTCGTTCCCGTTTATACCGCACAACTACGTTTTTAGTGTTGAGAATGACACCACTTTTGAGTTCACTTTACCGTTGAACCATCCTGCCGAAGCAATATTACAATGCGCAAGCAACGATTCGTATATATATATCTTTTTGGTTCAAAACGAGCCGCTTACTATAAATTATGACATTGCAAACGACACGTTTTCTGCTGAAGGTTTCACAAAACCGATTTGCCAATACCTTATGAACCATCCAACAATTTTATTTGAAGGATTCGATGAAGACGCATCGTGCTTTGCAAAAATAGAAAAGGCATATCAGTTGAAACAAAAGGCTTTGGAAACGGCATTTGCTACCAGGCAAGTACCGAAATGGTTTTACGATTATGAAAAAGAATGTCTGAATGTAAATGAAATCTCGATGAAATTTGGTTACGCTCAAAACTTGGGATTGTGCGACAGCCTTCGCAAGGTTATTCCGATGAATAACAGCAAATACGAATGGCTATTTGAATATTCTTCTGGTTATCTTCCTTTTTACCACAGCAATAAGTACGACACAATTATAGGTCCTTATACCAGCGATGAAGACTATTGTGAATATGCTCAAGACAATATCAACCACATAAAAGCCAATTTGGAGGAAAATGTTGTATCATACTACGTTGCAGCAAGGCTATCGAATTACCTTAACTTCCTGAAAGGTGCTCGGTCGGTGTCGGAATACAATGAGAAAAACAAATATCTGAACAGGTTGATTGAAGCAAATTCGAGTCTGATAAAAGACACTGCATTGCTCAACTACATCACAAGCGAGCGGCAGAACATCTACAACAAATTGATTACAGAGAGTGCGCTGAAAAAAGGTGACAAAGCGCCTAACTTTTACCTGAAAAACATTGATGACAAGAGTGTCTCATTGTCGGATTTTGCGGGCAAACTGGTTCTGCTAAACTTCTGGGATACTCACTGCTCGGCTTGTATAGCCTCAATTCCGAAAAAGAATGCATTGGTTGAGAAATTCGGCAAGCAGGGATTTGAACTTGTCAACATCTGCCTCGACAACGCCCCCGATGTGTGGCGGCAAATTATCAACGACCACCATCCGCTTGGCGAGGAACTGATTTGTAAAGGTCAGTGGGAAAAGAATTTACGTGACAAATATTTGATTTCCGGAAGGCCTCATTTTGTTTTAGTTGACCGCAACGGACTAATCATCGAGAACCACGTTAAAGGCGACTCTCTGGAAGTTTTTATTGAACGGAATATTTCGACAAGCATGTGATAATCACACATTTTCACAGTTTTAACAATATTCACGGAGAGTATTATACACGTTAATCTTTTGCTATATCTTTGTGGCACCAAATGAAGGCAAAGCAAAAGATATTAGCGTTGGTGCTGCTGTCGGTTTTTCTGACACGCATTGCTGTGCTTGCAGTTCACACGCACGAGCCAGTGTATCATGCTGATTATGAATGCGAACAATGTGCTCACCACGCTTGCCATTCAGGCCATTTGACAGAATGGCAACTGGCTGACAGCGAGTGTCTTATTTGCCAATTGTGCCAGTTGCCCTATGCAATGGCGCTGTCGATTACCGTTGCAGCACTTTTATTTTTAACAAGATACATTCGAGTCGCAGAGTGCGGGCTCATTCCTTGCAACCATTACGGCTGCATTCGCGGACGCGCCCCGCCAATGATTTAAACAAACATCCCGCTATTTTTTTGTTAGTCCGAGGCTTTTGTTTACCACATATTTATCGGACTGACAATCAGTTTGTTTAAGTCAAATAATCGATTTATGACACATTTTCTGGCTGCGACGGCGTTGCTTTGCGCAATGACCGACACAGTGATTGATATTGAGGAAGTTACCATAACGGACCACACCGTGCGCACCGTGCAGACGAACACGACGCTGCCTTCGATTCAGCTGACCCATGACTATCTTCAGCAGAATTTCTCGGGCAGCTTGATGCAGACGCTGCAAGGCATTCCTGGAGTCAAGGCGATGAGCATTGGGTCGGGGCAGTCGAAGCCGACAATCCGCGGACTTGGGTTCAACCGTATGGCTGTGGCTGAAGACGGCATAAAGCACGAAGGTCAGCAATGGGGCGATGACCACGGTCTGGAGATTGACCAGTTTGCCATTGACCGCGTTGAGGTGATTAAAGGCCCGGCAGCACTGCTCTATGGCAGCGATGCTATTGGCGGTGTTATATGCTTATATACCAACCATATACCCACCGACAGTTTGAGCGGTGCGGTGCAGTTGTTCGGACGGAGCAACAACGGGCAGTTGGGCGCGTCGGCAAAATTGGGACTGCGTGCAGGAAAACTCTTCTGCCGCGCCAATTTCACCATAATCAACTATGGCGACTACAAAGTGCCGACCGACAGCATTCAGTACTACTCGTACTATATCAGGTTGAAAGACCAACGGTTACGCAATACGGCCGGGCTTGAGCGTGACGGTAGTCTGATGTTTGGCTATGCCGGATACAATTTCCACAGCGATTTGCGAGTGTCGGACTCTTACGCAAAGAGCGGCTTTTTTGCCAACGCTCACGGACTCGAGGTGCGGCTGTCGGACATTGATTACGACCGTTCGCGGCGCGACATTGACTTGCCGTATCAATGGGTAAATCACCTTAAAGTGCTGAGTCACAGTAGTTGGCGAAACAATGTTTTGTCGGTTGATGTGTCGCTTGCTTACCAGAACAACAGGCGCGAGGAGTGCTCAGAACCAGTGTCGCACGGCTATATGCCAAAGCCAGACGGCTCAATGGAACGACATTTCGACAAGAGCACCTACACGGCCAATCTCGGTCTAAAAATGTCGCTTGCGGAGCACAATCTGAATGCAGGTGTCAATACTGAATATCAGCATAATAGACGGACTGGTTGGGGATTTATTATTCCCGATTTCGAGACTGGAAGTTATGGCGCGTATCTTCTCGACAAATGGCAACCGACTGACAAACTGAAACTTAATGCCGGCTTGCGCTACGATTTCGCGCAGACGCACATTCACAGTTACAACGATTGGTACAAAACACCTGTCGCTGGCGGCGATTCAGTTTTCAAGCAGCGCTCTGCCGATATCGATCTGACTTTCAATAATCTTACGTGGTCGGTTGGAGCAAGTTACGAGACTGCCGATTGGGTGCTGAAAGCCAATGCTGGCAAAAGTTTCCGCATTCCAATTCCGAAAGAGTTGGGCGCCGACGGTATCAATTACCACATTTTCCGCTACGAGCGCGGCAACACGCAACTCGACCCCGAAGTGTCGTACCAACTCGACGTGAGCGCCTATTGGGCTAACAAGGTGGCCAGCATTCAGATTGAGCCGTATCTGAACTATTTTCCGAACTATATCTATCTGAACCCCACGTCGTTATACGAAGAAGGACTGCAACTGTACCATTACACGCAAGCCGAAGTTTTGCGCTATGGTGTTGAGTGTCAGACCACTTGCAAAATCACGCGGCACATTGATGCTGAACTGAAAGGCGAGTATCTGTATGCCGAACAGTTGTCGGGGGAGAAAAAGGGCTACACACTGCCGTTCTCAACGCCGTGGTCGGCCGATGCGGGGCTTAAGTACAGCCACAAACGGCACGGCGAGGGCTCTGTCGGACTGAACGTGCATATAGTTGGAAAACAGGACAATATAGTGCCACCCGAGAAGCCAACCGACGGCTATTGGACGCTGAATCTGTCGGCGAGCCATAGGTTCCACTTCGCGGGAAGCAGCATTAGTCTGTCGCTTCACGCTGATAATCTGCTAAATAAGCGCTACTACGACCACACCAGTTATTACCGGCTTATTGATGTGCCGGAGGCTGGTCGGAATTTTGCGATTATGGCGGGATGGGAATTTTAGAACACAAATACAAACGAGAATCTTTAAAGGTTGAGAGAGTTTAGAAAGACGAGAAGGTTTAGAATCTGTCTAAACAGCGAATGCGCTAAACTTCCTAAACCTTAAACTATTAAAACTTAATAACATAAATTTAAAACTTAATAAAATGAAAAGATATATAACTATGAGCCTTGTGATGGCTCTACTGACTGTGGCTTTTGTTTTTTCGTCGTGCAAAAAAGACGATGAAATGCCTGATAAACCGATAATTACATTGACCGAAGTGGGACACGACAACAGCCGCCACGCCCACCCGGGACACGATATGCACCTTGAAGCCGATGTTCTGGCCGACGGACTAATCAGCCGAATCGATATTGAAATCCACCAGGAATCTGGGAACGGATTCGAAATTGAGAAGGCATACACCGATGGTAAGTATATCGGAGTCAAGAATATAGAGTTCCACGAGCATATCGACATTCCTGCCGATGCACCACTGGGCGAATATCACCTTCATTTCACGGTTACCGATAAGGATGGACAGCAGACAACTGCTGAATGCCATATCGAAATTGTTGAAGATGACGATGATGAGGATGACGATGAACACGAACATTCACATAATGAATAAAAGATGAAAAAGACATTTTTTTCAGCGTTTCTGCTGTGCGCACTCTGTGCGTGCAGCAGTTCCGACAAAACGGAGGATATGACCAAGCCAGAAATCACTGCCGATGGCGAGCAGACTTGCCCCGTTGATTGTCAACAGTTTAAGCGCGGCAGCGTTATACCTTTCCACTATCTGCTTTCCGACAATGTGGAGTTGGGCAGTTATAACATTGAGGTTCACAACAACTTCGACCACCACACCCACAGCACGTCGGCGGCCGAATGTGAAATTGATGCGGAAAAAGCCCCCGTCAAGCCGTGGGTTTACAACAGCGATTTCGACATTCCGCAAGGGCAGCAGACCTACACGGCAATCATCAACATCGACATTCCGGCCGACATCGATCCCGGCGACTATCATTTTATGGTCCGCCTAACCGACCAGGCAGGCTGGCAGCAGCTGAGATCGATGGCTATCAAGATTGTGGAATGAGAATAAAAAAGGGCAGGTTTACTCCTGCCCTTTTGTTTTTACACAAACTAAAACTTAAAACTCAAACTTCAATCCGCCCATCACAGTTGCCTTGGGCATCGGGTAGCCGGCATTGATTTCGTATTCTTGTCCAAGCAAGTTCTCGCCACGTGCCCAAACACTGATATTCTTTGTGATACGATAACTGCCCGAAAGATTCAACAGGCAGAAGGTTTCAGTTTCCTCGTTTTGTCCCACAACGGTGTAAAGGTTGTTAACGTATTGCAGACCAGCCATCAGCGCAAGCTTGCCATAGTTGCAGTTGGCGCCAAGGAAACCAGTGTATTCAGGTGCGGCAACAACCTTGTTTTCCATATGCAAATACGAGTGATTGGTGTTCAACGACCAGTGCTCGTTCAGCGTGTAGGCAGCGTCGAACTCAACGCCGTAGTTCTCTAACTCGCCTGTGTTCACATTGCGCGGTTTGCCATCAACAGGTTGAGTCTGAATCATATTGTCGGCCTTCAGATAGTAAACATTGGCCCCATACGCCAGTTTTCCGGCACGGTGGCGCCACGACAACTCGTAATTCCACAGTCTCACAGCCTCAAGGTCCTCATTCGACGGCGGATAAAGGTACATCTCGCGCATTGTCGGGTTGCGGAAGCCCTTGCTAACCATCGCTTTAACTTCGGCCGTAGCCATCGGGCGGACAACAACACCAGCCTGCGGAACCCATTCCGAACCAGTCACCGAGTGGTGGTCGAGACGGATACCGGCATCAACGGTCAGCCAATCAGTTAAATCCTGACGGAAATCGACATAGCCTGCCACCTCGTGACGTGTCGATTTTGCAGTCTGCTTGTTTGGTATGGTCATAACCGTGTCGGTGTTCTTGTTGGTGTAATATGCATCGCCAAAAATATGCTGATAATCAAAGCCTACCGTTACGCGGTTGCCAACGAAAAGTTGTGCACTCTGATAAACCGAAACGCCCGTCAGCGCGTCTTTCGAACGGAAATAACGGTCGGTTTTCAGGGTATCGACCTTTGTGCCGTCGTCGATTTTGTGGTTGCCGAAGTTCGAATAGACGCTCACCGCGCCGCTTGTACGCTCGTATTTATTCTCGACAGCCGCAGTCATCACGCCGCGCAGAATCCACTGCTCTGCGCCGTAGATTGGCTCTGTGGTGCTGCCTGGATACTTCGAGTCGAAGTGAGTGATATCAGCATCGGCGTAAGCGTTCCAGTGCTCTGCAATGTCGTAGCCAAGGCGCACGTAGCCGCCATACTGCTCAAATTCCATATTCGGACGGTGGTTGTCGCTTCGGTTGTATTCAGCCGACACGGTGCTCGAAAACTTACCCGAGCGAATCTGATTCGACGTTTCGGCCATCAGCGTTCCGTGGCTGCCGCCGCCAATATTCAGGCTTGTACGAATGCCATCTTCCTTCATCGAGCGCGTAACAATACTGATGACGCCGCCCATTGCGTTGCTGCCGTACAGAACCGATGCCGGGCCGCGAAGCACCTCAACACGTTCGGTCATCATTGTCTGATAACTATCCGAAATGGGGTGGCCGAAAATGCCCTGATACTGCGGATGACCGTCGATGAGCACCAGCACGTCGGTGTTGGGGCTGCCACCGATACCTCGGATATTGATTGCACCCGAGCCGCCGCCGCTAACGCCGTAGCCCATCACGGCACGGCTTGTCACAAACAGTCCGGGAACCTGCTGCATCACCGCAGGCAGAATCGATGTCTGATTGTGCCGTTCGAGTTCAGCTTGCCCGACAACCGTCACTGTCATCGGCAAGTGCCTAATATCTATTGGGTTGCGGGTTCCTGTCACTACCACTTCCTGAATTTTGACCTGCGTTGGGTCTTCGGTAACAAAAAACGTTTGTTTATTTACTTCCTGAATGTTTACGGTGTCGGTTTGACCGAATAAGAGTGAGCTGACCATTGTTGCGGCCATTGCCCCGAGAATTTTTTTGTTCATCTTTTTGAATTATTATAAAATATTGATTTACTGATTGTCAAGGTTAACAATGGTGTATTTCATCGAGCCCAGGCCAAGTTGTTCCGCATAATCGACAATGTAGGTGCCGTGTTGGCGGTTGATTCGTTTCTGCAAAGCGGAAGCGTCGTCGCCCGATGTCGATTTGTAGTTGAAAACAAGGTCGAGACAGGCTTTGTCAAGCGCCACAGGGTCGGTCGATGCCAGAATGCCAATGTCGTTCATTTCGGGGCGGGCTGGCGAGCCGTCGCAGTCACAATCCACCGAAAGGTTATTCATTACATTGATATACACAATGTTGCGGCCATCTTGCTTGAAATAGTTGTGAACCGCCTGTGCCGCAACCGCCATCGATTCCAGAAAATCGTCTTGTTCGGCAATGCGCCAGCGCGTTTTCGACGCCCCAGCCGAATGAATGTAGAATTTTCCCTCGCGCGAAGCCACACCAATGCTCTGATTCTTCAGCACACCGCCGAATCCGCCCATTGCGTGTCCCTTGAAGTGCGCAAGGTTTATCATAAAATCGTAGTTGGCCAGATGTGCGCCCACAATGTCGCATTTCAGGTGTTTGGTATCGGTCACGGGCAGTTCCATCGAGCCGTCCTCGTCCATAATATCAACCTTTGCAATGCTGCCAAAGCCGCGTTCCTCAATGGCCCGACGGTGGTCGGCTGTGGTTGAGCGATTGCCGCCGTAGGCCGTGTTACATTCCACAATGGTACCGTCGACACTCTGCACCAGATTCTTAATCAGTTCGGGGCGCAGATGGTGCGATTTTTCCGACTCGCCTGTCGATATTTTCACAGCCACGCGTCCGCTTGCATCAACGCCGAGAGCCTCGTAAATCCGCACAAGCGCTTCGGGCGATATCTCTTTTGTGAAATATACCACACTTGCGCCGTTGTCGGCCGATTGTTCACCAGCCGCCTGCGATGCAATGGCCACAAGGCCCATAATTGTCAGTAGGATAATACGTTTCATAACCCCCAAATTTGAAAATGCAGACTAATATATGGCTAAAACCGAAAAAACAACTATGCGAAAAAGCCTTCTTGTAGATTATTTCGGGGATATTATCGGCGAAAAAGACCTTAAACCACCTGCGGTGATGGTTTTGCGTCGTTTAACCTGTCACCAAATAAAAAAGCCGTCCTTACGAACGGCTTTCTTATTGTCATTGGTTTCGTTATTCAACCACAAACTTGCTAACTGTCTGGCCATTGTCGGTGAAGACCTTAACAAGATACATGGCAGGCTGCAAATTCCAGTCTGAGGCATCAATCTGGAATGCCGACATTCCGTCAGTGCTAATAGTGCGGTCGATGAGCGACTGGCCGCTCATGTCGGCAACCACATAGCGCAACTTGCTGCCTGCAATACCGCTGACCGAAATCTTGATGTTCTGGCACTTGCCTGGATTTGGAGCCACACTCGCTGCAAGCTCCGGACGCTCAGTGTTTTCGAGAACAACAGCGCTCCAATCGGAAGCCACAGTGGTCTGTCCGTCGAAATCAGTCTGAAGCAGACGGTAGTAGTGCGTTCCTGCAGGCAAATTGATGTGCAGGTAACTGTAATCAGCCCCTACTCCAGCTCCGCCTTGAGCAGCAATGGTATCAACCATCTCCGACTCACCATCGAACATATGCTCAATGGTGAAGAACGCATTGTTATGCTCCGATGCAGTGCTCCATGTAAGTTTGACATCAGCATTGTTGTCAGCCGCCACAGCCTCGAACGAAAGAAGTTCGATGGGGAGAGGATTGATTGCTGGTTGTTTAGTGCCGAAGGTTACATCGGTGCCACCAGTTTCGGCAAGTATATGCGGGATTGAGTTGAGCGTGCGCCTTGTAGCCTCTTCCCTCATTGAACTTGACGATGAAGATGATTTTTTGATTGTTATCTGGGTGCTTGATTTAACCCATCCACAACCACCTTCACCTCCAGTACCTCCTGATCCGCCACAACCGAAACTATACCATTTGCCGCCACTGAGCACGGCTACCAACAATTCATTAGGATTGTTAATCTCACTATATTCAGCATCGTTCCAATAAAGAGTCAAATCCGCTTTAATATCATCTTTATTGCTTATATGCCACGATTCCAAATGGCTGACTTTCGCAACATTCGCCTCATCGAGATTGCCGACAGAACTTGGTTTGGCTGTTTTGTATTCAGCAACAAGATATGCGATTTTGCCCATTCCCGAAACACCGAGTTGTGCCAATCCCCGCTCCGAGCCGATCGGGAACACAAACTCGCCACTTCCCTCCTTCGACATTTCTCCAATCACATACGATTCAGTGTTGCCTGGAGTCGATGATGCCGAAGATGTCAATGTCAATCGCGAAGTTGACGTTGAATGCAACTTGCCTTTTACCAAATTGAGGTCGCCAGTAACTTTAATACCAGTTCCCAAATCGATTTGCGGTACGGTAGCGCAGGTGTTATCAACAGTCAGGTGCTTGAGAGAGCGTGTTGGCGTAATGCTGAGCAGCTGTTGTTTGTTGCCGTCAAGAATCAATGTACTGGTGCCACTATCGAAATCGCCATCTCTATCTACCACAAAGTCGCCACCAAGGTGAACCTTATTGCTTCCGGCTTCAAATTTCGCATTATGAGAAACGGTTATTGTTCCACCAATCTTTATGTCCGAAGCAAGGGTTTTCACAATTCTCTTGCTCTTCTCTTTTTCCACTTTCAAAATAAGATTGTAGCACGAGTCCATAGCAAACGACTGTGGTGCATCGCTGTGTATGAACACATTGGAGCCTTCGGCAGCCTTAACTTTACCCGTTACAGCCGAAGTCACATCTTTCAGGAATGTGATGCTAGCGCCCTCGTCGAGAACTAACTCGCCTTCGATTTTTGCATTGCCGTTCACTGTCAAGGACTTACCCGAAGCGACTTCGAGTCGGCCTCCGTCAACGATTGTCATATCGAAGCACTTCCCATCCGCTGTAACTATTGGTGTTTTACGTCCATCTTCAACAGGAACGATACGGACGTTCACCGTCTCATTTGGTGAATATTTACCATTCACCCAGTTGTTTTTTTCTGCAAACACCTCTGTTGTATTGTCAGCATCGGCCCAAACAATTGTCGGATAGGTGAATCCGAAGGTAATTTTACCATCGGCGGCTATCGGTACTTGTGTTTGAATGTATCCTCTTCCAAAATTCAATTCATAACCTTCCAAAGCACCCACCTCTTCCAGTTCATCTGTGGCAGGACGTACAATCTGCCGTGTCCATTTGCCATCGGTGTAAAGCACTACCGACAACACATCCAAATCTTTCAATTCGCTGAAATCGCGGTCGTACCAATAGAGCTTGACCTTCGGCATCTCGGAACCCGCGTTGCGTTTCAGAGTCCAGTATTCCTTGGTGCTAATCATGTTGACATCGAAATCCAAATTCGATTGATTGTCAGGCTTATCGCTATGATAACCGATTTGATATTTATCGGTTAGGTCACTCAAATCAAAAATCTCGACTGGTGCGTAACGGTCGTTGCCTCCTATCGGGAACAAGAAATCACCGGAGCCTTCTTTCTCAACAGTTCCGTTGATATAGCTGTTGGGGCCGCCACCGTTAACCGTTGCATTTTTTGTCAGTATAATCGGTTTTTCGGCATTGCCCTTCAGAATTCCGTGGGTAAGCGTCAACACACCAGATATTGTTTGCGAATACGAAGTTGAGAACGCCATCAACGTCGAGTTGTTTAATGTAAGATTTGTAAATGTCTCAGGCTTGTTGATCACTTGTGCCTTTGAACCCTTAAAGATTACAGCACCGCTGCCGCCCACAAAGTTGTTCGATTGAGAGCCTGACGCCGGACGAGTCCAGTTGCCATAGCAAGTGATATCGACACCATCCATGGCTTTAACATCTGTTCCGATGACAATATCGCCCTCAACATCGATATCGACGTTGATATTCTTTAAATTGGAGCCAATCAGTTCCAGATTGTTGAACACCAAAGTCTCGTCAGACGAGATGGTCTGCTCTTTATTGCCGTTCAACCTGACAGTGCCTCCGCCATGGATAAACGAGCCTCCGACTTTTGTGAAGTCACCGCCTACATCGAGTTTGCCGCCATTGCAGTTGACTTTTCCGCTGGTGATTGTGAAATTGTTCTCAATAACGAGCGACTTGCCAGGCTCAACCGAGAAGGTTATTACCGATGTGCCAGCATTCTGCACTTCGAAATCGAAGAACGAGCAGTCGTTCATCGATATATAACGGTTTGACGACGATGCCCATACAACTTTCGATGAACCTCCATGCACAAAATTGCCCGCGTTGGCAAACTGGCCATTGATGGTTATAACACTCTCGCTTACGCCATCGGATGCCTTGAACGTTGCATTCTCGCCAATCGAAAGGCCTAAATCGGGATCGGTTACCGAAAGGTTGCAGCCGTCTTTAATTTCCATCGAAGCTCCAGCATAAACATCGATACCTTTTACTGTAGCATCACCACTGCTTGCATCGATAACCGGATATTTGTCATGGTCGACAGCCGGGATAAACACACGGGTTTCAGCTGTCGGCAAGGCTGGCACGCCTGCGCCGTTATCCCAGTTTTTCACATTCGACCAAAGTCGGCCATATTCGTCAGTAACATCGTCATCGCCTTCCAAATTCTTATTACCAACCCAATAACGGACTTCGCCCGAATATGTCCAAATTACAGCACCATCGATGGCTGAAACTGGGTCTTCGTCTTCGAAATAGAAACTTGCCAAAACGCCGACCGCATCGTGCATTTCAATTTTGCCGACGGCAGTCGACTTGTCGCGGCGGACGTTTTTGGTTGCACCGGCGTTGAAGTATACATTTCTGATTTGCTCAACCACATCAGCACCGCTCAAATCGTTTTCGAGCCACATGTAACAGCCTCCACGTGTGCCACTCGAATATTGGCCGTTCGAGAGATTGTTTGTTCCATCGATTGCAGAGCCTGGTTTCAGGTGTAGACCATCGGCATTGAGCTGTTCAATCTTGTAGTAATCGGCCGCAATTGTTCCCGATACGTTGAACGCATACGTGCCTGTAAGCGTCTGCGAGGTTACAATGGCCTCATTGTTTTTGCTGCCGATAAGCGATATGGTGCCGCCGCTATTCACATTGATGAATGCGTTGTCGCCCATTTTAAGTTGCCCGTTATCGACAAGACTCAGCGTGCCGCTAATGTTCAAATTGTCGACACCTGACCCATCACCCATGTTGATTGTGTTATCCTCAACAATCAACATGCCGCCATCAAGTTCAATATTGTGGTTGACATTCAACTCGTTATTTTCCAACGAATATTCCCCCGATTTGAACTGCACATTATTATATATGCTTGTTCCCGGGTCGATTGTATGCACGATTCCTGCCAAGGCATCAAAGATTAGAGTACGGCTTTGTGGCATGAATGTTCCTGCGTTCTTGAAGTTACCGCACAGGGTCACATCGTAAGAGCCGACATCGAACGTACCGCTCTTTATCTCGAAATCGCCGCCAACCTTCAGCGCCGACTGTGACTGAACAATTCCAGTGTTGTCTATCACCAAATTGTTGAAACTCATAGTCTTGTTCTGAATAGCTTTGACTCCAACGCCAACCATCTCAACCGTGCCCAAACCAGCCACCAACTTGCCCGATGTGCCGATTACCCAGTTGCCATGAAGCTGAAGCGTGTCTCTTTGTGATGTCATATTCAAAATACCATTAACAATAACATCCGATTTTACAATTAGCGCACGATGCAAATCGGCAGCAGGGTCAGGATTAGTAAGATTGATTGTAAGTGTAGCCAACTTGTCGATAGTGAGTTTCTTAACCATTACTGAATCCCTGTCGATTATAGGATACTTGTTGAATCCTGTTGTTGTTGTGGCAATAATTACGCTGTTATTCTCGTCCGGGATTGTACCTGGCTGCGGGTCTAGTGGCACCTTGTTAATTTCGGCACGCCAGTTCAGCGGATCGAACCAATCGGTTGAATTTGCGCCAGCTGTCCAGACATACTCAACATCGCCTTCCCATTCTACAATGTTGTATGGGTCGTTCTCGTAAAGCTCGCCCGAAAGCAAACCAGAAGCGTTATACATTGTAATATTACCCTCCGAGCTTTCGGTCTTTTTAATGTTTACTGCGCCACCACCTGGATTGCTCGGGAACGAAACGTTTTCAATTCTATCGCCAGTTACCAAGTCCTGGTCGTTTCGGATATCGAGGCAGACACCGGCCGAAACCACGTTACTGAATACTCCATTGCTGAAGTTTGCATCATAATCAATTAAGGCGTCTTTCGATATAATGATACCTTGCTTGGCCAGATACGAGAAGCTGTAGTATTCCGCCATGATAGTGCCGCCCTCAACAGTGAAATAGTAGCGACCCGAGTTGTTGGTAATCTGCGCGTAGCTTGACTCCTTACCCACCGCCTCGAACGTACCGCCTGCTTTCACCACAAACGACGATGCATCGCCAATACGCAACGTACCGCCCTTGCCAACTCTGTAGTATCCGTATATAAGACTGTTGTCGAGCGAGTTACCAAGAGTTACAACTCGTCCCTCCTGGTCGAATAAGCCTCTTTGCAAAGTGAAGTTGCCATAAACCGTAAGGTCATCGCTTGGCACGAATCTGGTTCCATCGTCACCGCCATTGATAACCAAATCGTTAAGTATCGAGCCCGCTGTCTCTATATTACAAGTACCGCTTGGGCGGTTAAGCTCATAACAACCCGACTGATTGATTGAACCCGGAGCTATTACTTGCAAGTCGCCTGCCACCTTGACACGGTAACCTCCGAAGCAATTCATTTTTCCGCCAGTAACCTGGAGTGTTCCATCCAAAGTGAGGTCGACATAATAGCCGGCAAACTGTTGTGTTCCTGTTTTCTCCACCACAATATCGTAGAACGGGTTTTCGACCGATACTCCAAGATATGCGTATTGGGTGCCTGCGGTGCCGTTAAAGATTACCATGCCCCCGCCATGGATAAACCGACCGTTGTACTGGTTATACCAATGTCCAGCCAAATAGATAGTCTTGCCAGCGGCATTAAGCGTACCGCCATTCTCGGCAATGTTCAAGTTCTTTAAAACTCGAATCTCGCCCTCGAGTTTTTTGGTTGTGTTGCTTGTCATGTAAAGATAACCATACTTGACATTATCACCGCCACGGATTATCTGGTCCATCGGGCCGTTGTAGTATGAATAGCAGTTTGTGCCGGTAACCTCGTAGTTGGCGAAAGTAGGATAGTTGTTCTCGCCTCGGGTATAGACATAAATGGTCTTAGTTCCAGTCATTTCGAAAGTTCCATCGCCATCGATATGGTATGTCTGCATGTCGAGGCTGCACCCGTTCAGAGTCAAATTGCCAGTCAATTTTGTGTCACCACTGATATATTTAGTGTTCAATGTCATATCCACATCATGGAACCTGCCGCCCCATATATACTGCGCGTGATTACCACTGAAGACAATCTTACCCGAGCCAGCATAACCCTTGTTTTTTGGTGCCTCCCAATAGTATCCGGTAAAGGTGTGTTCTCTGTTGCCATCATCGAACGTGGCGTTTCCATCAATCAGCACATTACCCTTGATGGTGAGCGGGCAGCTTGCCTGCAACGTGGCATTGTCCTCTATAATAATAGTGCGATTGGTTCGCGTACTACTGTTGTAAGTTGCATCGAATGTACCGGCTATGGTTTTTGTGCCGCTGTTCGAGAATCGCACACGGTTGAATTTACCATTGGTAACAGTCTGTGACGTGCCATTAAATACCACATAACCTGTCTCCACATTGTTGAATGCGCCACTGGCGCCAACATTGTAATCGCCCTTCACATTATAAACATAATTTGAAGTTGCTGGCCACAACGTACCATTTTCAATATCGATATCTCCGTTAAAATTGACAGTCGCGCCGGAAAGCATATAGGTTGCGCCGCCAACAAAGCTAACGTTGTTGAAATCGGAGCCACGCGGCGATAATGTAACACTACCGCCTGTCGCCAGGAACCGTACTGTACCATTTCGCGGAACAAAATATCCACGCGAAGCAATGCTCCAGTCGCCTGTGACATCGACAACCGCATCGTCCATAATTGCGAAAATACCGCCATTCTGCACATCAACCGAACCTTGAACATTCAAAGCTGGCGCTGAAAGATCCTTATCGATGGTCAGCGAACCGTTGACAATTGTAAGGTCGTTGCATATTGCACCATTATCGAATATTATTGGTGCATTGGCAGCAATTGGGATTCGTGCAGACTCTTCTGCACTTGGCACCCTTTGCGGTAACCAGTTGCGTGGGTCGAACCAGTTGCTGCTCACAAGGCCTGTCCACACAACTTCTTTAACATCAGGCCATTTAATTTTATGTTGGCAAGGTAGCCTGCCTGCCTTATACCCTTTCGGGAAAGCGTACATCTCGTAGTATTGGGTGCCAATACCACCATTGACGGTTCCTTGACTTAAATCGATTATAGTTTCGAGGGTGCTGTCGCGCAGGATATTGAAATGCGCGCCAATTGTTGGCGAACCTCCGTGGTTGAACGACAGACCTTTGATAATCGGATTTGCAACAACTTCAGCATTGATAATCAGATAGACAAATGTATCGACAACTGTAGTCTTGTCTTTCGGACGGGTGTAGCTTGCACTGGTGTACATGTTCGACCAAATACCATTCGAAAGGTTGTGCGTTGCATCAATTGTAGCTAACCTGTGAATGTTGAAACCTGTTGGCGCAACATACTGTATCTGATAGTATTCAGCTGCCACTTTGCCATAATCGAAAATATCGATTTCGGTACCGCGGTTGTCACTGCCTGCACTACGGCTAATAACGGCGTTCGCATCTGGCGAACCGACTATCGACAATGTTCCCCAAACACGCAAATGTGTGTTGTCGTCCTGGTGGTTGAACTGAAGCGAGGCGCCTCCATCGATATAAAGCTCGCCTCCCGCCAGAACATCGAGATATTCACCATCGGGCACAAACGGGGCTTCGGTGGCATTGGCATCATCGTTGCCCACAACCAGAATGTTCTTGTTCAAATGGAATGTGGCATTATTACCTATTGTCATTCCATCTTTCAGCGTCATTTGGTCAGAAAGTTTATATGTGCACTCATTGTTTGTGTAGTTATTGAATTTCACTACGTTGAATGTCTGATTGTTAGCCTTGAGAATTCTTTCGCCAGCGCTCTGCGAGTCGAAATAGACAGTGTCGGTCTGGCTTGTGAACGAGCCGTTGCAAATCCAGTCACCTTTTACGTAAACCGTCTTTGCCGCATCGGCACTCGAACCAACCGAGAAGGTAACACCTTCGTCGATTGTAAGGTTGCCAACATGGAGGTCACCATCAAGAATCTTCGAGCCGGCATTCGAGAACTGGATATTCGCGCATGTAATAGATGGCAGATTCTGCGTTGTGTTGCGGTCAAAGACAAGAGTAGCGTCTTTGGTATCCCACAAGCAGTTGTCGGCCAACTCGATTTTTGGCGATGCAAGATTGTGTGTGAAATTGCCCATCTCGAAGCGGGCTTTTTTACCCAAACTGAAAGTACCAGTGTTCAACGTGATACCATTCTCCCGGACAACAACCGTGTCATTGTCGGTAATGATAATGCCGTTGAAAATGTTGTCGGCACCCATAAATATATAATGTGTGGTATCACCATCGAACGTGAACGAGCTTCCATAGTGGCGGAATGTTCCTTCGTTTAATATGGAGTCGCCACGGAACACAACTGCGTCGTTACAGCTGAACGATGTTCCGCTTCCGACTTTTACAGTTCCAGAAATGTTCACCTTGGTGTCGTCAATCTCTTTCACACCCGAGCCGAGCAATTCAATGTTTTTGAGGTTCATTTCGGCAATGTTGCCGCCAGTGGCGATTTTCTGGTCACCATCGGCCATCAGGTATAACGTTGTATCGGTACGGTAGTTACGTATATCGTTCGACGCACCCCATAAATAGAATTCATTTTCACCCGCATCGACAATTGTGGCATCCTGAGCGTTGGTGAAGTTGCCTCGTACTTTAAGGTCACCATCAAAATCGACAGTTCGGGCAACCGATGTGCTCAAATACAAAGCGCCATAATTGACATTTGTGAATACTGTCTGGTCGGCCGAAGCTTCAAGATAAGTGGTTGTTGACTCGTCGAGCAGATAGCTGCCGAATCCCTGCGGGAAAGCAACGCCCCTAACCTTCTCGACCGATGAGTGCAACTGACAGTTCACACTCATTTTGAAGTGCTTCTCAGGAAGTCCGGTTATTTTGTTGCCGCGCATGTAGAACCTTGTTTCGGGGTCGAACTCCATATCACCCGTAACCGTCCAATCGCTGCTGGCATAGAGATACCCCGTACCTCGCTTGTAGACGTTACAGAAATCGGTAATGTTGGCACTCACATCCCAACTGCCACCGATATGAATAAGTGTACCATTAGTGCCCCAGATTATTTGCTTACCCTTGTTGGCCATTGAGATTGTTCCAGCAAGAGTTATCGTGTTATTATTGACATCCAACAAAGCAAGAGAGTCGTTGATGTTTAATGTTCCTGCAACCGAAATGTTGTCGGTCAGAGTCTTCCGTGTTACGCGTTTGCTGAAATTCTTACCACTCGAACCCTTATATTCGTTCCTCAAAACCAAACCGTTATAGTTTGCGGGATATACAATTTGGTCAATCGAGTCGCGATAGTAAACCGAACCGCCAATCAACTCCATGGTAGTTATGTTATGCGGGAAGTTATCCTCACCGTAAATCAACAACGCACCACCATACGATATAAATGCGCTATTGTTGACGCCTTCATCTTCGCAACCAGTAATTGAACCATATCGACCTATCACAACATCGACTCCCGTCACCATCTCAACCGTACCAGTAACAAGGGTCGGACTGTAGAAACACTTGCTTCCTGTGCCTTGCAGTACCAAATTATTGAATTTCATGGTTTTAGTATTGGCATTTGCAGCATCTTTTCCGAAATATACCGTACTTCCACTGCAGATTACAGCACCATCACCTATCTGCTCAAAAACACCTGGGTCATCGGTGTAGTTGTACCAATATGACGGCCGTCCAATCATATAAACATTCGATGTTCCGGCATATACTTTTTTGGCATCAGAGTTAATATTAAAATTGCGCATAACCGACAAGTCGGAGGCAATAATCTTATTCGATTTTCCTGTGAATTGGATTATCCAGAATTTTCCGCCGTTCACAGTTTGTGTCTTGCTTAAATCGTCACCGCAGAAATCAACAGTTGAGTTTCCTTCGTCGAAAATACCACCGTTGTTAATCCAGTTTCCTTTCAAGTTGATTGTTGCATTGCTACCGAGCAGCGAACCGCCTTTTTCAATCACAATGCTGTCGTTGACCGTGATTTTTCCCGCAATTGTCAGTGAGCCAGAACCTTTGACTACCATTGCGCTCAAAGGTTGCCCTACAGGAACCGACACTTGCTGAATGCCCTCCTGCACATCAAATATGGTTGCCTGACCATTGGGTACGAAATTTCCACTGCTAATCCATGAGCCTTTTATGATTAATGAATCCCAATCGGCAGTCTGCTCAAGCTTTGAGTTTTTCAACATTGTCAGTTTGTTATTGACAATCAAACCGCAAGGAACATCTTCGCTTGGGCCTTCCAACTTAAGGTTAACATCTTTAGCTATTGTCAAGCTTTTAATCTCGGCCCTCGCCTCAATTTTCACATTGTTCTTTCCACTAACGTATTTCAGATATGCATCATCGTTAGCGCCAGGGACAGTATTGCTCGACCAGTTGCCAGCCGTATGCCATTTCCCATCACCAGCATTGCCTGTCCATAAAAATCCTGTCGGCTCTTCCCATATAATCAAATTGGCATCCGTATCCACCTCATAATCAGCACCAGCCAACGAACCACTATAGTTTTTAAATGTTATTGGAACAGTACCAGATGTACGTTTCACGTTTTTGCCAGGAGTACCACTCGAGTTGAATGAGACGTTTTCTATCTTGCAGCCAGTTGGTATAATAACATCGCCACCTATTGTCAGCAAGGCATTACCCGATGAGTTCGAGAACATACCGTTACTCAAGTTGTCGGTTGCATCAATTGAACCACCAAGAATATTCAAACCATCGCCATTCGTTCCCTCAATGCAATAGTTGTTGGCATACAATTTTCCCGCAGTCTGTTCAATATAGTAATACTTATTTGTCGCGGCAGTCAGGATTTTAGCCGGTACACCTTCCTTACCTACCAATTTCAAATTACCGCCGGCGTTTCTTATATAACGGCCGCTCTGTATTGCCAGTTCCGCTCCCGCATCAATATTAAGAGTACCGCCTGGCTCTATTAGCACATCACCGCCATCGTTAAACATTATCGAGTGGCCATTCAAACATAACTCACCGTTACTGATATGTATAAGTCTCTTATTTTCTTCGGCACTACTAAGATAAAATTGAACGTAATCGCTCATCAAGTTATACTTACCACCTCCCACAACTTCAATCTGCCGGATTGTGTTAACCTCGCCAGGATTGAACTCGTAAGGTGTGCCATCGATATTGGCACCACCCAACAGAAGCCGTGATGCAGCCACGTAGTGCGAGTTCATTGAGAATGTACCGCCATAGTTCTGGAGATTGGCACCCACAAACAGCGTGTTCCAATAAACATAGAAGATACCTGTGTTGATAACAAAATCGTGCTTGACATACAAGTCGTTCTGCTCCGATTTCTCGCTGTTCTTAGTCTTGTAAATCGGATACAAACCTTTGTAATTTGTTGGGTCGGAGCAATTTATAACAACATTATAGAACGATTTAAATTCGCGGCCCACATTGTTGGCTTCAATTGAGTCGCCACTATAAATATACGAGCTGTTGCCTGTAAACGTAACCGTGCCCTCGCGTGCAATGAAGCGCCCAGTTGAGGTGCGTCCTGGACTCCAGATATTGTTTTTCCAAGTACCACCCACCTTTATGTCGTTGTAGGTGCTGCCACCATCGGGACTGACATCGAGCGTCGATAAAGAATCAATTTTCAACTGGGCCGAAACGTTAATCATGCCCTTCAGCATCTTAGAGCCATCGCCAGCGAATGTCACATTGTAGAAAGCCGAGCCGCTGATATACTGATTGCCATCGCCATCAACAGCCGCACAACGGTCGAATATAACCTCCGACGAGTGGTTGAAAGTTCCTGAGTTGCGCCAGTCACCCGACACCATCAATTTGATTGAGCTTGTTACAATTGCATCGTGGTCGATAATCACATCGCCGTTAATGTCGAATGCGTTGTCGTACGGGCGCTTGACAGCACTACCCGAGAAATGCATTGTCGGATAAGTGTTTTCGGTGTTGTAGTTGCGGATTAGCTGTTCTGCATCGCTACTTGTGAAATGCAAACTTGCGCCTTGCTTGTGAACAAACTTGCAACCTTTGTAGAGGTAGAAATCTCCGCCTATAATAAGCCTGTGGTCGTATATGTCGAGATGCCCCTTGTTGGTTGTTGTCATCATATTGTTGCCGACAAAAACATCGTTTTGGAACCTGACGGTGTCGTTTGCCGCTTTTTCAATGTAGACATTATAGAACCGAGTGTTGACGGTGTCGTTGCAATACACATTTTGAATGTGACGCGAGCCGTTCAGGTTCAAGCGTCCGTAATTCTGATGATAGATTCCGCCGCCACCATCGAAGTTCCGGAAATCACCGTAAAGGTTGATTGTCCGGTTGTCGGCGTTAAACTCGCAACCCGAGAACACATCAATGTCACCCTCGATGGTAAGCGTGCCTTTGAGTGTTTTCACACCGTTGCCGCGAACTTCCAAATTCGGGAATTTGGTGCCAACAATCTCCTGATTGCCAGCGCCGCTCAAAATAATTGTTGAGTTTGGATTGATATTCAAATATGATGACGACAGTTTCCAATCGCCTTCGATATACAACTCCACTCCCTCATCGATAGTCAGAATCGGGGTGCCTCCATTCACATTTATCCAGCCTTTAATGGTTGTTGAACCAGCAAGTCTTTTGACGGTGCTTCCATAAAGATATATGTTGCCGTATGTCAGCGTAGGTATTGTCTGCGCGACATCGGTGGCATCGAACACAACAAGGCTGTTGGGGTCGAGAATAACATCGTTGAACGAAGCAGCCGTTTCGCTCAAGTTGTTGGCTCCACTCACCTTTATTCGAGTGTTTTCGCCTAAATCCAAAACGTTGTGGCTGTCTTCTTTATTACCAGTAATTACATAATTATCAATATCTAAAGCCAAAAACAGCAGTTCGTTAGTGCTGGCATTTCTAAGTTTAAGTTCACCTTTTACAGTTATGTCGCCAATTATGGTTTTCGTCTGCGAATTTTGAGGGTCGCTGCTAGTAAAAATCAAATCGTAGAACTCATAATCGCCACCAGTGCGGTTGTAAATGGTTTGCGCTCGATTACCGTTCATTATCACTTTACCTGTCGACTTTATCGATGACCGACCATTAACATCCGGATTATCAGTTATGTTTGTTCCGATTGTATGCTCAAAATCGCCCATATTGACATGAATTTCATCGTTTGTGCCAGAATAAACATAAAAGGTTCTGGCAATGTTAGTCGAGCCCGTGAATGTCTTGTTTTTGTATTGCAGACAAAGGTTTCCGTAAGTGGTTGGATGAATCTCCTGATTGAAATTCGAGTTATAATACGTTGTACTGTTATCACCTAACTCAATGGTAGAAAAACCTGTAGGGTAATGATCGCTATAGCCTTTCAAATAGAACGCTGCGCCATCAGCCACTACAAACGATTTGCCTGATTTGCCTATCATTTTGGCCGAGATATCCTCTTCATTGTCATATGTACCATTCAGCACAAATGCGCCAGTCTCAACAGTAACATTGCCTTCGGGTTTGAATGTGTCGCCTGCCTTGACATAAATTGTTCCAGTTCTGATTGTTATGTCGCCACCACCCAGGGTAATATCGCCATAACTGCTATCACTATATCTCAACGTGCCTCCGATTATCGTCATCGGACTTTGCAATTCAATTCCGCCTTCAGCCTTTGCACCTGAAAATTGATGGTGATATGTTGCCGCATCGTCAACAATTTTCGCCTTGCCATGTGCTCGCAACTCTGCGGTTGAATTGATACTGCCGATGAATGTCTTTGTTCCAACAGTTGCGCTTTTCGAACGGCACGACACACCAGCAAAAGTCACATCACCGCCAAGGGTTATTGTCTGGTCAGAGCCTACCAATCCTGTTGGCTCTCCATCGGCATCATAACCTCTGAAGAAACATGTATATTCAGTGTTAGAGTCATAACGGCTTCCTGATTCAACTGTGAAATTGCCGTAAAAACGGAGTGATGCCGACGAACTGACTGTTGAATTTGACGTAACCAAGAAATTTCCAACACAATAGAACCTGCAAGATATAACAAGAAAACCTCCGCCCGAGACTTCTATGTCATTGAACCAGTTATTATCACTGGCTCCAGACACCGACTGCACGGTTCCTTCAAAAACTATTTTACCATTAGCATAGTCAAAAGCCGTTTTTGACGTTGCATTCTTTGTGAAATTGCCAGCCAAATATAGTGTATGCGATGCAAGTGTGAATTGTGTGGCCGAAGCACCAATTGTTAATGCTCCATCGACATCCAAATCCGATTCCGCAGTAACCGTTCCACCAGCCACCTCGAAATTGCTGAATATAGCGGTTCCGCTGTTTTTCACAGTTTTGGCTGTTGCGCCAACAAAAACAACATTAACAACTTTGTTTGTTTTTCTGCGGAAATTTACTGTTCCCTGGTTTTCGAATCGACTGCCTATCTGCAAGATTCGAGTACCAGCCAAATCGGCGACATCAACTTCACCGCCAGTCTTAACAAGGAAAGTTCCCGTCACTGTCGCGCACTTAAATGTCTCTGCATCCCGACCGAACGTCAAATGTCCGCCCGACTCCACCGTCAAGTCGACGGCTTTGATGGAATCGCCAAGGGTCACTGCGTGTTTAACAATGAATGAGTTTGTCCCGTTTTGGAAATCCGCATCTGTCAAACTCGCACCCCATGTAGCACCGTTGGTGAAATCACCTGGTGCTACCGACGTATAAGTTGTAGCCCATGCCGACGATGTTGCCAAAATGATGGTGGCAAAACCAACCAAAAAACCGTGTAAAATATTCTTTTTCATAACATTACAATGATTTCAAATTCAATCTGCACCTGCATTTTTGCAGGTGGTTTTAAATTTTCAAAAATAGTCATTACCTATATAAAAGAAGAGAGTTTATGGCGAAAGGCGGCCACTTTTTGACTAAATGACATGCTATTTTTTTATTAACAAAATAAGAACATGATTTCAACTGGTGCGAATGACTATTTTTTCCATAAAATTCTTGTTCCATCGGCACTTGTGGCATATTTTCGCAGACACAAAATTTGAAGATTATGGAAGCCGAAAAGGATTTTGAATACGTTATCGACCGCTTTGCCGACATTAAGATTATGCGGTACAAAGTGCCTGATTTCGAAAATATTACACTTAATCAAAAGATATTCATCTACTACTTGAGCCAGGCGGCACTCTGCGGACGCGACATTCTGTGCGACCAATTCTACCGCCACAACCTGCTTGTGCGCCACACCATCGACGCCATTGTCAACAGTTACGGCGGCAATCGCGAAAGCGGTGATTTCAAGCAATTTATGACCTATGCCAAACGTGTCTGGTTCAGCAATGGCATCCATCATCACTACAGTTGCGACAAGTTTTTCCCCGAAATCGGCGAAGAAGCGTTCAAACAGTTGATTATCAATTCAGATTTCGAGCAAATGCCGAAAGCTGCAGGCGAATCGGTAACGGATTTTGCCAATCGGGTAACCGACATAATCTACAGTAAGACAGACCTTAAGCGTGTGAGTCTCGACAGTAGCGGCGATGTTGTGAAAGCATCGGCAAACAATTTCTACAGTGGTGTGAGTCAGGCCGAAGTTGAAGCCTACAACGCCACTCTGCCCCAACCCGACCCCGAACGGCCTCTGTCGAACGGCCTCAACAGCCGCCTTGTGAAAACCGACGGGCGCATAACGGAAGAGACTTATCGCGTAGGCGGAAAATACAGTGCAGCCATCGAACAGATTGTCAGTTGGTTAGAAAAGGCTGCGCCATACGCCGAAACCGACCAACAGCGCGAATGCATCGGCAAACTGATTGACTACTACCGCACGGGCGACCTGCGGCTGTGGGACGAGTATAACATTCTGTGGGTGAGCGACAATCGGCCGCGTGTCGATTTTGTGAACGGCTTTGTTGAAGTATACGGCGACCCGCTCGGAATCAAGGGCACTTGGGAAGCGCTTGTCAACTTCAAAGACCTGACGGCCACACATCGCACCGAAACCATCAGCGGCAACGCGCAATGGTTCGAAGACCACGCCCCCATCGACAGCCGTTTCAAGAAATCGAGCGTTAAAGGCGTGACTGCCAAAGTGATAACCGCCGTACAACTTGGCGGCGACTGCTACCCATCGACACCCATCGGCATCAACCTGCCGAACGCCGACTGGATTCGTAAAGAACACGGCTCAAAGTCGGTGACCATCGAGAACATCACCTACGCCTACCATCAGGCGAGCCTTGGCAGCGGAATGCTCGACGAGTTTTGCAACAACGACGCCGAACGGACCCGCTCGCGCAAGTACGGCTACCAATCGAGCAACCTGCACACCGACCTGCACGAGTGTCTGGGACACGGCTCGGGGCAACTGCTGCCTGGCACCAACCCCGACGCGCTGAAAAACTACAGCTCAACCTTGGAAGAAGCCCGCGCCGACCTGTTCGCGCTCTACTATATTGCCGACCCGAAGATTGTCGAACTCGGCCTTCTGCCTGACAACGAAGCGTTTAAAGCCGAATACGACTCGTATATCCGCAACGGCCTTATGACGCAACTCACGCGCATTGAACTGGGCAAAGACCTTGAAGAATCGCATATGCGCAACCGCCAACTCATTGCCCGCTGGGCCCTTGAGCACGGCAAAGCCGACAAGGTGATTGAAATGCCCGTCATCGACGACAAGACCTACACAGTGATTAACGATTACACCCGTCTGCGGCAACTTTTCGCCGCTCTGCTGGCCGAAATTCAACGAATTAAATCGGAAGGCGACTTCGAAGCGGGCAAGAATCTAGTTGAGACCTACGCCGTGAAAATCGACCGCCAACTGCACGCCGAAGTTCTTGAGCGTTTCAAGAAACTGAACATCGCCCCCTACGGCGGCTTTGTGAATCCTGTGCTAAAACCCGTTGTCGAAAACGGCGAGATTACCGATATAACTATCGATTATACAGAAAGTTACACTGAACAAATGTTGCGATATGGGCGGAAATTTGGGTTTCTATAATTTAGAGGAAAAAGAATTGTTCTTTTATGCCATTTACAAACTGCGCAATACGAACTCTTGACACAACAATGATTTCTCTCTTCAGACAACCACTATGAAGGATGACGAAATAATAACAAATCCTCTTGTCGTACACTGCGAAATCTGTGGTGGTACTTTATTATACGACATAGAACAGCAGAAATATCGTTGCAAATCTTGTGGCTCGTTGTTCGATTATTCGAAAATAAAAACAAACACTGAACATTGGAAAGACATCCACAAAATAACTGTTAGCAAAGAAGTTAATAAGATAAAGGTATTCAAATGCAGATCTTGCGGGGCTAAAGTAACGAGCCGAATCATTGGAAGTAATACAGCAGAGTGTCCTTTTTGCCGAAGCGTCTTAAAAGAGAGTTCCGCGGTAATGAATATTCCAGATATTATTATCCCTTTCGAAATATCAAAGAATGATGCCATCAAGCAAATTGAAAAATGGTATCAGACTCATAAGTGGCGCAAAGTAGCAAAGCAATTATACAAACAACGAACTCTGCTACAAGGCTGCTACCTGCCTTACTATGTGACAAGGGGCATAATTAAAGCCGAAACTATCGCTGACTGGGGCGCCGCCGACGAGAACCACGAACTTTTTGATAATGAATACACTAATGATAGTCCCGACCGAAACACATTCAGGACATTCCTAAACGAAATTGCTGTCAACGCATCAAAAGATTTAGACAATAACTGTCTCGACGCTGCAGAACCTTTCGATTTCACACTCGCACAAGGATTCGAATTCAAGTATTTGGCAGGAGAAAGAGCGAAAATACACGATACGAATGCGGAAGAAACCGAAAAAAGAATAACCTCCGAAACAAAAAACAAACTATGGTTCGACCTTAAAAAACATATTGGCACAAGCAACTTCCGCATAAAAATCAACGAGATACAAGCCGAAAGTTTCACCGCCTTTTTACCCATGTACATTTTCAAACTCGACGGCAAAACTGTAGCCGTAAATGGTCAGACTGGCAAAGTCGCAGTATCGACAAACGAAAAAAGACATTTCATTGAGCCACACAAAAATATAGTATTCGTAATCCTGGCAATCATAGGCGTAAACTGTATTTTTTCTTTTTTTGAGAGCAGTTCAAACAAACTGTTGTTTTCAGCAATCTTCATAGTAATTATTATCGCATGCGTAAAAAATGAAATAAAAGACATCGATGAGATTCTGACATATTCCAATGACCACAGAAATGAAAACAATAACGGCCTGAACACCCTATTCTACATATCGCAAAATAATGAAGAAACACCTGTGATAATCAAATACTACGGGCTATGGCAGACTATAAGACTTATACTTGGTTCGCTGATAACCATATTCGCACCATTCATTACCGCATACATTGCAAGAATGGCTGGATACGGCAACAGCCTGCTTTTTTCTGAAGGGAATTTGTATTATGGTGTGGCAGCAATTATTTCGGCAATATATTGCCTAAGACAAATTCCCCGTCGTTACATCAAGCCTTTTGTACGCAAAATCAAAGCCGATGGAAAACCTGAGAAATTATCGCCAATTAAATTCATCTACAGGCAATTGCTGGAGCAAAACATAGATTTATTTTTCACCGTTGATTCGCACAATAAAGCGGGTGGATACGCCATATTTACATTATTATTGATGCTATTCATTATTTCTTTCCACATGATTTTAGGAATAAATTAAGCGCAATATAGATTACACTATGTGGCTAAAAAATCAACTTTCTGCACCAACCAACTACTTCAGCACACATTCAATCCGTTCAAACTGGCCGTCGTTGTGCGCTGGGGCGATTTCCAAAAGTCGGCACATAAGTCCGTAAACATCAGTGTTATAGAGCTGTGGCGCGGCAAAACCATTTTTGAAATCGGGACCAATGGCGTAGAAAATGCCGTTCATCAGCACATTACGGTTGTCGAAACCATGCATACCGCCAGGCAATGTGCGCTTGTCTTTATATTTCATGCACATTCCGCTGTCAGCCATAACAATAACATCACCAATCCGATTGTTGGCTGAATAATGGAATGCGGCATCAACATCGGAGCGTTTCATAACTGACACTCCTTCAACATTTTTCAATGCCAAGCAAACCGAATCGACACACTCTTTTTTGCAGTAGATAAGCGAGATGGCTGGCGAATAACTCACTGTATCAATCCAATCGGCCTTTATAAACGGCTCAATATTAACCGATTTTTCATCTGATATTGGTGCCATTCCATGGTCCGATAAGATTATAAAATTTATAGAATCACTGAAACTCAATGTTTTAAGCTGGCCCACAAAATAGCCTAGCAAACTGTCAGCCAACTGAATCGAATTCACTATTTCAGGAGAATCTGGCCCTTTTGAATGTCCCACATTATCAACCTCTTCAAGGTAACACATGGCCAAATGCGGGCGCTGATTGTAAGGCAATTTTAGCCAATTAATAACGCTGTCGATTCTCGCCTTATATGGCACCAATCCATCGTAAGCAGCCCAATGCGAAGGCTGGTAGCCCTTTATACTGACATTGGCTCCTACCCACATGCTAACCGCCGACTTAATTCGCTGTGATTCAGCAGTTACCCATATTGGCTCGCCCTGATAAAAATAGCCGTCGCTAGTGGTTTTCTTGTCGTAAATGTCGTAATACTTACGCGACTGACGGTCATAAAAAGAGTTTGCCACAATGCCGTGATTTTCAGCGTATAAACCCGTTGCAATCGTATAATGATTGGTGAAAGTGAGCGACGGGAAAACAGGCTGCAGCCCTGCCGCCTTCACTCCGTTTCGCTGAATGGAATCGAGCGTCGGTGTGTTGGCAATATCCTGATAATCAAAGCGAAATCCGTCGAGCGAAAGAACAACGGTGTAGTTTCGCGGCTCAACTTTGCGGTTGCGCAAATGGCGCACGTAGGCGTCCTGTGCGGCAACAATCGCAAGGAAAACCACAAGCAGAATCAGCGGCAAGCGTTTCATTTCCAACTATTTATTCTCTGATGGTACTATGAGTTTGTCACCAGCCTCCTTCACAACAGCGCGCTTCCATTTCTCATCGTAGCCTGGCCATTCAACTTTCGGCGCATAATATTTGTAGCCTGCAGGAACAGCCTGCGGTGTCTTTACATTGCCATCCATATACTTGACAAACAAATATTTATAGAACTCGCGCCAGTCAGAAACCAAACGGTCGGCGGTGTTCACCGAGAAATCGGTCAAAAATTCGGTTGCCAAATCGGCATTTTCGGCAGCCAGCTCAACGGCAGCCTTGTCCATAACCTTCACATAAGCCTGATATTTAGCCTCATATGCGCTTTGCTGCGCCTCAATTTCTGGGTGAATCAGACTGTAGCGTGTGTATGCAAGATTGCAAACCTGGTTGAATACGTAGAAAGCCGAAGTTTCAGAGAATTGCATTATTGAGCCGTTGCCCACCGCCATCGACTGCGGCACGGCAGTCATACAGGTGTACATCGGACAATAAACGGTACTTCCCGCATCGTCAACGCCAAACCAGAACAAGCCACCCACCTTGTTCGGCAGCCAGCCTCGGCACTGTGCCACAAACGAGAAACCCGTCTGCTGAGTGGCTGTGGTGCGCTCGTTCACGTATTTTTTGCCGTCAACTTCCCATTCCATCGGACGCCAGCGATATGGGCAATGCCAAGGCCCTGCTCCCACATCTTGTGACATATCCAACTCTGTGCCTTCCAAGTGATTACGCATATTGTGCATCATCTGCGACAAAGTGACTTTTGCCTTCGGTTTAACCCATAACGGCATTCTGTTATTGGCATAACCAGTTGATTCATCATGTTTTATATCGCCTTTGGCATAATCCCAATACTGATTCATACCGTCGGCCACATCGTTGAAGAAAGCCCAAACGCGAATCTCACAAGCACGTGCACCCGAGAAATCAACAGGCGCGTATGTGTCTGAAAAGCTGAAATTTGACTTATTAACTTTGTCATTGATATAGCCTTTCGAGCGTGCAAAATCCATTACATCGGCGGCATAAACCGTGGTAACATTTTTGTCGAAAATGCGGTCCAATTGTTCCGACGAAATCGAAGTCGGGTCGTCGTTCCACGGGAAAGTGGTGATTCGCGCCTGATTGGCATGGGCGCAAACATAACCGTCGGGAATCTGACGGGCAACCCAAACAGCACCTTTATTCTTGTTAACCAAGCCCTTCTTGGTCTTTTGAATGTCAATTCCCTTGCCAATCAACTCCAGAATCCAAACCTCGTTGGGATCGGCAATCGAGAACGACTCGCCCTCGCTTGCGTAGCCGTACTTGGCAACCAGTTCGGTCATAATTTTGATAGCCTCACGTGCCGACGTTGAGCGCTGTAAAGCAATGTAAATCAAGCTGCCATAGTCCATAATGGCAGTTGAATCGCCCCAAAGTTCCTCACGGCCGCCATAGGTTGTCTCGCCTATAACCACCTGATTCTCATTCATATTGCCGATAACGTTGTAAGTCTTGGCAGCTTGCTCAATCTGCCCCATATACTTACCTGTGTCCCAATCGTAAACATCGAGCATTGTTCCCGCCGGGTAAGTGGCTGCGGGCCAATGATATAACTCACCGTAAAGCACGTGAGAGTCAGCCGCATAGCTCACCATCGACGAGCCGTCGGCCGATGCGCCTGGCGTTACTAAAAAATTTGTGCAAGCCATTGTTGGCACAACCGCCAACGAGAATGCGAATGTTAAAAGAGTTTTGTGGTTCATATCGATATAATTTATTGTTTTACATTCATTTACTTTGCGAGATATATTGCGCCGCCGATGTTATCGCAAGCGGCTCCTGTTACTGTTTTCAAACAGTTTGGAAGGCCAAGATAGCGCAAAACACCCAAAAACGCGAAAATAATCGCCTCCTTAAAATCTATCTCCTGCTCACTTGGAATTTCAATATAATGATTCGTGCTATTCTTCAGACATTCAATAAAATAGTCATTATATGCGCCACCGCCTGTAACCAGCACACTTTTTTCTTCTTCTCCCACAATTGCTCGCGAAATCTGATAAGCGGCGTGATGATAATACGTTGCCAAAAGATTCTCAATGTCAGTACGTTGACCGAATAACGGAAGTATTTCGGCATCGACAAACTCACGCCCCAACGATTTTGGCGGCAGCTGACTATAATATGGTATAGCGTTCAATTTTGCAAGCAACTCTTTATCAACCACACCTTTACGGCCAAGTTCGCCATTCTTGTCAAACTCAAGCCCGATGCGGCGCGTAAGCGTATTTGCCACAATGTTCATCGGACATATATCGTAAGCAATCCTCTGATTGTCAGTGTTATCGAACGAAATATTGGCAAAACCGCCAAGATTCAGGCAGTAATCGAAGGAATCACCGTACAACAGCTTATCACCGATTGGCACCAACGGCGCGCCATTTCCACCCAAAGCCACATCTTTTGTGCGGAAATCACAAATAGTATCAATGCCCGATACAGCCGCAATATGAGCCCCCGAGCCGATTTGCAGCGTCAAACCTTTTTGGGGCTCGTGAAAAACGGTGTAGCCGTGGCTTGCCACAAAGCGCGGATGGCAATTGTGTTCTTCAACAAACTCTTTTATCAATCCACCCAAAAACCTACCATAATCGACATCAAGCTGCGCCAAGTCGTGCCCATTCAGTTCGTGGCTATGTTTCAGGCGCTCAAGCATTTCTGGCGCATAAGGATAGACTTTGCAATCCGAAAAATCATACCCCCAAACACCATTAGAATACATAAAATGGCAATCCACAATGTCAACCCCGTCAAGCGAAGTGCCCGACATAACTCCAACAGCCTCTATCTCAACGTCTTGCATTACTGAAATTTGGTTTTTGGTAGCTTTTCCGAATAGTTGGCCACATTGCCGCAATTGTCGGTAACCATCAATTCAAGTTGGTATGAATCAGCCATTTTCAAATACTCATCGGCCTCGTAGGTTATCGATTTTGTTTTCGGGTCGTACTTCAACAGAATCCATTCGCCGTTGATTGATGCCGAATAGGATTTTATGCCCGATAAATTATCGCTAATCGTGAATTTCAACATGTTAACAGGCATATTTGCGACAGTTTTAATCGTTGGAGGAACGCTGTCAGCCTGAATACGATAGGTTCCGAAACCCGACAATGAGGCCTCAACATAGCCGTTTTTGTATTTTCCTCCCATGCTCGACACCCGGTTGCCGTTCACAGCCACAATCAGCAGTTTCGATGTCGGGATTTTGTCGCCTACACATTTAATCTTCAAATTATACGATTTAACTAACGGGATCGTGATGTCGCCTACTTTGTATGTGGGTGAATACGAGCCTATTACAATATTCGTATCGACTTTGAAATCAAAATAGACCGAATCGAAGAATGTGTTTTTGCCAAAATCGATGGCTATTCCGGCTGTGTCGAACTTATGCGCGTCCTGCCACGATAGTAATTTACCTTCAGGCTTTTGGGCCTCTGCATTTAGCGCAACTCCGCGCAGATATGTCTCGAATGTCGATTTGTTGCCATAAGCATCGTAGGCATCGATTTTCACTTTTTTAACCTCCCCCACAGGCACTGTTATATAGCCCTGATTTTTAAGTTTCGGATATAGCGCAATTTTATTGTTGTTCTCCACAAACAGTCTGTAAGCCACAGTATTACTGCTGATTAAAGCCTCGTAATCGGAAATACTGCTCACGTATTTGGTCTGTGCAAACGGCACTCCGTCAATCTTCATCGTAAGAACAATCTGATTTCCGTCCCAAACATCGAACTTATAGACGCCGCAGCGATTATTAGACCCGTTCAGATAGTCGTCGCATTTGATGCCAAGCCCCACAGTACCGCAAACTGGAATGGTGTCCGTTCCAACGGGTTTGTAAATCTTTCCCTGCTTCTGGACGCTCACAGTTGAGCGCGCATAGCGACCTTGCACCTGAGAGTTCGTACTGCCTGGAAACACCGAGAATTGCGTCATTTTTGGAGCAATATCATCCTTGATGTCGAATCCGAGGAACAAGCCGTTCAGCGGGCAGGCATCACGCGTGTCGCGAATTTCAAAATGCAGATGCGGACCTCCCGACGAGCCCGTATTTCCCGACAAACCAATCACATCGCCAACTCTGACAGGCATTTCATCAGGCTTCAGAAACAAATCGACTGAGAAGCTTTTCTGCTTGTATTGAGCGGCACGAACATAGCGGCCAATCTGAATATTGTATTCGCGCATGTGGCCGTAAAGCGATGTGTATCCGTCAGGATGGGTTATGTAAACCGCATGTCCATAGCCAGTTGGCGATACTTTGATGCGTGAGATGTAGCCGTCTTTCACCGCGTAAACCCGATACCCCTCCTTGCCTTGAGTTTTCAAATCGAGGCCTGCATGGAAATGTCCGCTCCTGAGCTCTGCAAAATTTCCCGACAGAAAAAGCGGAATGTGCAATGGCGATTTCCAACCCAAGGTGTCGAGCTTGAGCTGCGCCATGGCGGGATTTGCCAAGACTGCAATAAAAATCAATGCGAATAATCTATTCATATTCCTGATTATAAATTCAATACAAACCAAACCGACACACATCGGCACAAGCCGCAAAATAGCAAAAAACTCAACGTGGGGCCATGGGAATTTGTTTCATTTTCACATCCTGAAACGATGCAATATCAAACCTACCAAACAAACCTAAAGGCTCTATAACTGCCCGAAAACTTGTTGCGATGGACTACCAAAATGCAGAAAAGTTGCTGTCAATCAAAAGCTAACACTTATTTCTTTTCCTTCATATTCAACGCTTTGCGCGATATCAGTTCCTGCAATCTTTACATTGAAAGTCCGTTTTTCAGGCATGCCGGCAAACTCTCCCTTGCGGTCTCCGATAGTCAGCGTGCGACTTGCATCGTTCCAAACGAATTGTATTTCAGACGATTGGCCTTTCAGATAATCCTTATTCGAGCCTTCGTCCTCGTATAGTGCAAACTTGCCGTCGGCTTTCGGGAATATGGTGATTTCCAATCGTTTGAGGTCGATATTGTTTGTTGATTTTGCAGGTTTGCATTGCAGCAGAATGCTGCCCGCTTTCGCGAAAACAGGGATAGCCTCAATGCTGACAGGAACGCTAACAGTTTGTCCTCCAGCAAGATGTTCACCAGTCGCGAAATTAAACCAACCACCTACGGATTGTGGCAGATAAACATCTGTCTGTGAGCATTTTGGCTCCAATATCGGGCAAACAAGCAGCGACGGACCAAACATAAATTCGGTCTGCAGAGAGAGCGCCACTGTATCGGCGGCAAAATCCATCACCAACGGGCGCATCAGTGTGCCACCATCGGCCACGACTGCAGCCTGCGAGTAAATATATGGTAACAAGCTGTAACGCAGTTTGATAGCATTCGTTGCAATGCGCTCTGTCTCTTTGCCGTAACGCCATATTTCGGTGTCACTCATATAGCCGTGCACACGCATCATTGGCAAGAATGTGGCAGTTTGAATCCATCGCAGCATACACTCTTGATAGTCAGCATTTTTGTACTGGTCGAACGGACGGAAGAAGCCGCCGGCATCGTATGTCCACCACGGAATTCCTGAAGCCATAAGTCCCAATCCACCAACAATTTGGCGGCGCAAAGTTTCCCAATCGTTGCCCACATCGCCCGACCACAAAGCCGTGCCGTAACGTTGAATTCCGGCAAAACCGCTACGAGTCAGAATCAGCGGACGGCGGTCAGGGTCATCAGCGCAAAGTCCTTCATACACAGTGCGGTTCACCATCATCGGATAGACATTGCGCACCATCTCGCCAGGCAACATGCCACGCTTCACGCGGCGGCCTACAAGGTCATCGTTTTCAGGTTCGGTAGCGTCTTGCCACCAAGCGTCTATGCCATAAGGTTTTAGCAATCGGCTGCTGAAGTTTTCCCAATAGAATTTTGCCGCAGCGTCATCGAAAAAGTCAATCCACGACGTGTTTTTAATGTAGTGCTTTCGCTCAGTGGCCAGCTTTCCTAGTTCTGATTCCTCATCAATCTTCGACCACACCGAAATCATGAGTCTTGCACCGATAGAATGCAGATTATCAACCAGTCTGCGTGGGTTTGGATAGAATTTCTCATCGAACTGCATAGCGTTCCAGCCGTAGCGTCCCCAGTATTGCCAATCCTGCACAATCACGTCCATCGGGATGGAGCGGCGACGGAACTCGCGTGCCGTATTGATGATTTCCGACTGCGAACGGAACCTCTCGCGGCAATGGATATAACCCAACGCCCAACGCGGCATCAGCGGCGCTTGGCCAGTTGCAGAGCGATAAGCAGCAATCACTTCGTCGGGCGAGCCAGCAAAAATGGTGTAGTCAATACCGTCGGCTACTGGAGAATTGTATGTTGTTGAATTAGTTACAAGTTGATAATATAGCATAGGTTTGTCATTTCCTGTAAGTTCGGCGCTCACAGTGTGCGTGCCTTTCTCAAGCTCAACAATAGTCGACGAAGTTGGCGGCAACCACATGTTGCGCATCTCCATAACTGTCAGACTGTCAATCTGAAGATTGTGCCGGCGCGCCATTGTCTGGCCCACATCGAGCAGCAGAGCGTAACGGCCGCTTTCGCTGATTTCAAGAGTTGCTTCAAAAATATTGTTCTCGCGGCGTTCGCGTTGGTTGCCTTCGGTTGTCGTTACATCCACTTCAACTATCTCACTTTCAGCTTCTTTCTTCGTTAAAGCTATACTATCTGACGGCATATTGAAATTGGTCAGACCGTAGTTGTTCCATAGCAGACCGTACCCTTTGCTCGACAGAACAAATGGTATGGAAATCTGCGTGTTAACTTGCGTTAGGCGACGCGGCAACCCGCGCACGTCGAGATAACCGTCTTGAAACTGCCCCAAACCGTAAAGATGCTCATCTTCTGGAGAATCGAACGTTTCCGTTACATTGAATGTGGCTCGCTCCTGCACTGAATCGTCAACAACACTTCGGTCCAACTCACTGAGAATCAATCTGCCATCAGCATCATAAAATTTTATTTGGGCGGTTGTTTTATCAATCTTTGCCGACATCCGCGGCAGCGTCACCACAATAATGTTGGCATAGTCCTTCACCCTCAATTTGGGTTGTTTGTCATTTTCAACGTAAATCCAATCGGGCAACGACTGCATATCCTTGGCCTGGAACTTCACACGCAACGCATTGTCGTCCAAAGGTTTCAGAATCAGCTTGCCATCCCGCATTCCGATGGTTGCAACATTGTCGTCGAGCGAGATTGATGTTACTTGATGGCGTACGCACGAAGTTGTCAGCGCGACGGTCACCAGCGCAATTGAAAAAAATGAGAATCTCATATTTCAAAGTTTTATGCCGTAAATAAAAAGAATTGGTTTGATTTAGCCAATTCCTTTTTTCTTTTTCCGCCATCCCATATCATTACATACTGATTATAAGCATTTTAAATTACCATCAGTTTTTAGTAAATAAAATACAAATGGTTGTTGCGAGGGTATTGCATAATATTGAAAAAGAAGTAATTTTGTGCCCGATTTACGATAATCTCTTTCAGTGACATAGGGGCCTGATACATTACGTAGACAATTTATTGAATTTTAATATTTTACTACAATGGATTTAATGAAATTAGTTGAGAAGGAAATCACAGCAGAGACATCCTTCCCAGAGTTCAAGGCTGGTGACACCATCACCGTAAACTACAAAATCAAAGAAGGCAACAAGGAGCGTATCCAGCAATTCCGCGGTGTTGTTATCCAGCGCAGAGGCAAAGGCGTAACTGCCACATTCACAGTTCGCAAAATGTCGGGCAACATTGGTGTTGAGCGTATCTTCCCAATCAACTCACCGTTTATCGACAGCATTGAGGTGAACAAGGTTGGTTCAGTTCGCCGCGCACGCATCTTCTACTTCCGCAACCTTACTGGAAAGAAGGCAAAAATCAAAGAGAAGAAAAACGTTATTGCAAAAGAGGATTAATAATCCACAACACGATAGAAAAATCCGAAGCCGAAAGGTTTCGGATTTTTTTGTTTGTTAAAATCCACGAATGGTCCGACTCATCTTTTAGATTCACATTATTACAAAAAAAAGAGGAGACCGTTCGTGGTCTCCTCTTAAGCATAATTGCCCGATTCGCTTATTACTTCGAATTTATCATGCTGATAATCTCATCAAGCGACTTTTTCGAGTTAGGCATAATGTTCTCCGGAACAGGCTTACCTGTTGCTTTTGCTGCCAGATAGCGTTTGCACTCCTGATATTTTCCTGGAACAAGGCAATACATATTCCTATAAGCAACTCCAGTATAATCGTTCACAAGAACACCCTTTACGAAAATTGGGCACTTCTCAATATTTTTACATACATCGTTTTCCATACTTCCTTATTTTAAAACGCAAAGCCATTTACGATAAAAGAGTAAAGAGGTTTCACTTTTTCAAAAAAAACGTGTTTTTTACTTTTCCTCAGCAAACATCGGGTCCCAAGCGGGAAGTTTGACTGGTTTTTGTTTCAAAACATTCAAAATCTGCTCCGAACAATATTTCCTGTTCACCACCACGCGGAACATATACTCGTTGAACCATTCGTCGGTCATAATCAGATGGCCGGCATGGCCATGACTGGCGCCCCAACTGTTCTGCACCTTCCACTTCACGGGCTTTCCGTCAGGATTCAAATCAACAGCCACAAGCGTCATGGCATGGCTCGAGCCGCTGTCGAAAGTCAGAATGCGCTGCTTTTTGTTCATGGCGAAATCAGTACCGAAAAGGCTGCCGTAGTCGTAATTGTTGAGGTCGAGAGTGCCGTTTTTGCTGTTCAGGCATTTTGACACATCGCAGCTGAAATACATTGCCGCGCTGTCCTTCAAACTCGCAATGGCGGCCTGCTTCAAATCCTCAATGTCGAGATTGACATATAACCAGTTGTGTCCGTCATACATATGTCGGTCATAATCAATCTCATACACTTTATTATAGGGTCGCGACGGGTCATTCATCAGCATCACGTAGTCGGCATAAAGGTCGCCAGCCGAGCCGCAAACCTCGCGGTAAAACTCAAGCGGAGTGTAAGTTTTCGGCTCGCTCTTGGCCTTGCCGCTACTGTCTTTCGGCGCCCACGTGAACTGCGTCACCGGCTCACCATAAGCCAGCACAAGCATGCGGTAGATGGTCTTCAACTGCTCGGTTTTCAGTTGCTCGAGAGCCTTCTGCCCCATCCCACTTTCTGCTTTTTCGCGCAAAGCGATGCCAAACTCGCGCAACTTCCGTTTAAGCACGTTGTCGATTTCCGATGTGTTGTTGCTGTTATATGTCTCAGTCATAACATCTTGCGGCACAAGGCCATACTTCATCACAAGGTCGGCCACGCCTGTGTAGGTTCCGCCGTCGCTCAGCGGATTCTGGAACAGCCAGCGAACCATCTGGTCGTCAATGGGCAGCGAACGCGTATCGATTATTCCTTGCAGAAAGAGGTTGCTTTTCTCCAACTGGTCGTAGAAGAAAAGATGTATCTGGCTGAAAAAGAAATTTTTCACGTCCAATTTGCGCATTGCATCGGCTCGGAGCACATTGGTGCCAGTGAACAACCAGCAACGGCCGCTGCTCTTCTGGTCCGAAATGCCCGAATAAGGCACCTCAACGCTGAAATAAGTATCGCCAACAGCCGTATTTTCCTGATTGAGAACCAGTGTTTTAAGTGAATTTGCACTGACTGCGTTGCGCAGCGCCTTGTCAGTTGGCGAATTGGTGTAACTCTGCTGCAAAGTCTGCAAAACCTGCGGTGTGATGGTCGATTGAGCCTGCGCCGTTAATGTCATCAACGCAATGGCGGGAATAATTAGTTGTGTCTTCATGTCGAAAATAAATTTTACTGTCGCCAAATCTATAAAATTGTGTGCTACTTTCGCGGCTCAATTTCAGAGAAAAAGAAATGGCAGAATTGCAGGCATTTTTCGATTATGTGTGGCATCGCGGCAAGAACTCTTGCCTGACGCTTTTCAAATTCATGGTGCCTATCTCAATAATAATCAGATTTATACAGCAATGGGGACTACTGACGTACATCTGCGACTATCTTGAGCCTGTGATGCAGATTGTGGGGCTTCCTGCCGAGACCGCCATTGTGTGGCTAACTACAATGGTTGTAAACATTTACGGTGGTTTTCTGACGCTTTTCAGTATCTACCCGCAAATGGAACCAATGACTGTGGCGCAAATGACAACGCTCTTCACCATGATGCTGGTGGCTCACACCTTCCCCATCGAGATTACCATTGCGCAGAAAACAGGCGTCAAGGCGTGGGTTATGACCGCCATCCGCTTTGTTTTCGCCATTCTGCTGGGCGTGCTGATGTCGCGGATGTACAACGCACTCGGTGCTTTGCAGGACGAAGCCACCATCTCGCCGTTCCTCACCACCTCGCAAACCAGTTGGGGCGCTTGGGCACTGAACGAGTTAAAAAATTATGCAGTAATCACTTGCGTGATATTCACATTGGTCATTTTCCTGCACCTGCTCGATGTTACGGGGCTTATTAAGTTTGTGAACAAGGTGATGGAGCCCACACTCAAATGGTTGGGAATCAGTCAAAAAGTTCTGCCAATCACAATTATCGGTCTCACCTTGGGCATTGCCTACGGCGGCGGCTTGCTGATTGAGGAGAGCCGTCAGAAGGACATCGACATCAAAGGAATCTTCTACTCGATGACGCTTATGGGGCTGTTTCACAGCATTATAGAAGACACCCTGCTGATGCTCTCGATGGGCGGCCACTGGACTGGCGTGGTGCTTTTCCGCTTTGTGTACGCCTGCATCATCACATTCATTTTTGTGAAATGCACCAACCGCATGCCTCTCGACAAATTCGAGCGTCTGTTTATGACTAAAGCGGTGAAAAACAGAGCTTAACAATAATAAAATGGCATTATGTTTTCACACAATGCCATTCAATAAAATCACTCTAATCAACAGTTTCGCAAGCCGTAAGCAGCTCTATTCTACTGAGAAACCGTAAGTTTTCGGATATTTAACCTCATAACTGAACCTCACAACCTTTTTCTCTTGTGGGGCAAGGTTAAGTTTCCACGTCAGCTTGCCAGTTTCCGAATCCACCTCAGCGCCGCCCTTGTCGGTAAGGTCAACTTTGATGTCGGAGAATTTCGGCAGCGGATATTGGTCGGTCAGTTCAACGGCAACAGCCTCGTTCTTGTTGTTCTTAATCGTTATCTCAAAGCATTTTACAACCTTTATGGTTGAGCCGATAACCTTTTTCGAGGTAAACTCCTTCACTGCCTGGCGGTTGACGGCAATGTCCTTGTCGCGACCAATGGTGATTGAGAACGTGTCGGCGGCAAAATCTGGCGCAATCTCGCACTCACCCTGATAGGCGTTGTCGAGATAGATGTAGGCGTTGCCTTTAAGCAGAGGGTACTGAGAGAAATCCTTCAAATCAGCCATTAGGAACACATCTTTCGAACTCCGCGGCAGGCAGCTGAAGCGATAATCAGCATCGATGTGATATGTCAGCATCGTAACATCGTACTGTTTGCCATCACTGGGCACAGTATACGGAACATCGATTTTAAACTCGGTAGATGTTTGTGTCTGAGCCAATTGCAAAGGAATATTCTTGACAGGCTCGCTGTATTTCAACTTTTCAGGTGCGCTATTAGTTCCCCTCATAACTGGCATGCAAGGTGATGGAGCCGCAACTTCCTTGCTTTGTACACCATAGCCAACAACCACAACATCATCCAACTCATACGGCTCGGGCTCCATTGAAACCTGCATATTTTCCGAAGGCTTCTCTCTAACTGTTTGGTAACCTATATAAGTGAATTCCAACCGATTGTTAATATCTTTCATTTCCAAATGGAACTTGCCGTTGACATCAGTAATCACGCCATTCACAGTCCCTAATTCAACAACATTTGCTCCTGGTATTGGTTCAAAATTCTCATCGGTTACAATGCCGTACACAGTTTTTGAAAGTGGTGCAGTCCACTTTTTGGACGTTGTAGCTTTTCTGACTGGCGGCAGATACATAGGATCGAAGTCGGGAGCCGCATTGTCTATCGACGGGTCACCCGTTGATACTGTGAGTTTTACGCCATTCCAATCCTCAGTCGAAGACTGGCTGATGTGCGCACCATAAACCAAGTCGAGCGGCTTGTTAACCGCATCAACACGCACCTCGTAGAATGGTTCCCAATTCGCACTGAAAATCAAGTAGCTCAATGTCACTGGCACATTCGATAGCGCAGCATCTGATGACAGCACAAGTTTCACGCGGCTATCCTTTCGCTGCAAATCCTTCTGACAGTTTTGCTTTTCCTGCAACAGTCTGTTTATCTCTTCCTTACACCGTTTGATTTGCTTGTTGATGACGATTTTCTTTTTGGCAATTTCACCAAGTTCCTTTTTGTAGAAGTCCGTCATGGCCTTCAGCTCGGCAGTTGAAACACCATTTTGCTGTCCACCAATGTTTTTGTTCGAGCTGATAAGCCCCTCCTCACTTGTCAGAATCGACAGTTGCGCACTGTAATAACTGAGCGAGTCTTTCATTAAGTCAATGCGTTTGTCGTTGGCGGCGTTTTGCTTTTGTGCCTTTTCGTTATCGGTAACCTCAATCTCGTGCTTCACCGAAAGGATTTTCACGTTATGGTTTTCGATACCAACCCGCAACGTGTTCGGGTCGAGTTCTGTGCTTAAATTATTGAGGTATAGCGTTGTATTACCTTTGGGTACATTAAGCACTCCATCTCGGCTAACCATTGCGCCATTGCGGTAAACTGTTACCGATTTAATGTCGGTTTTAACATTCTGTGCGTCTGCCGACACGATTGTCAGCAACAAAAATCCTGAAATCAGGAGTTTGGAAGAAAAGTGAAATTTCATAATTGTTGTTTTTTGTGGTGTAAATGTAGTAAATGTTTTGGATTACTGCTTTGCTATTTTATCGGCAAACTCAATCAATAAATCAGGTGTGTAGATTTTCTCGCGCGTTGAGTTCCGTACTTCTGTCCATAGTATTGCTGCGATTTTCAGCTTGTTATGCATTTTTGCCGTTTGCGGGTCTGCACAGAAATCCTTCACAAAACGGTTCCACTGAAGCGCGGAGTTGTCATATTTCGCGTAACTCTTTCTGCCGTAGTAAATATCAAGCAAATCGTTGAGTGTGAAAGATTTGTCACCATCCTCCTTCACTTTTTTGACCGTGGCGACCATATCCACGTTGAATTTGAAATTCTTAACGCCCGTCTGTTCGGCAAAGAACTCTCGAAATCGCGGTCCAAAGGTGAAACCACATTCAATCAGTCCCGAATTGAGCGAAAGTGCTGAGGTGGAAGGTTTTACCCTGCGTTTTGGCTGGCTGCCAGTAATCAGATTTCCTTTGAGATACTCCTGAATATTCCGCTGGAGTTCCACCTTCATTCCCGACGAACTAATGCCTAATTCCTTGCAAATCTGCACCAATTCGTCTCTGTACCAATAGTATTTCGCAAACTCTTGATACGATTTTATTTCGGCAAACGGCGGGCGTGTCATTTTAGGTGAGCCGTTATAATGGTGTAACTCGTTGCGTTAATGGTGATTACTGTGCCGTCAGCCTCACAATACCAGTTTTTGCCGTTGCATGTAATTTTGCTGTTGGCTGATGCAATTATCTCTTTGCAATGCTTAACAACATCAGTATCAGCAAGTTTCAGATTCCTTTTAATTCGTTCGGCACCCATCGGTGTTGTGTGGATTTTGTCGAGATTTTTCAGCAAAGTTTCGGAATTTCCACCAGCAGTGTTACTTAGAAAATCTCTCATTTCCAATTTGATAAAACCTGCAATCATATCACGGTAAAGCCGCTCCACCATGTCGGGAGTTGCACCGTATGTGGTGGCTTTGTCGCGGACTCTCTGAATTACTTTTTCCACACGTGATTTGTCTTTTACCCCCTCCTCGTTTTTCTTGAATAAAGAAGCTTGCGACACATACGTGCCACGTTCGGCTATAAGTTTTATAATCTCATTGTCGATACGGTCGATGTTTGCACGGACTTCATCCAAACTATTGCATTGCATATTGTTGTCAGTTATATGTAAAAGAAACACAGACATTTATGCAAAATCGGTTTTTCATATATTAATTGAAAAATCGTCTGCATCAAGAGTTGTAGGAAATTTCTCGCGGAAAGCGTTCAGTTTGGTAAGCGAAATGGTTGCACGACCAACGCCAATCTGATTTTCAGAAAGTTGGCTCATCACTCCACCATAAATGTCAATAATGGCACTGCCGCCTGAATAGTCGATGTCAAGGCCGTCAGTTCCCACTCGGTTCACCCCCGCGGTATAGCATTGATTTTCAATGGAACGGGCACGCAGCAGCGTTTCAAAAATGCTGTGGCGTGCTGTTGGCCAATTGGCAACACACACGAGCAAATCGTAGTTGTTGCCTGTATTACGCAACCAGACAGGAAAGCGCAAATCATAGCAAACAACGGGACGTATGCGCCACCCTTTGTATTCAAAAATCTTGATTTCGCGGCCAGGAGTTAGGCTGTCGTTCTCACATCCCATTCGGAACAGATGCCGTTTGTCGTACCACTCAAGCCTACCATTAGGATGAGCCATCACCAATCGATTGAAATACAATCCATTATCAGAAATAAGCAAACTGCCCATCAGAGCCGCGTTTTTGGCGGCTGCAGTCCGTTGCATCCATTTCACGGCAGAGCCTTCCATTGTCTGCGCTGTCCCCTCAATCTGATTGGTAAATCCAGTTGAGAACATTTCGGGCAGAACAATCAAATCAGCGCCACTTATATCAGCCAACAGTTTGTCATACTGGCACAAATTGCCGTCGATATTATGCCATTTTATGTCGGGCTGGACATAGGCAATGTTGAGCAGGTCGGTCATAGGCGAACGCAGTCGGTCGAGAATTGTTTCGGATGCCGCGCCGTCGGATTCATCTTGACGTAATAGTTGCGGATATGCTCCATGTCAGCATCAATGTCGTCCGTGGTCAAAAAACGCTCGCCAATAATCATCGATTTTGTCTTGTAATCGAGAACGCTCAGATAGATGGGCACATTTGCCTGACGCGCAATGAAATAGAACCCGCGTTTCAGTCGGTTGGTCAGTTTGCGGGTGCCCTCGGGAGTTATGCAGACACTGAACTCATCGTTCTTGTTGAAATATTCAATCACCTGCTCAACCATTCCCGCCGAACGGCTGCGGTTGATTGGAACGGCGCCCAAAGCCTTGAGTATCAATCCAAGCGGAAAAAAGAACATCTCTTTTTTGATAAAAATCGATGGTCGGAATCCTGCGTAGGAGAAAACCAGTTTGCCCCACACGAAATCCATCATGCTTGTGTGTGGCAAGGCAATGACTACGAATTTCTTGTCGATTGGAGGATTGTCAACCAATTTCCAGCCGAAAAGTCTGATAATAAATCCGCTAAATCGTTTCATGATGATAAATTGGCAGATTATTCGTGCAAATACAGAACTGTAATTGCTTGAACTGACGTGTCGTTCTTAAACAGTATTTGCGGAATTGTATCGTAATATGTCAGCGTGAGTTCCGTCTTGTTCAGCGTAACAATTTCCATCAGAACCGAATCGGGGCTGCCAGGATTCAGAATAATTGCATTCTCATCGTGTGTGAACTGCCACAAACCGCTATGCTGAAACTTGAAAATCTGCACATTGTTGAAGCACAAATCTTCGCCAAGTTGTATTTCATATTCGCCTCTGCTGAAAATCTCAAGTTGGTCATCTTTCAGGCATTCAGGACATTGCGGCAAATCGAAAAGATTGATTTCCTCCGAGTTGCCAGCCTCATCGGTATATGTTGTTATGATGCCGCTCAGGTTCCACAATCCTGTGGCCAGCATATTCAAATTCGATTCCGGTTCGTTGTCAGTGCTGCATGAGGCTAGCAGAGCTCCGGCAATCATTATCGCGAAAATTCGTTTCATCAGTTGATTATTGAAGAATGGGGTTTCCCGTTTTTAAATGTCTCAATCAGAATTGCTTGCAGAACGACGTCATCGTACGACAAATTCCAATTCTTATTGTTCAGCAGCTTTTTATACGAGTCGTTACCGACATATTTGCTTCGAGTCAAATCAATATGCACACCGTTTGTCGACCAGCGGTAGAATTCATATTCGTAGTCGCTCTCTTTCGACCACTGGCGCATCGGCCTGTATTCCGGAGCGTTGCCCAACTTCTCCGACACCACGTTCATCACCTCCTTGATTTTGTAATCCTCAATTTTCCGACGCTCTATTGAGAAGATGTGGTTATAACCTATAATTCTGAAACTTAGGTTCTTATCATTCACATGCTCGCAATCTTCGATGGTGTAGTTCGAATAATTGTAAACTCCAACGGTCTTGAGCAGCGAACGGTCAATTTGATCGCCGATTGAAAAATCCGAAATCTGGAATTTGATTGGCGTAAAATTGTTAGTCTCCTCAATTTCAAGACGTTTGTCGGTCGAAAGAATGGTCGGGAACGGATCGGTGTAGATAATCAGCTTCGGCCGTTTATTGATATACTTAATGTCGTAACGGACAGTATCAGTATTCAACTCACATCCTTTGATATGGAAAACGTGCTTTTCGTCGTACTCCCCTACGGGTTTATATCTTGACAGAATCATTGTTGAGTCAGTCAGACGAAGCGGAATTTTAGTCGGATTTGAGAACTGATCCAGCACCGTGTCATAATTCTTATATGAGAACGTAGAGTCGTTTTGTATCACCAAAATTGTATCGGAATACCAGCTAATATCAGTGAACGCATTGATGTTCTTCAATTGGCGCTTACAACTGGTTGACAGCACTAATAATGCCATCACTGCCAATCCGATTTTCATAAATTTATTACTGTACATGTTATAAATAGTTTAAAGTTATTTCGTCTCTTTAAAGAATACCTGTGCCGATATGCTTCGACCATCGCGGAAATAATATGTTCCGTATGAATATTTTGCCTCAATATACTCATGGGCAATACCATCACGGTTGACAATCACACGCTTGATTTTCTTGTTCTGCGAGTCGTAGTTCTCGGTTGTGATGCCCTCTGGATACTGTTTCGCAAGGTCATTGAGGAAGTGGTCGCTACGTTGGCCAGTAGGAACTTCGAACGATTTTTTGTCGTCGAACGAGTTTTGTGCTGCGGCCAACTGCTCCTTGCGCTGGCGTTCTGCCTCGCTGTCAGCCAGAGCTTTAGCCTCTTTCACCTTCTTCTCGCACAGCTCAACCTGGTCTTTCGGGTACTTCTCGTTCGGTTTTATTGCCGAAGCCGATCTGTAGAGACCGATGGCAGCCGAGTAGTCTTTAGTTTTAAATGCATTGTCAGCCAATGTTATAGCATTCTTATAATCAGCCTCAATTTTGGCAAGACGCTCCTGCTCTGCCTCTGCCTTTAAGTTGGCATTGATTTGTGCAATCTGCTGGTCGGGGTAGGTCTCGTCAGGCTTGATGGCTTTTGCTTCATTGTATAGTTTAATTGCATTGTCGTAATTGTGGGCATTGAAGGCACGGTCAGCCTCTGCCACTTTGGCCTTGTACGTGCGCACTTGGTTCTCCTGCTCGGCCTTCTGTCGGGCAGCCTCAGCCAACAGCTTGTCAATTTGCTCAATACGGCTCTGCGGATGCTGCTCGTCAGGCGATATTTGCAATGCCTGCTGATATATTGGTTTGGCATTTGCATAATCCTTCTGACTGAAAAGATTGTCGGCCTTCGAAATCAAGTCAGCATATTGCTGGCGCTTCTGGTTCTCAGCATTTATAATATTCTGAGCCTCAGTGATTTTCTGCTTTGGATAAGCCTCGTTCGGTCTGATTGCCAAAGCCATGTTGTATGCATTGATGGCCTCGGTGTATTTCTTCTCGCCAAAATATCCGTCGGCAGTTGCAACTGCCTGATTGTATTGACGTTCCTCGTCAGCAGCTTTTGCGATAAGATTATCTATCTCCACCATTCGGTTTTTCGGATATACCTCTTCAGGTTTTACTGCTGAAGCCTGGCCATAGAGTGTTTTAGCTTGTGCATATGCCTTTGCGTTAAACTGGGCGTCGGCTTGCGAAATCAGATTGTCGTACTCTGCATTTGTTTTTGCCTCTTTCTCTGCAACAGCCTTTTGCTCTGCCAATCGTTTGTCGATTTCGGCAATTCTTTCCTTCGGATACGACTCTTCTGGCTTCAACTGCGACGCATTGACGTAGTTGTTTCGCGCCTCAGCATACTGCCCTGACGAGAATTGGTCGTCGGCAAACGAAATCAGATTAACATACTTGTCGTCTGTTGCCTTTTGTGCTGCCAGCAGCTTGTCAATCTCATCAATTTTCTGCTTCGGATATTTCTCAGCCGCCTTCACTGCCAATGCCTGGTTGTAGAGGTTCTTCGCATCCTGGTACATCTTGATATTCAGCAAGCTGTCGCCCTTGCGTACTGCATCGGCGTAAGCCTTGTCGCGGGCACGCTGCTGCTCCTCAGCATTCTTCATGGCAAGCAGACGGTTTGTGATGTCGTTTATGCGGTCTTGCGGATACTGCTCGGTCGGGAACACTGCCAGAGCCTCGCGATAAGCAGCCTCAGCCTCCGTCCATTTCTGATCCTTATATAATTTATCAGCCTTTGTGATGGCTGCATTATACTGCGACTTCTTGGCAGCACTATCGGCCACCAGTCTGTCAATCTCTGCAATCTTGTCTTTCGGATACTGCTCGTTAGGCTTTAGCGACGATGCCTGCTGATAAGCTGATTTTGCAGCCGAATATTCGTTCTTGGCGAATGCTTCGTCACCCACCTTTATGAAGCCATTGTACTTTTCGGTATTGGCCTTGTCAGCAGCCAGTTGTTTGTCGATAACGTTGATCCTTGTCTGCGGATAACTCTCGGCTGGCTTTATCTCTTTAGCCTTTACGTACTGTGTGCGTGCCTCAGTCAAATTATTCTGATTGAACAGATTATCGGCAGCGGCGATGGCATCAGCATAAGCTTTCTCAATGGCGGCCTTGTTGGCGGCATCAGCCTCCAAACCAGCAATAAGAGCGTTAAGTTCAGCAATCTTGTCCTTCGGATACTGCTCGTTGGGTTTTATGCTTGAAGCCTCGCTATATTTTCCGAGCGCAGCCTCATATTGCTTGGCTGTGAAACTCTTGTCGGCGGCTGCTATGGCGTCTCTGTATGCCTTCTCCTTTGCGGCAAGTGCGGCATCAGCATCGTTCATGTCGCTCAAAATCTTATCGATTTGCAGCAACTGAGTTTTCGGATACTGGTCGTCCTTATATGTCAGAGCCCGCTTATAGTACGTTCTTGCATTCTCATACTGCTGGGTGTTGAAGAAACCGTCAGCCATCTGAATGTTCTTCTGATAGTTATTCTCGATGTTCTGGTTCTTGGCCAGAATCTTCTTTATGGCGCTTATCTGGTTGTCGGGATAAGGGTCGTAAGGATCGATGTCGATAGCTTTGTCGTACAGACCGATGGCCTCATCGTAGTTTGCCTGACTGAACTGTTCATCTGCCTGAGCGATAATCTTTTCGTACATTGCTGCACGCTTTTGCTCGTAGTCCTTCATCATAGCCTTGATGCGTTTCTGCATCTCAGCGGTATAGGCCTCGTCGTAGTCGAAATCGCCCATTTTGTCAACGAACTTTATCTTGCCGATGGGCTGCCCCATTATTGTGGCATCAAAGCCGTCGACCTCAGGCAGCAGCTCCACACTGAACTTGTAATTCCAGATTCCAACATCCTCCACAGGTACGTTGGTATTGAATTCAAGTTTTTTGCTGTAATAACCCTGCCGAGTGACTTCGAGCACTACATTTTTATTCAAATCGATGTTGAATGTGAATTTGCCAGTCTTGTCCGCATCATAAATTTTGTCGAGCGAACCGTCGACATACACCTTGACTTTTGAAATTGCGAAATTGTCGCGTTCGATTTTCACGGTGCCGCGAATGGTCAGATAACCCTTTACTTTTTGTGCTGAAACATTTGAGTATGAAGCAACTACAATCAAGAGCGATAGCAGTGCGGATATGATTCTTTTAAAGTTCATTTCATTATTGTTTAAACACGGCAATATAAGAAAATAATAGTTGAAGAAATAATGCGATTTTTCAATATTTTCACTATATCTTTAGAGAAAGAAAAACGTACAAAGAGGTACGAAAGTAACGAGATGTTTAACTTTTAAAATTTTTGAGTTATGAAAACCGCAGAAGACAAACAGAAAAGCAAAGAGTCGTTGGAGATTGCAGAACGCAAATTGCACAAGTCGCAGATGAAAGCAAGCAAACTCGAAAAGAAAATCCAAAAGGCTAAGAAAAACACCAGTGACGAAGCTGCCATAAAAGGAATGAAGGACGAGTTGGAAGAAGTGCACATGAAAATGCATCAACGTTACAAAAAAGTTGAAAAAGAAAAGAAAACTGCATCATAATGAAAAAAAGCGCCTTTTGGCGCTTTTTTATTGTGTTACAATGATTTGGAAATTTCCTTCAATAAAAGTGTCAGTTATTTTCCTGTAAATATTTTTCCACACTTTGTTTAGCCTGGATTAGCGGTGAGATAATCTTTGCAATCTCACTATTCTTGATTTCCGCAACCTTCTGATTGTTAACGCCATTCGGCTTTAAATCCTCATAATATGAATATCTGCTTGGGTTAGAATCAGGTATGCTGTATTTCAATAAAAGCAGTTTTTTACTGCGACTATTGTATAAGAATCCTAATCCTCCGTCAGCAATATAATTAATTGTAAAATTCCGACTTTGATTTGTAATGTCAGCGCAGATCTGCCTTAAAACAAGTACCACACTATCTATTTGACTGACATTTAGATAATAGGCGGCACGAGTGTACATTAGCATCTTACTCTGACTGAGACTGTAGCCGTCTCCCGCAATCATAATAGTGCCAACTTTTTTCGTTTTATCCGCTTCATCTATCAACACGGTGCCAAATATCTCCACATCGCTGCCCAAATACTCGTAGACATTGATGCTCTTATAGTAAATAGAGTTTTGCAGGAAATTATCCGCGTCAGTTTCTTGCCTGACTTTACTTACAATGGCATTCTGAGCAAAAACAGATGATGATACCAAAAGTACCACACAAGTCAATAATAAATTTTTCATAATTTGTTGTTTATAAGTTTGTTATTAATTAATTCACCTTAGCAAAGGTAGCAAAATAAATATCAACGTCAATAACAATCAGCGCATTCCGTCTAATCCACGTTTCCATTAGCTGTCGGGTTGTGTTCCAAATGGGTGGGCACAAAAAAAAGCCGCTCTTGCGGAGCGGCTTTCATCTATCGAATTGTGTTTCAGATTATTCTGCAACAACCTCGAACGGCAACTCGAACTCAACCTCTTTGTGGAGTTTGATTTTGGCAACATACTTGCCAAGCTCTTTGATGTTGTCGCCCTTAACGAGAATGCACTTGCGGTCAACGTCAACACCTTGTTTCTGAATTGCTTCAGCAAGCTGGATGTTGTTGACAGAACCGAAGATTTTACCATTCGAGCTGGCTTTTGTGCCGATAACGATGGTAAGAGCCTCGATTTGGCTGCGCAATGCAATTGCATCGTTTTTGATTTTCTCCTCTTTGTGAGCACGTTGCTTCTTGTTCTCTGCCAAAATCTTCTTGGCAGCGTTAGTAGCAACAATTGCCATACCCTGAGGAATCAGATAGTTACGTCCGTAGCCGTCTTTAACGGTAACGATGTCGTCTTTGTATCCTAAATTTGGAACGTTCTGTTTCAAAATAATTTCCATATCCTATCCTCCTATTATTTAAGCATATCAGTTACATATGGAAGCAAAGCCAAGTGGCGAGCACGTTTGATGGCCGTAGCCACCTTGCGCTGATACTTCAGCGATGTTCCGGTGATGCGACGCGGAAGAATCTTGCCCTGCTCGTTCAGGAAACGTTTCAGGAACTCTGGATCCTTGTAGTCGATGTACTTGATTTTGTTCTTTTTGAAACGGCAGTATTTTTTCTTCTTGATTTCTACTGTCGGCGGGGTAAGATACCTGATTTCTGATGAATTCTGTGACATGGCTTATTCCTCCTTCTTAGCTTCAGATTTTAAACTTCTTTTCTTGTTTGCGTACTCAACAGCAAACTTGTCCATCTTCATGGTGAGGAAACGCATGATGCGCTCGTCACGGCGATACTCGGTCTCGAGTTTGCCGATGATGTTACCCTCGCCCTTGAATTCTACCAAATAGTAGAAACCTGTGGATTTTTTCTGAATTGGATAAGCCAATTTCCTGAGGCCCCAGTCCTCCTCGTAAACGATTTCACCTCCCATATCGGTGATAACGCCTTTGAATTTGTCAACCGCTTCCTTCATCTGTGGTGCAGACAAAACGGGATTTGCAATGAAAACGGTCTCGTAACTGTTTGACATAAATTTAAATTTTTATTTGTTAAAAATCGAGGTGCAAAAGTACAGTTTGATTTTGATTTTGCAAACATTGAACGCCAGTTTTTTATTTATGTTTTTGTCAATCAAAAATTCACGTTCAGCTTCACATTGAAACGGCGGCCTGTGAGCGAGTTTTCGACGGCATACTGGCGGTTGGCAAAGTCAGTCACCCACTCAAACGAAGCCACGTTGCGGCGGTCTATGACGTTGAGCACCTCGGCGCAAATCCACGCTTCCTTAACGTAATAGAACGGATTGCTCTTTGAGTAGGTCTTTTGACTGTTTTTCAAGCTTTTAGAGAATCCCAAATCAACGCGCTCATACGATGACATTCGGCCTGTGGCCATATAGCGCGGCGAATGCGGCGGACCGAACGGAAGACGCGAGCCGTAGCTGATTTGCAAATGCACCTTATAATCAGGGTTGCCAGGGAAATAGTCCTGGAAGAACATGCTGATGTTCACTCGCTGGTCGGTGGGACGCGGAATGTAGCCTGGATAAGTGGTGTATTCGTTGCCTTTGTCATCGGTACGCACCCACACGTCGTCGCGGATGTCCTCTTCAGTCTGCATCAGCGACAAGCTAAACCACGAATCAACACCTTTCACAAACTCGCCGTTGATTTTCATATCGAGTCCCACGGCGTACCCGTCGGCATCGTTGCGGCCTGAATAGATGGTGCGCAAGTTGTCGATATGGTACGATATTAGGTCGGTTAACTTCTTGTAATATAGCTCAGTAATGAATTTAAACGGACGGTTCCAAACTCTGAAATTCCAATCAGCGCCAGCCACAAAATGCAGCGATTTCTGTGCTTTGATGTCCTCGTTGATGCGGCCGTCGGTCATTCGCATCTCCTTGTAAAATGGTGATTGATAGTAATATCCACCCGAAAGTTTGAACACCACATCGCGATGCCAGTTGGGTTTGTACGACAGGCTCACGCGGGGCGAAATGAGCAGCTCCTCATTGAACGTCCAATAGTTGGCGCGCAGCCCCAAGGTCAGGTGCATCTCCGCCGAGTCGAGCATAAACTGGAAAACATCCTGCACGTAAGCCTGTAACCTGTTGGATTTGACGCTGTTGCCTGCCCGAAGGCTGTAATTCATACTAACCTTGTCGGGGAAATGCGGCATTGAGTAGCCCGCTGAATCAATCATTGTCCATTCCGAAAGGTTGTCGTCAATCTGCTGGCGCTGAGCCGACAAACCCCAATTCAGGAAATGGTTGCCGCTACTGAACATGCCCTTGTGCTCTACGCTTAACACTTTGGCATCGAGATAGTTGCGCCCGTGGTTACGGAATGCGCCAATGCCAATGGTGCTCACGCTGTCGCCATACGACGCTGTGCCGACGGCATTATCTACCTCATTTATAAAGTATTCGCTCAAAATGTCATAAGTCTCGCTCTCGTGTGTTGTGAAAGCCGAAGCCGTGAGTTTCAGGCTGAAGCCATCGCTGACATTGAAATCGGCCGAGAAAGCACCAGTGTAGGTGTTAAATGCGTCTTTTTCAGCACCTTCGAAGAACATCCGCAATTCCATTGGTTGGTTGAAAAGACCGAATTTGGTGCGGCGGTTGCGCGGCAGAAAATTGTAGACATTGCTCGAGCAGTTACCCAAGAATCCCAGCTCAATGCGGTCAGTCAGGTCGAACGAGAGATATGTCTGAAAATCAATGAATCGCGGATCATAGTCGCCCGATGTCTCAAGCGAGTTGAGCAGATATTTGTTGCGCTTGTAGCGGATGCCCGAAATGTGGTGGAAACGGTGGTTGAAGCTGTCGCCGTGGAGCATCACCGAACCGCCGAAAAGGCTGCCGGATGCCGCTCCGCCCCACCCTGCCGGACGCTTATATTTAATGTCGAGCACTGACGACATCTTGTCGCCGTACTTGGCATCGAAACCGCCAGCCGAAAAGAGCAGCGACGACACCATATCGCTATTCACAAAACTCAAACCCTCCTGCTCGCCCGAGCGCACCAGGAAAGGCCGATAGACCTCTATCCCATTGACATACACAAGGTTCTCGTCGAAACTGCCGCCGCGCACCGAGTACTGCGAACTCAACTCGTTGTTGGCCGCCACGCCAGGCATCGTCTTAATCAGGCTCTCAATGCTTCCCGAGGCGTCAGGCAGCACACCCATCACCTTCGGATTCAGTCGCGTAAGCGTGCTCTTGCGCACCTGGACGTCCTCAACCGTCACTTGCTCAAGCTCCTGCGAGGTGGCAATCAAATCGACATCGAGACGGCGCTGCTGACCTTCGGCAAGCATCACCTGCTCCCAGCGCGTCTGGTAGCCAATCATCGAAAACGACACATAAACCGATTTACCCGAAGCGACGTTGAGCCGGTACTCGCCGTTCTGGTCGGTGGCCGTGCCAGCTTCGTTGTCCTTCAGCACAACGTTCACAAATTCAAGCGGTTCGCCCGACTGGTTGGTGACGCGTCCGAAAATGCAGGTCTGCGCTGAAACCGCGCCTGCCGCCAATATCAATAATGCGACTAAAAAACTTCTCACAAAGGCGATTTTGGTGCAAAAATAAACATCTTAAACAAAGTTCGTCGCTTACCGCCGACTATCGGTAAACAGAAACTCAACAATCGGCAAAATATTGTTGGAAGACGGCGTATTATTAAATCAAATTTCTATATTTAGAAAAGATTTAAAAACAAGAATATGTATAATTAATCAAAAGAGACTCAATATGGTAACACAATTTCAAATCACATTGCCCAACTACCGCAGGGGCTATCATCTGATTACCGGCACCATTGTCCAGAACTTGCCCGAACTGCCCGAGAGCGGACTGCTGCACCTGATGATTCAGCACACATCGGCCGCGCTGTCGATTAACGAGAACGCCGACCCTGCCGTCCGCACCGATTTCGAGTATGTTTTCGACAAACTCATTCCCGAACGCGACCCCAACTACACCCACGACACCGAAGGCGCCGACGACATGCCAGCTCACATCAAGGCATCGATGATTGGACCATCGGTAACCATCCCAATCACCAACCACAAGTTGAATCTGGGAACATGGCAGGGCATCTATCTCTGCGAGTTCCGCAACTATGGCGGCCGCCGGAATATTTTCGGAACGATTTTAAGTTGAATTAACCACGAAACACGTGAAATCCCGATAGCTATCGGGAACGGAATTAAAGCAACCTAACGGTTGCTTTTTTTATGGCCAACACCAAAAAATCCCTCAATGAGGGATTTTTTTTGTGGTTTCCCCCCCCCAATGAGGGATATTTTTAATGGTTTTCCTCCCTCAATGAGGGATTGCGACCTCTATCCTTCCCCATTTTCCTCTTTCTTCACAACAATGGTGTGGCACATCAAATCGTGCAGAGCCTGGTGTTTGTCGCCAGCAGCGAAGAAGCAGCCGATGAAGATAACCAAGCCCAGAAGTGAGCCTAAAGAGTTGAATAACAACGTCAGGCTGAACAATGCCAACACTGAGCAAATTGTTGAGATGTGCTTCAGAAGATAGCGGGCAACCAGAATGCCTATCGAGGCGTTGTCGCCATCGACATTTGTGATTTTCAGCCTCAGTAACATCTTACCCAAGGAGGCACCGAACAGAATTTCGGGAATAAAATAAATAACCTCGATGACGGTTGTAAGCAGCGATACGCGGATTATTGATTCCATCATCGCCGTCATAGATGAGTTGTACAAACCCGCAAGCGCAGGATTTGTCGACATTGTTGCGGCCAATTGCTGCGAAGCTGTGGCACTAAAGAATGACGGCGCGATACGGCTGACCAACGCCGAAAGAATCCAAATAAAAACAATGTCAAGCAGATAAGCGCCCAAACGCGGGCCAAAACCAATTCTCTTTTCCATAATTGTAGTGTTTTACATGATTAAAATGACGGCAAACCGCTGCCGAAACGTGCCGTGAAATTACAATTTTAGCTGAAACCTCCAACCTCTGATAGCCTTTTTGCAAGCCAATTCGGCCTTCGACGCAAACCGACACAACTGAATGATAATGCGTTATGAGGGGAATAAAATATTTTTTGTTTTTTTGCTGTGGCGACTATTGCGAATATGAAAAAACGCACTACTTTTGCAACGCTTTTCAGAAATGATAGCAACAGAGTTCTGACAATTGGTGCGGTAGTTCAGTCGGTTAGAATATCGGCCTGTCACGCCGGGGGTCGCGAGTTCGAGTCTCGTCCGCACCGCAAGAAGCCTGATTAACGAAAGTTAGTCGGGCTTTTTTGTTTATATAAGCCACAAAAAAAATCACCGCGCAGAACCTTGCCCACGCGGTGACTTATTGGTTAATTGGCAAAATGTTAACTTCTTCTATACAAAACAAACACAGAGGCCAGCACAACCACAAGCACTGTGACAATGTAAGCCCAAACGTGGTTGACGCGCGACGATGCCGTAATTGTGTAATCGTGCGGAATGAGCCGTTCGCCCGTGAGCGAATAAAAGACTGTATCGTTTTGGCAGACACCCGTTCCCGCATCGGTGATATGGCCAGGCATTGCGATTGTGTATGGGACAGACAAATTGAATATATTCAACAATTTAGCATTTTCTTTTTCCAATAATTTGCCACATGGCGTTTCATCGAAAAAGAAGGCATAAGCATCGGAATGGAAAAAATTCTTAAAGATTTTTTTATGGTCAACCGACAACACGTCACCATCGCCCTGCTTCATGACATATTCTTTGAAAGAATCGTGCTGAGCAACAAACTGTTCACGGCTGATAGGCGGATTGCTGATAGAATCGTAATGACTGACTATGAAATCGAAACTCAACTTGAAAATATTGTCGTTTAACCAGTTAGTAACAGCGCTTTCCATTGGATTGATTTGTTCGGCCAACTCCGCGCCACTCAAACCCTGCAACATTTCAGGCTGGCCTGTAAACCAGAAACTTGCAACATCATCTTCAACATAATCGGAAATGGGCAGCAGAAAATTGTCGGCAACACTGCTGAAAACCTCGGTGAAGGTGTAATCGGTGTAAAACCAGCGGAACCGCTTTGCAAAAGAAGATGATGCCTTCAATTGCGCGCCATTGAGTTGCAGTGGCATATCCTCGCTCATCTCCGCCACTGTGCCGTAATCGTGGGTCAAGACTGATGTTACCGTATCACCTTTGCCAACCTGGGTGAAAGAATATGTGTAACCGCTGATATCCAAGCATTCTGGGACAGGTTGCGCCCGTCGCTGACTGCTGTCTGTCCAGAGTGTGTCGCGCATCTCTTGCGACATAACATCGCTGTAACTAACTATGCGCGTGCAAGTTCCATCGGAATTGATGGTGGTGTGCATCTCAACATCCGACTGTTCGATGCACGATGAAAAAAGTGCTGCGGCCATCAATAACGAGCCGCCAAGTTTAACGGTTTTCATAAATCATACGTTTTAATTGTGTGTAACTCAATTGTTTGCATTTATTTTTTTTCTGCCACGCCGAATACATTTTTCTATATGTCTCGCTGCGCGACGCATGTGGTGCGTGAATACTTACGGCATCGGCATTTCGCTGTTGCTCAGCAGGATTACTCGTAAAAACGAAAATTCCAATGAGCCATACGGCTGCCATTGCCGAAACCGCGTACATTGTGCGGACAATGGACCGCCGACTGCCTGTTGCTCTTTGCATTCCACAATCCTCCAATCGGCTTATAATGAGAGATGTGAGTTCGTCAGGATTGCTAACTTCGGGCTGCTGACGCTGCAGCCTTGCAAGAATGTCTTCTGTCCTATTCATAGCCTAAAAGTTTTAATTGTTCGCGAATTGTCTGCCGCGCCGCGTAGAGATTGCTCTTCACCTGACGGGCGTTCAGCCCAGTTATTTGCTCAACCTCGTCCGACGGCAGACCTTCCAACTGGCAGAGAGTGAACACCAAACGCTGCTTGGGGCTCAAATCGGCAGCCATCAGCCTGACAATCGACACCCACTCGCGGTTTTCGAGCGTGCGCTGAGTGTCGGTTTCCGCCGCAAAGCGATGCAAAACCAACTCATCGTCGGGCATTGGCACAAGACGGCGGCTTCGTTTGATGCGGTCGATGCAAAGGCGCGAAGCAATGGTATAGAGCCATGTGGCAAACGGCCGTCGCACATCGTAGTGTCCAATATTCTGCCACACTCGGATGAAGGTTTCCTGCACCACATCTTTGGCGTCATCTTCATCGGCCAACATCTTCAGTGCCAGCGAGAAAACCATCCGCTGATAGTTTTGTACCACGCTGCGAAAAGCATCGCGGTCGCCGTTTTGGCATCGAATGATTATATCGGTCGCTGTCGGAATCATTGTTTTTGTTTCACGCTCAATATACGACCGAGGCGGACGAAAGTCAAAAAAAATATTTCAGGAAATAAAAACATGCACCCCTCCCACTTCTTGCCAAACGACAAATCAGCCCTATTTCCACACAAACCGCCGCTCGGTAGCGTCAAAATGCAAATTGCTGTCTTTGAACAGATTATCGAGTGAGCCTTTTTCGATTATTTCGGCAACTGAGCCGCACTGCACGCCTTCGGCATTCATTAGCCACAGATTGTCAGATAGTTGCACGGCCACATCAATGTCGTGGGTTGAAAGCAGGATTGCCTTTTGCGACTCGGCGGCCAGACGGTGAAGCAGCAGCAGCACCTCAACGCGCGCTGCGGCATCGAGAAAAGCGGTTGGCTCATCGAGAATGATTATTGGCGTTTGTTGCGCCAACGCCTTGGCAATCATCACTTTCTGGCGTTCGCCGTCCGACAGTTCCGACACGTGGCAATCGGCTTTTGCAACAATGCCCACATCGGTCATAGCCTTGATTACAAGTTCTTTATCAGCGGCAGACAGTCGGCCGAAGAAACCCGTATAAGGCTGGCGGCCAAGCGACACAAGTTCAAAAACCGTCAGTCCGCCGGCTGATACTCTGTCGGTTAGTACAAGTGCAATGGTGCGTGAGAGTTCTGAGGCTGTCAGGCCAGCAATGTTGGTGCCATTCACACTGATACTACCAGACAACGGCCGCTGAAGGTTGGAAAGGGTGCGCAAAAGCGTCGATTTGCCCACACCATTCGGTCCTAATAGGCTGGTCAACTGGCCTTTGGCAAGAGTCAGCGACAAGCCAGCCGCTACAGGATGCTGTGCGGAATAGCCAATGGTCAGATTTTCAGCAGTTAACAGCATATCAACTTACAACTCATATTTCATTCTTCGCTGACTGACAATAACATAAATCACCACGGGAGCACCGAAGAACGGCGTGACGGCGTTCAGCGGCAGCACTCCGGCATTGCCGGGCAACAGGCAGACCAGATTGCACGCCAGTGCCACAACCGCGCCCACAAGCATCGTGACGGGCATCAGCACGTTGTGGTTCGACGAGCCGATGACCATCCGCGCAACATGCGGAACGGCCAGCCCAATGAACGAAATCGGTCCGCAAAAGGCTGTGACAATGGCCGACAGCAGTCCGGTTGCCACAAGCAGCAATCCGCGAACACGTCGGATATTGACTCCCAGATTTTCGGCATAATTAGCTCCTAACAACAAGGCGTTCAGCGGTTTAATGAGCAAAACAGCCATCAGCAGACCGGCCGACACGGTGCCCACAAAAACGGGCATCTGCGAAAGCGAAACGCCGCTGAAACTGCCCAACCCCCAAATGGTGTAGGAATGGACGCCTTCGGCTGTGGCGAAAAAGTTGAGAATCGATATGAGCGACGACGCCACGTAGCCAACCATCATTCCGGCAATGAGCAGCATTGCGTTGCTCTTGATAACGCTGGAAAGCAGCAAAATAAGCACCAGAACAACGAACGCACCCACAAGCGCGCCTGCAATGGTGGCAGTGAGCCCCATCAGACTGCCTGCCGCCGAAAACGAACAGCCAGAAGCCAGCGCAACCACCGCCACGCCTAAACTTGCACCTGATGTTATGCCCAAAATCGAAGGCCCGGCAAGCGGATTGGCGAGCGTGGTTTGAAGCATCAGTCCGGCTGCTGACAATGCCGCACCGCATAACAACGCCGTAATGCATTGTGGCACACGCGATTGCAAAACAATCACCTTCCACGCCTGATTGCCACCATCGCCACCCGAAAGAATATCGGCCACCGTTCCCAACGGAATCCGCACCGACCCCAATGCAATATTGAGTGCGGCGAGAATGACCAAAAGCAGCGATAATATGACGTATATGCGGGTAGTTCTCAATCCGTTATGAATTATCTAGTTCTTTCGTAATTAGCAATCAATCTTTAACCATCACACGTTTGGCCATGTTTCCAACCTTGACAATGTAAATGCCAGCGGTATTAACGTTTAATTCGGTGCGGATGCGATTCATCGCGTCCCTGCAAACCATTCTGCCCAACGCATCATAAACGCTGATTTCATCATCGGCATTCTCAACAATGATGGATTTGCCGTGGGCGTAGATGTTAACAGTGTTGGCTGAAGTTTCAGTTACTGCAGTGTTGTCTTTTGGCAGTTTTGTGCCTTCTGCAACACGTGTATCAGTTGCACCGCAGCCGTGTTCGCAAACGGCGGTCTCGGTACCGTCGGCTTCGGTTGTGGCATCGTTGTTGTAAACATAGTTTATAAACTCGTGACCTAATGCCGGCAACAGTTCTTGTGTCCACTCGTATTCGTTACATACCGAGCAATGCTTACCCTCTCCCAATCCCGTCTCAGTGCAAGTTGGCTCAACCGCTTCGTCGATAACAATGGTGTGACCTTTGGCAGGAATTACTTCTTGCATAACTATGATTTCACCACAAACGGAGCAGTGCGAGCCTTCGGTCAAACCTGATTCAGTGCAGGTTGGCTCAACGGCTGTATCCACAACTTCAGTGTGGCCTAAGGCAGCAACAGTTTCCTGTGCAATCAAAGTCTTTTCGCAAACTGAACAATGTTTGCCTTCTGTTAGACCTAATTCGGTGCAAGTTGGAGCAACGGCTGTATCCACAACTTCAGTGTGGCCTAAAGCCTTGATATTCACAACATCTTTTGTTTGAGTTGAGAACTTGCTGTTTTTGAATTTTGCGGTATAGGTTGTTGTGCCCTCATCCTCGCATGTGGCAGCAATGGTTACAGTACTTGTTATGGTTGCTAATTCTGTTTCTTTGTGTTTTGCATCGTGCTGGCAAATGGCGGTTGCCGTACAAGCACTACCGTCTTCCTCCCAAACGTAAGTCGGTGAACCATAGTTGTGTTCAAGAGCGGCAATATCCACAACGGCCTTTGTCTGCGTTTTGAACTTGCTGTTTGTGAATTTCGCGGTATAGGTGGTAGTGCCTTTCTCAAGGCAAGTTGGGGCAGTAGTTTCTGCGCTTGTGATAGTTGCGTTTTCTGTCAGAGTATGACTTGAATTGCGAGAGCATACTGCTCTTGCCGAACAAGATTTGCCATCGGTGCTCCAAGAGTAGGAAGGTGAGCCGTAGTTGTGTCCAAGAGCAGCAATATTCACAATGTTTTTTGTTTGAGTAGAGAACTTGCTGTTTTTGAATTTTGCAGTATAGGTTGTTGTGCCTTCGTCCTCACATGTGGCAGCGGTAGTTACTGCGCTTGTTATGGTTGCGTTTTCAGTCTCTTTGTGGTTTGCGTCGAGTTGGCAAATGATGGTTGCCGTGCAGGTACTACCTCCTGTCCAAACGTATGTTGGCTCACCCCAATTATGACTGTCCGAAATCGGGACAACTTTCTGCTCTACCAATATTTCATTACAAACCGAGCATTGCTTGCCTTCGGTTAGCCCTGTTGCGACACAGGTTGCAGGTATAGCATCGAGTGTAACTTCAGTATGGGCCTCAAATATTGCAGTATAGGTTTTGCTTTCAGTCACATTAACTTCATGCGTTTCGCCTTCATATTCATCGCTCCATTTAATAAATTGATGTGCACTAATAGCGGTTGCTTCTAACGTAGCAGTGCCATTTTCTGTTCCCGCCAAATACCATTGCGAGCCATCGTCGCCTTTAACAGCATAGTTTGTTCCATCAATAATAGCTGCTGCTCCAGTATTTGATTCCACCCTTATTACCTTGCACCCCCATTTCACAGGTCTGTTGCCACTGTTCCAATTCGTATTCCAACCCGAAGGTTTGGAAGATTGTTCGATTTCGCAATATAGAGTGACTTTGTCGCTACGATCGAACGCATTCATGCCAATGCTCGTAACAGATTTGGGGATGACGAATGTTTTCATATTGCTGCAACCACGGAACGCAAACAATGCGATGCCTGTAACCGAATTGGGAATAGTGACAGATGTCAGGCTAGTGCAATATTCAAACGCAGTGGATTCGATTGTTGTAACCGAATTACCTATGATGACCGTTTTCAAACTGCTGCAATCACCAAACGTACTGTAGCTAATGGTTTTAACCGAATTGGGTATAGTTACTGAAGTCAGGCCGCTGCAATATCTGAACGCTTCGTTGTCAATGATTGTAACCGAATTGGGGATTGTGACTGAAGTCAAGCCGCTGCAACCTTCGAACGCACTCCAACCAATGTTTGTAACAGAATTGGGAATATCATATGCTCCTGTTTTACCTGCCGGATAACATATCAGTTTTGTTTTTGCCTTATTGAACAAGACTCCGTTTTCGGATGTGTATTTTGCATTTGCACTTTCCACATTTATATCAGTCAATTTGCTGCAACCAGTAAACACTTCCTCGCCGATTGTCGTAACTGAATTAGGGATGGTAATTGATGTCAGGCCGCTGCAACCTTTGAACGCAACGTTATCAATGCTTGTAACCGAATTAGGAATAGTGACTGATGCCAGTCCGCTACAACCCAAGAACGCATCGGCACCAATACTTGTAACCGAGTTAGGAATGGTTACAGATGTTAGGCCACTACAATTATAAAACGCATAGTCGTCTATGTTTTTAACCGAATTAGGGATATTATATGTTCCTGTTTTAGATGCAGGATAGCATATCAACTTTGTTTTTGCTTTATTAAACAATATTCCATTTTCGGATGTATAATTAGTGTTGTCACTTTCCACATTTATTTCTGCCAAATTGTTGCATTTAGTGAACACCGCAGAGCCGATGCTTGTAACTGAATTAGGGATGGAAACCGATGTTAAGGCACTGCAGTTATAGAACACATCGTCGCCGATGCTTGTAACCGAATTGCCTAGGGTGACTGATACCAGTCCTGTGCAACCAAGAAACGCATATCGACTGATGTTTGTAATCGAATTAGGGATGGTGACCGATGTCAGACCACTGCAATCTCGGATAGCTTCGTCGCCAATGCTTGTCACAGTGTATTCCACGTTATCAATAACAGTTGTGGAAGGAAAAGTTACGTCGCCACCAGAACCTGTGTACTTTGTGATTTCCACAGTGTGGTTAGTATTACTCAAAACTTTATATTTATATTTGTTGTATTGCCAAATAACTGGTCGGTTGGAAGGGTTCCAATTGTCATCCCAGCCATCAGGTTTCGATGCTGCTTCGCAATAAATTGTCAGGCTGCCACACTCGTGGAACACACCATAGTTGATAATAGTTACATTATTGGGAATAGAGATAAAACTCAGTTTGGTGCATTTGTAGAAAGCTTTGTCACCAATGCTTGCAACAGTGCTTGGGATATTTGCAGAAGCAAGGTTACGGCATAGATAGAATGCATAATTTTCAATGGCAGTAACACCACTGGGGATGTTCACCGCAGTAAGGTTCTGACACTGCTGGAAAGCGTTAATTCCAATAGTAGTCACACCATTCGGAATAGTATAATCACCAATTTTACCCTTAGGATATAATATCAAGGTCGTCATGCTTTTGTTGAACAACACTCCATCTTCTGTTGCAAAAGTAGTGTTACTGTTATCAACGTTTATTTCTGTCAATTTGGAGCAAAAGAACGCATCTTTACCAATGGTTGTCAGGGAACTTCCGAAAGACAACGATGTTAGTTCTTCGCAAGAAGAAAATGCGTAATCGCCAATGGTTTCAACCGAACTGCCGATGGTTGCAGAGGTCAGGCTCATACATTCGTCAAATGCATAGTTGCCAATACTGGTAACAGTGTTTGGAATAACAACCGATGTTATTGACCAACCTTGGAATGCATAGTCTGCAATGCTTGTAACAGTGTAACCTTCATTGCCATAGCTAATAGTTGGAGGAATAACAACTGTAGCAATGGCATTGTTTTCGTCTATACTGACAGAAACAGTTTTGTTTGCAACATTTGTTACTGTGTACTTCAAACCATCAACAGTAAAAGTTGTCGCTGCCCACGCCTGCCCGGCAAGCATTGCGGCAAACAAAAGAGTAAAAATGCGTTTCATAAGAATCGTATTTTAGTGTTTTTTAATGTTTTATCATTTTGTTATCGCTTGCGGAGACAGTGCACAAAGTCTCAACAATCCGAACCTTCAATTTTCAAAATCTTTCAAAGATAGGAATGTTCGGTGTGAAAAGAAAATGATTTTTGGCGAATGCCGGATTTTGGCTGATGAGAATAATACGCGCTGATTGCCCATAAATCAAACTTCAACACCACTGCAAAATTCTTTTACCTTTGCGCTAAAATCGTACGAAAAAATGACAGACAAGAAAACAGCCACCCCGCTGTCCGATTTGGGCGAGTTCGGGCTGATTGAGCGGCTCACAAAACCGTTCGGCATCAAAAACAGCGCAACTGTGAAGGGCATCGGCGACGACGCCGCAATCATAAAATCGGAAGGCAACGACCTGGTTGTGACAAGCGACCTGCTGGCCGAGGGCATCCACTTCGACCTTGTTTACACACCGCTCGCGCATCTTGGATACAAAGCTGTAATGGTCAATCTTTCTGACGTTTACGCAATGGGCGCAACGCCGAAGCAGATAACCGTGTCGCTGGCCGTGTCGTCGAAATTCTCGGTTGAGGCGCTTGAGCAACTCTACGACGGCATCCGCCGCGCCTGCGAGCGCTACGACGTTGACCTTGTGGGCGGCGACACCACGAGCTCAATGACGGGAATGGTCATCAGCATTACGGCCATCGGGCAGGTTGAGCCTGGCAAGGCTTTCTGCCGCAACGGTGCCAAGGCTGGCGATTTGGTGTGCGTATCAGGCGATTTGGGTGCGGCCTACGCAGGATTGCAGATTCTGCGCCGCGAGAAGGACGTTTATATGATTGACCCCAACTCGCAACCCAACCTGTCGAAATATGACTATGTGCTTGAGCGTCAGTTGAAACCCGAGGCTCGCCGCGATGTGATTGCCGCCATCCGTGCCAACGGACTCACACCAACGGCAATGATTGACGTGAGCGACGGACTGTCGTCGGAACTGCTGCACATTTGCAAACAGTCGGGCACGGGTGTGAAAATCTACGAGAACAAACTGCCTGTTGACGCGCAAACCGAAGCCGTAGCCGCCGAAATGAATATGGATCCCACAATGCTGGCAATGAACGGCGGCGAGGACTACGAACTGCTCTTCACCATTCCCGCCGAGCAGGTTGAGATTGCGGGCAAGATGCAAGAAATATCGATAATCGGCCAAATCACCAACGAGCCGGAAGTTTACACGCTCATCGGCCGCAACGCTGGAAGCGCAAGAATCTCGGCTCAAGGCTGGAATGCGTACGGGAATGGTAAGGGGTGAACAAAAAAGGACGCGATTGGCGTCCTTTGGAATAATATTTCGTTATGTGAAATTGTTACTTGCTTGACTTGTATGGATGATAAGTAACTGCCAAATATGTATCGTCATATCCGGTCACTAATATCATAGTTTTTATTTTTGCTTCATCAGTATTATCAAAATATTTATATATAACATCTATACCATCGTTCTTACCTGCAAACACATATCGCTCTTTCAAATAACCTTCTAAGATGGACCAATATGATTTATTCACAGAGATAGCTATACCTATAACAACATCGTTTTCTATTCTGAATGTTAAATAATGAACATAAGATGTGTAATCTTCATATGTAATGTATTTTTCATTATTTGAAATATCATTGTCACCAAATTTAGATAAGATTTGTGATTTTGTTTTTCCTAAATAAGGGCAAAGGTCTTCGCATATATCATATTCGGGCTCTACTGTGATTTTCACCTTTTTGCTATTTTCGCTATTGCTTACAACAATATTGGTTTCCCCAATGTATTTTGCTGTAACCAAACCTTTTTCGTCAACTTTTGCGTGATACTCATCTTCGGATTTAAAGGTGAGGTCATAATCTGATGTTGCATTGACTAAAAATTCACCGCCTGAAGTCAGTGTTACAGAATCCTTTTCAAGAGTGATTTCTGGTGATTTCTCTTCTTCTTTGCAACTTGCAAAAATTACTGCCGCCATAACCAATGCGGCTAATGATTTCCTTTTCATAATAGTATAATTTTAAAATTTAACAAATAGACGTAGCGTATATGCTGCGCTTATCCCAAAAGTAAAAAAAATATTTGTGTAGCAAATATGTTACGCTAAAAGGGATGGATTATAAAAGTGAGATTAAGCAAATCGCTCTTAAAATAAAGAGTTCACGGCAAGAGAAAAAATTGTCGGTTCAGGATTTGGCGTATCTCTGTGATATGGAACGCTCAAGTATGAGTCGCATCGAATCGTGGCGTATTAATATTACCATCAAGACACTTTGCATAATTAGTAACGCTTTGGGTGTAGAGCCGAAAGATTTATTGTAACTAATTAAGTTGTTTATTATCAGTACAATAAGCGTCGGATTGCAAATAACATAAGAATTACACCTTATCTTTATAAGATTGTATAACAACCAACGTAAATAACGCAGTCCGAAGGACTGAATCTGCATAACCGGACGCAAGCGTAGCGCAGCATCCGGTCAAAATGCCATATAGAGCAACACTCTGAAAGAGTGAACTTTATAAAGGTTCAGTCTTTCAGACTGGTTTCTTGTGAGTACCTACACCACGGGTTACGCTTCGCTTACCCGCGGTTATGAAGATATTGTCTTTCAGACAATTATTTTGCGGACAAATATTCAGTTATACGTTAAACTATAGCCTATTAAAATCGTCTTTGAGGTTGCGCCATTCAAAATTTCATTACTATTTTACCTTTCTGTTTAAGTTAAAATCTATATTTGCCAAATAAACAATTTTGAAATGTTTGAATTAGGACGAGTAGGAATAATTGGTGGTGGCAGTTGGGCGACCGCCATTGCAAAGATAATTGAGGAAAAACCGCAGCCGCTGAACTGGTATATGCACGACCCTGAGGCGGTGGAACATATGAAAAAGGTGGGCACTAACCCGCTCTATTTGAGTTCGGTAGAGTTCGATACCAAAAATCTGAACCTGACAACCGACGTGAACGAAGTGGTCCGCAACAGCGACACAATTCTGTTCGTAACGCCGTCGGCCTACCTGAAATCGGCGCTTTCGGGCCTGACCGAATCGCTCACCGAAAAGACGGTGGTTTCGGCCATCAAGGGCATCATTCCCGAAGATAATCTGCTGGTTGGCGACTATCTGCACAAGGTTCACCACGTGCCGTACAACAACATCGGCATCATCACGGGCCCGTGCCACGCTGAGGAAATCGCGCTCGAGCGCCTGTCGTACATCACCATCGCTTTCACTGAAGAGGAAAAGGCTATGGCTGTGGCCGATATGATGCGCAACCGCTACGTGCGCACCGTCATTTCCGACGATATTCTGGGCACCGAGTACGCCGCAGTGCTGAAAAACATCTACGCGCTGGCGGCTGGCGTCTGCACCACTCTGGGCTATGGCGACAACTTCCTTGCAGTGCTCATTTCCAACGCGATACGCGAGATGAAGCGCTTCACCGACAAGGTTTACCCAATCAACCGCGACATCAAAGACAGCGCCTACCTTGGCGACCTTCTGGTGACGGCTTACTCGCAGTTCAGCCGCAACCGCTATTTTGGCACGATGATTGGCAAGGGCTACTCGGTGGAATACATTAAAAATGAGATGAATATGGTGGCCGAGGGCTACTACGCGTCGAAGTGCATCCACGAAATCAACAAGAAGCACAACGTGGATATGCCAATTTCGGAAAGCCTGTACTCGATTCTTTACGAGGGTGCCGCACCACGCGTGACAATCAAGAATTTAACCGAAAAATTATCATAAAAATGTCGAACTTAAAGGTCGATTATTCAAAAACGCTCGGTTTCATCAGCAAAGCCGACGTTCTGGCCTACAAAGATGCTGTTAAACAGAATATTACCGCACTTTACAAACAAACTGGCAAAGGCAACGATTTTCTTGGTTGGGTGAACCTGCCATCGTCGATTTCGGCTGCCGAGATTGCCGACATCAAGGCTACTGCGCAGAAAATGAAACAGTTGTGCGAGGTGGTCGTAGTCATCGGCATTGGTGGCTCGTACCTTGGCGCAAAAGCCGTCATCGACGCTCTGTCGGACAGTTTCGCGCAACTCAAACCGCATAGCAATCCGCTGGTTGTTTTTGCCGGACAGAACATTGGCGAGGATTATCTCTCTGAACTTCAAGACGTTCTGAAGAATCGCAAATGGGGCATTGTGGTTATCTCGAAATCGGGAACCACAACCGAACCGGCCATCGCCTTCCGCATTCTGAAAGCCAACTGCGAGGCGCAATTCGGCAAGAAAGAGTCGGTTGAGCGCATTGTGGCCATCACCGATGCAAAAAAAGGCGCACTGCGCACTTTGGCCGACCAAGAGGGTTACAAAACATACGTCATTTCCGACAATGTGGGCGGCCGTTTCAGCGTGCTCACCCCCGTTGGCTTGCTGCCGATAGCCATTGCCGGATTCGACATTGAGCAACTTGTTGGCGGTGCCGTTGAAATGGAAAAATCGACTGGTGCCAACATCGATTTTGAGAAGAACCCGTCGGCAGTTTATGCCGCTGTGCGTAACGCTCTCTATAAGAAGGGCAAAGGCATTGAGCTGACTGCCAACTACAACCCGAAACTGCACTTCTTCGCCGAGTGGTGGAAGCAGCTCTACGGCGAGAGCGAGGGCAAAGAGCAGAAGGGTATTTTCCCCGCAAGCGTCGATTTTACATCGGATTTGCACAGTATGGGACAGTACATTCAGCAGGGACAACGCTGTCTGTTTGAGACAGTTATCTCGATTGAGAAACCCAACGCAAGCCTACAAATTCCATCGGACGCAGCAAACCTTGACGGACTTAACTTCCTGTCGGGCAAGCATATCGACGAGGTGAACAAAATGGCCGAGCTTGGTACCATTCTGGCTCACGTCGACGGCGGTGTGCCAAACATCCGCATCTCGATTCCGAAACTCGACGAGTTCAACCTTGGCCAACTGATTTATTTCTACGAGTTGGCTTGCGGTATTTCGGGCTATATTCTCGATGTGAATCCGTTCGACCAACCGGGCGTTGAGGCTTACAAGAAGAATATGTTCGCCCTGCTCGACAAACCAGGCTACGAGGCTGAATCGAAGGCGATTAAGGAAAAACTGAAATAGTTTTAAGTTGTCAATATGATAAGAATCCGTAGTCAGCAATGGCTGCGGATTTTTTGTTTGTTAACTACGGAACACACGAAAAGCACGGAAAAAGAATAGCCAGATTATTTTAAACTTGTTAAACCTGTTAAACGTTTCACCAAATAAATCCTACTTTTGAAAAAAACTGAAAAATGGAAAGCACTATCAACGAGGATGGAAAATGGCGTGTGATTGAGAGCGAGTATCTGTTCCGCCGTCCGTGGCTCACCGCCCGGCGCGACAAAGTTGAGTTGCCCGACGGTCGCATCCATCCCGAATTTTACGTTTTGGAATATCCCGACTGGGTGAATGTGATTGCCACCACAACTGACGGACAGTTTGTTATGGAACGGCAGTACCGCCACGCACTTGGCAAAACCTGCTATGAGATGCCGTGCGGTGTGGTTGAGCAAGGCGAGGAACTGCTGGCTGCGGCCAAACGCGAACTGCAGGAGGAAACGGGCTTTGGCGGTGGCGAGTGGCGCCATTTTTTGTCGCTTTCACCCAATCCGAGCTCGAACACCAATATGAGCCACACATTCATTGCCACTGGCGTTCAGAAAATCTCTGACCAGCATCTCGATGCCACCGAGGACATCAGCGTGCACCTGTTAAGCCGCGACGAGGTGTTTGCTCTGCTCCAGCGCGGCGATATTATACAGGCTCTGATGGCCGCACCGCTATGGAGATATTTCTATGAGCAGGACAACAAACGCTGATTGGCAGTTTGCGGCCGTGCTAACTCCTTAAAACCTAAATAACCGATAGGCAAAAAAAAGAGCCACTGCAAAAGTGGCTCTATTCGTATATAACCCACTGATTTTAAAGTTTATCCAATTCAGCCTTCAACGAATCCCTATCAAGTTTTTGGCCGATAAAGACAATTTTTACCATCTTGTCGCCGTACTCCTCGTCCCAATCGTGGCGCAACTCAGCGCTTTGAGCCAGCAGTTGCTTTTGCTCTTCCTCGGGCGCGGTGCAAATCCACTGCCCTGCCTTCACAAGTTTTTTCTGCGTTCCTGCCTGGTCGAACATATACGACATGTCGGGGTCGTCGCTGAAGTAGCAGATGCCTTTGCTGCGGATGATGTTCGACGGCCAGCGGTCGTTTGCAAAAGTCTCGAACTTAGTGTAGTTGAATGCTTTACGCCGATAGTAAACATATGTTCCGATGCCGTACTCCTCGGTCTCGCCTTCCTCCTCCTCGCCATCTTTCTCAAGTTCCTCAACCCATCCAGCCGACATCGACGCTTTCTCAAGGTCGAACTGCTTGGCATCCATAATCTTGCGGAAATCAAACTCACAATAGTTGGTCTCAATGATTTCAGCATTTGGCTGTAACTTCTTGATTACGGCGCGGATAAGTTTCAATTCATCTTCTGTCACTTCGGCCACCTTGTTCAGAATGATAACGTTGCAGAATTCAATCTGCTGAATCAGAAGATTTTCGATATCTTCATCATCTATATTGTTGCGAGTCAACTGGTTGCCGCAACCAAACTCACGGGCCATACGCAGTGCATCAACCACAGTTGCAATGCTATCGAGGCGGCACGGTGCTGGCTGGTTGTACTGACGAGCGTAATCGCCGATGGCAACAATGGTCTGCGCAATGGGCAGCGGTTCGCAAATGCCGCTGGCCTCAATCACAATGTAGTCGAACTTGCCAGTGCTTGTGATGCCGGTAATCTGGTCGATAAGGTCGGTTTTGAGCGTGCAGCAAATGCAGCCGTTGCTCAAAGCCACAAGGCTGTCGTCTTTGGTGTTGACAATGCCGCCCTTCTCAATGAGCGACGCATCGACATTTATCTCGCCAATGTCGTTCACGATTACAGCGATTTTCAGTCCCTGGTTATTTGCTAAAATCTTGTTCAGCAAAGTTGTCTTGCCGCTACCTAAATAGCCAGTTAACAATGTGATAGGTACCATCTTATTCATTTTTAAAGCGATTTTTAATTTGCCGCAGAATTACAAAAAAAATCAGTGCCGACAGCAAAAATTTAAACACTCGTGAACCAGATTGAACAGACTCGCACCGTTTTTCAGACTTGCACCCAAAAATCGGTATGCACTGAATGCTCCGAAGTGCCGATTTTAATATGTCTCAAGCAGAAAAAAACCGTTGCCGAATTTCTTTTTCAAACCCACGCGACAATCTTTTACCAACGAAAATGCCAACCTATCGAATAATTACACAAATTGCGTGACGAAAAAAACGCAACGTAAAACAATAAAGATTAAAGCACTGGTTTACAAAACCAACAGCGGCTACATTGTTTACGACCGCTTTATGAACGAGTGGCTCAAACAATTGTAAATCAACGCAAAAACATTTCGGCAATGCCAACCTCAATTATCACCGACTCGGCACACTACAGCACCGTTATCGCCCTTGCGGCAAAGGCGCGGCGCTCACTCTGGATTGGTACGGCCGACATTAAGGATATGTATGTGAAACAGGGCGCGGCCGAGAAGCCGTTTGTGAGCGTGCTGGCCGATTTGCTGGCCCACGGAGTCGAGGTGCGGCTCATTCACGCCAAGGAGCCAGGCGAGAATTTCCGCGACGATTTCGACCGCTATCCGCTTCTGGCCAAGCAACTTGAGAGGGTGCTTTGTCCGCGCGTGCACTTCAAAATCATTGTTATCGACCAGACAACGTGCTACATAGGCAGCGCCAACCTGACGGGCGCGGGAATGGGAATGAAGGCGGCCACAAGGCGCAACTTCGAGGCTGGAGTCCTTACCGACGAGCCACAACTTGTGGAGGCGGCCATTGAGGAGTTCGACAAGGTGTGGCGCGGCAGCGAGTGCCATAAGTGCCAGCGCCGTAAGTTCTGCGGCGACCCAATTGCGTGAGTGCTACTTAAGGCCAGTTCTGCTGCTGAAGGTTATGCGGACGCCCTTGTCCTCAATCATCATATCGTTTCCGCCGTTGTTGCCGTCGCTCTTGACAGATAACTTGCCGATTAAAAAATTTTTATTGTTTTTCACTTTGACTCTCGTTATTTAGGAGCGACATTGCTTATCTTTGCGTCAATTTAAAACTGAAACGATATGGCGAAATCAAACAATGCACATTTGTTCCGCTGCTACGCGTGGCTGGTCAACACCATCGACGATTTCAACCCCACAAGGGACGAGATTAATAGGCGCTGGGCCAACAATCGGGAACTTAACGACGACAAGGAAGACAAAATTGTTGAGAGTAGGTTCCACCGCTGGCGAAGAGAGGCTGAGGAAATTTTCGGACTCGAAATAGAGTGCGTTAACGGCCGCTATTGCATTCATAAACCCGACGACAATCGTCAGTACAAACTCTGTCGGCAAATGCTTAACGCCTTTGCTGTCAACGACATAATAAAAGGGAATAAGGCTCTTGACAAGCAGATTCTGCTCGAAGACGTGCCGTCGGGTCAGACGCACCTGACCACCATTCTGTCGGCAATGCGCAACCACCACACACTCAGAATGATGCACCAAAGTTTTTGGCGCAACGAACCCACCTACCCAATGGTGGAGCCATATAGCCTGAAAATGTTCCGCCAACGGTGGTATCTGTTTGCCAAAGTGCTCGACAACAGCAAAAAGGACGACATAGGCAAACTTCGCACTTATGGGCTCGACCGCATTGTCAGCGCGGTTGAAACTGACGACAGTTACGCTATGCCCGACAATTTTGAAGCCAATAATATTTTTGCTAATCTTGTGGGTATCAGCGGAATAGGTAACAAAATCGAGGAAGTGAAAATTGTGGTTGAAGAAGAACAGGCCAAATATCTGCGCACATTACCGCTGCACCACTCGCAAAAAGAAGTCTGGACTGGCGAATGGGAATCGGAATTTGAGTACAAACTGATTGTAAACGAAGAGTTTATGCGCGAATTGCGCGCCTACGGCCCCAGCCTTGAAGTGCTAGAACCCGAATGGCTGTGCGAAGAATTCCGCAAAGAGGCCGAACGCACGTTGCGAGCCTACAAAAAGACAAAAGGCAAAAAGTGACCGCTATTAAATCTTGATAATCAATCAACAAGCGTTTTATAGACTGATAAACCTTAAACTATGAAAGATTTTGCAGCAATCGATTTTGAGACAGCAAACGGCTCACCTACAAGCGTTTGCAGTGTTGGCGTGGTTGTGGTGCGAAGCGGCGAGATTGTCGATTCGTTCTACTCGCTCATTCGGCCCGAGCCCAACTATTACGCGTGGTTCTGCCAGCAGGTGCACGGTTTGAGCCGCGAAGACACCGACTCGGCGCTGCTCTTTCCCGACGTTTGGGCGCAGATTGAGCCGAAAATCCAGGGCCTGCCGCTTGTGGCGCACAACAAGTCGTTCGACGAGCGCTGCCTGAAAGCCGTGTTCCAAACCTACTGTATGGATTATCCTGACTATCAGTTCTTCTGCACCTGTGTGGCCGCGCGTCGGCATTTTGGCAAGGATTTACCCGACCACCAGTTGCACACCGTGTCGGCCGCCTGCGGCTACATTCTCGAAAACCACCACCACGCCCTTGCCGACGCCGAGGCTTGCGCGGCGATTGCGAAGGTGATTTTGTGAGATGTAATTTGGTATTGGTAGTCTGGAAACCAAAAATGCTTGAAATTTCGCAGTACCGCTTCACATTTTCATTGAAAATTCGCAGTAGAGTTGCGGATTTTAAAGGTTTTTAAGCAGCGCCGCCGAAAAACTCGTCCGCGCTGTTTTTTTTGTCCGCCACTCTCATTATTTGGGAGTGGCGCACCCTAAATTTGCCGTCAGATTAATGATGTCGTACTTAAAAAAACGATTGATTATGAAAAGTAATGCAAATGAAAATCAGATAATTATGACGAATGACGATTACAGCTTGCCACCAATCGAATTGCTGAACGATAGAAAAATGGCCACTAACCACGTGACTGAAGAAGAATTGGAAACCAAAAAGAAGGCCATAATCAAACTGTTAGCATCGCCAGTGCTGTCGGTTGAAATAGTATCAACAACTATCGGAGCTACGGTTACAATTTTTGAGTTAGATGTTAAAGTCTATGCTAGGCACGATAAAGGATTTGTGCCCAATACTATAGCTTTGTGCCTTGAGTGTCTTGGCGCTCGTGTGGTTCGCCGAGTTCGAGAGGAATCAACTATCAGCGTGGAAATTCCAAATGAAAGACCGTCCAAAGTGCTTATTCGCGAGGTAATGGAATCGGAACGGGTTCAGAATTCGACACTCGAACTACCTGTGGCTATTGGCAAAACAGCAGAAAACGAGCCATTTGTGTTCGACTTGACAAAAACACCAAACTTATTTTTTAGTTGCAGCAGCCACCTTGATAAGATAATGGCAATCAATGCCATAATGATGTCGTTGCTTTACAAAAAGCACCCGTCGCAGTTGAAATTCGCTTTTTTTCCAATGAATACTGATTTTAATTTATACTACGGATTGAATGATAATTACTTTGCCGAACCGCAGAGTGGTTATAGCAATGAAAATCCACTTGATAATGAGATGCCGCGTTATGCGGGAAAGACTATAAAATCGCTTTACGCTGAAATGAAGGCTCGATATTTTCTGTTGAAAAAAGCCGCCTGCTGCAACATAAAAGATTATAATGCGAAAATCACAAACAAACTTTTGACAGCGGACGATGGATATACATATATGCCTTATATTGTGGCTGTTATCACCGAATATAATGAATTTTTGTCTTATTTAGGATGTGATTTCGAAATGATTACTATGCGTCTTGCCGAATTTGGCCGACTTGTTGGTATTCACTTGATTATCACAAATCACGGAGCTTACGGCATTCCTGTCAATAATCTGATTAAGCACAATAAAATGGCATATATTACTTTCAATATGCCACGAATATCACCGCTAGTAGTAGCGGAAACACCAGACTTCGACCTATTTACAGGCCGCGGCGATATGCTTGTTTCGATGGGCGGAGAGACCACCCGTGTGCAATGCGCTTATATTGATAAGGCTGAACTTAAGCAAGTTGTGAGTCATATTGGCAATCAACTAAAAGACACAACAACCTATACTCTGCCCAAATATTCACCCGAAGGCAATGCCGAAGCAGAGAAATTTATGCGGCGCGACCCATTATTCGAAGAAGCGGCTCACTATGTGCAGGAGAAGCAAATGATTTCAGTGCCACTGATACAGCGGAGATTTAAGGTGGGGCAGCATAGGGCAAGTTGCATTGTTTCCCAATTGTTTGACGCGGGAATTGTTGAACCGAATATCAGGCATTTTGTTTCAAGCGCTTGGTAATCAAAACGGAGGGCAACAAAGCTGAAGGAGTAGAATGAATTGGGATGTTTTTTTATTTTATGATGTCGAACTTTTAAAAAGTAATGATTATGAACGATTTGAACAACATTATCGCCGCTCTCGGACTCGACAAATGCCAAACCGACAAAGAGCGGGCGGCAATACTTCAAGAAGAAATTGCCCGAAGAGAAGCCGAATTGAACCCGATTAAAGAGACGTATCGGAATGTGTTTGGGCGTATTGTTGACGAATGGTACGATGAGTTCGCAACTAAATTCCCCGATTTGGTACCAGAGTCGTTTAAACTTGACAATTGGATACAAACGATTGTTAATTATGATAGTGCACGCTGTACTATTATTATTGGTAAAGTCGAAAATGAACTTCTCTGCTTGGTAATTATTAAACTTAAAGACCCCAAAAATGACAGGCACATAATCGATAAACTGGCAATAGAATGCCCCAAAAATTATCGGTGGAAACGTGAAAACATTATAAGTGAATGGTTTGGAATCAACGATTTTGACGCCGCATTCTCGTATTTCTGTAAGATAGTCGGGCGTTTTTGGGAATTGCAAAAGGCTGAAAAGCAAAGTTGAAGGTGTGGAATGAATTGGGATAATGTTTAACTTTATGGGTGTTTTTACAAAAGAATTAATATGGAAAAAGGTTTAATAATAAAGTTGTTGAATGAAATTGATGTCATTTTGCAGCAAGAAAAAGTAAAAAAAGACGAAAGTCTTAAACGTGGTGAACGATTCAGTATTTTTGAAACATTAGGGGTCGCTCATTACGAAGTAACACACTCTACTATTATTGCCAGTTTCTTAGACCCCAAAGGGAAACACGGGCAAGGAGACAAATTTTTAAAATTGTTTCTTTCAACAATTGGTGACAAAACAGACTTTAATACAGAAAAATCAACAGTGACAACAGAGTTTCCCTTTGATAATGGACGAATGGACATTCTTATCGAAGACGACCAAAACAAAGCCATTATTATTGAGAATAAAATATATGCGGGAGACCAATCCGAACAACTCAAAAGGTATCGTGATTATGCCGTTAACCAATACAAAAATGGGTTCTCATTATATTACCTTACTTTAGATGGGCACGAAGCTAGCCTTAATAGTGCGGATGGCGTCAAATATGAATGTGTTTCATATAGAAGGGACATTTTAAATTGGTTAGAAAATAGTATAAAAGAGAGTGCGACAACACCATTAGTCAGAGAAACAATTATTCAATATAGAAATCACATTAAACAATTAACAAGACAAGATATGGAAACAATTAGCAAAGATGAATTGATGAAATGTATGGCGGATAATGCCGAAGCCGTTGCGGCAATTTGTAATTCGCAAGAACAGTATAAAAAACACGTATATGAAACCTTTGTGTTGCCAAGGTTTGAAAAATTCAGCAAGGATAAAGGACTGACTTTCGTTGGTATTAATCTTTTTGGAAGTGGGCAACGTGGGTTCTACTTTAGAAGGCAAGAATGGAAAAATTCGGGAATATTTATTTGGACAGACAAGTCAGATGAAAGAGATTTCTATTGTGGAGTATCAAGTCCTGAAGGTAAAATGAATGTTGAGAAAAAGACCAAACTTGATTGTTTCTCAAAACAAGGGTCTGATGATTATTGGCCTTATGGTACAAAACCACTAGATAAGTATATGAATTGGGATGTTGACACTCTTGCGGAAATGGTTAATGGAAACTATATGAAATATATAGAAGATTTAATTCTTGAAGTCTTAAGAGAGTTAGAATCTAAAAAGTTACCAATGCCATAAAACCGCAAATAATTTCTGTCTCATAATTTTGATAGTGCAGCGTGGTGCGAAAAACTCGTCCGCGCTGTTTTTTTATGCCCGCTGCTCTCATTATTTGGGAGTGGCGCACCCTAATATTGCGTGCAGAAATTCCTTAAGGATGGCTTAATCTTCCCTTAAGGATAAAAACAAAAAACGCGTATGAAAAAGAGCAGCAAAACCGACGGCAATTGGAGCCACAAGCACGACTATCCGATTGATGAAATTTGGAACACAAACAACGCCTTGGCGCGGCTGATAGAGCCACGTTTGCGGGCGTTCTTGGCGTTGGACAAGCACGGTTTCCCTGTCGGATTCGCCGATATGCACGAATGGAACAACGCCATTCGGCAGATGGCCGATGCCTTTGGGCTGATGAGCACCACGCACACGCTCACAAGCGAGGAGGAAACCGCCGTAAAAACTGGGCTCAACCTTTTCTGCAAACATTATTGCAATTTATGGGATTAACAACAACTAATTTTTCAAACAATGAACACATTAAACCCAAAACAACACACCCCCCAAGCAAACCAAACCGCCACTATCGTCAAGAACCGAATGCGCGAGTTTGGGCTTGAGTATCAACTCAATGAACGGCTGCTGGAGGTGAGGCTGCGGCACGGTCGGAAATTGGTTGTCACCTTGCCCGCCGACAACACCGCCCTGGCGCAGAAGTGGCTCAGCCGCATACCGCAGAGCGTTGCCGCCATAAACAGCGTGCCGAGCAGGTATCGGGTTGAGAGCCGCCACCGCGCCAACACAGCCGTCACCCGAAAGGAGGATGCGGAGCGCTTCACATTCGTGATAAGTGTTGAGGAGATAATCGTCAGCCTGCCCAAGGGCCGCGAGTTGGCGCTGAAGCAGTCGCTCACAATGGCGCAATTCGAGCAGGCGATTGACGAAATTCCCCGCTACGAGGCCGCCATAAACAGCGTTCCGCACTATTTCCGAATTCGCCCCACGCTACCCTGCGACAGGTGGGTGGTGGAATCGTAATATAGATACATTTGAATCATATAATTTTGCGGCATGAAAATCTCGCATCTTTCCGATACTCATGGTCTTCACCATCATATTGGGCATTTGCCCGAGACCGAAACCTGCACATGGATTGCGATAGAGATTTTATGACTGGTAAATAAGCTAATTGATTGAAATAAAGACATTAGACTTTTTTCCTATGTCTTACACCTAATACCCACATCAACAAAACACCATCCAACTATGATTCAATACATTACCAATGACGACCATTACAATCTGGTGTTGTCGCGAGTGGCGGCAGTAAAGCAGACTCTGTGGATTGGCACAGCCGACATCAAGGATTTGCACGTGAAAAGTGGCACTGACACCATTCCGTTTTTGGGCGTTCTGGCGCAACTCATCCGCAAACGGGTTGAAGTCAGACTGATACATGCCAAAGAGCCTGGCCCAAATTTCCGCGAGGATTTCGACCGATACCCCGTTTTGGCCTCTGGGTTGGAGCGTGTGCTATGTCCGCGCGTGCACTTCAAAATGCTGGTGTTCGACTGTCAAACCGTCTATATTGGCAGCGCTAACCTGACGGGTGCAGGCATTGGTATGAAAGGTAGCACCACACGCAACTTCGAAGCTGGAATCCTGACAGATGACCCTCAACTTGTGGCCGCCGCCATCAACCAGTTCGACGATGTGTGGATTGGCCGCCACTGCAAATCGTGCAACCGTCGGAAATTCTGCGGAGACCCTGTTAAATGAGAAACAAATGTGACTTGAGCCATTTGCTTTCAGTTTGTGTTATCGCTAAAAATTCCTATCTTTAACACGATTTTTATGTTTGAGCGATGAAAGTCAGATTGAACATACTAACCGTTGCCGCCTTGTGTTTGCTGGCGATGTCCTGCAACAAGCAGCCGTCGGGCGACTCTGCCAACACGAGCCACGACCTTGACGCTATCGAGAACCGCGGCACACTTTTAGCATTAACCGATTATAATTCAATAAGTTATTTTACATATCGCGGCACACCGATGGGTTACCAGTACGAACTTTTGCAAGACCTTGCAAAGCGGCTCGGACTAAAGCTTGAACTGCGGGTGTCGAACAACCTTGAGAACGATTTCGACGATTTGGTCAACCACAAAGTCGATTTGCTGGCCATCAACCTGACTGTGACTGCTGAACGGCAGAAAATGATGAATTTCACATCGCCAATTATGGAAACTCGGCAAGTGCTGGTACAACTTTCGGAGCGGCAGCGGCGCCGCAACAATCCTGACTACGACGGCTCGAAGCAGATAAAATCGCCGCTCGACATGGCTGGCAAAACCATCCACGTGGTGAAAAATTCGGCCTTCGCCGAAAGGTTACACAACATCGAGTCGGAAATTGGTGACTCAATCGATATTATCGAGGTTGAAAATATTGATTCAGAACAACTTATTGAACAAGTGGCGCACGGTGAAATCGACTACTGTGTGACTGATGAGAACGTGGCAATGATTAACCAAACCTACTACCCTGCCCTCGACATCAGCGTGGCGGTGTCGTTCCCGCAGAATATGGCATGGGCCGTAAGCAAAGACAACCCGAAACTTCTAGACGCCATAAACAACTGGATTTCAGAAACAAAAGGCTCGTCATTCCACATGGTGCTCTACAAAAAATATTTCAAGGACCCGAAAACTCTCACTCGGGCGCAGAGCCCCTACCTGTCGTTCAAGGGCGGTAGCATATCGATTTACGATGACGCCATCAAAAAATGCAGCAAGATTATCGACTGGGACTGGCGGCTGCTTGCGGCTGTCATCTATCAGGAATCGCGGTTCAAAGCCGATGCGCGGTCGTGGTGCGGCGCTTACGGACTGATGCAACTGATGCCCGAAACAGCGGCCAAATACGGCATCGACTCAACATCGTCGGCTGAAGCCAACATCAAGGCTGGCGTAAAATATCTGAAATGGATTGACAAGCAACTTACTGATTCTGTGACCGATAAAAACGAACGCACAAAATTTGTGCTGGCGGCGTACAACATCGGATTGGGACACATTCTCGATGCACGGCGCGTGGCGAAGGCTAATGGCGGCAATCCTGATGTTTGGGACGACGGCGTTGATTTCTACCTACTGCACAAATCGGAACCAACGTATTACAACCCCGAACTTGTGAAATCGGGCTACTGCCGCGGCGATGAGACCTACAATTTTGTGCGCGACATTATGGAACGCTACCGAATCTACACAACGCTTATAAAATAGTGTGTATTAGCCAGATGCCCACAATTATCACAATAGTTTTTCTTGCGGTTTCACTCGCTTATGCGATACTGATTATCAGCATCTATTTCGGATTCAAAAAGATAGCTCGTCAACCTCGTCACAGCGGCGCCAACTTGGCAGTAAGCGTGATAGTGCCGTTCCACAACGAAGAAGGCACAATCCAGCACACTCTTGAATCAATTTTAAGCCAGCAGACCGATGCCGATTTTGAAGTCATCGCCATCAACGACCACAGCACCGACAATTCACATGGCGTGGTAAGCGCTATGCTAGCCAGCAATCCTCACTTGCGGCTGATAGAAGCCAACGGCCACGGGAAGAAAAACGCTCTGGCGGAAGCAGTTGCCGCGGCACGTCATAATGCAATAATCACTACCGACGCCGACTGCATCTACCCTCAAGGCTGGCTCGACGCAATGGCGGCCACTTTCAGCCATGAGAAATGCTCCCTGCTGGCTGCACCCGTTATCATCGCACCAATCGACAGCTGGTTCCGAAAATTCCAATTCGCTGATTTTGCAAGCCTCGTCGGAAGCGGAATCGGTGCGGCAGGCATTGGCCACCCAATAATGTGCAATGGTGCCAACCTGATGTTAGACCGATTGGAATACAACAAGTTAACCGACCCGCTCAATTCAAAAACGGCTTCGGGCGACGACGTTTTTCTGCTTCACAAGATGAAGGCCTTAGGTGCAAAAATCTGTTTCACTGCACAACCCGAAACCATTGCTTCTACCCTCCCCGCCGCTTCAGTGAGCACTTTTCTGCGACAACGGATGCGCTGGGGAGGAAAGACAACTGGCTACACCGATACAGACAGCCTGACAGTGGCAGTTTTGGTGGCGGTCGAATCGCTTCTGCTCTGCATTGGAATTGCCGCACTGCCATTGCTATGGATGCCCGCACTCGTCCTGTATCTTACAAAACTAATCGTTGACACTCTGCTGCTGACGGCCGTCTGCAAGCAATTTGGCAACCGCCGCTTGCTGTGGTGGATGCCTTTTTTTGAGTTCATGGTTGCCATATATACTGTTGCAGTGACACTTGCTGCCGTGACGGGAATCGGCAAAGTCAAGTGGAAATGATTATGACACTGTTTGTTTTGCACCTTGACTGATGGTGCTTTCATAATGTTTCTGCAATAAAGACTTTCAAAAGAATCGTTTCCTACTGTTGTCTAAAGTCTTTAGTCAAAAATTCACTAACCTAACTTTAGTGATACACTTAACCAAAAATTGGGTACCTTTGCACACTTGTAAAAATGACTGACAAGATGAACACACTATATCCGCTGAAATTCGAACCGATACTGAAAGAGAAGATTTGGGGCGGCAACAAACTATCGACAGTGCTGAACAAGCCGCAAGGCTCGATGCAGAAAATCGGCGAAAGCTGGGAACTGTCAGGGCTCGAAGGCGACCTTTCGGTTGTGGCAAACGGCTTTCTGGCTGGCAACACCATCGACGAACTCATCGAAATCTATATGGGCGACCTTGTCGGTGATGCCGTTTTCTCGAAGTTCGGAACCGAATTTCCACTGCTTTTCAAGTTCATCGAAGCCAGCGACAACCTTTCAATCCAGGTTCACCCCAATGACGAGTTGGCAATGAGTCGTCACAACGCTTCTGGCAAAACCGAGATGTGGTATATTGTTGAATCAGAGTTCGATGCAAAACTGATTGCGGGATTCAACCGCCCGATGGATAAGCAGAAATATCTTGAACACTTCAAAAACGGTACGTTGCGCGATGTGTTGAACTGGGAAAACGCAAAGCCTGGCGATGTGTTCTTCATCCCTGCGGGCCGCATTCACTCTATCGGTCCGAACATTCTACTGGCCGAAGTACAACAAGCTTCCGACATCACCTACCGCATCTACGACTGGGACCGCGTTGACGCCAACGGCAAATCACGCGAAATGCACACCGATTGGGCTGTGGATGCCATCGACTACACATACAGCAAGGGATACCGCACGCCGTACACAATGCCGCAGGACAACAGCACAAACATTGCCAAATGCCAATATTTCACGGTCAACATTCTCAATTTCGCAAAGCATATCGATATTGATTACGGCCGCCTGGACTCGTTTGTGGTGTATATGGCAGTTGAAGGCAAAACGCTCATCGGCGCGCCAGGACTTGAGCAACCAGTTGAAATTACAAAGGGCGAAACCGTACTCATTCCCGCCGAAATGAAAGAGATTGAACTCACTCCTCTCAACGGCGAATCAAGGCTGCTAGAAATCTACATTTAGACTTCAAACTACGGACAACGGACTTCAGTCACAACAAAGTGTAAATCCGAGACACTTATGTCTTTTTGGTCCTCAAATCCTAACTAATTTCCGAAAACACCTCGTGCAGAATCTCGTACGAGTTCATTTCCTTCATTGTGGGAATGCGGAACTGATACCACTGGATTACCGTCTCAAGCAAAAAATCTCGGTCAGCTTTCGACATCTGCATGTCGCGAAGATTATCGTATGGACAATCGGCAAAAAAAACTATGCGGCGAAACACATCTGCATCGACAAAATGGCGGTGAATGGGCTTCAGCGGCGTGCTGTGCCCCTGCTCAAGGTCGAAAAACGGATGATTGGCATCGATGTTCGGGAAGAAACCGATTATGCGGCTCAACTTAACCATGAAAGCCAGATGGAAGAACTGTAAACCCGCCTGCATCTGCTCGAGAATCTGCACCGACGCGTCGATGAATTCAAACTGAGCGTCATCTTCTGCCTCCTCACGGATGCTCTTGCCCACCACTTCGGCCATAAACATCAGCATGGTGCTTTTGCGCAGGTCGGCAGTACAACTCACAAGATTAGGCGTCGAGCGGTACTCAGTCAGTTTCTGAATGTCGCGGTCGGGCTTGTAGGAATAAACCACATCGAGCAGCGCCATAGGGTGGAATGCTCCCAACTTCGACCTGTTTTTGCCGCCAAATCCATACACCATCAGCGATACGCGGCCATGCTGTCGCGAAAGCGCACGAACAATTATCGAAGAATCGCTGAAACGCGTGTGGCTCAATACGATTATGCGGTCGGTACAAAGCATCGGGCGCAGTTATTTGATGACGTGAATTTTGCCGACATTTCGTGTCACGCCATCAGTTGTTGTGCACTGAATCAGATAGATACCCGTCTCGACACGTCGACCGTCGGGGTTGCACAGATTCCACATGGCGCCGCCGCCATTACTCATCGCCTCGTAAACAAGCGCTCCCCGCATGTCGGTTATTCTGACCACAGAGTTGTCGAGCAGTCCACGGATGGCAACTTCGCCGTAGTAATCGGGAGGCACAGGGTTGGGAAAGGCTGTGATTTCAGCCGTTTCGCTGTTGGCTTTTGTGGTAGAGATGATGGCAGACTGCATACCCATGTCGGTTATGATGTAGAGCACGCCCTTGTCGTCGTCGATGGCAAGCGATTTGACATTGTTCGAGAAAATCGGCGAATTGCTAGTATTGTATGATGCAATTTGCTCGGTGCCATCAGGCGAGATGACAAAGATACCGCCACTTTCAGTTCCAAACCATTTGCGGTTGCCGCCATCGACGGCTATTGTTTTGACAACCTCAGTGACAAGCAACGACTGGTAGAACCCATCAACAATCATTTGCGGATAGTGTGGATGGATGTTGCCGTCGCGCAGCACCTTTTCAGGATGGTCGAAAATGTAAACGCCTTCGTCGGTTGCGAGCCACAAGATTCCGTTCTTGTCCTCAACAATGTCGTTGATGTTGCAATTCAGTTTTTTGCCCGTTTCGTCGGAAGGAAAAAAGAAGGTGTAATCGTCGTCAGAATTTGTTTCGGGCGTGCCATTGGAGTTCCACACCAGAACGCCTATTCCGCGATGCGACACAAGCCACATATCGTTGTTGCGTGTGCAAATCAACTTGCCCGTATGCAAGCCCGTCATGTGGCTCGAATATGCGTAGTTGTACCATTCTCCGCTTGGCGTACGGACAGTTATCGGCTTGTCGGCTATCGAACCAGCAAACCACAGATTGCCGTTGCGGTCGTAGGCGCAGTAGCTGACGTAGTCGTTGAGCAAGCCGCCCGTCGATTCAGCATTGTAGTGAGTGAACGTGCCGTTGTCGTACTCCAAAATACCATAGTGCCAACTGTTTGCAATAAAATGATTTTTGTTGCCAGTGGTGGTGAAATTGATAATATCGCGGCAATCTTCAAACACTGGATATTGTTGGTGGTCGATATTCGTCCATGTGCTTCCGTCGAAGGTATAAATGTCGGCTTTGTTGTAATGATTCTGCCCAGTTCGTTCCATGCCTCCTGGCGCCACCAATATATCACCCGCATTGTAGCATACATTGTAAAATCGGTTCAATGCCGGGCCGTTGGGGGTAAATGCAGCATGGTCGTTGCCGTCGGAGCGCCCGAGTCCGTACAATCGGTGAGCATACCACACGACATCGCCATCGGCAACACCCATGTTTATATATTCCGAATCCCAAAACAGCTGCTCCTTTAGATTCGTGTCGAAGACATAAATGCCTAATCCATCGCATAATGCTAGTTTATTTTCTCGACTTGTCAGGGTTTTCACGTTTGGCAAACTATCCCAAACAGCAGCCCACTTTTCGCCATCGAAAACCGACACCCGCCCGACATTGTCGCCTGAAATCTGCGCGTTTACATATAGCTTATTGTCAAATACACAGCCAGTATTGAATTTCAACCCCAGACCCGGTTCTGGCACTTGCTCCCAGTTTTTCAAGTCTGTCAGAAACGGATTGTCGAGACGTCCGCGCATCAGCCCAGCATCAGTTAAAGCATACAAATATCCACCATAAACCGCTGAACAGTTAATATTTAAATGTTTGCCATCGTCACCCAAAATATAGGTATCAGAAAACTCTCGGCGTTTTATATCGATGGCCGTTATGCCGAAACTGCACGACAGGTAAGCTGTCCCGTCATGAATGCAAATGTGATTTATCGTTTTATTATTGGTGAAATCGCTGTTTTTCAAACTGGGCATGTTGTATACTTTCCCGTTGTCACCAACAATGTCGATATTGCCGCTGTTGTAGCAGATTATCAGCTCCTGAGTTTTGTCGCTGTAAGCGATTGTTCCAATCCCCATCTCCGACAGTCCTTCAATGGGTGTAAGATGTGTAATGCGTCCGTCTTCCTTGCTGTAACAAAACAAGTTAAGCTCAGTGGCACAATAAACATCTGTGTTGCTCACGGCCACAACCTTTGCATTGAAGTAACTCATGTGGTCGCGCCAAGTGCTACTGATGATTTGCGCCTGTAATGTGCTTGCAAACAATAAGATATTTATAATTGCCAAGAATCTTGCCATACTTCTTATGTGTTATCGGGCAAAGATAAGATTGTTTGCAGATTTTATTGAACAAATCTCTGCTATCTTGCACTCCGTAATGATTCGAAAATTTTTCTCCATATTGCTCATCCTGCCAATCCGCTTGTATCAGTGGCTGATATCACCATTACTGCCCAACAGTTGCCGCTTCACTCCCACCTGCTCCACTTACGCCATTGAGGCACTGAAGACACACGGACCGATTATCGGATTATGGCTAACCATCAGGCGCATAGTAAGATGCAATCCATGGGGCGGTAGCGGCTACGACCCTGTTCCACCTCCCAAATGGTGGAAAAACAAGTCGGAATCAGGCCTTTGATATTAACATTATCAGGTTGATAATAAACGTTACAAGTCCCTTCCTAACCCTGCTTTTAGGTTTAGATTTGCGTAAATCGTTATTGAATCATGCTTGACATTGGAATTGTAGGACTGAAAAATGCGGCACCGTACATCGATGCACTAAAGCATTCGCCATCATTCAATTTCAAAGGCATCTACGACCCCAGCCTCCTCATCGAGGATATCCATACGTCAGAATTCAATGTATTTCAGTCATTTGGTGAGCTTTGCAGTGATTGCAACGCGGTCATTTTCAGCATCGATGACAATCTCTATTATCCGCTTGTATGCGAGGCCATCCGCCATTCTCTCGACGTCTTTTTAGCTGGAGTACACAGTTATCAGACCAAGGAGCTGAACAGTCTGCTGATGCTGCGCGACGAAGCTCAGAGTGTGGTTTATGTGGGGCACAAGTTTATTGGCGACAAATTCTTCGCAATGCTGAGGCAGCAATGCGACCATCCGCTCGACATACAATGCAACATTATCCAGAGCAGCAATAACAACCTGGTGTCGCTGGCGCGGACCGAACTGAGTCTGATGCTGATGCTGGCGCGGGCAAGTGTGCATCGCGTAGCTGTCAACGTCTATTCAAGTTTCAGCAGCGTCCCCGACTCCATGCGCGTCAGAATTGATTTTGACAATGGTGCCGTTGGCAACATCAGCATCAACCGTTATGGCCTCAACCCCGAACACACCATACGGGTGCTTAACTACAACAGCATTGTCAATGCCGACATGATTGCCCGCCGTTTTGCCGTGATTAAAAGCGACAATCCCGAAACTCCGATTGTCAAAGAAATGGCATCCGACGGCATGATTGAAGCCGAAACTCAGCTTTCAGCCTTCTACTCGAGCCTCATGAACAGCTCAGAACCATATAACACTCTCGAAAACGAGATTCGCACCCAACTGGCTTGCGAGCGCATACGCGAGAAGATGCGCATCAATTTCAATGTCTTTTGATTTTGGCGTGAAATAAATCTTGCCGACAATATAGCGGACGCTTCTGCGTTTCATATTTATGATTAGCATTGCGGCAACTAAGAACACGTTGAGATGAAGGAGAAAAAACCTCGTTTACAAATAGCTAAATATCTGACATGCGATTATATAGCAGCCTTGTCAGCGTGGATTTTGTTTTTCATCTACCGCAAGAAAATTGTAATTAGCGACATCACCAATCTCGAAATAATTACTGCCGCCGAGCCGTCAATGATTCTCGGCATCATCATTATTCCAATTTTTTGGATTCTGCTCTATTACATCGCCGGCGAGTATAACAACATTTACCGCAAATCGCGTCTGAAAGAGCTGGGCAGCACTGCACTCATCAGCATTTTGGGCGTTGTGGTCATCTTCTTCGCCCTTATTCTCGACGACGATATCATCACCTACCGAAATTACTATGGTTCACTGCTTTATTTGCTTGGCTGCCATTTCAGTCTGACTTATACTTTCAGATTAATCATTACCAATGCCACAGCCCGCCAGATTCAAAACCGCGAAATAGGTTTCTCAACAGTCATCATCGGCAGTGGCGAGCAGGCCATGAAACTCTATAACGAGATTGTCAGCAAGCCGAAATCAGCTGGAGAGCACTTTGTCGGTTACATAACTGTCAGCAATTCAGAAAATTCGCTTCTTGCACCATACCTGCCGTGTCTTGGCACAATCGATACCATCATCGACACTGTGAACGAAAAGAAAATTGAGGATGTAATCATTGCCGTCGAACCCGACGAAAAACAATTCATCAAGAACATCATCGTCAAGGTTAAATCGGTGGAAGTGAGTATCAGGGCCGTGCCTGACATTCTCGACATTATCTCGGGTAACGTCAAGATGGCATCTATTTTTGGTGTGCCGCTCATCGAGATGTCGCACGACACCATGCCTGCATGGCAAGCAAACATCAAACGACTGATTGACATAGCAGTCTCACTGATAGCCATCTGCATACTGATTCCCGTCTATTTGATTTTGGCCATTTGCGTCAAATGCTCGTCGAAAGGCCCGATATTCTACCTTCAGGAACGCATAGGGCGATATGCCAAACCATTCAAAATCATAAAGTTCCGTACAATGTATTTGGATGCGGAAAAGAATGGTCCCGAACTGTCGAGCGATGGCGACCCGCGCATCACTCCGCTTGGACGCTTCATGCGGAAAGTAAGACTTGACGAGCTGCCACAATTCATAAATGTGCTCAAAGGCGACATGTCGCTTGTCGGACCGCGCCCTGAACGTGCCTATTATATTGAGCAGATTGTGCAGAAAGCCCCGCACTACTATTCTGTTTTCAAAGTTCGCCCAGGCATAACTTCCTGGGGACAAGTCAAATACGGCTATGCCGAGAATGTTGACGAGATGGTCGACCGCTTGAAGTACGACATCATCTATCTTGAAAACATGTCGCTCTATCTCGACATGAAAATCCTGATTTATACTGTTAAAACAGTGCTGGAAGGCAGTGGCAAATAAAAAAGGCTGCCCTCTTCTACCCGATGGCAACCTTTCATTTATCTTATCTATCCGAGCGAATCAATCTTCCGCCTCGTCATCGTCAAGATTTTCATCGTCTGATACTTCGTTTTCATTATCCTCGTCGTCCTCATCATCCTCAACACGACGTTTGCTCGAGGCTTTTTCGCGCTCGGCCAATTTTTCAGCCCAATAAGAATATTCCCGGGCAAGTTTCGGATACTCCTCCAATGTCGCCCTGAAAAGCAGATGTTCCAAATGCTCAACTTTTTCCTTTATATCCTTTGTCTCCATACCAAACGTTTTTTATTATGCAATTATAATGCATCTCTCGCATTATTCCTCTACAACTTCACATGAATTATTTTTTTTGTCTCAAAAAACGGCTCGTCGAAATAGTCGCTTATATTGTATATAGTTGTAGTTCTGTTGATTACTTTCAATTCATCGTCAAAATCGCCGCCCTTCAAATAAATAATTCCATTCGGCAATTGGTTGACACCTCCTGTTGCAATGCATTTGCGTGTCATGTTGTAGAAACTGTCGAAACGGGTAACGGCGCGGCTTATGACAAAGTCGAATTTATCCTTAACTTGCTCAACGCGAATCTGTTCGCCTTTGGCATTAGTCAGTCCAAGGGCTTCAATCACCGCATTAACCACAGTTATTTTCTTCCCGATGCTGTCAATCAAACGGAATTGGCATTGCGGGAACATGATGGCTAACGGTATTCCAGGGAATCCTCCGCCCGTGCCGACATCGAGCAACTGAGTACCATCAGTAAAACTGATTATTTTTGCAATTGCCAACGAGTGCAGTACATGGTTAACATAAAGGTTATCAATGTCTTTGCGGGAGATAACATTCACCTTTTCGTTCCATTCGGCATATAGTTGCTGAAGTTTGGCGAACTGGCTTTTTTGTGTGTCGGTCAGATTCGGGAAATACTTGAGAATGCAGTCCATCAGCCGATTTTCAAATATGTGAGTCGCGTTTTTTCAACATTTCGAAGAGCAACTCGCGCGAACGGAACAACTGTGCTTTGACGGTTCCCAACGGAAGTTGCAGTTTGTCGGCAATCTCCTCATACGACAACTCATCGAAATACCTGAGCTCAACAAGCTGGCGGTAACGCGGTTTCAGGTTTGCCACCATATCACGCAGCATGGCGTGCTTCTGCTCCATTATTATGCTTTCCTCCGGGTCCGGAGCATCGTATTTGAGTGCAAGGGTTGCCTCTTTTGCAAAAACCTCGCTGATTGAGCTTTCGTCCTCAGCCGCCGACGTGCTCACAGTGTTCAGCTGACGGATTTTTTTGCGTCGCAGAAAGTCGATGCAGTTGTTCGATGCTATTCTGAAAAGCCAAGTGCTGAACGCGTAATCAGGAGAATACTGTTCAATGTTGCGGAAAGCTTTGCCAAAGGCCTCAATGGTCAAATCTTCGGCATCGACCTTGTTGCGCACCATTTTCAGCACCATAAAGTAAATGGAGTCACGATAAGTGGCCAAGAGCTGGGTGAACGCCTGTTCATCACCTTCCTGGGCACGCTCCACTAACTGAAAATCGCGTTTGGCCTTGTCGGAAAAATCCGGATTCGCTTTCATTGACAACGGTAATCTCTAAGATTCAAGATATTGAACGATAAATTCAATACTGGTAAAACAACGTCAAATATAGGAATTAAAAATAAAAATCCACGCTCATTTAATTTTATCATATTCGCCTTGTAAATAATGAGTTGTATAATCAGCCTCAAGCCAAAGGCTGACGCAGCCTCAATATAAAGGCCGAAAGGATATATGGCGACTATCAGCGCTGCATAAAAAAGCAGACGGCTGAGCAGTTCGATGCTGAGACTGATTTTGGTTCCGAAACGATAGTGTGTCCACGTGCTCAAGTGGCGTTTTTTCTGTTTCACCCACTGCCCGAATGTTTCGCAAGGCTCTGATATTGTGATGCTTTCCTTCGTTGTCACGATTCGCGTGTTGCGTTTTGTGGCACGTTCGTTGACAAACAAGTCATCGTCGCCCGACATAATGTAATAATGCGACTGAAATCCGTTTTTGGCGAAGAAAACACTCCGTGTGTACGACATGTTCCGACCCACTCCCATGTATGGATGTTTGGCCTTGGCCAAGCCCAGATATTGCATTGCGATGCTGATGGTGTCGAAACGTATAATCTTGTTAAGCAAGCCTTTGCGCGTCTCGTAACCGCCATATCCCAAAACAATTTCAGTGTCCTCTGCATACGCAGCCATCACATCGGCCAGCCAGTGGTTGCTTGCAGGATAACAGTCGGCATCAGTGAGGACAATATGCTCGTTCTTTGCTGATTTCAAGCCGATTGTGACGGCAAGTTTTTTCCCATGAGTGAATTTTCTGTCAACTTCGATGCTGGTGTGGCGCAGATTTTTGTAGGTCTGCTCGAATTGGGCAAGAATCATCAATGTATCGTCTTCCGAGCAATCATTAACCACAATCACCTCAAAATCAGGATAATCCTGTTCCAAAATTTTAGGAAGATACTTTTGCAGGTTCTCGCCTTCGTTGCGGGCGCAAATAATGACTGTGACTGGTTTCTGCACCGCTGGCTGCTGTGGCGGCTTGTTTCGTGCTGGACGAAGATAAACGGCAAAATAATAGATTATCTGAATCAACACTGCCGATGCAAGTGTCACCAACATAATCAGTTGCCATTGGTCGAGCGAGTCGATGTACTGTTTCACTATAGTTAGAATTAGTCAGTGCAATATTATAAACGAAATGCGCAGAAATATTGCAGGACTTTAATTTTTATTTTGACAACGCGCGGTTAATAAAGGTGCTATTTCCCTTTTGCGCCCAAGCAACTCTCGCAATAGCCCGCCTTGACGCTCTCGTTCTCAAACACGCGCAGCGAGAATCCCTCATCCTTGCCGTTCAGCAGTTTACAGTATGTTTCGGGTTCTATTTGCCTGATGCGCTCCATTGCCACATCAAACGCCGCCGTGTGCATCTCGTTCTCAAACAGCGAGCAAAGCGATACGTATGTCAGCAGAAGTTGCATGTTGGTTGTTTGCGCCGCCCATGGTTCCAACGTTTTGATTGTCAGCATGTAATCCTTATTGTCAAGGAAGAGTTCGGCCAGTTTCAAACTGTTCTCCATCGACACGGCCTTGATATCGACAATCGACTTGATGCGCTCCACACAAGCCGTTTTTGTGGCGCGGACGTGAGTCACCGAGTCAACCTCGCTGATGGTCTTGAGTTGCAGACGCAGGTTCAGACCATCGACGGCACGTTTTTGCAGAGGCGTATAATACAGGCGGTCAATTCCAGTCTGCAAGCGTGGCCCGATGTCTTTGAACAAACCTTCGGGATAGTTCACCTGCATGAGCAGATTATTGAATGCAATATACTCATTTTGAGGGTTTAAGACGGCCAACTGCTCAATCGGTTCCCTCATGTCGGGTTCCTTAATCTGCCCGAGCCGATAGCGCAGCCAGAGTTTGTTCATGGCGAGTCCTGCAAAATCGGGGTCGTCAGGAATCTGCATCTCGTTGATGGCGCTTTCGGGATACTCCCCTTTCATAATGCGCCGCATGATGTATTTCTGGATTGAGAGAGCAAGAATTCGGTCCGATGAGTCGCAGGCCTCCTTGAATTTTCTGAACATAAACGGCTGCTCGTTTTTGCCTGTGATGTCGTAAACTATACGCATCTGAATCCGCGCAAAGCGATGTTTTTGCAGAATTGGCTCGAGTTCTTTGGCAAGATTATTTTTCAGAATGCTGTCCTGAACACGCTCAATTGGCAGTTTGGCCAAATGGCTGTATTTGGTTGAACGTATGTCGGTTACAAAATCAGCCCAGTTGTAGTCGGTGATTATTTCGGTTCGGGTTGAGTCGAACTGACGCTTCTCGAGTGCGCGCACAATGCTCTCGGCACGGCGGCGCTGCAGATTGCGGTTCACGGAGTCGCTACCCTCAACTGACGAATAAGCGGTGATGCTCATGTTCAAAATGTGGAAATCACGTTGCTCAAGCGCCTCCAGAAATGGCTCAATATCAGCCTCTTTGTAGTCGGCCTTGTTGCCTTTGAACGGAATTACAAACTCAAGGTCGGCACTGTCAGGGATAGGCTTGTAAACTCCGAATTTGGTATTGAACGCAAGCGTGTCAGCCAGTAGTTTGACATTATTTTTGTAAGTTCCCTTGATGGGATGAATAAACGTTTTGGGCACGCTCGTGCAAACAGATCCATCCTGGATTATCAGCAGATTTATCTCACTGTTGTTCAAATCGATACCCTCTGGCAAATCGGCCACTTTGCCTTTGAAAGCCTTCGATTTGCCTGTGGGTTGTTTCAGATTTTTCTTCAGAATCTTCTTCGACTTGTATGGCTTTGTCATCACCCCTCGATTGAACCGATTGTAATCCAATATGTTACGCTCGAATTTGCAATCGTATTGCTCTTTTTGAAGAATGTCCAGCGCCAACGCGTCGTTTTTATTGCGCATTATTTTTTGCAGTGTCTTCACATTGTCAACATCGATGAAAACCTGCTGACCTTCAACCACAAGCGCGTCGCGAAGTTCGTTGAGATTGGTCATACGATTGATGCGCTTGCACACTTCGGGGTCGTAATTGTCCAAGCCGTTGTTTTTGATGGTGTAAGGCACTTTCAGCATGTCGCGGTTGCGCATTCCCTCGTTGAACGAGCGGAAATTGCCCAACACCACCGACACATAGACGCGTTTACCTTCCAAATCGATGTTTGATGATGCCCCAATATACTGATAATTAGTGCTTTCAAAGAGTGCTGCCGAACGGCTGTTCGACATCCAACGGAAAACCAACTCCTCTGCCATCTCGTAGTAGGTCAGATTCACCTTCCCTTTCACCACATTGATTTTGGTTGTCAGTTCGGCTGCCTCGCTTGAGCCGCCATAGGCCTCCATTCGGGCGGCAATAGTGTTTTTGAGTTTGGCGTTCGGGTCCTCATCGGCCATCATTGCCATATATTCCGATTGCTCACGGGCAATTGTAAACATTAATGGTTTGTAAATCAAAGGCTCACAGTCGCGCTCATAAAGAATGGAGTTTATCTGGTCAATGATTATGCTGTCCAATAATTGACGTTTGAAGTCGTTGGGAAAAATTTGCGAAATGGCTGCCATCGGCTCACCATCAATGATATATGTCTTGCGAGCCACGTTCTCCTGCGCCGAGCAAATCGTCAGCGCCAAAAATACAAGCAGCAAATTGAGAAGTATCTTTTTCAACATCAACACGCTTTTTCTAAAAAACTCGCAAATTTAATAATTATTGTTTGCCGTTGGTGTCATGAGTTTTTTTTGCGCATTTCTGGGTCGATGGCGCAGATGGCGGCCAAACGTTCAACAAATTTCTTCTCCGACGGGCGCTTCTCATACATGTAGAGCAGCATCTCATCTTGAGCCTCACGCGATTGGCGAAGAATCGATAATGCAGTGGTTATCAGCCCCTGACTGTAGCGCAGACGTTGCATCTGATCGAGCAAGGCCAACTCTTTGGGTGACATTTTGAATCCGTTTGCCATTTTTAAATTGCTTCTGATTTATTGTGACTTACAATACAATTGTGCGTGATAAAGATAAAAAAAAACTGGCGGAAATGCCGATCATTGTAAGCCTTTCCGCCAGTTATGTTATGATTATGCAATTGTTATTTCTTCGCCCTCACCTCAACCACCTGCCCAGCAGTAGTTTCCACATCATACTCAAAGTATTTTCCACACTCGGGCTGACCGATGCTTGCCTTTTCCGACACAATCGGCTCTTTCACATCTGCCGACACGAGCAGAGCGTTCGGGCAAGTGCCTTCGGCGGGTTTCAGGCCAGCGTCTTCGAGTTCAACTGCCGAGCGGATTCGCAGTGTTCCGCCGATGGTCGATGTGATTTTTGCTGACGCCAGTTTGCCGCCATTCCAGTCCATATCAACCACAAATCCGCCGCGGGCGCACAAGCCGCTCACACTGCCGTCGGCCCAGACATCGGGCAGGGCGGGCAGAAGATGCACGGCACCGTCGTGGCTCTGCAGCAGCATTTCGGCAACACCTGCGCAGAATCCGAAGTTTCCGTCAATTTGGAAAGGCGGATGTGCGTCGAACAGGTTGGCGTAGGTGCGCCCGTTGCCGCGTGCCATCCACGGGTTTCCGCCCGACGGCAGCAGATTGAGCATATTGCAGATAATCTTATAAGCGTGGTTGCCGTCCAAAAGACGCGCCCAAAGGTTGATTTTCCAGCCGATTGACCAGCCTGTAGCCATATCGCCGCGCTGTGTGAGCGTGTTTTTAGCGGCCTCAAACAGTTGCGGTTGCTTGAACGGCGAAATCTGATTCGACGGATAAAGTCCGTACAGATGCGACACGTGGCGGTGTTGGTCGGTCGGGTCGTCGGCATCCACAAGCCACTCTTGCAGTTGGTTGTGCTGCCCAATCGCCATTGGAGCGATGCGGCCAAGAACGGTCTGCGCCGAATCGCGGAAAGCGTCATCAACATTGAGCACCGCCGAAGCCGCAATTGCCTGATTCAGAACATCAAAAACAATTTGATTGTCCATCGTGCAACCCGCCGTCATCGACGAGCCGTCGTTGGTGTAGCCGTGCTCGGGCGATGTTGACGGTGTTGTCACCAGATAGCCCGAAACGGGGTGCTCAACCATCGCCGTCATATAGAATTTCGCACACTCTTTCAATATGTTATAGTTGTCGGCAAGGTATTTTTTGTCGCCAGTGAACAGATAATGCTGCCAGATGTGTGTCGACAGCCAGCCGCCGCCGTTGGGCCACATTCCCCAGTAGGCGCCGTCAATCGGGCCCGTAACGCGCCAGATATCGGTGTTGTGGTGAGCCACCCAGCCGTCGGCGTTATACATCTGCCGAGCAGTGGCGCGGCCAGTTTGCGCAAGGTCGGCGATGAGCGAGAACAGCGGTTGGTGGCACTCGCTCAAGTTCGTGACCTCTGCAGGCCAGTAGTTCATTTCGGCGTTGATATTGATAGTGTATTTGCTGTCCCACGGCGCGTCAACCATATTGTTCCAGATGCCTTGCAGATTGGCCGCCTGTCCGCCAGGCTGCGACGACGAGATGAGCAGATAGCGCCCGTATTGGAACATCAGCGCCACCATTGCTTGGTCGTTGCCCTTGTTGAAGGCTTCCAGCCGACGGTCGGTCTCAATGGCCGAACTGTCCGATTTTGGCAACTCAAGCCGCACGCGGTCGAATTGTTTTTTGTATGCCGATATATGATTGGCTAACAATTGATTATAATCTTTTTCGACGGCTTTCGCCAATGCCGATTCAGCCAATTCTTCGGCATTTCCGCTCACATCGTTGTAGTTCACAAAATTGGTTGCCGATGCAATGAAGATGGTCGCCGATGTTGCGCCGCGAACCATCAGTTTGTTCTCGCCAGCCAGGTTGGTGCCGTCGCTTTTGATTGTAACTGCCAGATACGCACCAAGTTTCGCATCCACGCCTTCCTGCGACTTTCCGTCAATCTTGACAATCATCTTCACGCACTCATCTTTGCCGATGCCGCCCGTGCCAACAGTAGTTGTCTTGTTGTCTTTCAATTCGATAGTGTTCGGCAGCGGGCAGTTGTGACTGATGTCGAAATTCAGCCCCTTCCGTTGGTCCGACTCAATGCGCACAACTATCACATTATCAGTCAGTGAAGCGAATGCCGTGCGCGTGATGTTGGCGCCATTGGCCGCAAACCGCGTGGTGGCTGTGGCATTGCTGATATTCAGGTCGCGATAGTAGTTGCTAACATCTTGAATATCTGACATATCAATAAACAGACTGCCCAGCGTCAAATAGCCCATACCGTTCTGTCCTGTAAAGAAATTCTGATTCACAACATCTTGTGCTTCAGCAAATTTGCCATCAAAAATCAGTTTCCTCACCTTTGGCAGAGCCGCGTTGGCCTTTTCAGGGATGTTGTTGTGCGGACCGCCAGCCCAGAACGTCTCGTCGTTGAGTTGGATTTCCTCGTGCCCCGTGCCGCCGAAAACCATTCCGCCCAGGTGCGAGTTGCCGATGGGCAGCGCCTCGGTCCAGGCCTTTGCAGGCTGCGAGTACCAGAGTTTAAGTTCTTCATTGTCAGCCTTGTTGCCGCACGAGCAAACCACCGTGCTGACCAATAGCGCAAAAGCAATCTGTTTCTTCATATCGAGTGTGTTTAGTATTAATTGTTTGATGGCCCCAAGCCAACTTATTATCATAAATTATTATTACTTAATTCTTTCATTTACAACTTTTTGAGCAAGTGTCCGCGTCATTCTTCATTTTTCTTCCTTCCGAATTTGGCCTTAAGCCGTTTAACGCCTTCCACCCCCAAAATGGTGATGCCGCCATATTGGAACGTTTTCGCAAGACCAAAAAGCACAATCCACAAAACACCTTTGGCTTGCGCTGAAAGGAATGGGAAAGCCATTTGCGCAAACGAGAGAATGTAGAACGGAATACAAAGCAGTAGAACCACAACACCCGTCCTAAACGACAGCCCTTTAAGGAAATTTTTAATCTTTTCTATCATTTCAAATCGTGCGCAAGGCACCATCTCGTTTTTGCAAATATATCAATCTCAAACCATCCAAAATGCAAGTATGTTTTGTTTTGTAAATATATGTTTTTCAATCTTCCAACCAACCGTACACCTTTATTTCGTACACCTTTACATTTTGGTTCTTGCCGAACTCAAATTTGACGTAACGCATTGTCATATCGCTCAATTCGAGTGAGATTTTCTGCGGTGCGATGTCGTAGTGTGCAAGCGGAACATAATAGCCGCCGTCGTTCGAAATCAAGACCGTAACATCTTTTATATCAGCGCCCAACGCGGCTTCAAACTTCTTGAGAGTGATTCCGCGTTCGGTATCGAGAACAAGACGCGGGGCTTTGTCGGTGACAAGCGGCGACCAATATGTCGATTCGTCACCGTCAGCGGCAAGAGCCGATGCGTGTTTCGCGTCGTTGGTGCTTGCAAATGTCGGATTGTTGGTGCCGAGAATCTGCAAGTCGCTGTCACTCTTTGCTTTCTGTGTCGAAATGTAAGGGCGGTCGGCCGTTTCGGGCGTCACGCCTTCAACATACGGCTCACCACCGACAAAATTCAGTTCAATGGTGGCCGTCGTAAGTCCTTCAGAAACAGCCTCTACTACGGTTTTGCCAGCATAATACGAGCGCATTTCAATCGCACATTCGCCATCGATAATGGCAATCTCGCTGTTGCGGCTGAACTTAATCGATTTGCCAGTCGGGAACTCGCCAGGTCCCGAAACAATCCGCAATTCCACATCGGGCGCGTTCGAAATTTGGCAACCATCGGCATTCAAAACCTTGACATTGAGTCTGATATCATCAGTTCCATCGGTTTTAATTCCATCGTTTTTTGTCGATTCTATTTTCAGCGTTGCGGCAATGCCTTCTTCGGGCCACTGCGGCGGCTCAATGCCGCGGAAATAGTTGCGGTACCAGTACCACGAGCGTTTCGGAATGCGGAAATAGTCAATGCAGCCCATTTTGCCCATCGTCTTGCCGAAAATGCTGCCGTGGTCGAAGCCGCACCACAGGCAATGCCCACCGCGCCACTCAAGGCCTTTGTAGCCGTCGTTCACCAGCAAATCGGCCCAGCCAGCGTCGTAAACGCCAGGGCGAGTGGACGTTGTGCTACTGTATTCCGAAACCAGCGACGGCACGCCAGGGCGGATAAACGCAGGAATGGTTGCGCCATCGCCGTTGTAGCCCACAGCGTCGCCAATCAGGTCGAAGCGGTCGTTGCCCAGCGGACGTTGCGCGCCGCCAATGGCCGCGTAGCGTGTCGGGTCGAGTTCGTGGCTGCGGTCAACCATCTTTTTCAGAAGTTTCTTGGTGCTTTCAATTGTCTGTCGTTGAGTGAAAAACACCTCGTTGCACATCGACCACGCAAACACCGACGGTTGGTTGCGGTTAATGATAATCATCTCTGAAAGTTGCTGCAGAATGCTGCGCTCAAAGGCCGCCGTGTCGGCATCGTTCACAGGATAGGCACTTGCGTACCAGTAGCCATCTTGCTGATTTCCACCAGTTCCCCAGAACGGTGCTTCCGACCAGAACAGAATTCCCTGCCGCGAGCATTCGTCGGCAAAGGCGGGCGAGTGCGGATAGTGCGACCCGCGAATCATATTGAAACCAGCCTCTTTAATCATCCGCACGTCGCGGCGGACGGCCTCTTCGGTAATGGCGTCGCCCCAACCTGCGTGGTCTTGGTGCACGTTAGCACCCTGTAAATAAAGGTGTTGGCCGTTCAGGAAAAAGCCTTTGTCAGCGGTCCATTCAATCCAGCGGAATCCCAAAACCGACGACTGCGAGTCAATCACCTCACCACTGTCAACAATCTGACATTCAGCCGTATAAAGCGTTGGCGTGTCAACCGACCAAAGCATTGGGTTGACAATTTCCGCTGTCGCGATATTGGCGGTTAAGCGCTCGCCAGCCTTCATTTTAAGTTCTTTATCGCTTTGCGCGACGATTGCGCCTTTGCTGTCCTTGACAATCAGTTTCAAAGTGGCCGTCTTGTCGGCATTTGCCTGATTTTCAATAGTTACATCAGCGTTGACTGCAGCCTGTTTGCCATCCGATTCCTTCAGACCAGGCGTTGTCAGTTGCAGGCCGCACCACGCAATGTGTGTGGGATTTTTCTTCATCAGCCTGACGGTGCGGTAAATGCCGCCGTTGAATTGGTGCTCGCCAGCGCGCGGTGCCACATCGGCCTTCCATAAGTTGTTGACTCTTACTGCGATAACATTGTCGCCACGTTTTGCATTTTTGCTGATATCAACCGAAAAACCAGTGTAACCACCTACGTGTGAGCCTGTTAGCTTGCCGTTGACATACACTTCGGCATCCTGAAAAACGCCGTCAAACTCAAGAAAAATATTGTTTTTCAAGTCGTTGGCATCAAGATTGATATGCTTGCGATACCAGCCGTAGCCCACATAAAAATCGCGTGCCATAAAATATGGCATTCCGAACGAGTGCGGCAGCCCGATTTTCTGCCAGTCAGAATCGTTAAAGTTCGGTTTTTCAGCACCTTGAATATCGCCGAACGTAAAAGTCCAGCCGTTGTTCAGTGTTCCTGCAGGTGTGACAGATTTGTCTGCGCACGACGCAAATATCAGTGCCACAAATAGTTGTAGTAGAATTGCCCGTTTCATTGTTTAGAGTTGTTTAGTAGTTATTTAAGTGTTTCCCATTTTTCTTTCCGCAGAATTGCATCGTCTATGCGGCATAAAAGTATAAAAGTATTTTATACTTTTAAAAATATTGGGGAAATATTGGTGGGTGCTTTTGGCAAAAACAATGTATTCGACAAATGTTTGCCGCGAAAAGTGCTGAAATGAGAAATAATTTTTGCGTTTGAGCACTTTATAAGTACGAAAACTGCTGAAACGAGATTTTTTAATGGCGTTTCAGCAGTTTATAAGGTCAAGTTTTGTGATTGTGAATTGATTATAAACACGTAGGGCTGCCACAGTGTGACAGCCCTACAATATTTATATGGTATACACAATTATTGCCTGAAAATGCCTTGCTCATAAAGTTGTTGCGTAACCTTTGGTGATAATAGATATACGTCTTCCTTATTTATTATAAGAATGGTATTCCAATCAGTTGCATCGCCAATATATAATATCATATTGTCATCACCAGTGCAACGTATTTCAGGTAGTCGATAACCCGCATTAGGCTTATAAACACCTTCGTATGGTTCTCCGTTAGAGTTTGTTAGAGTATATTTTGTAAAGTTGCCTTGTATTTGTTCTTTTTTTGGCGTATAAAAAATGACTTTACTACCCTCGATTGAGATTTTCTTAATTACAGGCTTATTTTTATATTCATTAAAAACATTTGATAGAAATTGTGTTGTCTCTTCTTCTGCAATCACTTTACCACGTTTTTGGGATAAATCTTTTTCGGCAACATTAAGCATTGTCTGTATGCGGTTTAATTTTGCTTCGTATTTCCTTAATTCTGCATAAGAATAACTTGACAACAAATCACCACGAAGAGTAATGTCTATATTTTCATAATACGTGAAATCGTTGTCTTCATCTTCAGAGTCTGGTTCATAATCCATAAACCAGCTTTCAAAGTCACTATACCCATAGTCATCTTTAAGTTTATTAATTCTTCTTTTTATAACTTCTCTATTGTCGTTTAGTTTGTTATAATAGGTTTTTCGATTGGCATTATATTCCTCACTTGTAAAACAGTGATTTTTCAGTTCATCGCTGATTTCACCATAGCCAAATTTTATGTCTTTGAAGCATATACGCAATGGTGCAGTTTTAGCCGTTGTTGTGAATTTGGTTTTAAAATAACCAGTTGTTCTACCTTCATATTCTGATTCCACTGGAACAATCCATTTGCCATCAACACAAACTTTAGTTACGGTTCCCATCTCATAGTCCTGTGCTCTGTCTATGGGTACAGAACTCACAAGAGAAACTTGACCTTTGTATGAATCATCACCATAAATAATTGTAGCAATATATTGTTCTTCGTCTGGGTCATAGTGTGTATTAACAACTTTTTTTGCTGGCGACCCAAAACAAATTCCTTTAGCAATTAGTGCGTTACATATGCTATCAAACTTTGCTATACCTTGTGTGTTCAGGCGATTTTGATAATCTATGGTCTTTTCATAGGTTCCTCGCTTGGCCCATTTTTCGAAATCTTTTCTTACAAGTTGAATCATTTTGTCAATGGTTCCGCCAGTAGGTTTGATTTTGTATTCTCTGGCAATATCCGCTTGTGTGCGCGTTTTATCAAGTGCATTGCGCTTTTCTTTCCACGAGTTATATATGTCTATTAACGCTCGCCTATAGGAATAATTTTGAATAATATCATAGCCATAAAAGGTGGTTGAACCTGTACCTGCGGCTTCTATTAGTTCCTCTACATAATACAATTCTCCCAATTTGCCTTCAATATCATTGTTTGTTATTAGTTTAATTCCAACTAAAGCGAGAAATGCTTCTTTTTCATCACCTAATTTATTCGCCATTTGGTCAATGGTCTCTTCTGCTAATTTGTACCGTTTTTGTTCATAAGGGGATAGTTGTTGTGCAGAAGCGGATAGTGTCATACTCAAAAACACGCAGCATATGGCTATGGTTTTGGTAAAATTTCTAAACATATAGGCTGTTTTGTTGCCCGTAGTTTCTGTGGTTAATCGATAACGTGTCATAATGCTATAAATTAAATTGTTAAACAATAAAATACTTCCAACAATCTCACATTTAGGCATAAAAAAAGCGTGAAACCCGAATTACCCGTTTCACGCATTGAGGCTCTCGCATTGCCCGATTAGTCGAAACGAGCAATAACGAACCTCACGCCGTTATGATATAAATACACCACAACACGTAAGCATTCATTATTGCTTTGCATTTGACTAATCAATAGAAACTTGCGAGATTTCAATGCGTCAAAACAAAGCGCAATAAACGCTTTCAATATGTCTCTCTACAATTCAGTCTCTTGCAAGACAAGAATGCAGAACAACACAAATGTATAAAAGTCAATTTGAAAAAAGAAAATGTTTTTGAATGTGCGTTATGAAGCACCGTATTGCCACTATTTCACAGCGTTGAGCACGGTTTCGGGCTGCGTTCCCATAAGTGTGATTGCAGAGAGTTTACGGCCAATGTCTTTTAGCGAGTGGCCGCAGTGGTAAAGGTTGTTATCGACAATGAGCCAGCGGTCGTGCGACGGGGTGGGCCAAATGTGAGTGTCAATCGGCTCAACGCCAGCGGCAGAGTTAGAGAATCATTTCAATTGCGGTTTACAATCTCGCCATAATATCGGCAATGAAACTAGAATCGAACAAATCGAAGGCGAAACAGCGCTTGCCCAAATCTTTAAGCGAAGCGCCAATGTGGTAGAGTGTTTGGTTGTCGATAATCAGAAATCGGTCGTGCATTGCGGTGGTGTGCTTCACTTCGAGTAGCGGATATTGCGCATTAAAACGCAGAACATCTTGTGTCGTAATAGGCGTTTGCGGAATGGTGTAAATGGTTACCTGCACGCCAGCGTTCTTTTTTGCGAAACGTTCAAGAACCGAAAGGTCAATATAATTATCAATCAAAACAATAGACTGTCGTGCTTGTGCAATGAAACTTTCAAATTTCGCGTAAGCGTCGAAAATCTGCCCTTGAAAAAATATGCCTTGAGTGTCGTCAATCGCATAGCGGTCCATTCGGTCGAAAAGTTCATTAATGCGTTTATCGGATTCAATTCGGTGCATTTCGAGTGAATCGAGCCGCTGGAAAATCTGGGCGTTGGATAAAAGGAACTTACGCATTGATACAAAAGCCTTTACTATTTGAATACTTGCTTTGACGGCAGTTTCACTTTTTAAAACAGTGGCAAGCATTGTTACTCCGTGCTCTGTAAACGCGTATGGCTTTTTGCGAAGTCCCATTTTGTCCGAATTGGAAGTCGCAATTTGCGACTTCCAATTGTGGAATTCGCTGTCGTTCAGTTGAAAACAAAATTCATCTGGAAACCTCTCTATATTTCGCTTCACTTGTTCGTTTAAGCGTTTCGTCTCCACGCCATACAACTCTGCAATGTCGCGGTCAATCATAACCTGTTGGTTACGAATCACTAATATTTTGTTTTGTATGACTGCTATTTCGTTTGTCATTGGTTTAAACACAAAGCAAGACAAATGTATAAAAATCAAGTTGGAAAAGGAAAACGTTTTTGAATGTGCCGCACGAAAGCCCCGCCTGCCACTATCTTACAGCGTTAAGCACCGTTTCGGACAATGTCCCCATAAGGGTTATGGCAGAGAGTTTGCGGCCAATGTCTTTAAGCGAGTGGCCGCAGTGGTATAGGTTGTTATCGACAATGAGCCAGCGGTCGTGTGAAGGGGCGGTCCAAATGTGCGTGTCAATCGGCTCAACGCCAGCGGCAGAGTTGTGGATATTGCGCAGCGCGGTCAGGTCTTTGCCAGAATAAATGTCGGCGGAAACGCCAGAGCCGCGCACATCGAGTATTTCAAATGTTGCGGCATCAACATACGCATCGATTATGACAACTCGCTGTGTGGCGCTTTTTATGAGCCGCTCAAGCAGAACCCGCGCCTCGAAAAACTGCCCGTCGAAAAACACCTGTTCAACGGGCAGAGCGTTGGTTCGCACAAAGAAATCGATTTTTTGTTGGTGGTCGGCAAGTATTTTCCGCTGTGTTTCGATTTGATTTTCAATATTTGCAAGTCGGCTATTTAAAGCGTACCCTCTTAAAAGATAGTCTTTTAAAATGCTTGTTGCCCATATTCTGAATTGTGTGCCTCTTTGGCTTTTGACACGATAACCTACAGAAATAATAACGTCGAGATTGTAGTATTGGGTTCGGTATTTTTTCCCGTCTGCGGCAGTTGTCAAGTAATCCTTGACAACTGAATTTTTATCTAATTCCCTCTCTTTAAATATGTTATTAATATGAAGGCTGACATTTTGTTTGGTAGTCTCAAAAAGTACGGTCATTTGCTGTTGCGTGAGCCACACAGTTTCCTCGCTTAACCGCACTTCGAGTTTTACGGCTTCGTCAGGTTGGTAAAGTATGATTTCGTTTCTATCGGTCATAAAATCTTGCCCGTCAATGATATTTTGCGCAGAGCAACACAAATGTATAAAAGTCAATTTGAAAAAAGAAAATGTTTTTGAATGTGCGTTATGAAGCACCGTATTGCCACTATTTCACAGCGTTGAGCACGGTTTCGGGCTGCGTTCCCATAAGAGTGATTGCAGAAAGTTTACGGCCAATGTCTTTTAGCGAGTGCCCGCAGTGGTAAAGGTTGTTATCGACAATGAGCCAGCGGTCGTGCGACGGGGTGGTCCAAATGTGAGTGTTAATCGGCTCAACGCCTGCTGTACTATTGTGGATATTGCGCAGTGCGGCAAGGTCTTTGCCTGAATAAATGTCGGCAGTAACGCCAACGCTGCGCACATCGAGCATTTCAAACGTTGCGGCATCAACATACGCATCGATTATGACAACTCGCTGCGTGGCGGTTTTTATGAGCCGCTCAAGCAGAACCCGCGCCTCAAAAAACTGTCCGTCGAAAAACACTTGTTCAACGGGCAAGGCGTTGGTGCGCACAAAGAAGTCGATTTTGTTTTCGGCATCAGTCATTCGCTGTTCAAGCCTTTCAAAACGCTGATTAACAGCATATCCTTTAAGCAAATAATCTTTCAGAACACGGTTTGCCCATTGGCGAAACAAAATTCCTTTTTGCGACTTTACTCTGTATCCGACAGACAAAATCATATCGAGATTATAATACTCAACTTTGTATGTTTTACCATCGTTGGCAGTTGTCGCAAATTTTGCGACAACTTGAAAAGCCGACAATTCTTCTGCAAGAGCATTGGCGATATGCTTTCCTATGGTTTTCACATCACGTCCAAATAATGTGGCCATTTGATTTCTATTAAGCCACACCGTTTCCTCGCTCAACCGTACTTCAAGTTTTACGGCTTCGTCGGGTTGGTATAGTATGATTTCGTTTTTGTCGGTCATAATGCTTGCTTGGCAAAGTGTTCTTGTACAGAGCAATACAAATGTATAAAAAAAACGAACCCGTGAGTGGCACTCACGAGTTCGTTTCAATCAAATATGCGTTTCCAAATTATTTCGTAATCACCACACCGCCATTGCACGGAATGGTGATTGCCATTTGCTGTTTCTTGTTTATTTTCAAATCTTTAACGCTACCATTCAAGTTAGCGTCATCGCTGTAAAGTTTGACGGTCTGATTGGCATCAAACATCGGCAGGTTCAGATTGAGTTTCAGTGGCTCTTTCTGTGCGTTAATGCCCACCACGAACCATTTGTCGGCGTGGCGGCGCGCAAGAACAGCGTACTTGCCAGGATAGCCGTCGATAAACTTCACTTCGTCCCAAGTTGTCGGCACTTGTTTCATAAAATCGACGGCCCAGGCGGGTGCGTCGGTAAGGTTGTTCGGCGCCATAGCAAAGTGGTTTACAGCCGTTTGGAACATAACCGAAATGGCCAGCGCAAACACATCGGAAGTGCGGCGGGTGTTGCCGTGGGTGTTGTCGTAGGCGTAATGCTTGTTGAGCGTGCTGCCGCCCCAGTCCATACTGCCAACGGTGTTGCGAATGAACGGGTGAAGCGTGGCGCAGAAGGCCTCGTTGTCGCACTCGTTTTGGCCAAAGGCAAGGTTCTCGCTTGCGCGGACGGCCTCACAAGCCGCAAAATTGGGGTACATACGTTCCCAACCGCGTGGAAGCGTACATCCGTGGAAAATCACCAGCAGACCGTAGTCGTTGGCGTCGGCCAGAATATCCTCGTAGAGTTGCATCATCGGCTGCTTGTCGCTGCCAAAGAAATCGACCTTAATTCCGCGAATGCCAATGCTTTGCATCCATTTCATTTCGGCGCGGCGGGTGATTATGTTGTCCATAATTCCGCGTGGCGATTGCGGCGCGTCGTTCCAGTAGCCGTTCGAGTTGTACCACAAGTAGATACCAACGTTTTTCTGCTTTCCGTAGTCGGCCAGTTCTTTGATTTTGTCGCGGCCGATTTGAGTGTCCCAAAGGGCGTCAATCAGCACCGATTCGAAGCCCATTGCAGCCGAAAAATCGATATACTTTTTCTGCACGTCGAAGTTGGTGTTGCCGTCCATTCCGATAATCCACGACCACGAGCCGCGTCCGTATTGGTATTCCTGCGACGCCTCGTAGAGCGGCTTCACGTAGTCGAAAGCCACTGTTGTCTCAACAATCGGGGCCAGAGTTTTACCCAAAGTGATTGTGCGCCAAGGTGTTGACGACGGCAATGTGAGTCCAGGTGTCGATGAGCCGAGTCCGTTCATCTCGCCCTCTTGCGGAAGACCGATAGTGTAGAGTCCGCCGTTGCCGCCCATAAGTCGGCCGCCAAAGTAGCGCCCGTTAACGCCAGTTTCCGAAATCAGAATCCAACCCTTGTCGGCGTTCTTGAACAAGCACGGGAAGGTGTAGCCTTGTCCCCAGCCGTTCTTTCCAAGTGCGTCATCCACAGTGTAATGCGTCTCGTACGACGGTGTGGTGCGCGCAAAACCGCCCATTGGTGTAGCCTGTGGGCAAAGGAACGTTGTGGTGCCTTCGGGCAAACGGAATCCCGACGCTTCCTGCTTTACAACACAGCAGAACGTAGGACGCTGTGCCATAAGATTATAGCGGAACACCACATCGCGGTTCGACACGTAGAACTCGACGCTGTAAACGTTTTTGCCGTCTTTGGCAAAAGTGAAAATGCCGCCGTTGGCCTCAACGTCAATCTTGCTCTGCTTCGAGTTTTTGAGCGTGTAACTGTCGGTGTATTTCAAACCTTCCTTGCTGTCAGTCAGCGACATACCGTTGGTGAAGTCGCCCAAATCGAGCACCAAACCCAGCGGCGACTGCTCAAGAAACGCCACGCCGTTCAGTTTCACCGAATACGACGGCTTGCCATCAGCATCCGACACGGTTACAACTATCTGTCCATCAGGACTTTTAATCTCTTTCTCTGTCGATTGCGCACCAAAGAATCCGCACGCCAAAACCAGACTTAATAAAACTTTCTTCATTTGCATTGTGTTGATTACGTATTGTTTATAAATAGTGTTAATAGTTTCCCATCATCGATTTGTTAACACAAATGTAATCAAAATTTTTTATAAAAAGTAAAAAATACTTTTATTCTTTTATTCAAAAAGAAAAAGGTAGTTACCTTACCACCTTTTAACTAACTTTTGGAAATAAGTGCAAAAAAAAGAGCCTTGCGGCTCTCTTTTAAACGTCTGTGTTATAATTGTTTATTCTGCGGCTTTTTCACCACCAAACAGATTCTTTGTGATTTGCTTTCCAGCGGGTGTCGCCTTGTCGGCATCTGACAGGCGTTTGTAGATTTCAGTCATTCTCGGGTAGGTTGGCCAATCGGTGCCTTCGTCGTTGATAATGTCCGTGGCATCGGCAAATGCTTCAAGCCAATATTCATCAACAGGCAACGTTTCCATTGCCGTCCAACACGCCTCGTTATATTTTGCTTGCGCCTCGTTATATTTTTCAATTAGTTCGGGGCCACCATTGTCTATCGCTTCCGAATGAAGTCTCTCGTATTCAATCTTAATATCTTTGGTTGCATCGTTAAACTTGTTACTGAACTGTTGACGGGGATTCTCACTTTCAACAGTCCAGTTTTCAGCATAAAAACCAGAACCTGTGACCGTCGTGTTGTAGCCACTCTTAACATAAATATCACGGCCGCTTCCTAAATGGTTGTTTCCATTTCTTGAACTGACACCATAAATTGCTCCCGCGGAATTTGAGCCACAAGTATATGTATAACAAAAAGTTCCATTAACTGCAGCGCTGTCAAAAAAAGTTTCGCCTACATCTTCTTCCCATTTGAGAATCTCGATAACCGTTCCTTCGGGAAGGTCGGTAATGTTGAAACTGATTGTTGTTTCGGCTTTTTGGCAGGCCGTGAGCGCAATGGCAGCAATGGCCGTCAATAATAAAATGCGTTTCATTGGTTTGTTGGTTATTTAAGTGAATATAAGGTTGTTACATATCTTACAAAACGCATAAAATGACGTTTTATTGCCAGCAACCCACAAAAGTTTGTTGATTATTTAAATTAATAAAAGTTCGTCAACAAGAACTGTTCTAATTTCGGTGACTTGGCGAAGTTGCTTGTCGTTAGTCAAAAATGCATCGCACCCGTTTTGAATGGCAATCATTTGAACGCAATTCATTTACAACACTTTGCGCGTCGGCATTCCAAATATGGGTTGCTGTTTCATATTTCGAGAAGTCAAGTGGCTGCTTTGTTTCGCGCTTTTTCTGCTGATTTTGGAACAAAAGGAAATCGATATACGACTCCACATTTTGCTGTTGCATTGCTGTAAGACTGCCTATCTTTTTTTCTAAAACTGCGTATGTCATTTTCTTTCCCTCCAATTATTTGAGAATCGGAATTGATTCACAATAAGTTTAAATCAATACAAAACTAATAAAAAACAATTATGTTGGTACGCGCACAAAAAAAGAGCCTTTCGGACTCTCTTTAAAAAAGAAGGAATCGGGCAACCGAAGTTACCTAATTCCTTCTATATCAGCGATTGATTACTTAAAGAACAACTGCAATGTTTCTGCAAGATAGTCACGGGCGTTCATCCAGGTGTGGCCGCCTTCGGTTTCTTTGTAATCGTATTTAATGCCTTTGGCGTCGAAATATTCGCGGTGGGTTTTCACGTGCTCATAAAGGAAATCGTCCTTGCCAACGCCGTACCAGAGCACCTTGAAGTTCTTCTGCATTGCTTCGGGCGTCATCAGGTTGGCGAAGCATTTGTCCATTGCTTCGGGAATCAGATAGGCGCTGTACGAAGCCATATTGGCGAACTTGTCGGGGTTGCGGAAGGCTGTGAACTGCGACTGTCCGCCACCGCGCGAGAATCCTGCAATGGCGCGGTTTTCGCGGTCGTTCAAAGTGCGGAAGTTCTTCTCAACAAACGGCATAATCTCGCCCGTCATCACGCGAGCAAACTGCTCGTACATCCCGACGGCTTCCATTGTAGCGGGATTGGGCGTGCCGTGCAGCATATTGCCGTAAGGCAGAACCACAATCATAGGAACGGCCTTGCCCTCGGCAATCAGGTTGTCGAGAATGGTGTTGAATTTGCCAACCTTGAACCAGGTTTCCTCGGTGTCGGTGGTGCCGCTGACAAGGTAGAACACAGGATATTTCTTGTCGGGATTCTGCTCGTATTCGGCAGGAGTATAGACGATTAGCGGACGGTAAACACCCAACTCATCCGATTTGTAGTTCATATAGGTAACGCGTCCGTGCGGAACATCCTTTACGGTGTAAAGCATCGCATTATCAGGCACTTCGAAGAGCGAAGCCTTGAAGTTCTCGTTCGGGAAAACGTTCATATTGGCAGGGTCGGAAATCGACACGCCATCGACAACGAAGTTATAAGGATAAATGTCTGATTTCGGTGCATTTAAGGTTATCGACCAAATGCCGTTGGCGTTCTTCACCATCGGCTGCAGACCTTCGGTGAATTGGCTCGAGAACTCAACCTTCTGTGCGTTGGGCGCATAAACGTTGAATGTTGCCGAACGCAGACGGGCTTTAGTGTTGTCGAACACCATCTTGTTCTGTGCGCGGTCGAAGTAGAAATTCATCATATGCATCACAGGCGACACCAGATTGTTGGCGCGCGGATTCGAAAGGTCTTTTGCCTTTATGCCTTGCAACTCAAGCATTTTCACAGCGTAGCGGCGGCCCAACATACGGTAGCCTTCGGCAGTAAAGTGCAGTTGGTCGAAGTTTTCGGGGCAGGCGCTCGAACTGATTGCGTGTGCGTTTTTAATCACTTCGGGCAGACGGTTGATAAGCGGGTTGTGAGCCGCGCAGGTACCGCCACGGTCAGAGTTGACAACCTCGCCAGCCAGCAGCGGAACATTGTCGGGGTTCAGGTTCAGGTCTTTCATCAGGTCATCGTAAACCGATTTAACCATTCCCAACCACTCTTCCTGACCAGTGTTGGTCTCGCCTTGGTGCAGCAGAATGCCTTTAATCACGCCACCTTGTTTCTGTGCGATTTTAGCCATATCAACAAGACGCTGATAGGGATTGTTGTTGTATGCGGCGAGCATTCCAACCATCCACTCGGGACATTTTTTGCAGTAAGCGGCAATGCTGTCTTTCATAAATGCCTTGATATCGCAACCGCCAATGGCAACGTTTATCACGCAGATACTTACGTTTTCGGGCAGGTTCTCAACCATTGTGCGACCAAAGTAGTCAACAGGCGTAAGGCCTGTGTTTTCGCGGCAGAGCGGCGGAACAGCAGTGTACATTTTGCCCATTTTGCGGCTCATTTTCGGAAAATCGACGGCGGCCATCATTTTGAAGCGCGCATCGATATTCTGACGGTCAACCTCCTCTATTTGGGCGTTGCCCTCCATATTCGATTGTCCGAAGCAGAGATAAACCTGCAACTCTTTGTTGTCCTTTGCATTAGCCGTTAAACTTGCGGCAATGCACATCATTGCTAAAAGTCGTTTCATATTAATTTAAAAGTTTAGTGTTATATACGTTTAGAAACATTATTGAATCGGATAATCGATTCTTAAATGCAAATATAGCATTTCATCAGATAAACCATTACTGCTCCACAATCACAAATCCGCCGCGTGGCAAGCATTTCACCGTTTGTGGCAGATTGTTGGCATCGAGATTTGTTATTGTCCACGGGCTGTCGGCGTTGCCGCTGTCGGCAAACATTTTGAACTTTCCGCTCTTTATAAAACCAAGATTGACAGCAATTTCGCGCTCGCTGTCGCTACCGTTGATTCCAGCCACATACCACTTGCCGTTGCGCTCACGAGCCATCACAACGTATTCGCCAGGATAGCCGCAAACAAGTTTTGTCTCGTCCCAAACGGTTGGCAGATTGGTAAAGAACTGCTGAACATCAGCAGGTTGTGACAAGTAACTCGACGGGCGGTCAGCAAGGTGCAGCAGTGCCGATTCATAGAGCACCGTCAGCGCCAACTCGTGGGCGTGAGTTGTTATGTGCGGGAACTGCGAGTCGGTGAAGGTGCAAGGCGTGTAGTCCATTGAGCCCACCACGCCGCGGGTGAACGGCAGAGTGGCGTTGTGCATTGCGGCCCTGTCGGTCAGGAATGGGGCGTTGTTGTACCATTCGGCACCCATAACTGCTTCTGTACTAACCAGATTCGGGTAGGTCCGCTGCCAGCCGCGCGGCAGCGTTGCGCCGTGGAAATTGACCAGCAAATGGTGTTTTGCGGCGCTCTCGAGCAGTTCGATGCAATATTGGTTTGTGCGCTGCTTGTCGCCTTCAAAAAAGTCGATTTTAACGCCAGCAATACCATTGTCTTCCAGCCATTTGAATTCCTTTTCGCGGTCTTCGGCCTTGTTCAGGCGATATTTCGGTCCAGGGGCGCGGTCAACCCATTTAGTGGTTGAATTATACCACATTAGCAGTTTCACGCCCTTCTGTTTCGCGTAGGCGATGGCTTCGTAGATGTTGCCGCCGTGCATTTCGTCCCATTCGGCGTCGATGAGCGTGTATGGCAGTTTCAGTTCTGCGGCCATATCAATGTATTGTTTTACAATCTGATAATCGCTCGAACCGTGGTTGTAGGCCCAGTAAATCCACGATGCCACACCAGGCTTAATCCATTCATTATCAGCAATTCTGCACGGCGTGCTCACGTCCGTCACAAGAGTCGATTCCACCACGTCGGCCAGCGACCCGATGATGGCCACGCGCCACGGCGTCTGCCAGCCGTCGCTCAGCGCAAGGCGGTTTTCGTCGTTTTGGATTTTGTAACCCGATGCGGCGGTGCTTCTCAAACCAGAACCGCTGTTTTCGCTAGTCATATCTGCTTCTGTAATAAGAATATACAGACCATCTTTCGGCGCGAAAAGCGACGGGTAACCCCAATGGCAGCCTTCGCGTTCTTTCGGATTCGGCCAGTAAAACTTCTCGTACGAATCGTCGAAGCGCTGCAGCCAGCGTTTTGCCGAATCAGCAAAATGGTAAGTGGTCTGCTCTTGCAGGAAGTTGCACTCTTTGTAGCCTTTGGCCAGAGCGAAACGGAACGCCACGCCGTCGTTGTAGGCGCGGACAATCAGGTTTTGCGTGCGGTTGTTGCGGTCAACAAAACTGAAGGTGCGTTCGGTTGCCTGATTGACACAGTGTAACCGCTTGCCCGACAGCATCATATAGTTGTCATTTACATCGATGGTCTTCGATGCGTTTTTGTACGACAGAAAAGCGTCAGTTCCTTCGGTGAGACCGAAATTAGGCATCGAAATGATTTTATCCCACTCATTGCCTGTCATATAATAGACATTTAGCGAAGGGATGTTGTCAACATTCAATTCGCATTGAAAACGGATTTTGCCGTTGGGCGATGTCAGGCCCAATTTTTGGTCGAACTTGCCGTCAGCGGCACTCGACGCGCCCAACAGTGCAACTATCAGGCACACAGCCGATAAGATGATGCACGCAAGAGCACAAATCAGAAGAGAGCGTTTGTTCATAGCGAATCGAATTTAATTTGTTTATATCAATTCATTGATTATCAATCGTTTTGCGCGATTACAAATCCGCCGCGTGGCAGCATTTTCACCGTTTTCGGCAGGCTGTTGGCGTCGATATTTGAGATTGCCCACGGACTGTCGGCATTGCCGCTGTCAGCGAACATCGTGAACTTGCCGTCTTTAATAAAATCAAGATTCACAGCAATTTCGCGCTTGTTATCGGTGCCGTTTATGCCAGCGACAAACCACTTGCCGTTGCATTCGCGTGCAATAACCACATAATCAGCAGGATATCCACCAACAAATTTCGTATCATTCCACGCTGCAGGAAGTTGTCCGAAGAAATCCTGAACTTCTTTCGGCTGTGCCAGAAGGCTTTCGGGGCGGTCGGCAAGGTGCTGCAAACCAGACTCATAGAGCACCGTCAACGCCAGTTCGTGAGCGTTCGACGTAATGTGCGGGTTCTGCGAATCGGAAAAAGCGCAAGGCGTGTAGTCCATCGAGCCGACAACGTTGCGGGTAAACGGCAGCGTGGCATTGTGAGCGGCGGCCTTGTTGGTGAAGGTAGGCCCGTTGTTGTACCATTCGGCACCGTAAACCGCCTCTGTGCTCAACAGATTGGGATAGGTGCGCTGCCATCCGCGCGGAAGCGTGGCACCGTGGAAATTAACCGTAAGGTGGTGTTTTGCAGCCGATTGCAGAAGGTCGATACAATAGTTCATATTGAATTGGTTGTCGCCCGAGAAGAAGTCGATTTTCACGCCAGCAACCCCGATTTTTTCGAGCCAAGCGAACTCTTTCTCACGGTCTTCGGGCTTGTTCAGGCGGAACTTCGGACCAGGCGCGCCGTCAATCCAGCCAATCGACGAACTATACCAAATCAGCGGCTTGACATTGTGGTCGACGGCATATTTTACGGCGTCCTCAATGGTCTTGCCGTTTTTCATCTCGTCCCATTCGGCATCGATTAGCATATACGGAAGTTTCAGACTGACAGCCAAATCCACATATTTTTTGATAATCTCGTAGTCGTTCGAGCCGTGATTGTAGGCCCAGTAAATCCACGAAACCACACCAGGCTCAATCCACGAAACATCGTCCAACTTGCAGTTTGTGGCCACATCGGTAATCAGTGTAGATTCCACAATATCAGCAAGATTGCCAATAACAGCCACGCGCCACGGCGTCAGGTACGAGCCAGTGATTTCGGTCTCGTTCTTGTCGGGGCGGACGTTGAAAATCTCGATGTTGTCGCCGTCGTTCCAAAGGCACGAAGCGCTGTTGTCGGCGCCCACGCCCGATTCGCTCAAAAGCACGAAAACGCTGTCCGACGGCTGCATAAGCGCAGGGTACGACCAGCGGCAGCACCAGCCGTTTTTCACGAAAGTGCCCGAAAAACTGAACACTGCCTTTTGCTTTGCTGTGGTGTCGGGTGTGAAAAATCCTTCGTACGACTCGGCCCACTGCATAAACCAGCGGCGCGTGCCTTCCTGAATCTCGTAAGATGTTAATTCTGTGGGGATTGCCATTGCTTCGGCCACGTTGTGGAACTGATAGCGGAAGGCGATTCCGTTGTTATAGACGCGGAAAATAAGGTCGGTGTTCGCGTCCAGCGCGGCCGTGTACTCGTTGGCCTGATTAGTGCAGTGCGAGCGTTTGCCCATAAGCATTGTGTAGTCGGCGTTCACCGCTTGCGCGAATTTCAGTTTGGGTGCGGCGGCAAGGCTGTCGTAGCCGAATCGGGCGATTGTAAGTGCGTCATTATCAAGAAATTTGACAAGATACTTGCCCGCTTCGGCGTAAACGGTTATCCGTCCGTCGGGCGAAACCGCAACTTGCTCTTTTTTTGAATTGCAACTTACTGAAATCAAGGCGATTGCAATCGCAAACAACGATATGGCACTGCGTCTTTTCATATCAATTTATTTTGTCTGATTAACGAATTTGATTGTTCCGTCGGCGTTGAATTCCATTTCGTCAACGCAAACCGAGCGGCGTCCTATGGCGCCCTTCACGCCGTCGATTTCGAGCGTGGCATTGTGGTAGAACAGCCACCATTTGCCGTTGAACTCAACCACCCCAGGATGGATTGTGAAACTGTTTGCGGCTTCGCCCGTAACCTGTCCGCGGGGTGTCCACGGACCGCTGAACGACGGCGCTGTGGCATAGTCGATGGCTTCGCCGCCACGGCCCCACGACGCGTAAATCAGGTAGCAGGTGTCGTTGTGCTTTGTGAGCCACGGACCTTCGGTGTATTTCGGCACGTTAATCACCTGAATATCACCGTCCAACTCAATCATATTCGGTTTCAGTTTGGCGATGAAGCAGGTGCCGTTACCCCAGCAGAGCCAGGCGTCGTCGCCGTCGATGTAAACGGTCGGGTCGATGTCGTTCCACCAGCCGCGAGCACCGTTCGAAGTCATTGTGTCACAAACGATTGGCTTGCCAAGTGCGTCAACAAACGGGCCTGTTGGCGAGTCGCTCACAGCCACGCCGATTGCGTAGCCGCTGTACGGTTGCTTACCCTGACAGGTGATGTAGTAATAGAATTTGCCGTCGCGTTCAACCACTTGCGCAGCCCAGGCCGTGCCCACTTTGGGCGTCACGGTGTCGGCCCACGCAAAATCGCCAGGACGCAGCACCGAGCCGTGGTCGGTCCAGGTTTTCATATCGGCGGTCGAGTAGCAGAGCCACTCGGTGATGTTGAATTCCTTGCCGCCGCCAGCGCTATCCTGACCAGGATAGAACTCGTCGTGGCCAACGTACAGATAGAGCCTGTCGCCCGAAACCATTGGCGCGGGGTCGGCAGTGAACTTATTGCGAATGAGCGGGTTGCCTTCGAATGTGAAGGTGTTTTGCGATTGCTGCGCCGTGCAGCCCACCGCCAGCAGAGCCAGCCCGAAAAGAAGGTTCTTGTTCATTTTTGATTTCTGATTTTCGATTTTTAATTCGATATTGAACGCAGATGACACAGATTCAACAGATTAACGCAGATTTTTCAATAGCAAAGCGTCTAAACTTCTTAACTTCTCAACTCTTAAACTTGTTCAACCTGTTCAACAGCGAAGCGTTTCAACATTCGAATTAATAACTTATATCTTAAATACTTATAACTTAAAACTTATTTAAACAGATGCGGAATAAACTGATTGAAGCAGCGACGCCAGGTCAGCCATTCGTGGGCAGTGCCTTCCGAAAGGTAGAATTGGGCGTCGGCGCCGCACTCGCGCAACTGTTTCACAAGGTTCTCGGTGCCGAAATTCTCTTCAGAGCCGCAGCCCAGGAAGAAATAGTGGAACTTCTTGTTGAAATCCTTGTCGTTGAAGATGCCGTTGTAGGCCGTCTTGGTGTTCAGACCGAAGATTGCGCCGCTGAACGCGCCAGCGTACGAGAACACTTCGGGGTTGTTGAACACCGTGTTGAACGTTTGGAATCCGCCCCACGACAGGCCAGCCATTGCGCGGTTGTCGCGGTCGGTTTTGGTGCGGAAAGTCTTGTCAATCATAGGAATCAAATCCTTGATAATCACGTCGTAGAACGATGCGCCGAACTCGTTCATTCCGCCTTTGGCAGGATTGAAACCTTCAGCCACGTCGCCGTTGTCCATAACCACAATCATTGGCACCACGTTGCCAGCGGCAATTTGGTTGTCCATAATGTTCTGCATAAAGCCTTGAGTCGACCAGCCAGTCTCGTCTTCGCCCATTCCGTGTTGCAGGTAGAGCACAGGGTAGCGTTTGTCGCCCGATGTCTCGTATTCGGCAGGTGTGTAAACCATTGCGCGGCGGAATTTCTGCTGAGTTTCAGAGAAATACTGCACCGAGCGCACCTGTCCGTGCGGCACTTTGGCAGGACGGTAGTAGTCGCCTTCCTTGCCTTCGGGAATCTCAATTCCGCCAGCCACGCGGCTGCAGCCGAAGTAGGTTGTTGTGAGCGGGTCGATGACCGAGATGCCGTCGGCAATCAGGAAATAGTAGTGGAAACCCACAGGCAGTGAGTCAGTTACAACGTTGAAGAATCCGTCGGCGTCTTTCTTCATTTCAAACTTCTTGCTGCAAATGTCAACCGTAAGCGCCTGAGTGTTAGGCGATTTGTAGTGGAAATAAACGCGGTTGTGGCTGTCGGTGCGCGGAAACTCGGCACCAGGAATGTTGGTTTCGGCAGCGCGTGTGTTCTTAATCAGTTCGTCGATGTTGCTGAACGGGTCAGCGTCTTGTGCCACAGCCATAAACGGCAGAATGGCGGCAATTGCTAATAAAATCTTTTTCATTTTTTATAGTTTTTTGACATTAAATTCATATTGGCAAACATAATTAAATGGTTTTTAACCACAATTTTCCGCAATATTGAAAATCGGCTTATTCGTGCGCCGCAGATTGGTGTTCGTAGATTTTTTGTTTTGCCTTGCGGCGAATGGCAGCGAATGGCGGCTGTTTTCGCGCATTGTCCCGATAGTATGGACACAGAATTGTTTTATCGCACAGATGACGCAGATAACGCTGATTGACAACAACTTGCCAAAATGCGGTGATAGAAATCAAGCATCAATTTCTATTTCCGCGTAATTCTCGGCATTATTGCGTATGTCATTCGCTAATTCTGCAAGTTGCGAATAATCCTTTCCTTCGATTTCAGGTAATGTGAAATAACGGCAGTAGGCACCATTCTCATCGCTGAATACCACCGATATTATTTCTTTTTCATCAGTTTTATAAACGGAATAATCCATATCACCGTAATAGACAAGATTTTCTTCATTTATTATTGATGATTGTTCTTTATAGTCTATGTCGGTTGGCTCGCTGTCGTTATCTTCGGGATAGACTTTTACTAATGTTCTTATAATGGGACCTGCAGAATCAAATTCACCTTTGCGAACTTCTTCATTACGCTGTTTTATCATAAAAGGAATTATAAACAGACCAATAAGGCATAACCAAACAGAAAAACGATTGTAGTTCCACCAGCTATATTTAAAAATCATATTCTTATTAATTATCAACTGAGTAATACACTTTTGAGAATGGTCATCTAATTGAACTATACTATAGAGAATTTCAGCATAATCACCATTTTGAATTTTGGATTTATCAATACGGCTATTTAAATAAAAAGACTGCTCCTCTCCTTTTATCTTAATTGTTGTTGTATCGATTGAAATATAAATGATTTCACCTTTGGCTTCGTTTTTTGTGTCACCAATATTTTGATATGATTTTATAATGTTAAACAAACCAACAAAAAAAATAATAAATGGTACGGCAAAACCTCTTCTTTTTGCCAATTTCAATGTCCAATCATCATTCTTCTTCATTTTCAAGTGATTTAATCTCATTAATTAACTGATTGATACCTGTTTTGATTTCATTCGGACATGATTGAAAATCAGGGGTAAGTTTATATTCATCCCATACGATTACAAATGAGTCGAACGCCTTTATCGACTCCTCGTATGTTATTAATGATTTAAGGGATTCTGATAATTCCATAGATTGGAAAGAATAATCCAATCCTTTAATAATCATTATCCATTCTCCTTCTTTATTTTCTTGTTTCCGCAAAATTGTCATAGGCCAAAGTTAAGAAACTTTTCGCACTATTGCGCAGACGGTGTTGAATGGGAATAGGTTGCGTGCGGGCGAAAAAAATCATCCCGATAGTTATCGGGACGATAGTTTTCGGGATGATAGTTATCAGTAAGTCAATAAATCTGCCAATCAGTTTTTCGCCTCGCGGATGGTGGTGTTAATCATTCGAACCTCGGTCAGGTGGCCGCCCATCCAAACACTCCAATACAAGCCGCGTCGGCCGTTTCCGCCGTCAAAATCAATCATATATCGGAGGTCGCCCAGGCGGCAGTCGAACGATTGCTCGCCGATTTTCTTTAAGATGATTTGCCTTCCGCGACAGACGTTCTCGTTGATGTCGGCGCTCGAGCAGATTTTGCCAATGCCCCAGTTGTCCATCGGCTTAACAATGCCGCTGTCAACGTGAATCATCAGGCCGTCAACAAAATAGTTGAACGATACGAGCGCGTCGTCGCTGTAGCCTTTGAATTCCGATGCGTCGATATAGCCGTCGCGGCTCTTCAACTCTCGCTCTCGGCCATATTTTGTTGCTTGGCGGAACGATGCGCTTTTCACAACAAGTTCGCACGGGCGCTTGCTCATTACGTAGGCTTCAAGCACGTGCGATTTCCCGACAGAATCCAATTTGGCACGCAGGGTTGTCTGCCCGTCGATAATCGGGGCGGAAGTGTTTGTTACAATGTCAGATGTTGTGTATCTGATATTTAGGAATAATGTGGTAGTGTCGGTGGATATGTTGTCAACAGTTACAACCAGTTGGTCGTAGGCGCTGAAATCGGCCGCTGGTCTGATGCTGTCGTCGCCAAACCACCATCCGCAGCCAGCCCAGTTTTCTTTGTAGTGCATACAATGCTTTTCATGGTCATATTCACCGTACCAGGTCAGATTAACCTCGTTGGGGTCAAGTTCGAATTTTGCTTTGTCAGGAACGCTGCAGGCAACGGCAACCACGGCCATCGCCAACAGCGATATTTTGCTGATAATCTTATCTATATACATTTTATTGTTATCTGAATTTGTGCTCACAATCATTTTGCCTTTCGTTGTTATTCGCAGATATTCTAAATTGCTGTCAACCAACATTTTTTCTCACCCTCCCTGGCTTCTTGTCTTACAGATTGTTGCGTTCGCATTGCTGCGAGAAAGTTGCCGTTTCCAGTGAGCATTTTTCTTTTGCAAAGAAATCAATAAATCGGTTCACCGCCGTCTTTTTAGTAAAAAACATCGTGTGGGCGGTTGATGGCAGGCCATTTATTGGCGGAACTCAATCGCCATGGAAGGATGAAAATTGACAAAGAGAGATAGAGAAAAGACCAAGGTGATAGAATTGCAGCGCAGAATAATTATTTTTGTATGACTTTTGCTCGGCAAAACAACCGGGCCGATTGGTGCAAATTTGAAATATGGATATTATATAACATTGTCGAAATTCGAATAGCAAAAGCAATTACGAGCCATCGATGACAAACATCCAACATCTGTAAAAACCACAAAAAGAGCCAAATATGGAACGAATCAGGACAAAATTATTGTTTGCAACATGCCTGCTGGCAATGGCTGGTTGCATAAAAGATGACGTTGAAATCGACGAGTTTAAGTACACGCGCATGCCGAATCTTGCCGCGCCTGTCTTCTACGCCAACGTTGACTACAACGGCATTTTCAAACATCTGGCAAAAAACAAGCCTCAAAACAATGCCAAAGTCGAGTTCGACAACGACGGGCTTATCTACCTGACATACAAGAAGAACTACGAGGTCTCGTGGAACTCGGTTGCCGACATCAACAATATACATTGGTCGGTCAACCAGTTATTCCCGACAGTCGAAGGCAAGGAAGTTTCGCACAACATATCGGACAGAATAACGATGAATGCCGACAGCAGCCAACGGTTCGACACTATAATAATTTCGAAATCGACCATGACCGTGAAAGCTCAAAAAATGGATGTTGACGGCGACGGAACAATGATTTTCTCCGAGATGACAAAAGACGGCAAAGCGCTGGAAGTCAAATGGAAACTCAATGAAGGAACTGAACAGACCATCGACGTTTCCGGCTACAAAATCGTTCCCGGACATTCATCGGAAACGAGCTATATGACTACAAATATTGTATTGGAAGGAACTGCCACGGCCACTTCAACAACATCGTACCTGAATATTGAAATGACGATGACAGAAATTGTTCCGCAAGTTCTTTTCGGATACTTCGGCACCAAAGACGCCCTCAACCGCAAGTCAATCATGGATATCAGCTTCTTCCAAAGCCACGAATTTCCTGACGAAATTGAATTCAACGGCGCGTTCATCAATCTGGATGTCAACAACTGGACAGGCACCCCGTTCAACCTGAAAATGGACGACAGGTTCATTGTCAAAAGCAACAAAGATTCTTTGCCAGTCAGCCTGTTGAAAGACAGCGCATTATACATCGAGCAGATTAATTACACCGATTACCGCGCCGACGGGAAATATGCACCGAAGCACAACTATTTCCTGATTGACACTACCAACTCAAACCTCAACGCCATACTGAACTGCTCGCCGAACAGTTACGACTACATTCTGCAAATCACAACCAATCCGCACGGAGAGCAATCAGAGAACTTCCTGACCGAAGAATCAAAGCTCCAGGCCGATGTCCAGCTTTATATTCCGTTCTGGCTGAAAATCACCAATTTGACACGCGAAGACACCATCGATTTCGACCTGAACAGCATCATTCTCGATGCCGACAACGCAAAATATGTTGACGCCATATCACTCTATTTCGATTTCGACAATGGCTTCCCGATAACTCTGTGGTCGCAAGCCTACCTTGTTGACGAGAAAAACACTATTGTCGACTCGTTGTTCAACGGCCGCGAGCAATTATGGAACACTCCGAAATTAGACCAGAACAAGCGAGTGTCGAAATGGGCCGCAACCCACAGCCAAGTCACAATGGACAACAAGAAAATTGTGGACTGCTCGAAAAAAGACGTGAAGAAAATAATACTCCACACCGGAATATCAACAACCAGCGCCCCGGACCAATATCTGAAATTCTATAAGGAGTACGGGCTGACAATGAATCTATCGTTCGAAGTATTAAGCAAAAAGTAATGGATATGAAAAGATATATAGCACCCCTTCTGATTGCGTTGCTGGCCGTAAATGCCACCGCGCAGACATCGTTGTCGCTCTACCACATGGAGGTTGTTCCGCAATCGTCGATGCTGAATCCGGGACGAGCACCGCGCTGCAATGTTTTTGTAGGCATGCCAAGCGCAAACATATCGTTCCGCGGCGAGACGAACATAAAACTGTCGCAAATGTTCCAAAAGGTGGACGGCGAATGGAAGTTTCTTACCGAAAATGATTTCGACTACACCGACATCAACCGCCGCCTCAAAAAAGGCGCCCGGGCCAACACACAGATGAACCTCGGGCTGATTAATGTCGGATGGCGGCAAGCAGAGAACTATTGGTCGGTGAATTGGAATTTCCGCATCAGCTCCGGAGCATCGATGCCCAAAGCATTCATAACCATGCTCGACAAAGGTCTCCCCGACGGCACACGCCTCAATTTCAGCAGAATGCGTTTCAACATGATTTCATACCACGAACTGTCGTTAGGCTACACCCGCGCTCTCGACGAGCAACTGACCATAGGCGGTCGGCTGAAATACCTGTCGGGTGTTTTTGGGGCAAAAACCAAATTCAGCAAGTTCGATGTGACCACAGGCCGCGATCAGTGGGCATTCGACGTTGACGGCGAGGCCAACCTCTCGTTCCCTCTGAAGATGAACCCCGATAAAAACGGAGCCATCGCAGTCGACTCAATCGAATGGAAGGAAATGAGCGCCTTGGAAATCGTCGGGCGCACACTTATCGGATTCCACAATCCTGGTGCAGCCATCGACCTTGGCGCCGAATACAAAATCGATGAGAATTTCAAGGTTTCGGCATCTGTCACCGACCTTGGGTTCATTATATGGTCGAAAGACGCGAACAAACTCAGCGCAAAGAACCAATACGAATACAACGGCTTCGAAGTTGAGTTCAACGATTTCTTCGACGGCATCAACCTATCCGACAGATTCAGTGATGTGGTTGATTCTGTGAAAAATGCGTTTTCATCGCACACAACCACCAAGACTTTTGCAACCGGAGTGCACCCCAACATCTATCTCGGCGGCGAGTTCACTCCTTACCAGTTTATGAGCGTCGGACTCGTGTCGCGGACAACCTTCTGGGGAAATGGCGTCACGCAGAATTTCAATCTCACGCTCAACATGAAGCCCTACTCGTTCGTTTCGGTGATGAGCGGATACACGGTCGACATAAAAGGCTGTATAACAGGCGACTTCGGATTCTCAATCAACATGGGGCCGCTGCAATACTATCTGATGCTCGATGGCCTTCCACTTGTTCAACGCCGCATGACATTTGAAGGCGAAAAAATTGTGATGCCATACAATTTATGCGATATGAGCGTCAACACAGGCTTTAATATTATTATAGGTGCTAAAGGTCCGAAGCCAAACCATAATTCAAAATATTAATAAGCAAATATTTAGCAAACCATTCAGATAATAAACAAGCCCCGATTCAATAAACTGAATCGGGGCTTGCCGTTCTATCCTATCGTCAATTAGTCAATCCATCACTTTTTGTTTACAATATCTTTCAGCGCCGAGCCAAAGATGATGTACTGCGTATTTCCTGCGATTGTACCCTCGTTCTGTCCCCAGAGGAACGGCCAGTCATCGAAATTCTCAAAGTGGTCAGGACGGCGGAAAAGCAAGCCTGGAGCCACATTGCCAGGAATGGCCGAGAAGTCGGCGCGGTTGTTACCGTAGAAGACCGCCTTCGGACGGGTTGCCCCCACAACAGCCACAAACGAATAGTTGTGATACGGATGGCAGCCGTAGAGCCAGTTGGCCGTGCGGAACACATCGTCACGCTTTATGATGTCTGGGAAATAGCGGTGGGCGAAGCAAACTGTGGTGCCAAAGTTGATGGTGGCATTGCCTCCTGCCCAGTTGCCAAGTCCGATTGGAACTCCGTAAGGATTGTCTTTTGACAAGCTGTCGATGTAGGCTGCGTACTTCTCAACGTACGGACGCAGTTTGTTCTTATAGTTGTCGTCCATGTAAGGGATGGCGTCGAGAGCTGTCTGAATGGTATAGGTCACGCCAAAGTCGAGGGCTGGCCAAATCTGCTTCTCAAAATTGTCGCGATACTGCTGCTCGCCCGTTGCGGCATAGAGTTGCAGATTAGTGCCGAGGTCGCTGCGGTTGTTGCGGGCATTCTGCTGGCGGCGACGATTGTTATTCTGGTTGGTGTTACCATCGCCGGCACCTGTCAGCCAGTCGGCATCAGCCTGAGCCTGTGCATCCGGGCGCGGACCACGACGTTGGTTCATCAACTCTGTTGCCTCCTGCATCAGTCTTTTCGACTGAGTGAGAGCACGTTGCGCAAGGTCATCGTTGTAACCCTTCAGAGCACGGCTTGCGGCAGCAAACATGGTTGCGGCTTGGAAATCGAGCTGCGGATTGCGGGTTGTGAAGGCCCACATGTCGTCAGGCGTGCCGCTGCTCTTGCCGTCAGCCGACACCTCGTAAGGCTTCAGCGACGGGTCGTAATGCAAACCATCGGTAATGCTGGCTGCATCACCCAAATGGTGGTAATTATCAAGTACAGAGTTAGATAGCGTCGATGCCATGTGTCCAATCTGCTCGGCTTGAGCCACAAGGTTCAGCACGCCGTGCTCAATGAACTGCAGCACGTCTGGCGTGCCGTCAGGACGGTGGAGGTCAACATAGCGCTGCTCCTGGCTGACGAAAGTCTCGTCGCGCTGCGGCTTGAAAAGTTCCCAAGTACGGATGAAATTCTGCACAACGTTGATGTTTGAGCCAGTCTCAATGTCGAAATCGCCTGCATCGAAGAATCCGCCGACGTTCAGCCCAGGAATCAACTCAAGCGGTTTGTACTTGGTGTCGGTTGTTTGTCCTTGGCGGTGAAGGTCGAAGTGGTCGCTGGGCGGTGCCTGCAAATAACCCTCACGGAACGGCTCGCCATGCCAAGTGCGGTAACCTTCGGTCACGTACATGTGGTTCATGTGGATTGGCACCCAAACGTCGGTTGTGGCATCGGTGATGCGGTCGTAAACATGGCTGTCAATCAGGAAATCGTTGGTGCGCGTATCGCCATATTTTATATAGTATACGCCAGGCTCAGTGACTTTCGAGAAGTCGAACTTGACATAATTGTATTTAAAATATTCGCCCCACGGCTTGATGTCAGCGCTGAAAGCCTCAACTGTGGTGCCATCGGTATTGATGCGCATGAGCGATGCCTTCGGAAGCGGTTTGTCTGCCTTATCAAGCTCAATGACAGCCACTTTCGGTTGGTCAGGAATGTAACCCACCTGTGAGAAACCGATGTTCGGCTGACGAATCCAACCAGCAATGGCGTTCGGCTCCACAGTCCAGGTTATCACCTTGCCAGTCTTGTTTTTCGGCAGTGCGCTGTGCAGAACAAACCAACCATTTTGCGCAATCATGCGGCCGTCGTAAAGCTCTAGGTCGGCGTCGTTGCAGCTGATGGTAATCATGCGCTCGGGGTCGTCAGTGGCCATGGTAATCTGGTGGCCTTTCTCCATTGGCAGAGGGTCGACAAAGCGGTCGGTTCCGCGGTCATCGTAGGTCTTGAAGCCCTTGAACTGGCGCGGTTTCTCGCTGTTCGGCCGCGTGATGGTCTGGCTGGTGGCGTATCGCGGGAAACGATTGAGCCGTCCGTCCATGACAAATGTTTTCAGCCAGTACTGCGACGGCAGAAACTCGAGATTGAAGCCTGCGTCAGTAAGTGTCTCTGGAACTGGTTTGTCGAGCCAAACAGCAATCTCAACGGCCTTGCCTTTGGCAGTCACCACCACACGGCTGTCGAAATCATAATCGTCGTAGCGCATGGCCACTTCGATGGAGCCATTGGCGCGGTCAACCTTGCGGTTGGTCATTTTCGGCACCAAATCCCACTGCTCAGGCGTTTTGTTCAACCTGACGGCGCCGCCTTGAATCGTACGCACACCATGATGGATAATCTCGATACCGGAGTTCTTCTCGTCATTGAATCCGCCATTGAAACTATTGCTGAAAACCAGCACGTTGACACCTTGCCGCTCAAAATATTCGCGGTCGTTCAGTTGCAAATTCTGGGCAAAACCCGCCGTGGCGGTCATCAGAATCGCAATTGCAATCATCTTCCTCATAATCTGACAATTGTTATTTGTTTAAAAAATAGCAGGTTCCCTTTCGCCTCATCGGACTCCATCGCCAATTTTGCCCGATTTCCCCCAAAAAGATAGTCCGAAACAGAACACAACATTGAATTCACGGGTAAAAGATAGGTTGTTTTTTTGATTTCGGCGGCAAAACAACCAACATAATCGACTATCTGAGTGCTGCGGCTGACAAATCGGGCGAACCATCGGACAACCAACACGGGCATCTCCGCCCAAACGGCGGCCTAAAATTCGACCATTTATCTATAAATTAGCGCGATTCATCTTTGCCAAGGCAGCACAACACGCTGATTCAGCGCAAAATATCAACCACAAGTTCCACACAGCCCGATTCGACGGAAAAACTAACAGCGCACATTCACCCTCGGCCAATTTGTAAAAAAAAGAAGCATAACAAATAGAAAAATAACTATATTTGCTTTTATTTTAAAGGAAAAGGAACATTACAACAATGTTGTATTTGGCTGACAATCAACAATTTACCCCCCCCCTATTTTGGACAATCCAGAATCGGGCGAATAATTGTTGCAGCCATTTGTCAGCAACCTTTAAAGGCGATCAGGCTATATGTCTGTACCGCCTTTTGTGCGTTTGCACCAATCCATTCAACATCAAAGATTTACACACATATTCTGCCGCAACATTGACGGATTCCTCTGCTTGCGGCGGAAATTATTTAATCAATAGAATCCATAAAAAGAACAAACTATGAAGAATTTATTGAAAACCACAGGCATTATGATGCTTGGCGCAGCAGTATTGTTTACGGGCTGCAAAAAAGACAAAGACGAGAAGTTAACCGTGACCGTAACGGCCAACAACCCTGAATGGGGCGTTGTTGTGGGCGGCGGCGAGTTTGACGAAGGAACCGAAATTGTTCTTGCCGCAACGGCGAACGAAGGTTACCACTTTGTGAAATGGAGCAACGAACTTACCGACAATCCGCTCAAACTGGTTGTTACCAAAAACGAGTCGCTGATTGCCTACTTTGCCGAAGGCAATGGCGGCAACCCTGGCGGAGGCGGCACAAGCGACCCGCAGTCAATCACCCTGAGCGGAACCATCAACGAGAACACCACTTGGAAAGACCTTGGTCTGCCTGTGGATTACATTGTTGACGGCGAAATCTACCTTGACGGCAATGCTCTTGTAACCGTTGATTCGGGCGTGACCATTATGTTCACAGGCACAAATGGAGGCATCGAGGTTGGCGAAAACGCTGGCCTGAAAATGGTGGGAACAGCCACAAAGCCAATCATTTTCACTGGTCCTGCCAACAACCAGAATGTTGGCGCGTGGGCTGAAATCTCAGTTAGTTCAAAACGCACTGACAATGTTTGGGAATACGTAACCTTCAAAAATGGCGGCTCGGGCGACAATGTGGTGGCCATATTAGGTTCAGTTTCAATTAAGAATTGCACCATTGACGGCTCGGGGAAATATGGTCTCGGCATGTATGGCGATCAAGCAACACTTGCCGCCTTTGAGAACAACACAATTAAGAACTGCAAGAAGTATCCAGTTTTCGCTGAATATCAAACATCTGCATTCGGTTTGACCGCCAATAATACATTCGACGCATCGAACACCGAAAATGTTATTGCAATGTCAAACGGTCATTTTGAAATTGACCAATCAGCCACTCTGAAAAATCTTGGCATTCCGTATCTGATGCTTTCACCTTACCGCGTTGGAGGCTCGTCAACTCTGACTATTGAGGCTGGAGCAGTTATCAAAATGACAGGTGATGCAGGTCTTGCAATTTACGAAGACGTTACTTTGGTTGCCGAAGGAACTGCCGACAAGCACATTGAGATTAGCGGCTACGAAAATCAGAAATCGTATTGGGAACCAATCGACTACAAATCAACAAAGTCGGCTTCAGTAATGAAATATGTCGATTTCAAGAATGGTGGCAAGGGCGACGAGAATGCCGCAATCCTGCCAATCTACAGCAATGTGAAACTGACTATGGAAAACTGCACGTTCAGCGAGACCGACGGTGCAGGAATCAGCATTGAACATGCCAACGAAATAGCCGGTCTGAGCATCAGCGGCGACACCTACACAAACTGCGGCAGCAATGTGAAGGTGCTTGGCGAATACGGCAAGGATGACGAAAACGGTGAATGGCAAGTAATTATTTCGGAAGGCCAGACTTTCGACAACTTTGCAGCCGTAAAAGCTGCTATGGAATAATCAGTCTTCACTGACAAATAAAAAGCCGGAGTGTTCTCCGGCTTTTTTTGTGCCGAAACACCAACAAGAATCCAATGCTGACATTTTGCAACATCTGTTAGAAGTTGACCGATTTTATTGCTTGTTTTGCAAAAAAAAGCAAACGCTCCTCGGTCATTAGAGTATGAACAGTTTAGAATCAAAGGTTGTAACCGCCACCAAATGGTCGGCCCTGACGGAGATAGCATCAAAGTTGGTCTCGCCCATAGCGGGAATGATTCTGGCCCGCCTGCTGACACCTGAAGCATACGGCGCCGTGGCCACCACAACTATCATCATATCGTTTGCCGAACTTTTTACCGATGCAGGGTTTCAGAAATACATTATCCAACACGATTTCACTGATGACGACGACCGCAACAAAAGTATAAACGTCGCCTTCTGGACCAACTTGGTAATGAGCCTGATAATCTGGGGAATTATAATCGTCTTCCGCTACCCTATAGCAAGCCTTGTCGGCAGCCCTGGCCTTGAAACCGCCATTGTTGTAGCCTGCGCCGCCATTCCAATTGCTGCATTCTCCAGCATACAAAGCGCCATCTACAAACGGAACTTAAATTTCAGGATTCCGTTCATTGTCAGAATGATAGGATTAGGCATAACATTCTTCATCACCACCCCCCTCGCCTTCTGGCTACGAAGTTATTGGGCATTGATAATAAGCAGTCTAATACAAGGATTGGTTGCCGCCCTAACACTCACATTATACTCCGATTGGAAACCATCGTTTTATTACAGTTTTAGGCGGTTGAAGGAAATGTTTGGGTTTTGTGCTTGGATAATTATTGACCACATATTGAGTTGGACAAACAATTATTTAGACTTGTTTATTGCTGGAAGAAAATTCAATCAGCACACATTAGGAATATATAAAACATCAATCAACACTTCAACCAACATACTTGGTATCATTTCAAAAAGCTATATTCCCCTTCTGCTACCCACATATTCAAAATTGCAAAATGACATTCCGCAATTAAAACAAACGTTTCTGAAAATGCAGAAATATATAAGTGTGATTCTTTTACCCATCGGCTTTACGATTTTTCTATACAGCGACTTAATCACAAAGATTCTGTTAGGCAGTCAATGGACCGAAGCAGCACCCCTTATTGGCATTTGGGGATTAATTCACTCATTCAGTCTCATTATCAATCGATTTTGTGGCAACACATATATTGCTATTAACAAGCCTCATATTTCTGTTATTCTTTCATTGATATACGTTTGTGTTGCAATTCCTTCAATTTTGATATCTTCAGAACATGGGGTTCAAACAATGTTTTTTACACGAACTATAACAAAATTATGGATGCTTATTCTTCATACAGCAACCATTTTCATACTCATCCGCCTTTCCCCATTCAAAATCATTGGCAACATATTGCCCGAACTTATTGGCTGCGGACTTATGATAGCTATCACACACTCAATATCAACTATATGCAACACTACACTTTTACAATTGGTATCTATGGTTGTTTGCATAACGGTCTACTTGGGGTTTCTATTCGCCATGAAAAAAGAACGTGATATAATCAAACAAATATGGGATAATACGGTAAAATCGACCATAAACAAATTACGACAATAAATGTTCCTAACAACACAGCCTACTTAACAAATTTATTGTTTGCTTTGTAAAAAATGTTAATAGAAATTCTTCGCTGGGAATACCATGAGCAATAAAAGAAATTTCCTTTCAAGAATACAACAACTGTTCACTTTAGACAATGCACTTTGCCTCATTTTATCCATATACTGTTCCTTAAATGCGTTTTGTTCTATAAATATGTCCTCGTGTTTTCAAAGAGTTAAAGATTATTCATTACCTATTTGCATTTTTATTGCATCCACTACGTTCTGCATTTTTAAGTTTGTTTTCAAAAAATCAAATAATATACAACTATCGAAATACGGGAGCTTCAAAAAAAAAGAGTTATCGGTTTATGCATTGCTGATATTCATTGCCTGCACAATCTCGATTTTATGGAACTATCCAGCAACTATGCACAATGACGCAATAAGTCAATACCAACAAACAATATCTGGCCAATACAACGACACACATCCCCTATTACATACTCTCATTTTTTTTAAAATACCCACTATTATTTGGAATAGTTATACATCGTGCGCCATTTTTCAGTGTCTGTTCATTTCTGTAATATTGATATACTTTTGTTACTTCAGTCGAAAATACTTCTTAAATCAAACACAAACCATAGTACTTTTAACTTATATTCTAATCAATCCGACTTTTCTTAAAATGGCGACAACGCTACTGAAAGACGTTCCTTTCTCTTATTGCCTAATGATAGGCACAATGTTTCTAATAGAGATTATCATCACCAATGGTGAATGGCTTAAAAACACTAAAAACAAAATCTTGTTTTGTCTTATGTGCTTGGGCGTTGTTTTCTTCAGACATAACGGCATTGCCAACTTTATAATGATGACCATTCCATTGATCGTTGTTTATAAAACTAACAGAAAATTATTGGTGATTCTCTGCGTTGTACTTACCTTGTCTAAAATAATGGTTGCTCCTATTTTAAATAAATTAGGTGGAGGGGAGAGTTGGCAAGCGTCAGAGATTATTGGTGTTCCACTAAACCACCCACTCAATACCATTTCTTACATTTACAACAATAACGGTATCGTATTGGAACACGAGAAGGAAATAATGAGCAACATCAACAGACTTGAGAATTGGAAGAAATATTACGACAAATACAGTTTCTACAATTTTAAAAAAGCACAAAATGGATATAATGATACTTACGTTGCTCAAAACTGGGACTCAATACTAAAAACATGGTTGCAGATGACTTATACAAATCCTGTTTTAGCAATAAAAAGTGAAGTTTATATCACATCGGGTATATGGCGTATTTCAAATACATTCAATTTTATGAGCAAAAAACATTTACAAGTCAATTATACTGGCCCACAATGGATTTCAAGAATAATGAATGGGTATGTGCAAATCCTTCAACGTACATATTTGAAAAATATAATGATAGATGTTGGGGAAGGCTTACTGTTTATAATATTCTCTCTATGCCTAACTATTAGAAAAAAGCCTCACAATAAAAATGCATATTTGCCATACGTTCTTGTATTATCCAATGTTTTAGTAATAACTTGCCTTGTAACATCTGGCACACCTCGTTTTGTTTACTCTTCAATCCTATGCGCATATCCGTTAATATTGTACGCGTTATACAATAAACAAACTAAAATGGCAACCTCAAATAAAGAGCTGACGTTAGCATAATTGACATGAAAATCGCCATTCATCATCGGGCAAACTCTTATAGTGAGCATTGGATAAAATACTGCCAAACGCACAATATCCAATACAAGATTGTTGATGCATACGCCAATGATATTATAGAGCAAGTAACTGATTGTGATGCTTTTATGTGGCATTTTCATCACTGCATCCATAAAGACAATTTATTAGCAAAACAATTAATTTATGTGATTGAAAAACAAATGGGCAAAATCACCTATCCAGACTATAATACTTGTTGGCAATTCGATGACAAGATTAGTCAGAAATATCTATTGACGGCTATTGGTGCTCCATTTGTTCCGACATACATATTTTATACTCGAAACGAGGCCGTTGAATGGATTAAGAGCACATCTTTTCCTAAAGTTTTCAAATTGAAAATCGGGGCGAGTGCATCAAATGTTCAATTAATAAAATCATACAAGCAAGCAAAACGCACAATAAACAAAGCCTTTGGAAGGGGCATTAAAACATTCCGTTACCTTGGACGAATAAAAGAGCAGCTCCTAAAATACAAACAAGGATTGGTATCCATTAGAAACCTTTTAGGGTTAATCAAAATGTGGCTATTACATATCTGCCCTAATGAATTCTTCCGCTTTCACCCTAATGAAATAGGGTATGCATATTTTCAAGATTTCATACCAAATAACGAATTCGATATTCGAGTATTTATCGTTAACAACAAGGCTATTGCATTAAAAAGAATGAACAGAAAAAACGATTTTCGCGCATCTGGAAGTGGAATCCTAATTTACGACAAAGATCAAATTGATGAGAATTGCATTAAAATGGCATTTGAAACAAATCAAAAGTTACAAATGCAAAGTGTTGCATTCGATTTCTTACATGACAATAACGGCAAACCCATAATAACAGAAATCTGTTATTGCCGTGACAATAAAAACAAAGGGCATAAAGGTTATTGGAGCAACGATATGCAATGGCACAAATGCGACAATATAAACATATGTGATTGGATTATAGAAGGTGTTATTGAGAAAGCACATGAGCAATGAAAATTCTGTTTTTTATTAATAAATTATATGGTGGCGGAGCCGAACGTGTCGCAACAATTCTGACGAATCATTTATGCAACAATCATAATGTTTGTGCAGTGATTTTCGATGACAAGGAAAAATCATATCAATTAAGCGACCGTATCCCAACACATAAAATATCCACCAACGGCAGATGTAGAATAATACGATTGATTAAACGCGTCGGTACTATCAGAAAAGAGATAAAAAAGGAGTCGCCTGACATTATTATTTCATTCCTAACACCCATCAACATATATGTAATAATATCGAGCTTATTCCTCCGAAAAAAAATCATCATTTCTGAACGCAACACTCTAAACCGTGTACAATCGAGATTTGTCAGACTTCTACGACGAATTGTATATCCTTTAGCCGACGAAATAGTTTTTGTAACAGAAGCTGACCGTATTAGATTCGGTCTATCACAAAAAAGCACTACCATTTACAATCCAGCCATATTCGAGCCATACCCAAACTATGATAATAGGCAGAATACCATAATAACTATAGCCCCAACTGACAGATGGTATAACAAAGGTCTTGACCTACTTGTAAAAGCATGGACAAGAATTGCATCTCAAAATCCTGATTGGAATTTGGAAATATACGGGCGGAAAAACGACACTCAACTACCAATAGCTATTAGTCAACATCACGAAAGACTATTATGGAAAGGCTGGAACAACGATATTGCAGAAGTGCTGCGCACAAAAAGTATTTTTGTGTTGGCTTCACGATTCGAAGGTTGCCCCAACAGTCTCATCGAGGCCATGAGTCAAGGATGTGCCTGTATTGGTTCAAATTGTGAAGGCGGCATAAAAGAAATAATAACCGACGGCATTGACGGACTGATTATCCAAAACGGGAATGATGTTGACATTGCGGAAAAAATACAAATACTGATTGAAAATAAGAATCTGCGTCACAAGTTATCATCTGGTGCAATTGAAAAAGTAAAACAATTTGACAAAAACGTTTTTTTTACCAAATGGGATGACTTGATTGATGAAGTTACAGCAAAATGAAAATACTTGTATTCATAAGTAAACTATATAATGGCGGTGGCGAACGTGTCGCTTCTATTCTCTTGAATCATCTATGTGAAAAACATAATGTAACAGCCGCCGTATTCGACACCAAAGAGAAATCCTATCCTATAAACGATAAAATAAAACTTATTGACCTATCTTGCGGAAAACGAATAAGACCATATCAACTCAATAGAATTATAAAAAGTCGAGAAACAATTAAAAAAATCCAGCCTGACTTGATAATATCTTTTATAGTTGAACTTAACAGGTTCGTTATAATATCAAATGTATTTTGCAGAAAAAAACTAATTGTATCGGAAAGGACAACGATTCAAAGGCGGCAGTCGCTTTTTCACACCTTCACACGCCACATTCTATATAGGCTCGCGAATAGAGTTGTCCTCGTATCTAAATGCGATTATGATTATGCAAAATGGCTGAAGAATAAAACATTAATTTACAACCCACTAGTGTTCCCAACAATCACCAACTATAATAAACGTGAAAATACAATTGTCACTATAAGTTCACAACACCGATGGCATGTAAAAGGCTTTGACTTGCTAATTCAAGCATGGGCTAAAATCGCGCCATCGCACCCTAACTGGAAATTACAATTTATCGGCACAAACGATTGTAATTACATAAGCAACATGGTAAAATCCATAGGACTTGAAAATCAAGTTGATTTTTTAGGTTGGACTTATGAAATTGACAAAATACTTCAAACCAAAAGCATATATGTCCTATCATCGCGTAATGAAGGATTCCCGAACAGCCTTATCGAAGCCATGAGCCAAGGTTGCGCTTGTGCGGCGTTCGACTGCAAAACCGGACCAAACGAGATTATTACTGATGGTGTCAGCGGCCTCCTAGCTAGAAATGGTAACATTAATGACCTGGCTGCCAAACTGCAAACACTAATTGAAGATAAGGAGTTGCGACAACGATTATCTGCCAACGGTGTGGAAGAAGTTAAACGGTTTGATAAGGAATTGATAATGAGACAATGGGATGAGTTGATTGAAGATGCTACACAGAGAGCGCAGAGGTAATGGAGGACACGAAGATTTAAGGCTCTGTCACCAGTCCACTTCGTAAACAAAATACAACAATTTGTCAACAAATGCTTTTTTATATAGTGGTATAATGTAACTTTAACATCGAATATATGTATAAAAGAGTGTTTGGGAACATACAACAAATTGTATTGTATAGAAACATAACAAAATAGAATTTAATAACCTTTAAATAATCGCACTATGAAACGCAGATTTACACTTTTAGCAATTGCGACATTTTTGTCATCAACATTGATGGCACAATGGAATGGTTCCGACACAGAAGAACCCACCATAGTTGGAGGCAAGTATCAAATTGCCAAAGCAGAGAATTTGGCTTGGATTGCAGCAAACCCATCGCACTGGGGAGACAGCTACGAGCAAACCGATGATATTGATTTAAACAATAAACCTTGGACTCCTATTGGCGATGGCACAACACAATTTACAGGTTCATATGATGGAAATGGATATGTTATCAGTAATTTGTATTACAACAATCTAAACCAAAATTATGTGGGTTTATTTGGTTACATAAAAAGTGCTAAATTACAAAACATTACTATTGCAAGCGGCTTTGTTCAAGGAAGTGGGTATACTGCTGGCGTTTGTGGTGGAGCAAATGGTGTGTCAGGTAATAAATCAGAAATATCATGCTGCACAAACAATGCCACTGTATATAGTAAAAATGAGCGTAATGCCGGTGTGTGCGGATGGGCAGAGAACACAACAATAACAGATTGTATTAACTATGGTCTTATATCAGGTTTCAATTTTACAGGTGGCATACTAGGGCATTGCAACAAAAATACTGTATCTATTACACGCTGTGTAAATGTAGGACAAGTGTTTGGCATGCGCTATACATGTGGAAATTTAGTGGGATTTAACAATGGTTCTAAAGCCATTTTAAAAAACTGCTATTATGACAACCAAATAAACGCATCACTTGGTGTAACCACTCAAACTGGCATAATTGAAACAGACACAGATGATTCAGAAAAGATTGAGGGGAAAGCCACATCTGCAATGATTAGTGGAGAACTTGAATCTGCTTTGGGTGAGAAGTGGTATTTTGAGGATGGCTTATATCCTCGATTGAAGATACAAGTCGGTAATACTTCAAAATTCAGTTATATGAATAATGCAATAATTCTGGCTGCCACACCTGTCAAATTTCATAATGACACCGACAAAGCAGACAATGTGACAGAGGACTTTGTTGTTTCCACAAAAAATAGTGTGTCTTGGGAAAGTGGAGAAAGTTCATATCTATCAATCAGTAAAGATAGTATTGCGACAATAAATTTTTCGACAGCCGTTGTTCTAACAGCTACAAAAGGAAGCTATACTAAAAAAGTGTATTTGAAAACAAACAAAATCAACGCAACACCTATTGGCTCAATTGATAATCCGCTACCTGTTGCTAACGAAGCAGACCTAAAAGAATTGCGTGATGCAGTGAACAACTATGGCTCGTATAAAAAATGTGCCAACTATGACGGTTTTAAAGGTATATATTTCAAACAGACTTCCCATATAATATTGGAATCATGGACTGAATCTATTGGCATACACAATTCATTTAAAGGCAACTACAATGGTAACAACAATACTATAAAGAATATTAACACAAATGGTTCTGTTAATGTCGGAGGTTTGTTTAGTCTCGCCTCGTATGGTAAAATTGAAAATTTGACCATATATGGCAATGTCAGTGGAGAATCTTTTGTTGGTGGTATTTGTGGAAGTACATTCAAAGAAACGTTAGAAAATTGTACTTCAAACTGCACAGTAAATGTCGGTTGGAACAATTCTTATGCTGGTGGAATGGTTGGCGTTGACAAAGGTTTTTCAGAGCTTATTAATTGCACAAACAATGGTAATGTTACCGGCGGGCAGTATTGTGGTGGTATTATGGCAACAAGCAATATGGAAACCACATTTGACAATTGCGAAAACTTTGGAACAATAGACTGCTCAGAAGGTACTACCGCTACCTATCCTGGTCTCTATGTTGGCGGTATTTGCGGCGCACTATCATCAACAAGTGGTAAGTGCACAATTATCAATTGCAAGAATTATGGTAAAATAAAAGCCAAATCTACTGCCGGCGGTATTGTTGGTACAGCAATGAAACCTTCAGCTGATTGCGAAATAAACAACTGCATAAACACGGGGGACATTGAAGGAGCATCACCTATAGGAGGTATTGTTGGAGCTTCGACTAAAACAAATGTTTCAAATTGTTTGAATTTAGGTACAATTAATGCTGGCGGTGGTATCGCAGGAAGTATTGAATCTGGCTATTCGGTTTACAATTGCTTCAATGCAGGAATTGCAAGCAACGCAATAGCTTCTTCTGGCGAAATCGACTCTTGCCTCAATATTGGCAAAGTAACATCCGTTCCAGCAGGATGCCACAACGACTCGCAGATGAGCTCAAAAAGTGGATACAACACATCTGACATGCTTGGTACCGAATTGCAAAGTGCTTTAGGTACAGAAAAATGGACATTCACCGATGGAATGTACCCAATGATAAAAGCTCTAGAAAATTCTGACTATATGATTGTTGCGGCAACGCCCGTGATTCTGAATGAGCCAGATGACGTAGACGGAGTTGAAACTGCATTCACATATGTCACAGGAAATACTGTGAATTGGGTTTGCAACAAGCCTTCGTTTGTTTCGTTCATAAACGGAACCGCATATCTATCCAACCCAAATGAAGATCCAGAGAATGTTGAGCTTACAGTTTCAAAAGGCAACGCAAGCAAAAAAATTGCAATGGCAATCAAGCATGTGGAGGGAACTACACCAACAATCAGCTGGGTTACTGACCTCGGCGTAATTGAATATGGAAATTCGTTTACTCTATCAGAAGAACAAAAAGCTACAATATCTCCTGCTGAAGTTCTCTCTGAAGGTAGGATTGAGTATAGTGTGACAGAAGGAACCACCTTAAACGCAGGTTCTTATAACATTTCAGCCACATATATTCCAAATGCAGGCAGTTCTTGGTTGACAACGTCAACAAGTGCCCATCTGCTTGTTTCCAAAAAAGAAGTTCCAGCATTTACCTGGAGACCCGAAGACAAATCGTACCCCTATGGAAATGCTGACAACAATAGTAAAATCATGTGTGCCGTTGCCAAAGATGGAGACAAGGTCATTGATGGTACTTTCACATACGATATACCTGCACTTAACGCTGGCGAACAAACAGTTAAATTAATTGGTTTTGAGAGCACAAACTATGAGATTTCAACTCTTCCAATAGAAAAAACAATCACTGTTGACCCGATACCCGTCTCAATTTCGTGGACTCAACCAAAAGCTATTGCTGAAGGAACTGCCATCTCTAATCTTCAACTTGGAGCGTTCTGTGCCATTGGAGGAACCATCTCATACCAAAAAGTTTACAATGAAGATACAACATCTATCGAAGTTGGTGATGTGTTGCCTGTTGGAAAATATAAGTTGAGAGCGACGTTTATGCCTTCTGCAGAAAACAGCAACTATGCCGAAGCCTTCAAAGAAGTCGATTTAGCAGTAAAGGCTATTCCGACAATCACATGGAGTAAGCCTGATGACATCGCTAATGGTACAGCTCTGTCGGAAACTCAATTGAATGCATCTGTTTCTCCTGCATCAGCTGGAACAATCAAATACTCACTTGACAAAGCTGGCAATACCCCTGCTCTTGGTGCAGTGCTTTCAATAGGTATACATCCGCTCTGGGCTACAATTGACGAATCAGAGGACTATATGGGGGCACAAAAAAGCGTTTCAATTGAAGTTGTAGAAAATCCTATTGTGTTCGATTGGACTCCGCAAGGTTTCACCTATGGCGCTTCTGAAGAAGAAATTCAAACCAAAATCAAAAATGCTACCGCAACACAAGGTGGAGCAACTTTAAGCGGTTTAGTATACACTATTCCCGAGGAACTCAATGCGGGTAAGCAAATTGTATCTGTAACAGTTAATGGCGTTTCAGCCGAAAGAACTATTACCGTTTCACAAGCCACCCCAGAAATCACTTGGGGCACACCAGCCGACATCACCGTTGGAACCGCCCTTTCAACTGAAACACAATTGAAGGCTGAGGCTAAATATAACAACGAAGTTGTCGCTGGCACTTACGCCTATACTTACAAAGGCAAAGATGCTGATGGCGCAATTCCTACTGTAGGTAATAACCAAACGATTTCGGTAACCTTCACTCCGACAAGCAAGAATTACACTTCGGCTTCAGCTTTGGTGAAAATCAATGTCACCAAAGCCACTCCAGTTGTAACATGGGACGACATTGAGCCGATTACTTATGGTACCAAATTGTGGACAAAACAACTGAACGCCTCAATAGAAAAAGGTGAAGGTAGTATCGACTACACCTTAGCTGATGGCACCAATGCTACAAATGCACTTCTTGATGCTGGAACTCATGAAATTACCGCCACTCTTGAACAATCACCAAATTACAGTGAGTGGACAATGACCAAAACCATCCTCGTCAACCAAGCTGAGCCTGTCATCACATGGGAGCTGGGAGAAGTTGCTTGGGGCGCATCGGAAGAAGAGATTGAAAACAATGTGAAGAATGCTGTGGCGAAAGACGCGAAAGGTAATGTGCTTGAGGGCAATTTCACATACGTCATTCCTGAACTCAATGCTGTTGGCGAGGTTGAGGTTAGCGTATCGTTCGAAAACAAGAATTACAAAACAGCTGCTGCGACAACTAAAAAACTGAATGTCACAAAGGCTTATCCTGTCATCACATGGACTCCGCAAAGTGTCACTTATGGTGCTTCAGTTGCTGAGATGTTGAGCCTTGACAACGCAGAAGCTTCGTACAACGGTGAAGAAGTGAAAGGTTCGTTTGCGTTCGACAATCTCTCAACTCTGCATGCAGGAACACAAAACATCAATGTGACGTTCACACCCGAAAATACCGAACTGTTCAATCCTGTTGTGGGAACTGCAGAACTCACTGTTTTGAAAGCCACCCCGACAATCGAATGGAATCCGAAGGAGGAAATTGCCTTTGGAACTGCTCTCAACGACGATGTTTTGAATGCAAAGGCAAATGTTGATGGAACATTCAAATATGAACCGACAGCTGATTCAGTTCTGAAAGTTGGTTCGCTGAAGATTACAGCCACCTTCACTCCTACTGATGCCGAAAATTACGAGAATGCAACGGCTTCTGTTGAAATCAATGTGGTGAAAGCCAATCCGGTAATCACTTGGAACACACCGGAGGACATCACCGTCGGGACAGCTTTAACTGATGCACAGCTGAACGCGAAGGCCAATGTTGATGGAACCTTTGCTTACACTCCTGACAAAAACTCTGTTTTGGAAGTTGGCGAGCACCAGAAACTCACTGTATTGTTTACTCCGGCTGATGCCGAAAGCTATAACAGTGTCAGCGACTCGGTATTCATCAACGTTACCGCCGCTGCTAACGACACCACAACAACGATTGACACTGCTGCTGCAATTGTTTGGGTACCAAGCGAGATTGTTTACGGCACTCCTGTGGGCGAGACATTCAACGCTGTATCTAAAATCGATGGTAAAATAACCTACTCACTGGCAGCCGACAGCATTCTGGATGCTGGTGAATACAAAGTCATTGCAACTCTGTCGCCCGTCAACGGCAACGACACCACAATTGAAAGAATTGTCAAAGTGGCCAAAGCCGAGCTGACAGCTACTGCCGCTAACGACACCATCGTGAAAGGCGATACGATGCCGAAGTTTGAAATCAACTACAAAGGTTTTGTTGGCAACGACAACGCAGCCAGCCTGACCACTGCTCCTACAGCCACTTGCAGCGCTTCGACCGACTCGGTTGGCTCATTCGAGATTGTGGTTTCGGGTGGCGAGGCCAAGAACTACAACTTTGTACATGTGAATGGTTTGTTAGTGATTCTGGCGAAAAACGATACCGCTCTTATTCCAATTGACACTGTGCCGCACAACGACACTCTGCCGCACAACGATACTGTTATCGTGCCAGTCATCACTTGGGTTCCTGCTGTTGACACAATAACATACGGCACACTCATCGATTCAACAATTCTGAATGCGACCGCAAATGTTGAGGGTAAATTCAGTTACGCAGCTGTGAAGATTGAAATCCGACCAATCGCCTACATTCCTGAAACAGTATTTACCGGAAATGAACCCGAGGCTGACACTATTTACACAACTCGCAGTCTGGCTATTGGCGATACATTGAATGCCGGCACGTACGAACTAATTGCAACATTCATTCCTGACGATTCTACTATGAATGCTGTCAATGATACTGTTATGCTGACTGTCAACAAAGCGGTTCTGACTGTTTCAGTTGCTGATGTAACAATAAATCAAGGAGATGAATTGCCAACGTTTACTATATCATGCAACGGATTTGTATTAGGTGAAAACGAAAGCAATTTAGAGTATGCTCTTCAAGCAAAATGCGACGCATCAACCGACGAAGCAGGCACCTACGAGATTATGATTTTGGGTTGCATATCTAACAATTACGAGTTTGACAAAAAGAATGGCACACTGACCGTTCTCAAGAAAGACGACGATGTTGCCATCAACGAGACTGCCGCTATCTTCGAAGTGTACCCGAACCCGTCAAATGGAGCATTCTTTGTCAATGCTGGCGACGAGGCACAAGAAGTACGCATCTTCAACTCAACTGGCAAACTTGTGAAGGTTGAAACCATCGAAGGTGTTACCCGCATCGACATCAGCGAGTATGCCGACGGAATGTACTTTGTCAAACTCGGCAACCAGTCAAAGACTATCATCAAGCAATAACGCAAGTTGAAATATCACAGAAACGGTCAATGTTCAACATTGGCCGTTTTTGTTTTATTTTGCAGATATGGAAGCCGCGGTAAAATATATTATTGATTTTCTGCTGAAAGGGAACACCCATTTGGCAACGCGCGTGGGCTACACAAACGACGAGACGCTGTTTCCGAACTATAGCGTTGCCATCGTGCCATCTGGATTTTTCAATGCTGAAACCTACGGAACCACGGGCTCGGAGCCGCAACTGCCACTCAAAGAAATTGACGGCACCCCTATCCTATTCGGCACTCCTGAAATCAAAAGACAAGGCAACATCATCGTTATCCATGCCGACTTGGTTGCAAGCGCTTTTTTTCTGCTTGCGCGATACGAGGAATTCATCCATCCAGCCGACAACCGCGACGCACACGGCCGCTACATGGGGAAAAAATCGCTGCCGTACCGCGCAAATTTCATCAACCGACCGATTGTTGACGAATATGGCGACATTCTGCTGAAATGCCTGTCGGATGCAGGTTGCGAAGTCAAGTTTCCGCCAAAAGCCTTCAATAGCATCTGGCTGACACACGACATTGATTTTCTGACCAACTATCGGCATTTGCGCGGTTTTTTAGGCGGCATAAAGCGTAATTTATTGTCGCCGAAAGGATTATGCCGAACTGTAAAATCGGTTTTCAGTTTGGAGAACGACCCTGCGTTCACATTCCCCTGGATTTTGGAACAAGACTGCAAAGTGGCTGACGCTCAACAAATTTACTTTATAAAATCGGCTGTTGCCCAAGCCGCTGCCGACTATCCTGGCTACAATCTGAACGGAAAAGACTTCAAAAAACTTTCGCAACTGCTGAAGAAAAACAACTGTAAACTCGGTCTGCATACCAGTTACAATTCGGCTAACCATCTGGAATACATCAAGATGGAGAAGGCAAAATTGGAGCAAAGTTTGGGGATGACTGTAACCGCCAGCAGATGGCACTTTCTTCGAACCACACAACCATTTGATTATAAAGAACTTCTATCAGCAGGAATAACCAACGATTTCACAATGGGTTACGCCGACACGGCTGGTTTCCGTTTGGGGACATCGCGTGCTGTGCGCTGGATAAATCCTGAAAATCTTGAAGTTACAAATCTAACATTGCATCCGCTCACGGCTATGGACTGCACGTTCAGCAATCAGGAATACATGAATTTGTCGGAAGCCGAAGCCGAAGAAAAAATTGTAGGGCTGCTGAATCAGATAAAAAAACATAACGGCGAAGTGGTACTTTTGTGGCACAACACCGTTTTTTCAGAATTAGACGGGTGCTATCATAAATCGTTATATACCAATATCATAAAAGAATTGGCAAGATGAGGATTCTCACTATCATCGGGGCAAGGCCACAATTCATCAAAGCCGCAGCCGTCAGCCGCGCCATAAATGCGCACAACAAAAGCGGAGGCTGCCGCATCGACGAACTGATTCTGCACACAGGCCAGCATTACGACCACAATATGAGCCAGATATTCTTCGACGACCTTGCGATTCCGAAACCCGCTTGGCAACTTAACTGCAGCGCCATGATGCCCGAACCGATGTCGGAAGAAATCATTGCAACAGTGAGAAGTGAAAAGTTTGATTGCGTGCTGCTTTACGGCGACACCTATTCAACTCTTGCTGGCGCGTTAGCCGCTGAAAATCTGCAAATTCCAGTCGCTCACATCGAGGCGGGGCTGCGCAGTTTCAACAACGCCATGCCCGAGGAGCACAACCGCATTGAAACCGACCGACGGGCCGAGTGGTTGTTCTGCCCCACACACACTGCCGTCGAAAATCTTGCCAACGAAGGCCGTGAAAAAAATGTTTTTTTGGTTGGTGACGTGATGTACGACGCCGCGCTCATGTTTGCAGGCATTGCCAGCAGAAAATCGGACATTCTTACACAACTAAACCTTCAGGACAAAGGATTTTATCTGGCGACAATCCACCGCGCAGAAAATACAAACATTGAGAAACTAACAGAAATATTTTCAGCACTTTCCGACATTGCAACAACCGAAACGCCAATCGTTCTGCCGCTGCATCCACGCACGCGAAATGTGATTGACAGTGATGCGTGTCTGAAAGCGCAAGCATTCGGTAACACCGCGATAAAAATCATTGAACCAGCCAATTACTTGGATATGATTATGTTGGAAAAAAGCGCAAAACTGATTCTGACCGATTCGGGCGGCATTCAGAAAGAGGCATACTTCCATCAAACGCCATGCGTGACACTGCGCGAAGAGACCGAATGGGTTGAAACCGTGACCGCAGGCTGGAACAAGATTGTGGGAACCGATGCCGAAAAAATCAAAACGGCCATAAACTCGCCATTCGCCAAACAGGCGATAACCGATTATGGTTCAGGCGATAGCGCACAAAAAATCATCGAGATACTATGCAACGGAAACTATTGATAGTGTGCGACGCCTTTCCGCCTGATTTTGCCCCAAGGATTGGCTACCTGTGCAAATTCCTCGACGCCGACTACAACGTGACGGTTGTTGCCGAAACGTCTGGCCACCACTCCTGGCCCGTTAGTTTTGAGCGGCCTAATTTCAATTTGCACAAATTTACGCTCACATCGACTAATCCACTGATTTGCAACCTTCAAGCCATTGGCGACTATCTGTTTTCGCGCAAAGACCGCAAACTATACAAACTTGCAGTTAAAACGCTAAAAGACAACCATTTCGACATGGTTTTCTGCACAAGTTACTACATATTCCCGCTCCTCTGCGGCAAAAAACTTGCACAGCATTTCAACATCCCGCTTTGCATCGATTTACGAGACATCAAGGAACAGGAGGCAAAACCTATTGGTTTACACCGAATTAGGCATTTTTTCCGTTTGCAGTGGCTGAACATTTGGCGCCGCAATCGAATAATGAAATCGGCCCAATGCGTGACTACCATTTCGCCGTGGCATGTTGAAACACTATCGAATTTCCACAACAATGTCCGCCTTGTGTACAACGGCTACGATGACGAGGATTACCGATATAAAGAAACCAAAACAGACTATTTCACAATCACTTACACTGGTCGGATATTGGATTTGAGTTTGCGGAATCCGATTCTGCTTTTTGAGGCGGTTCAAGACTTGTGCAAAAACGGAGAGTTTGCCAAAGCGCTAAAAATCAAATGGTTTGTGGATAATGAAAGTATGCGTCAAATCAACGAGTTGACGGCAAAATATGACTTGACGGCTTATACCGAAATCAGTCCGACAATATCAGCCGAGCGAATGCCCGAAGTGCTGAATAACAGTTCGATAGTACTGGTTCTGACCAACTTGTCGACACCGAAAGGCCCGCACGGAATCATGACCACAAAATTTTTCGAAGCCCTGGGCTGCGAAAGACCAATTTTGTGCGTCCGCAGCGACGAGAGTTGCCTTGCCGCTGCCATTGCCGAAACAAATTCAGGAATTGCAGGCCGCAATGTTGAAGAAGTTAAAGGCTTTATTATGAGTAAATTCCACGAGTGGCAGCAAAATGGTTTCACGCATCAGAATGTCCGACTGAAGGAACAATTCACACGACAAACCCAAGCCGTGCAATTCAAGGAAATATTTGATCAAACCATACAGAAGCAATAACTCTATCGCATTGTCGGACACATCATTGTTTCTTTTCTGTTGATAAATTGCTGTCGGCAATCAACGCGCGCCGATTACCTTTGCCCAAAACAGCGGACATGCTACAGATTATTGAAAACGCGAGACTTAAAGATTTGAATTCGTTTGGGTTAGATGTGACGGCCGAACAACTTTGCATCTACAATTCACCCGACGACATTCGGCAACTCATCAGCCAGAACGGAGACTTGACCAACAAGCGGATTCTGATTCTTGGCGGTGGCTGCAACATCTTGTTTGTCAACAATTTCGATGGCATGATAATCCATCCTGCCAATTCTGGCATCAGCATTGAAAGCGAAACCGACGACTACTGTCTTGTGAAGGCTGGCGCGGGAACCGTGTGGGACAGCCTTGTGGAATGGGCTGTTGAGCACAATCTGGGCGGAATTGAGAACCTGTCGCTGATTCCAGGAACGGTTGGCGCATCGCCTGTGCAGAACATTGGCGCGTACGGCCGTGAAGCCAAAGACGCCATTGAAAGCGTGAACGTTGTGAGCCTCTCCGATGGCTCGCTGTCAACCTTGAGCAACGCCGACTGCAAGTTCGGCTATCGCGACAGCGTGTTCAAACACGAGTTGAAAGACAAGTATCTGGTTGATTCTGTGGTTTATCGGCTATCGAAAAAGCCGCAATTTGTGACACACTACGGCAGTTTGAGCGGCGAGATTGAGAAACTGGGCGGGCCATCGTTACGCACTATCCGTCAGGCAATTATCAATATCCGCAACAGCAAACTACCCGACCCGAAAGTACTGGGCAATGTGGGCAGTTTCTTCAAAAACCCAACTGTGGGCGCCGAAGAAGCCGAAATGCTGATAGCGCAATACCCCGACATGGTGACTTACCCCGCAGGCGAAGGCCGCGTGAAGATTGCCGCTGGCTGGATGATTGACCACTGCGGGCTGAAAGGCTACACCAACGCAGCCAAAACGGCTGGCGTGCACACCAATCAGGCACTGGTGCTTGTCAATCTGGGTGGCGCCACAGGCAAAGACATTGTCGCCGTGGCTCGACACGTGCAAAACTCCGTGGCTAACGAGTTCGGCATTAAGATAGAGCCTGAAGCAATTATTATTGATTAATGAGTAATGAGTAAAGTTTAATGCAGCATCGCTCGTAATTCGTAATTCATAACTTGCAATTAAATTCCAACACCTAACACCCAATCCCAAACACCTAACCCCATGACTTTCACCACCCTAATTGACTACATCGGAACTTTCGCTTTCGCGATAAGCGGCATCCGTATGGCGGCGGCGAAGAAATTCGACTGGTTTGGAGCATACGTTGTGGGCCTGGTGACGGCTGTGGGCGGCGGCACCCTCCGCGACCTTCTGCTCGGTGTTACGCCTTTTTGGATGCTTCAGCCCTCCTATCTGATTGTCACGGGGGTTGCTCTGCTGGTAGTGATAATTTTCGGCAAGCAACTCATTAAAATGAACACCACAATGTTCCTGTTCGATGCCATCGGGCTTGGACTGTTCACTGTCGTGGGATTCGAAAAGAGTCTTGCGGCAGGCTTCCCAATTTGGGTGAACATCATCATGGGTACGCTGACGGGCGCCGCTGGCGGCATTCTACGCGACACGCTGATTAACGAGGTGCCGCTCATCTTCCGCAAGGATGTTTACGCAACCGCTTGTATATTAGGCGGTTTCATCTTCTTCATTTGTCAAAAAACTGGCATGGGCAATGCCATGTGCGAGATTTTGAGCGCATCATCAGTGATACTGATTCGCATTTGGGCTGTACGGAAAAGCGCCAGCCTACCGCTTATGAAAGATGACACTGCCGACGAAGACGAAGCGCTGAAAGGGCGAAGTTGAACGTCACACCGCCCTATATTGATTCGGCGTCAACCCCGTCTGGCTCTTGAAGAATTTCGAGAAAAACGACTGGTTCGGGAAGTTCAGTTCAATTGATATCTCCTTGATAGTCATATCGGAAAACCTCAACATCGATTTTGCCGACATAATCACAAATCCGTCAATCCACTCTGGAGCCGAGCGGCCGCTTACCTCACGCACGACTTTCGACAGATATTTCGGCGTAACGCACAGTTTATCAGCATAAAAGCCAACCATTCGCTCGGTATTGTGATTGTCTTTCACTAGTTTCATAAACGCCTCGAACATTCGGCGCTGGCGCGTGTTGTCGGGCAAGGCGGCGGCGCGGATGTTCTCGTCGCGCAGATAATCGTCGACGTAACTGGCAAACTGGTAAAACACCGACGACATAACCGCCCCCACGCTCTCGCGCACATATTTGGCCGTTGAGCCAGTGATTTTGTAAATCAGGTCGACATAGTTTGAAAGCAGGCGTATCTCGCTGTCAGTTATCTTGATACACGGATTCTGCAGCAGCGCCAGAGCCTCGGAGAAAAGCGAGTTGAAATCGACGCTCGCATTCGAGATGTAATCGACCGAAACGGCTATAAACGTGAAACTTGCGTTGCTCAAGGCCTGCTCCAAATCGGGCGAGGTGATGCGCACAATGTTGCCTGGCGTGATGACCATAAGCATTCCGCGGCTCAGCGTGTACTCGTTCATATTCAGCATACACGAGATGCTGCCGCTGCTGCAAAACACTGCCATATAGCAATTTATGCGCAGCGGATGGCTGAACGCCGAAATGTTGTTAAGGTTCCGCTGCCGCGATACAACAAAATCGTCGCCAATTGAAATATTGGTGCCCGAGGTGAGCATGCTGGTGATGACTGACGGCGTAATGTGAGTTTCCTTATTCTTCATACTTATTATGTATCACTCGTTTTGTCTATTTTTTCGACAAATAAAGCACAAATATTTCATATTTTAATTTATTAAGCCGATTTTTTCGACCTTTTGACCAATTCTTACTACAAATACGTAACCACTATCCGAATTGGCCACCATATTTTTGCAGCAAATAAGAACGAGATATGAATATTAGAGTTAAAATTTTGACACCGCTTGTGCTGATTTGCCTGACAAACATTGCTTTAGGCCAATCGGCACTAACTCTTCAAGAGTGCCGCGACATGGCTCTCAAAAACAATCAACAGTCGAAAATCGCGCATGAGAAGTTAAGCGCTGCCGAGTACGAGAAAAAGGCCGCCTTTGCCAACTATCTGCCAAAGATTTCAGCCACAGGCGCTTACCTACACAATAGCGAGAACATCTCGCTCATTAGCGACGACCAGTCGGCTGCGCTGACAAATTTGGGTACGAATATGGTGACTTCAATCGGCAGCCGCTTGCCTGGACTTATGCAAGACCCTGCGCTCGCAAATTTAATCCAGAACAGCCCAGCAGTGCAACAAATGATAGGAAAACTCCAGAATGGTGAAATAGCCACAGCGCTCAACGAGATTGGCTCAAACCTCGCTAGCGAGTTCGAAATGGACATTGCCAACATTTATGTGGGTGCTGTGACAGTTGAAGAGCCACTCTACGCTGGCGGCAAAATCCGCGCCTACAACAAGGTTACGGCTTATGCCAAAGAGTTGGCCGAAGCCCAAATGTCGGGCGAGGATCAGAAAGTGATGGTAAGCGTCGATGAAGCTTACTGGCAGATTGTGTCGATAGCCAACAAATTGAAACTCACCGAGAAATACGTCGAACTTCTGCGCAAACTGAATGCCGATGTCGAGAAGATGCGCGGCGAGGGTCTTGCCACTCAAGCCGACCAATTCTCTGTAAAAGTGAAACTTAACGATGGCGAAATGAAGTTGGTGAAAGCCCGCAACGGACTGGCTTTGTCGAAAATGCTGCTCTGCCAACTTTGCGGAATGGACCTTCACACCGACATTACTCTTGCCGACGAAACCAATGAAAATCTGACAGTTCCTGCCGACACCGTTATTTACACACAAGAGGAAATCGATGAGAATCGCGTTGAGTTGAAAAGCCTGCGGTTGGCATCTGAAATGTACAATCAGAAAGTATCGATTGTACGTGCCGATTACCTGCCAACTGTAGCATTGTTAGGCAGTTACACGCTTACAAATCCGTCGGCGCAGAACGGGTTCCAGAACAAGTTTGGCGATATGCTGAGTTTTGGCGTTGTGGCACGAATTCCAATCTACCACTTCGGCGAGGGTATGAACAAGGTGAACAAAGCCAAAGCCGAAGCGCGAATCGCGCAGTACCAATTGGACGAGGCCCGCAACAAGATAACGCTGCAAGTAACTCAATATGAGCAACGTATCAAAGAGGCTGACTCGCGGCTCGAACTGGCGTCGGGCAATATGGAAAATGCCGAAGAGAACCTGAGAATGGCCAACATCGGTTTCAAAGAAGGTTATCTGGCATCGACAAGCGTGCTCGAGGCTCAAACTGCTTGGCTGCAAGCCCATTCCGAAGAAATCGACGCTAAAATCGACAAGATTATGGCGATAGTTTATCTGCGGCAAGCGACAGGACAACTTAAATAATTCAGAATGTAGAATTTAGAATTCAGAATGAAGAATTTGGAAAATTCAATAAATCAGAAAATCAATTAATCAATAAATACTTAAAGTTATGGAAATCAATAAACAAGAAAAAAACATCATCCTATCGCTGGTAGCCCTGGGCTCGGTCATTGCGATAGTGTGCATTATCGGCATCGTCATCTTCCACCAGAAAGAGACCGAATTCATTCAGGGACAGGCCGAAGTGAACGAATACCGCGTGTCGAGCAAGGTGCCTGGGCGCATTCTGGAAATCCGCGTACGCGAAGGCCAACGTGTGAAGGCTGGCGATACTCTGGCGATTCTCGAGGCACCCGATATTGAAGCAAAACTTGCTCAGGCAAAGGCTGTTAAGACTGCTGCTTCGGCACAGAACGCCAAGGCTCAAAAAGGCGCTCGCCAAGAGGAAATTCAAGGTGCATACGAGTTGTGGCAGAAGGCCAAAGCAGGACTCGAGATTATGGAAAAATCGTACAAGCGTGTCGAAAATCTTTACAATGAGGGCGTTGTGAGCGAGCAGAAACGCGACGAGACCAAAGCTCAGTACGATGCTGCCGTGGCCACCGAGAAAGCCGCTCACGCACAATACACAATGGCTCAAAACGGCGCCGAGAGCGAGACCAAGGCAATGGTCGCCGCGCAAGTGCGTCAGGCTGAGGGCGTTGTGGCTGAGGTGAACGCCTATATCGACGAGACAATCCTCACCGCCTCAATCGACGGCGAGGTGAGCGAGATTTTCCCAATGACGGGCGAACTCGTGGGCACAGGCGCACCCATTATGAACATTGCCGTTATCGACGACCTTTGGGCAACATTCAACGTGCGCGAGGACCTTCTTCGTGACCTGAAAATGGACGCAGAAATTACAGGTTACGTTCCCGCACTTGACCGCAATATCAATCTGAAAATCAACTATATGAAAGATATCGGCTCGTACGCCACCTGGAAGGCCACCAAAGCCACAGGCCAGTACGACCTCAAGACGTTCGAGGTTCGCGCCGTGCCAACCGAAAAGGTTGAAGGCTTGCGACCTGGAATGTCGGTGTTGATTGAGAAATAGTTACAAGTGACAAGTTGCAAGTGATAAGTAATTAGTTAAAGAGGCATAAGGCACAAGGCATAAGGGAATTGATTTAAAAGGTTAAGAGGGTTTAGAAAACAGCGAATCGCTAAACTTTAAACCCGTTAAACCTGTTAAACATTAAACTAAACACTTACCTCTCACCTTCTCAACTTTAAAGAAATGGGCTCAAAAAAGAGAATACGATTGCTGTTGTTGTTGCGACGTGAAATGCGGCGGCTGGCTTCGCGGCCGATATACTGGATGAGTATGGTCGGCGCACCGCTTATCTGCTTCATTTTCTTCACAACACTGATGAGCGACGGTCTGCCGCAAAACATTCCCGTGGCCGCTGTCGATGCCGACAACACTGCCACCTCGCGGTCGATTCTGCGCAACCTCGACGCTTTCCAGCAGACCGAGATTGTGCACCAATACTCGAACTTCGCCGAGGCGCGAAAGGCAATGCAGGAAGGAAAAATCTACGGATTCTTCTACATTCCCGAAGGCACCACTCGCAAGGCCAACCGCAGCGAGCAGCCGCGCATATCGTTCTACACCAACGCCTCGTACCTGATTCCCGCGTCGCTGGTCTATCGCGATATGAAGATGATGGCCGAACTGGCTGCTGGTGCCGCTGGACGCACCTCGCTACTCGCCCGCGGCTACACCGATGACCAGGCGATGGCCTTTCTGCAACCAATCAAAATCGACACTCACGCAATCAGCAATCCGTGGCTTAACTACTCTGTCTATCTGAGCAATACACTGCTTCCTGCCGTGCTGATGCTGATGATTTTCCTTGTGACCATTTTCGCGGTTCAAACCGAACTGAAAGACGGCACTGGCCGCCAATGGATTGAACTCGCGGGCGGCCGCACCTGGCTTGCGCTCTTTGGCAAACTGCTGCCGCACACCGTCATTTTCACACTGATGATAGTCTTCGCGCAGATTTACCTCTACAAACTGCTCAACTTCCCGCTCAACGGCGCTATGTGGCATATGCTGTTGTTGGGACTGATGTTTGTGCTGGCGTCGCAGAATCTGGCGCTGTTCATTTGCGGACTGATACCGTCGCTGCGGTGGTCGCTGAGCCTTGCCACGCTGTGGGGCGTGCTGTCGTTCCCAATCTGCGGCTTCTCGTTCCCCGTGATGGCAATGCCGCCAGCCATTCAGAGCCTTTCGGCGATGTTTCCGCTGCGGTACTATTTTCTGATTTACGTCGACCAGGCGCTCAACGGATGGTCGCTGCAATATTCGGCGCAATACTATGCCATATTGCTGATATTCATTCTGTTGCCGTTGACCAATATGCACCGACTCAAACACTCGATGCTGAATTACGAATATCTTCCATAACCCACTGACTATGAGTTTTATAAAGAATGTCATAAATGTTTGGAACGTCGAAACCCGCAAGTTTATCGTTGACGATGGCGTGCTGGTTTTCTTCCTGGTAGTGCCGTTCCTCTACCCTCTTCTTTATATGTATCTATATAGTAGAGAGGTGGTTAGAGAAGTGCCAGCGGTGGTTGTCGATGACAGTCATTCGGCCTTGAGCCGCGAGTTTATCCGCAATGTCGATGCCTCGCCCGATGTTCAGATTATTGACCACTGCAGCGATATTGAGTCGGCTAAGTTGCAGATTAAGAACCACAACGCTTACGGCGTTATCTGGATTCCAGCCGATTTCAACAAAGACATTGCCGAAGGTCGGCAGACGCAGGTTAGCATTTACGCCGATATGAGCGGCCTGCTCTACTACAAATCGCTCTTGAGCGCCTGCACCGAGGTCTCGCTCGATATGAACAAAGAGATTAAGGCCGTGCGGCTGTCGGGCTTGAGCGACCGCGAGAAGGAAGTGGCCGTACAACCAATTGAGTATGATTACGTTCCGATGTTCAACTCGCAAAACGGCTTTTCAACATTCATACTTCCAGCCGTGCTGATGCTGCTGCTTCAGCAGACACTGGTTTTGGGCATAACAATGATGGCTGGAACCGAGCGTGAACGCCGCCGCCACAAGCACCTGCAACTGTCAGAGCACTACGGCAGCCCAATCGATGTGCTTACAGGCAAGGGGCTCGCCTACTTCATTTTCTATTGCCTGATTTCGTTCTACGTTCTGTGCATTGTGCCGAAATTGTTCGGCTTCAACCAGTTGTGGAACTTCTTCGATTTGGCGATGTTCACCATTCCGTTCCTGCTGGCCTCGGTGTTCTTCGCAATCAGCCTGTCGACATTTGTCAACGACCGCGAATCGTGCTTCTTGCTGTTCGTCTTCATATCGGTGCCGCTGCTGTTCATTTCGGGCATTTCGTGGCCTGCTTGCAGCATTCCAACATTCTGGAAATATGTGTCTTACATTTTCCCGTCAACCTTTGGAATAAACGGCTTCGTGCGGATGACCAACTCTGGCGCCCTCCTGCCCGACGTCAAAACCGAGTACATTGCCCTCTGGGTGCAGGCTGGCGTTTACTTTATGACCGCGCTGCTGCTCTACATTAAACTCTACCGCTCCGAATCAACCCCCGAAACCGAGGAGGAGATTGTGATGGATTTGGATGTGGAGAAGGATTGAGCGCTCAATGTTTTTTAATCGACAGTAAACGCAATAATCTATCTTTCAATATATCAGCAATAATAAAAATATATATCTTTGGAATTGTAATCATTAAATCACTGAACAATGAAGAAGATATTACTATCTGCTATCTGCATTGCCGCATGCGCTTTTACAGCCAATGCGCAACTTGGCAGCAGCATGCTGAAACAAGCTGCAAGCAAAGCTGCAAAGAAAACCACCGAAAAAACGATTGAGAAAGCAACCGACAGAATTTCGGACAAGGCCTCCGATGCAATCGACAAAGAGATTGAAAAAGGTTTGTCGAGCGAGCCTTCGCAATCACAGTCGCAGTCGCAGGCCCAATCGCAAGAGCCTGTTAAACCTCAATCGATTATCGATATTATGAAGCAACTGCCTGCCGTTCCAACGGTTCAGCAACTGGCAAACTACAAATCGGCTGAACTTAACGAACAGACAATCAGGCTAATGGCAAGCCCTGTTATGTCGTTCAAGACCAAATCAACCACTCTCGCAATTCAGGCAATGACATTCTCGTACGCCAATGCCGACAGCGCACAAGTAATGGAGACAGCCTACAAGCAGGCCGAAATGATGACTGGCTTGACCCGCGAGGAGATTGACAAACTGTCGGAAATGTCAGAAGAAGAACAACAAGCTTATCTTGAAGCCCACTACAAACAAGGGCAGGCTGAGGCCGCCCTTCTGGAGCAAGCCGCCGACGCTGGCGAGTATCTGGAGCCACTCCAACCGCTGATTGACGAGTGGGATGCCATTGGAAAGAAAGTTGAAGGAATTTTTGCCGATGCCGACAACCAATGCAAAACAATATACGCCAAATATGCCAAAGACCTTGAAAACCAGGGCGAAGCATACAAATCGGCGGCTTTGAAATACTACACTGAGATTGCGCCAATCCAGCGCAAGGCCGTTCTCGAAGCCATGAAGATTCGCATGGACGAACAGATTCCCGCAGCCGAAAAAATCGAAAAAGAGATGATTCCAATCCGTGCCGAGCACCACGATATAATATCGGCCTTGCTAAACTATCCACAATTAACTGCAACACAATATTTTACTGACACCGAACATTTGTTTGGCATCCCCACATACAAATAAGCCGGGGAACACAACTTTTGAACCACCATACACAACCTGACAAAGGCTGGTATGGTGGTTAATTGTAATTGTAAAACACTTTAAACCTTTATTTTATGGAAATTAAAATGCCGACACTGCCGTATGCACCCGATGCGCTGGCACCTGTCATCAGCAACAAAACTATTGATTTTCACTACGGAAAACATCTGCAAGGCTATGTGAACACGCTTGCAAAACTCATCGAAGGAACCGCATTTGCCGGCAAGAGCGTTGAAGATATTGTCCGTGAGGCTCCTGACGGCCCTGTTTTCAATAATGCAGGACAGATTTTTAACCACACTTTCTATTTCATGCAGTTGCAACCCGCCACTGCCGACAACAAGCCGCAAGGCCGCTTGGCTGAGGCTATCAACGCCGCGTTCGGCAGCTTTGAGGAGTTTAAAACACAGTTTGCACAGGCGGCAACCACACTTTTCGGCTCAGGCTGGGCTTGGCTTTCACAGGATGCCAATGGTAAACTGCTGATAACCAAAGAGACTAATGCCAATTGCCCTCTGCGGAACGGTTTGAACCCGCTGTTTGTGATTGATGTTTGGGAACATGCCTATTACATTGATTACCAAAACCGTAGAGCCGATTACGTTGCCGACTTCTGGAACCTTGTGAATTGGAATGTGGTGGCAGAAAGGCTGAAATAGGCACAAGCCGACGAGAAAAATAAACTCACAATTGGCCAAATATAAAGCCGCTCCCATCAGGAGCGGCTTTTTTATTGTCTTTATAACCGATTTGCCTAAGTCTGTCAAGGATTTTTGAAGAATCACTACTCCTTCATCGCTTCCGCCACCAGTTCGGCCACGTCGGCGACGGGTGCCATTTGGGTGCGGTTGAGAGTTTTTTTGCAGAGCGGACAGGCGGTGGCAACCACGTCAGGGTGGTTGGTGGTAAGGCTTGTCATTGTTTGTTGGGCAATGCGCATTTTGTCGGCCGAAGGCAGCGTCAGGTTGGCCAGACTGCCGCCGCAGCAGAGCGAGTTTTTGCACTCGTCGGGAACGGGTGTGAGAGTGGCAACGGCGTCGAGCACGGCACGCGGTTCGGCGTAGATTCCCGCACCGCGACCGAGTTCGCAGGGGTCGTGATAGGCCACGGCGGTATTGAGTTTGCCGACCTTGATTTTTCCACTGTCAATCAGGCGTTTGATATATTCGGTGTGGTGCAGAATCTCAATATCGAGATTGTAATCCTCGCGGAAAACCTTGTAGCAGATTGGGCACGACGTCACAAGCGTGCGGGCTCCGCTGTCGATAATCGACTGACGGTTTTTGGCCATCAGTTTTTCGGCGGCGGCGGTCTGTCCCGCAAGTTTCATCGGGCGGCCGCAGCATACGCCTCCGTCGGCGTCCATAAACCAGTAGTTGTCGCCCGAAGCGTTGAGAATCTTCACCATAGCGTCCTTTGTTTTCGGCACCAAATGGCCCATACAGCCAGTGAAAAAGACCACATCGACCTTTCGCGCTTCAGCGTTATTGTATTGCGGCACAAAGGTTTCGGGCGTGAAGTTCTGACGGTGGCGCAGGCGGATTGCGTTCAAATCTATCCCGACAGGGCAGACTGACTCGCATCGGCCGCACATCAGGCAGTTTTTGGCCTGCGCCGAATGTTCCTCGCTGTTGCGGATTCGCTGCAGGAAATAGACGGCCTGCGTATCGTGGTTGCCCACGGCGGTGTTGAGTTGGCAGCGGTCGATACAAACGCCGCAGCGCGGGCACGAGAGCACCATCACCTCCTCGAGTATCGGATTGTCGGGCTTCAGGCGTATGCCCCAGTTGCGGAAGAAGATAAGCACCATCTCGGTTGGAATGTGCATATATCGGCTGAAGGGCAGCCCAATGAAGAACAGGCAAAGGTCGATTGAGTAGACCCACCAGAGCGGGTACTCCATCGCCTTGAGCGGCAATGTGGCGGCCATCAGTTGGCCTACGGGATAGGTCAGGAAGCCGCCCGAGCCGTGCAGGCCGCAGGTGGCGCTTTCGGCCAAAAGCCTCAACGGGAAAATGAGCCACAGCGAGTAGAGCACCATCTTATCGCGCAAGCGCAGTTGGGTGGTGCTTTTCATCCCCACAATGCGCTTGTAGAACCGCTTGACAATGGCCACCACCACGCCCGAGAGAACGAGCAGCAGCGCGGCGTCCATCAGTTGCACAAAGCCGCGGGCGAAGAAGAACGACTCGTCGTCGGGCACGAAATAGACGAAGAAAATGGGAAAATAGAACGGCGCGGCGCCACCCATATAGGTGTGCCCCTCGACGGCGCCAATGACTATGAGCAGAAACCAGCCAAAGGCCAGGCTCATATGCATATAGCCTAACCGCTTGTTTACCAAGAACATCTTGCGGTGAATCAGGCTCTCGAGAAATATCTCCTTTGCGGCCTTGAGCGATTTCAGGCTGAACAGTCCGCGAAGGATTTTGAGTTTGTCGTCGCGGTCGAAATACCAAATCCAACTTGCGTATTTCAGTATGAGATAGGCAAATAGCAGGCTCATTCCGACGGTGAACGGCAGCACGAATATGTCAAATGGTGTCGGATTCATATTTCATCAAGGCTTCGCGTGTGTTAAGAACAATGTTGCGGATATTGACGCCGCGCGGGCAGACGAGCGTGCATTTGCCGCACAGCATACAGTTGTTGAGTTCGTTGCGCAGTTGCGTGTACTCGCCGCGTTGCAGCAGTGTGTTAAGGCGGCGTATGTTGAATGTGGGCAGCAGGTTCCCCGCCGAGCAGGTCGACGTGCAACCGCCGCAGGCCATACAAACGCGCAGCGACGGCTCGTTGTCCAAGACCGTCCGCATTATCTCCTTGTCGTTGCGGTCGTAGTTGATACTCTGCGATTTTGCTATCTTAAAGCCCCACATTTCTTAATGTTTAGAAGTTTAGAGTTTAGAAGTTTAGTTTTTTATTCCTCAACATCCATAACTAAACGGACAGGTAAACGAGAAAATCGTTTATAAGACCAACCCATATTGGAATTCAACATATCGCTAATTCCTACAGCCTTCGCTGAAAATTCGTCAGAGTAGTTCGCTATCCAATGTTCTTTTAAAGTTTCAAAATACAACAAGTTATTATATTTAGACAAATCATTTGGGGTATTAATTACTTCGTTATCTTTTAAAGGATAGTCGCCACTATAAAAAACAAAACCATTTAAACACCTAAAATACTTTTCAATATAGTATGTGCACAAGAAAGATTTGAATTCATCTCTTGTTAATGTCCGCCACATACCTGGTTTGTCACCACCATTTGATATTGGATTATAAACTCCCCAGTCGGCATAGGCATAATCGCCCGTCAAATCATATTCTCCTTGTGGTCCGTAGAGTTTACCAACAGAATCGGGAATTTCAGAGATATCATCAGAATTGTATCCATCGTATGGCCGATAATAAGTGGCGCCGCTTCCACTCCATCCACTTGTTCCCCACGCAAAATCATCAATCCAACCATCGTATGTGGCGCTAACATTTAAATCGCTATTAATCATATTGGTTTGATTTTCAGCAAAACGCCAGGTGCCAGGTGCTGTTGTTCCGTCGGCTCGTGTGTGAGTACCCAATGAAGGATTAAATTGCAGATAGCCTTTTGAGAAAATCACACGCTTGGTTGGACTAACAAAAAACAATGCGTGGATTGAACCTTCAGGGTATGGTTTGAATGTCGCAGTCAAGTTTTCTCCCGCAGAAACATCTACTTTTTTGGATAGTTCATAAGAACCGTCGCTCCATTTTACAAAATAACAATTCTCATTAGGGATTGCCTCATAAAGATAATAAGTGCCGCCTTCCGAAATTGTTATTTTAACGCTTCCATATTCACTACTTTCAATTTTTCCGAATATTGCAGAAAGTGACTTATTGGCTGTTACTGTGATTGTTAAAACGCTATCTTCAGACTTATAGTCGCCAACCCACCTTGCGAAATAATACCCAGGATTGGCAATTGCAGTTAAAGTTGCTTTTTCTCCTTCCTCATACTCACCACCACCAGTAATGGTCCCTTGTTCGGGGTCGCAGGCAACTTCAATGTGGAATTTCGTTTTTTCCTCTTTACACGAGTTGAAAGCAACCAAAAGTGCCAAAGCGGCGATAGCGGATTTGAAAATGTTGGTGGTCATAGTTGGTATGGTTTTAAATTTTCAATTTATTCTGAATTCTGAATTCTGCATTCTGAATTCGTAATTTCTAACTCCTAACTCCTACCTTCTAAATAATTGTGTATCGAAATCGCCGCGGCTCGGGCGTTGGCAATGGTGTCGATAATGTTCATTGGGGCGGTGCAGGCGCCAGCGGTGAACACGCCAGGCAGGTTGGTGCTGTTGTAGCGCGTGTAGTTGTCGGCCGAGCGGAAGAATCGGTTTGCGCCGCGCTCAATGCCAAGTTGTTTGGCGACGGGCTCGTCGGTGTCGGCCTCCATTCCGCACATCAGCACCAGAAGGTCGGTGCGCATATGCAGGGGCTTGCCAATGAGAGTGTCTTCGGCTTTTATCTGAATCTCGCCGTCGAGATTGGCTGCCGCCTCCGAAATCTTTCCGCGCACAAACGTCACTTTCCATTTCTCCTGCGCCTCGCGGTAAAGTTCCTCATAGTAAGGCCCGAACATTCGAATGTCCATATAGAAGCAGAAAACCTCGGTTTCGGGGTGGCGGCGTTTGATTTCGATTGCCTGTTTCACAGCCGTCACGCAGCAAACCTTTGAGCAATAGTGATTTCCGACCTTTTCGTCGCGCGAGCCAATGCAGTGCAGCAGAATCACTCGCCGCGGCACTTCGCCTTTCACGTTCTTGAGAGCGTTGTTTTTCAGCATCGCCTCGAGTTCGAAACTGTTTATCACGCCAGGATAGATTCCGTAGCCGTACTCCTCCTTGCGAGCGGCATCGAACAGGCGGTAGCCAGTGGCCATCAGCACGGCGTCGGCCTCAAGCGTTTGGCCTTTGTCGGTTTTCAGCGCAAAGCGATTGTCAATCTGTTTGCAATCAGTCACTTGCGTTTCGGTTAGAATATCGATATTGGCATTTTTGACGTGCGAGAGCATCTCCTGCAGAACCTCGTTGGCGGGGCGCTTGTCGGGGAAGAGATTGTACATCTGCCTTAAATGGCCGCCAAGTTCACTGTCCTTCTCGATTAGCCACACGTGGTGCCCAAGCCCCGCAAGGCTTGCCGCTGCCTCAATTCCAGCAGGTCCGCCACCAATTATTGCTATGTTTTTCTGTTGCATAATCATCACTGTTTTTTGCCGCGCCACTGATTTTTTGGCACATATTCGATTCCCATCTTGTCGAGCAGTGGCTCCACGTCAATTTGGTGCATCTGCAGGCCCAACTCCCACGGGTCGTAGCCCAGCACAAGACCAGCCATTTCCTCGTAGGTGAGCGACGGAATGCCTTGTCCGTCAGGTCCGTATGTGGTGCCTTCCATCTGTTGGATTGTATATTGCCAGCGGTCAAGGAACATTGCGCAGCCAGGGCAGTTGGCAACAATGAAATCGGGGTTGTATGGCGCCATCGACTCAAATTTCTTCTTCGAGTTGGCGATTGAATATCCGCGGTTGGCCATCACCAGATAGTTGCGGAAGCCGAAACCGCAGCAGTGGCGGCGTTCGGGGTAGTCAATCGGGGTGCCGCCCCACGCATCAACCATTCCTGTGAGCACGCGCGGGAACTCCGCTCCGCCAACGCCCTTCGTGGGGAACATCTTTGCATAGTGGCAGCCAATGTGGTCAACCACCTTGAGCGGCTCGCCAGTCTTCACATTCACCAGTGGGTGAACCATTTGCGCGGCAATCTCGTTGCGGAATTTATAGATAGTGTCCGACGTGTGGGCAATGTTTTTCGGTTTCTTGAACTCGCGGCGGGTGGCGTCCCAAAGATATTGGCGCACCCGAGCCTCCTCTTCGGGGAACTCCTCCCAGGTGTGCAGCAGTTCGGTGTAGAGTCCGAACGACGTGACGCACGAAATGGCCATATTCTCGTATCCAGCCTCCGTCATCAGCGCAAAGTGCCGCGCAATGACGGTTTCGGTGGTCTGCATCGGCACAAGGTCAGAGTGATAGGCAATGCCCGTGCAGGTAGTGTGGTTGGGGTCGTCGAAAAGGTCCTTGCCCAACTTGTCGCGCATAATGTTCAGATAGGCCTTCTCCGAAGCGGGGAAGAACGTCTGACGGATACAACTCCGACAGTAGTAGTAGTGGTCGTCGGCTATATCTTTTTGATATTTAGCCCACAAGTTCTGTTTTGCAACGCATTGTTCACTCATCGTAGTCGGAATTTGTTTTGAAAACCATATTCAGATAGTCGCCGTTCTCAAAATCGACGCCCATCTCTTTGGCCTTTTCGGCCGAATATTTTTCAATGCAGTCGTACATCTCTGTGCCGCCCGTCACGTCGAAGATTTTCTTGAGTTCGTCAAGGTTCTTTTGGTCGATTTTGCGCAGCGGTCCAGGGCCTTCTTTCTTGTACGGAATGCCCAGATTCTGCATAAACTCTTCGGTGTTGTTGTAGATATTCTCCCAGTTGGGGCCCTGTTCGGGGTGCATCCACGGTGTCACAATGTCGGGATAGACGCAGTAGCCGCGCTCCAGAATGCTCTGCCCCACGGTGCGCTTGATTGCAAACTGCTGACGGCCCTTCTCCGAGCAGGTGAAGTAGCCCAGTTTGACCGACAGTTTGCGCAGCGCCTGAATGACGAATCCAGGCGTGTTTCCGCGCGGACAGCGGGTTTTGCAACTCATACACTGCCCGCAGTACCAAATGGTCTCCGATTTCAGAAGGGCCTCAATCACGGCCTCGTCTTTCTTCTGCACCTCGTCCACAATGCGGCGCGGGTCGTAGTCGTAGAACTCGGCGGCAGGGCACACGCCCGTGCACATTCCGCAGTTCATACAGGCGTTCAGTCCCTCGACAAAACGCACATCTTCCATCAATTGGTCGTAAAGTTTGCCCATACCCACCTATTAACGCTGCAAAAGTAGGGGTTAATAGGCAGACGCGATAGCCATTTTATGCCTAAAAAAAGGTGGTATTTATACTTAGTGGCTAGCAAATATGAAGGATTGAGGGTGAGATTGTCTTGATTTTTGACGGAGAAAACTCGTTTTTTTTAGCAATTTTGCGGCCATGCGAAACACCGTTACCGATATGAACGCAAACCAACAGCACCACACTCACGGGCGGGCAGCCAATCTGCTCCGCGGCGTTGCCGTGTGCGTGCTGTGTACAGCGCTTTCGCAACCATCAGCGGCCTCTTTTCGCGACAGCGTTCCCGCCATCGACGACACTCCCTGCCAATTCCGTCCGCAGCAACTTATCGCTCCTGCAGTACTCATCACGGTTGGCTCCATTGGCGTCTCAAACGACTGGTTTGTTGACCTGAAAAACGACTGGCGCGACAATCTCTACGACTGGCGCGGCAACCACCGTTTCCACATCGACGACCATGTTCAGTATCTGCCCATCGCCTCGAACGTTGGGCTCGGGTTTGTTGGCGTGCCAGCGCGTCATCCGTTCCGCGAACGGCTGGTGGTGTCGGCCACTGGCTATGTCACAATGCAAACAATAGTGTCGGTCACCAAGCATTTTGTGAACGAGAAACGCCCCGATACCAACGGCCGCAACTCGTTCCCGTCGGGGCACACGGCCATGGCTTTTGTGGGTGCCGAGATGATTCGCAAGGAATACGGAAACGCCTGGGGTGCAGGTGCTTACGTATTTGCAAGCGGCATTGGCTTCATGCGGACGTACAACGACCGCCACTGGCTGAACGACGTGATTGGCGGCGCAGGTTTTGGCATTCTGGCGGCCAACATCGCCTATTGGGTGCTCCCGCTTGAGCGCCGCATCCTGCATTGGGACCAATCGACCGAGATGAGCATCGTCCCCACCTACAATTCCGACAACCACAGTTTCGGATTCGCTTTCACAGCCGTGTTTTAAATCAATAAAAAAAGCCGCAAACCCTTTCGGATTCGCGGCTTCAATAAACTTATTATCTAACCTAATTTTTTAAGCCTCTGCAGATGCCATCTTCTCTGCCGCAACTGTCTCTTTAACAGTCTCGTTGGCAGTTTGTTTCTGCTGCTCGCAAACATTGTCATCAATGGTGCGGTTCAGCATCGATTTGTGATAGTAGCGCAGGCTGTGCTCCATCTGGCGGGCCGAGCTGAAGTTCGACACACGTTTCAGATAGCCGATAACGCGGGTTCCGTAGTCAATGTCGGTCGAGCCGCATTTGCTGCACTTCTGCAGGGTGCGTTTATCAATGTATTTGCACTCGTTGCAGATGGTGATTTTGATGTTGAAGCAGAAGTAGTTGCAACCAGCTTTGGCAGTAGCCTCGAGCAGACGCATAAAGCCTTCTTTCGATGGTGCCTCCTCAAGATTCAGGTGCAGAGCCGAGCCGCCGTCCAGATACTGTATGATGTCGCGGCCGTGCAGGCTGATTTTGTCGAGGATGTTGATTGTCGGGTCCTCAACCGGGTAGAAGTACGAGTTGTAGCAGTCGCGCGGAACGTACAGACCGTCTTTCTTGTCCCACATTGCGTTCTTCACGCCGAGGTTCTCAGCTGGCACAAACTCGGTGTTGAACATGCAGCCGTACTTTTTCTTGGCCTCTTTGTTCACCTCGAAAATCACTTTCAGATGTTTGGCCACGAAATCTTTGTACTCTTTGGTGTTCTTTGCCGAAATACCTTGGCTTTCTGCTGCTTCAACCATTCCGTTGATACCGATTGTCGAGAACTGCTTGTTGAGTGAGATGAAGCCAGCCGAGTAAACCGGAAGCAGACCTGCCTCAACATATTGCTCGATAATCTTGCGGTAAGCAACCTGATATTTGATGATTTTCCAGATTTCTGTTCTCAAATCGCGACCCTGTTGAACCAGACGGTTCATGTTCAGGGTGATGACGTTCACTGAGCCTGTCGATACGCCACCAGCGCCGAGCGAGTAGCTGAATGTGTTGTCCGACAACTCGTTACGCAGACGGCAGCATGATGCAAGGCTGTCAGCGTTTTCTGATTGATAGATGAAGAACGAGTTGCCCTCGCTCAACTCTTGAGCCACCTTGCCTGCAAACTCCTGATCAACAGGCTTGCCATCTTTCACAAGCATGGCGGCTGTTACAACTGGGAAGGTCAGGATGGCTTTAGTGCGCTCTGCATTGAACCAGCGCATGAAGTGCCACTGCAGCTTGTCGAGTGTCTCCCAGTTTGGTGCGGTCATATCCGGGAACACAAACGAGCCGAAGATGCTTTGGAAATACTCCTTGTCGAAAATCGAGATGTTCCAGAACACCGACTGATAGCCACGAGCGGCAGCTGGCTGGTTCACAGCGAACACAACGTGCTGCAGGTGGTTGTCGATGATGTAACGGTGAGTTTCCAGGTAGTTGTCGCCGTAGTCTTTGCGTGCGAAATAGTCGAAATACATCAGGAATTCAACAGTTGCCAGTGCACCGGCAAACTGCGAGCTGATGGCGAATGTCAGATTGACGAACTCGCCGCAGAAGCTCTCCAAATGTTTCGGTTTCAAGCTCTCGCCGCCGAGTTTGGTCAGTCCGTCGAGCAGGAATGGGAACATGCTGATTGACACGCAGTAAGGTTTCAGCGAAGTCTCGTCGTGAACGTAGATTTCGTGAGCCTCAATCTGGCGGATGTACTCGTCAGCAGTCTCCTGTCCGAAGAGTTCGGCAATTTTCTCCTTCACCAGGTATCTGTTCACCTGGATGTTGATGTCTTTGTTCAACTCTGATTCCATCGTCGCAATGTTTTTCGACGTAACATTGGCGTTGGCATCCATTTTTGAACCGTCGGCAGCATTTGAAGCGCCGATGTAGTCTTTGATAAATTTGGCTTTGGACTTTAATTGGTCCTCTGTTAACCGCATCATAGCCTTACAAAGTTTTTAAAAATTGGTTATTAATAAGTTTATTAGTCTTCACTTCAACAAATCGCTGGTTGGTTGTGGGGCTCGCCAGTCCGCCGCGCTCCTCGACCCACGGGCCTGTCTTGAGCCACGTAAGGTTCGATTTGATGTCGTCGGAAACTGTTTCCTGCCCAGTGTAGAGGCAGGTGTCGAAACCGAGTTCCTTTGCCGTTGCCAGCTTGTGCACAAGCTCGTCGGGATGCCACTCGCCGCCCATAAAGAGCACACAGTTAGCATAACCGCGGTATTGGTTCAGAATGTCGCGATAGCGCTCGTCGGTCAGCAGCTCGCCGTTGCCCTCTTTCCAGAGGAAAGGCGAGTGGCATCCCTTGCAATGCAGCGGACAACCCGAGATTGAGAAGCAGATGCTTATCTGTCCCGGAACCTCCTGAAGCACTATGTCAACATCGTAGCAATACATTCTATCTTCGTTCGTTTAGGCGAAAAAGCCTCTTTCACCCCGTCTCGCGACGGAATGTTGTTCAACAATTTCTTAACTCTTTAATTAGGTGATTGATGAGTGAATCTTTCGATTCTCCAACCATCGATAGCAAATTTATTATCGAATCTATTGGCGCATATACACCCCGCTTTAATGTTATTAAACAGTTATTAACAATATTGATATTCAATGCGTTATGAAAAATTTTTCTTGATAAGTAACTACAAGCCAAAGACTTGTTGTTTGTTAACAGCCGAGTGTTAAAAGGTTGAAAAATGACATTGCTGTTTTGGCAGATTTTTTGATTATAGAGTGAACGTTTGTACGGACATTTGAAATCTTCCGTCGCACCTTCAAAGCCGCTCACCAGCGGAGAAAAACCAATTGCAACCGATTGTCGCTTTTTTTTCGCTTTTCGCCTTATTTTATCTGACGCACATCAAATATTCTTACCTATATTTGAAGCCCGATTCAAAAACGTATGCGCCGCTTACTGTTATTTATTATCGCCCCCGCGTTCCTATGGTCGTGCTCGAACAGGCCTGCCCAGCAATCGGTATGCCTTGCCGACATGGACACTACCGTCATGCCGCAGGACGATTTTTTCAGATACGCCAACGGAGGCTGGCTCGACCGCAATCCAATCCCGGCCGACAAAGGCTCGTACGACATCAGCGACGCTCTTGAGTCAAAAATCAACCTTCAGCTGCTCGACATCCTGGACAGTCTGGCATCGGCCAACCTCAAGGAAGGCTCAATCCAAGAAAAACTCGCTACTTTCTACAAGAGCGGACTGGACACTGCCACCCGTAACGCAAACGGACTCAAGCCGATACAATTCTTGCTTGACTCCATCGACGGAATATCGACCATTGCCGACCTACAGCACATAGTGGCCGAAATGAGCCGATACAATATCAATGTTCCGTTCCAACCGCGCTGCTATCCCGACATGAAAAACAACAAGATGAGCGTACTCACCATCTTTCACGGCGGCACGGGAGTCGACGAGAACTATTTCAAATATCCTGGCTCGGAAGATGTAATTGCCGAATACACGAAACACATTGAGAGGTTGTTCGCAATTGCCGGATACGAAAATGCCGCACAGATGGCTGAAACCACCGTCGGTGTTGAGAGAAAACTGTCTGAGATAATCCCCGACTACCTTCTCCTCCAAAACCCGAACAACATATATAATAAGATAAGCCTGAACGAACTGAAGCAGCTCATGCCCGCGTTCGATTGGGAAAAATACTTCACCGACCTCGGCTGCCGCATTCCTGCTGATATTGTCGTGATATCGGGAACAGATTTCATCAGCGGTCTTAACGGCTTGATAACCAGCATTCCGCTCAACGATTGGAAAACATATCTGAAAACCTGCACAATCAACAATCTGGCCGAGACATTAAGCAAAGATTTTGTGGACGAAGATTTTGAATTCTACGAGCGATATATGAACGGCGCCAAAGAAGAAGGCTCGCTGCAGATGCGCGTTCTTAGCCAGGTGAACACAAGCTATGGCGATGCGCTGGGGCGCGAATATGTCAGACGCTATTTCTCACCCGAATCAAAAGCAGCTGCAGGACACCTCGGCCAGGATTTGAAAAACGCTTTCTGCGAGCACATCGCCAAACTCGACTGGATGAGCGACTCCACCAAAAAGGCCGCGCTCGAGAAAGTTGAACGGATGGAGATAAAAATCGGCTATCCGAATAAATATGTTGATTTTGCCGAATGCGAAGTTGGCGACAACTACACGGCCAACATCATGAACATTCTAAAAGCGCAGACCGAGCATAAGCTGCAATTCATTGATATGCCAACCGACAACGATTTGTGGTGGTCAACTCCGCAAACCGCTAACATGTACTATCTGCGGATTAAGAACTTCATTGAGGTGCCGGCGGCAATGCTCCAACCACCTTTCTTCTACCCTGGCGGCGACGATGCTGTAAACTTCGGTGCTATTGGCGCTGCCATCGGCCACGAGATTACTCACGGCTTCGACGATGTCGGCCGCTTCTACGACAAAGACGGTAATCTGGCCAACTGGTGGAACGACCACGACAGCATTGAATTCGTGCGCCGCTCGCAGAAACTGGTCGACCGCTTCAACTCGTTCACCATCAATGATAGTCTGCACATCAACGGCGAGCAGACTCTGAGCGAGAACATTGCCGACCTTGGCGGAATCAGCATCGCCTACACGGCCTTCTGCAACAACAAGAATTGCAACCATCAGGAACCTGGCTGCCCGCTGACTCCTGACCAACTGTTTTTCATCTCCTATGCACGCACATGGGCTGGCTCTTTCAGCGATGAGGCTGCCCGCATGCACGTCATGACCAACGTGCACGCCATGGACCAATACCGCGTCGAGGGTCCTCTGCCAAACCTCCAAGCCTTCAATGAAGCCTTCGGCGTCAAGCCCGGCGACCGCTACTTCCTTGCCGATTCTCTGCGCACGGAGATATGGTAATCAGAGTATTTGCCCCCGATTCTGAAAAAAAATATCCAAAACGTCATTAATTTCCTGTTTGCTGTCGTTTTTTGATATTTTTGGAATCTTAAATAATGAACATACCTAAAAGATATAATATGAGAACACGGAGTCTAATTTTAATCGCAATCGCCACTGTTTTTTGCAGTTGCAACAATGCAGAGAAAGCAAAACAAGAAGTCATCAGCAATTACAGCCAGGGACTGATTGAATTCTCCAAAATAAGCAGCATTGTTTCTGGCGTGTCATCTGTCGGCCGTCCGAGCATCAATGTCGATTCATTGGCAAAAACCATCAACAAAAAGGATTCTTACGAGCGCAATCTGCGGAAAATAAACGAGATGCAATTCACAATCGCCAACGAGCTGTCGTTCGCGTGGGTGAATATGACGATGAATAAATATCTGCACACTGACGATGCCGTAGTGAGCCTAAGCAACAGCAACGACAAGGACTCGACGGCTTTCCGCAAGGCCATCGTGCAGAATCTTATCGACGCCCGCTCAACGCTTGAGGAGTGCTACGACCAGGACGAGCCTGACCTGCGTTCGCTCAGCGAATTGTCGTTCGCCACACTCAAGGCTTTCAACACCTTCTGCTTCTGCTTCTATTTCGTTACTGATAACACTGATTATCTGACATTTTTCTCGTCGAGCAGCGAGAAACTTGACGCTTTAAGCTCCCTGGCCGACTCGCTTTTCACTTGCAGCGAACTGACCGACAAAGATGCGTTTGAAATGGCTGCCACACTTGAGGCTTCGGCGTTCATCAACACAATGAACACTCTGTCGTTCAATATTTTATGGAGCAAAAACGCAGACAAGATGCAGCAAATGGCTGATTTCTTCAACAAATACTCAGAAAAGACAACCACATGCATTTTTGAATCGGTCGACAAAGAACCCATCTTCAGCAAAAGCGAATACACTGAATTCCTGAAGCAGTCAACTGAATATAAGGTTGAACTGATGGAAATGGTGGTGAGCTCATTGCGACAGACATTCCAACAAGAATAACCACAACATAAACAATAGCAACTATGAAACCACACCTTCTGACGCTGCTGGCAACAGTGGCACTGACAGGCGCGACAGCACAACTTCGTGCCCAAACCCCAATCTATCTTGATGTTAACCAACCAATTGAGAAGCGTATCGACGATGCGTTAAGCCGAATGACCACTGAGGAAAAAGTGGCCCTTCTGCATGCTCAATCGAAATTCAGCAGCGCGGGCGTTAAGCGCCTCGGAATACCCGAAGTGTGGTGCTCCGATGGTCCGATGGGCATCCGCGACGAGGTGAAATGGGACGAGTGGGAACAAGCAGGTTGGACTAGCGACTCGTGCATCGCCTTTCCGTCACTCACCTGCCTTGCGGCAACCTGGAACCCCGATATGGCCGCACTTTACGGCAAAAGCATCGGTGAGGAAGCTCTCTACCGCCGCAAAACAGTGCTGCTCGGTCCTGGCGTAAACATCTGCCGCACACCGCTCAACGGCCGCAACTTTGAGTACATGGGCGAAGACCCGTTCCTCACATCGCGGCTGGTGGTTCCTTACGTGAAGGGTGTTCAGCAGAACGGCGTAGCGGCTTGCGTTAAGCACTTCGCTCTCAACAATTTCGAGATAAACCGCTCATCGGCAAACGTGATTGTCAGCGACCGCGCTCTGCGTGAGATTTATCTGCCCGCTTTCCATGCCGCAGTGACTGAAGGCGGCGCGTGGGCCATCATGGGCAGCTACAACCTTTATCAGAAACAGCACTGCTGCCACAACAAAACGTTGCTCTGCGACATTCTGAAGGGCGAATGGAAATTCGACGGCGTTGTCATCTCCGACTGGGGCGGCTGCCACAGCACCGACGAAGCCGTGCACAATGGTCTCGACCTTGAGTTCGGCACCTGGACTGGCGGAATGACCTGGGGACGCAGCAACTCTTACGATAATTATTTCTTGGCAAAACCATATCTTGACGGTATCAAAAGCGGCAAATACACCACTGACGAACTCAACGACAAGGCACGTCGCGTGTTGCGGCTCATCTTCCGCACAACAATGTCGGGACAGGCACGCTGGGGCTCTCTCTGCTCCGACGAGCATTATGCTGCTGCCCGTCAGATTGGCGGCGAGGGCATTGTCCTGCTCAAGAACGACCGCGCCATTCTGCCGATTGATGCAAGCAAGAAACCTAAAATCCTTGTTGTGGGCGAGAACGCCATCAAGATGATGACAATTGGTGGTGGCTCAACATCGCTCAAGGTGCAACGCGAACTGTCGCCGCTCGATGGTCTGCGCAACCGCTTTGGTGCTGAAAATGTGACTTATGCGCGCGGCTACGTGGGCGACACTGTAACATCGTTCGACGGTATTGAAACAGGCCAGAAACTTGCCGACCACCGCTCCGCTCAAGAGCTGACCGACGAGGCTGTATCGATGGCGAAAAATGTTGATTTTGTGATATTTGTGGGCGGCATGAACAAGAGTGGCGGACAAGACTGCGAAGGAACTGACCGCCGTTCGCTTGAACTGCCTTATAATCAGAACAACGTTGTGAACGAGATTGTGAAAGTGAACCCGAACCTGATTTTTGTGAACGTAACAGGTTCGCCAGTCACAATGCCATGGCTCAACCAAGTGCCGGCCGTGCTTCAAGCATGGTACATCGGCTCTGAAGCCGGCAACGCTATTGCCGACGTTCTTGCTGGTGATGTTAACCCGTCGGGCCGTCTGCCGTTCACCTTCCCTGCCAAACTCGAAGATATTGGCGCACACGCTGTTGGCGACTATGTGAACAAACCCAGCCGCACTGTAGTTGACGTTGAGTACAAAGAAGATATTTTGGTTGGCTACCGCTGGCTCGACACAAAGAAAATCAAGCCTTTGTTCGCGTTCGGCTACGGCCTTTCATATACCACTTTCAGCTACGGGAAACCATCACTGAGCCAAACTTCAATGACCGCCGACGGCAGCGTAACAGTGAAAGTTGACGTCACCAACACTGGCAAACGCGCTGGCGCAGAAGTGGTGCAGCTCTACATTGCTGACCTGAAATCGAGCCTGCCACGTCCCGCCAAGGAACTGAAAGGCTTCAAGAAAGTGCAACTCAATCCAGGCGAAACCAAAACCGTTGAGTTTACCATCGACAGCAGCGCTCTATCGTTCTACAACGACACCAAAAAGCAGTGGGAAGCCGAATCTGGCGCGTTTGAAGCCATCATCGGCGCTTCTGCAACTGACATTAAGGGGAAGGTTAAGTTTGAACTGAAATAGCAGCGTAAAACTTAGAGAATAAAGCAGATAAAAGAAAGGCATAAGTGAAATCACTTATGCCTTTTATTTATGTTTGATACCGTTAATAATTCTAAAAAGAATCAGCCGTTGAATCCTTTCACCGCCTCCGCAATCTCTTCCATCAAAGCGTAGTTCCGCTCGATTGATGTACCAACCACGACAATGTCAGCTCCTGATTTTAAAGCTGTTGTAACATCTGCAGCCGAACGCAGACCGCCGCCAACAATCAGCGGCAAACCAACAGCATGGCGCACTGCAGCAATCATTTCGGCACTGACGGGTTTGGTCGCGCCACTCCCACCCTCAAGATAGATGGCCTTCAAGCCCAACATCTGCCCTGCCATAGCCGTCGCCACAGCAATGTCGGTTTTACCGTAAGGTATTGGCATTGTGTTGCTTATGTAGCGCACTGATGTATAGTTTTCTTCGCCAATCAGCATATAGCCTGTAGGCAAAACCTCAATGCCTGATTTAGCTAAAGCAGGTGCCGCCAACACATGCTGACCGATAAGAAATTCGGGGTTGCGGCCCGAAATAAGCGACAGCAAAAGAATACCGTCTGCCTTGTCGGTTACCTGCATAGCGCTGCCAGGGAACAAAACCACTGGCTTTTTTATGTTGCGCTTTAAGGTGGCTACTGTGGCATCAATATTGCCGAACAGCAGGCTCCCGCCAACCAAAACAATATCGGGTCCGTCGGGCGAGTTGATTTTTTCGGTCAGGCGCAGCAAATCTGTCTCGCTCTGCTTGTCGGGGTCAATAAGCAGGGCGAACATCTTGCGGCCTTTGGCAATATTTTCTTGAATATCAGTCAGTAACATATTCCGTTTTTCTACCCGATAATATACGACAAAATATTGTCGCCAATGAGTTGCGAATGGCAGTTTTTCCTGACAAGCGCGCTTTTGCGTATAACAACGTTGTAATCAGCCACTTGCATGAAATTGGGATTTTGTTCAATCTCAACTTCGGTATGCTCCAGCCCACTACCAATAAGTTTGTAAGCCGCCTCCTTAACTGTCCAAACGAGTGTGTGCTCAATATCGGTTTTGCACCAACCCAATTCATTGCCAGTCAGGAATTTATGGCGGACTTTTGTTGTCCGCGCGGTAATCTGCTCAATGTCGATACCCAAATTCTGTTCGGCAACCATCACAGCAACCATATTTTTTGAGTGTGAAATCGATATAAAACTCTTGTTTTCAGCGATATATGGTTTGCTGTTGCTGTCGTGGGCAATAGTTACATCGCGGTTGAGCAACTCGCGCAGCACGATTCGCGTTGTGAGCCATTCGGTGCGGCGGCGGTCGTTACCAATTTGCTCATACACAGCCTTATCCGCATCGTGCAAACAAATCATAGGCAAAAGTTGCTCTGCCGTCTCCAATTTGCTCCAAACGCCTAATACAGCATCGCCAATCGTCTGTGTAAATAGCAGTGGCATAGTTAGTTCCAACTAAAAGTCTCAATCAGGTGCTTGATATCGGCGTTAATGAAATCGAGCATCGGCGCGAGCGAATCTTTGTTTGGCACCACGTTGAAATAGAGAGCGCCGCGCACAAAATGGTGCACGCTGTCAGTCACATAGAACTGCACGTTCGACGCCGCGTCGCCGCTGATTTCGTAAAGCAGACCATAAACCTTGCGGTCGGGATTGTCGTACGGCGTCTCGCTAATGGCGTCGGCTTTTATTGTGTGCTTATACACAAAGTTGTGTGCATCAGTAATATAACTATCCAAATTATGGTCGATTGCCTTGTAACTCAAATGAATTTTCGCGTTGAGCGACTTGAAGTTGACATCGGCCCAATAGCGCTCGTCAGCGTTTTTCGAGTTGCGCAAATCGAAGGTTGCGTAAGTTGGATACTCGAACCGATACGGCACCTTGCAATCGATTGATTGATAACTTTTTTCGGGCATATCCACTCGGTAATAACCGCGCGGTTTCGGCACATAATCGTTGCCGCAAGACACCAGCATCGCGACAAGCGCAAACAATGAAACGATTTTTGTCATAATCAGCAATTTGGTTGCAAAGGTAGCCAAATCATTGGTCGGCAGGTGCGGGTTCGGCGGCAATTTTGCGGTGTACCTTCACCGAAGTGATTCGCCGCCTATCTACTTCAAGAACAGTGAATTCGAAGCCACAGCACTCAAAGCGCTCGTTCTTGCGTGGCAGTTCGCCCTTCATCTCCAGAATCAATCCAGCCAGCGACTCCGACTCACCTTGCGCCTCGGCAAATGTCTCGGAATCAATCTCCAACTCATCGCAGAAATCCGAAAGCAGCGTTTTGCCTTTGAAAATGTAGGTGTTCTCATCGACGCGCGTGAAGTCGGACTCTTCCTCGTCGAACTCATCGGAAATGTCGCCCACAATCATCTCAATAATGTCCTCCATCGTCACCAGACCCGACGTGCCGCCGTACTCGTCGACCACAATGGCCATATGGTTTTTCTGCATCTGCAACTCCTCAAGCAACTCGTTGATTTTCTTGTTCTCAGGCACAAAATGCGGCGGACGGATAAGCGTCATCCACTTGAAGCCGTTTTTATTGTTCACATACGGCAGCAAGTCCTTAATGTACAGAATACCAGATATTTGATCGAACGTATCAGTGTAAACGGGAATGCGCGAGTAGCCCGACTCGGTGATTTTTTTCAGCACCTGCTCAAACGGCTCTTTCGACTCAATGGCCACCATATCCACCCGCGGGCACATAATCTCCGAAACCTCAATGTTGCCAAACTCGATAATGCCCTTCAGCATCTCGCGCTCGCTCATCAGGCCTGTCGGATTTTCCTCAATCACGTCGGACAATTCATCCATCGAAATTGACTGATTCTTATGTATTTGCAACTCAACGTGACGATTGTTACGAGCCACAAAGAACGTCAGCGGCTTCATTATCTTGCTCATTATCAGCAGTGGAATCGACATAAAGCCGATTATCCCGTCGGGATTTTGGCGGGCGAGCATTTTGGGCATCACCTCGCAAAAAACAAGCAGTATCGGTGTAATGATAACTACTTGAAGAACAAGGCATAACGCGGGGTGCAGAAACGAAAGCGGCTGACGCGTGACGTACATAAACAGTATGGCGACGGCCACATAGTTTATGCAGTTGAGCACCGAAGTGAGCGCAAGCAGTTCCTCTGGTTTGTCGATAAATTTGAGTGCTGCGCGGGCGGTTATTTTTTTACTTTTTCGCAAAGTTCTGATTTGCTGCGTGTTGATTGACAGAAAAGCAACTTTGCTGCCCGACACAAGTGCGGCGGCTATCATTAGCAATACGCCAGCAACTATTGCGGCAATCAGCGCCGCATCTGTTGAAAAGCAAGAGCCAATTGCCTGTAAATCAGCAACTGTCTCTTGCGTATAAGGGTCGTTTTCCAAAATCTATGCTATTGGTTAAACTTAAAACGGCAAATCGTCGGCTTCCAACGGTGCCTGAGTCGGTTGCGGTGCCGAGTCGTAATTTGTGGCAGGCTCGCCAACCGAACCGCCGCCCGAATTTGAACTTCCGCCGTTGCGCGAATCGAGCATTTTCATCTCGTTGGCAACAATTTCAGTTGTGAAACGGTCGTTGCCGTCCTTGTCTTTGTATTGGCGGTAGGTGATTCGGCCTTCGATATACAATTTTGTGCCTTTGTGCACATATTGCTCAATAATTCCCGCAAGTCCGCGCCAAGCCACAATTCGGTGCCACTCAGTGCGCTCTTGGCGTTGGCCCGATTTGTCCTGATAACGCTCGCTTGTTGCCAGCGAAAAGGTTGCCACCTTTGTGTCGTTGTCCAAAGTGCGAATTTCAGGCTCATTGCCCACATTCCCGACTAAAATTGCCTTGTTAATCATTGTAAAATTTTGTTTTAGGGTTAGAAATAAGTGATTTACGCTGTTTCGGTTGTGCCAGTCTGCGGCTGATATTTGCCGCTCAAAATCTTCATATCGTTGGCAATCACTTCTGTCACAGTGTGTTCCTTGCCTTCGCGGTCGGTATAACTGCGTGTCGACAGTTTTCCGTCGATATAAAGCATTGTGCCCTTGCGGATATATTTTTCGGCCACCTCAGCCAGATTGCGCCAAAGAGCCACTCGGTGCCACTCGGTGTGCGTGGTGCGGTTGCCCGATTTGTCGGTGTAAGTCTCGTTGGTTGCCAGCGAGATAGTTGTGCTTGCAACGCCTTCATTCAAATAGCGGACCTCGGGGTCCTTGCCCACATTGCCAATCAAAGTTACTCTGTTTACCATAGTTTTTTTCGTGAAAAATAAAGTTAAATATACAAACATTTTGTTACACGCAAACTTTCGGCAAATATTTTTGGAAAAAGAAGCAAAATCCCCAAAGTTGTACAACTTTGGGGAATAGAAACCTGATTATTCCGCACAAATGACACTGAAAACACAGATTATCACAGATATAAAAAATGGCCACCTTTTTCGGTAGCCATAGGCTATTATAAGTTGCGCTTTCAGCGCGATTTCTGCGTGTTCCGTGGTTACCTCACGCCAACTCCGCGTAAAGGTCGAATTCGTCGGCATCGGTGACGCGCACGCTGACAAATTCGCCGATTGGCAGGTTGGCGCCCGAAACGAGCACTTCGCCGTCAACTTCGGGTGAGTCGCCCTCGCTGCGGCCAACAAAATATTCGCCTTCCTGTCTGTCTATCAGCACTTTTATGGTTTGCCCGATTTTCTTCTGATTGATTTCCAGCGAAATCTGCTGCTGAATGGCCATAATCTCCTCCATCCGCCGCTGTTTCACATCTTCGGGCACGTTATCGGTGTAATTTTCAAAGGCATAGGTGTGCTCCTCGTTCGAGTAAGTGAAGACGCCCAAACGGTCGAAGCGCACATCTTTAACAAAATCAACAAGTTCGGCGAAATCTTCATCAGTTTCATCGGGGTGGCCCACAAGCAGAGTGGTGCGCAAAACAAGGCCAGGCACGCGCTTGCGGAACTCGCGCACAAGATTGTAAGTTTCTTGTTTACTGATATTTCGGCGCATCCGAGTGAGCATATTGTCGCTGATATGCTGCAGGGCAATGTCGAGATAGTTGCAGATGTTGCTATGGCGCGCCATCACATCGAGAATGTCGGTTGGGAAGTGCGCTGGATAGGTGTAATGTATTCTTAACCAGGCCAATCCGTCAATTTCAGCAATTGACTCCATCAGTTCGGCAAGGCTGGGCTTTTTGTACAAATCAACGCCATAGAACGATAAATCCTGTGCAATCAGAATTATCTCTTTCACACCCGAAGCAACCAACAGTCGGCACTCTTCCAAGATTTCTTCTTTCGGCCTTGATGTGTAACGTCCTGTAATATTGGGGATTGCACAGAATGAGCAAGTGCGGTTGCAACCTTCCGAAATCTTTACGTAGGCGTAATGCGACGGTGTTGTCAGCGTGCGCCCAGGCTGCAAATTGCAGTGATACTCTGCGTTGAAGTATTGCAACATCGGCTTCAGCTCAAACTTGCCGAACCAAGCGTCAACTTCAGGTATTTCAGCCTTCAACTCCTCGCGGTAACGCTGGCTCAAGCAGCCGCATACTACAATCTTGCCCACACGGCGGTGCTTTTTCTGCTCGGCGTACTCAAGTATCGTATTGATTGACTCTTCTTTAGCATCATTAATAAATCCGCAGGTGTTGATAACCACAAAGTCGAATTTCCCCGATGTGGCTTCGTAACTCACATCGAAACCATTAGCCACGAGTTGGCGCATAAGAATCTCGCTGTCAACGCGATTCTTTGAGCAACCCATTGTCAGAAGATTGATTGTCTTTTTCATTGCTATTGTCTGGCAAATGATTGATTATGAGAACAGCGAATCTACAAACTCTGCTGGAACAAAATCCTGCAAATCGTCAATACTCTCGCCAACGCCAATGTAGCGCACAGGTATTTTGAACTGGTCGGAAATGCCGATTACAACTCCGCCCTTGGCCGTTCCGTCAAGTTTGGTTATCGCCAGCGACGACACTTCTGTGGCCAGTGTGAACTGTTTTGCCTGTTCAAAGGCATTCTGACCTGTTGAGCCGTCGAGTACAAGCATCACATCGTGCGGTGCTTGCGGGTCGATTTTCTGCATCACCTTGCGGATTTTGGTCAGCTCGTTCATCAGGTTCACCTTATTGTGAAGTCGGCCTGCCGTATCGATAATGACAACATCGGCGCCGTTTTTGGTTGCCGACTCAAGCGTGTCGTAAGCCACAGAAGCAGGGTCGGAACCCATGCGCTGCTTGATGATAGGCACACCGACTCGGCTTGCCCAAACCTCGAGCTGCTCAATGGCGGCAGCACGGAACGTGTCGGCTGCGCCAATCATAACCTTCTTGCCTTGCTGCTTGAATTTGTTGGCTAGTTTGCCAATGGTGGTTGTCTTGCCTGCGCCATTAACACCCACAACCATAATCACATACGGCTTACCAGCAGTGGTTTCTATAGCGTTGTCGTGAGAGTTGGCTTTGTTTTCAGCGAGCAAGGCGGTGATCTCGTCGCGCAGCAGCTTATTCAACTCGTTGGTGTTAAGATACTTATCCGTTTTTGCGCGTTCCTGGATTCGCTCAATAATCTTCAGTGTGGTTTCAACGCCCACATCCGAAGTAATCAGCACTTCTTCCAGATTGTCAAGCACTTCGTCATCGACGGTTGACTTTCCCACAATGGCGCGGGATATTTTTTTGAACACGCTCTCCTTGGTCTTTGCAAGACCTTTGTCGAGTGTATCTTTCTGGAAACGAGAAAATAAGCCCATAATTCAAATCTGCATAAAGTAAGATGGAACAGCCGCCAAATAAAAAGGCTTTCCCCGAATACGAAGAAAGCCTTTTTAATGGTAAATCAAAAAATTATTTCTTGAAAAAATCTTTTGCGTGCTCTGCATTAACAACTTCTTCCTTGAACTGGTAAGCACCTGTTTTAGGAGATTTTACCATCTTGATGCACTTAACGAAACTTTTGGCATCACCGGTTTTCAGGGTTGCAACAACTTTCTTTGCCATAGCCTAAATTATTTTATTTCCTTGTGAACAGTAACCTTCTTCAGGAACGGATTATACTTACGCATTTCCAGTCTCTCAGGAGTATTCTTGCGGTTTTTGGTAGTAATATACCGCGACATTCCCGGCACACCGCTCTCCTTTTGTTCAGTGCATTCCAAAATCACCTGAACTCTGTTTCCTTTAGCTTTCTTTGCCATATCTAACTGATTTTTTAATAGTTATTGATATAACCTGCGGCTTTGGCCTCTTGCAGCATCTTGTGCAAACCTTTTTTGTTGATATCGCGCAAGCCGCTTGCTGATACTTTCAAGGTAATCCAACGGTCCTCTTCGGGATAGTAGAATTTCTTCTTGAACAAATTTGCATGGAATTTGCGTTTGGTCTTCAGGTTAGAGTGACCAACATTGTTACCCACCATGCTGCGTTTTCCTGTTACTTGACAAACTCGTGACATATAACTTTTTTTATATAGTTTTCCTTCAAAAATCGGAGGGCAAAGTACGTGCTTTTAATTCAATAAAGCAAATGTTTTTTGGTGTTTTTTTTGACACTTCCCACCATTTCGCAAAGCGATTTCGAAATCAGCCGTTTGCGCCGTTTCAGAATTGATTTTCAATCCGATATTCACACGTTGGCCAACAGCATTTCGAGTGCGGCAATAGTGAACCTCTCAATATTATGCTGTCGGTCGGTGCCGAAAACAACGCGCTTCGATGCCACTTTGCTTGGTGTGGAGACACCAATATATACTGTTCCCACAGGGTCAGTGGCGGTGGCGCCTGTTGGTCCGGCAATGCCAGTGGTTGACACGGCAAAATCGGCTCCTGCGGCACGGCGGGCGCCCTCGGCCATTGCTTCTGCCACCTGATGCGACACTTCGGTATATCGCTCAATCAATTCTTCAGGCACACCCAATACGTTCATTTTCACCTGATTGGTGTACGACACCACTCCTCCCCTAAACCATGCTGAACTGCCAGGCACAAGTGTTATTTGGTGCGCGATGTTGCCGCCCGTGCAACTTTCAGCGGTAGCAACCCAACTTCCTGACGCTAACATTTTCACGGCCAGCTTTTCAACCAAAATCCTTGCTTCGTCCATAACAGATACTGTTTCCAAAGGGCGAAAGTAGCTATTTTATTGTTTGAGGGCTGCATGTGTGTTTTTTTTGTGTTCGCCTTCAAAAAAAATATGACGGAATGCAAAATATTTCCGAAAAAGCAGCGTTCAATCTCAAAGCAACACTAAAAACTAATAATTAAAAAGAGAGTTTGCCTATGGTGAAATGTTTTACTATTTTATTCAAATTCAGTAACATATTAAGTAAAAAAAGCAAATCGGCCGAAATTCTGGAGTCAGGATTACGCGACCAGTTCAGCCCCTCCGATGCAACAATCGGCAACATTATGGCATTTGCTAAAGCTCATTGTACTGAAAAAACCGAAAATGCTGGCTCGGTTGAGTTGGTTCTCAATTAGTTAAGCCGAAAAAAAACGGCATTACAAGCGGAGACTGCGGTTTCCGCTTTTTTATGCCTGTCGGACACCTATTATATATGGTGCGTACACCTCAACAGTCAAAATCAAAGTTCAGGAATCTCGGCCACGGTGAATGTGCTACCGCCGATGAAGATAAAATCGTCAGGATCGGCAGCGGCTTTTGCAGCGGCAATTGCTTCTGGCACTGATGGATAGCACTCTCCACACAGACCGAAGGCGGCTGCTTTCTCAGCCAAAAGCTCCGCTTTAAGCGCACGCGGTACTTGCGCGTTGGTGAAATAATAAGTAGCATCAGTCGGCAACTGACGGAGCACTTTGGCGTGGTCCTTGTCGCTCACCATACCAATTACAATATGCAAATGATTGTATTTCTGTAATTTCAGTTGTTCAACAACCTGTCGTATGCCATCATCGTTGTGGCCTGTGTCACAGTAAGTTGGCGGGCAATCTGCAAGTTTCTGCCAACGGCCCTTAAGCCCTGTGGTAGCAATGGTCTCAGCTGCGCCAGCGACAATATCGTAATTGCTGACAGTGAGTTTCCGACGCAGAACATCGAACGCTGCCAGAACAGTCAAGATGTTTTTGCGCTGATAGCAACCCATCAAGTCGAGCGAAAGGTTGTCGTACTCAGGCTTTCCGTTGTGGCTGATTGCAAGGTTCAGATGGTCGGCTGTGAGTGTGGCGCTCTCAACTCGGCGGATTTGGTCGGCAAAGACAAGCGGCGAATGTTCAGCGGCGGCCTTTTCCTCAAAAACGGACGCCGTTTCGGCATCGGTCTGCCCAACTACCACAGGCACTCCAGGTTTGATGATTCCTGCCTTCTCACCCGCAATGGCGGCCAATGTGTCGCCAAGCATCGCCGTATGGTCGAAACTGATGTTGGTAATGACTGATACCAAAGGAGTTATGATGTTTGTAGAATCGAGACGTCCGCCCAAACCAACCTCAACCACCGCAACATCGACGGCGTTGCGGGCAAACCAGTCGAATGCCATTAGTGTGGCCATTTCAAAAAACGACGGTGCTATCTCTTTGATTTTCTGTTGATGACGCTCAACAAAACCAACAACCTCGCTTTCGGGAATCATTTGACCGTCAATGCGGATGCGCTCACGGAAATCCTTCAAGTGCGGCGACGTATAAAGCCCAACCTTGTAGCCTGCCTTCTGCAAAATTGCCGCCGTGATGTGTGACACCGAGCCTTTCCCGTTGGTTCCGGCCACATGCACCGTGCGGAACTTCAGATGCGGGTGGCCGAAATAGTCATCGAGAGCCTGAGTGTTGCCCAGCCCTGGCTTGTAAGCATCTGTGCCAATATTCTGATAAAGTGGCAGTTGCGTGAACAGGAAATCGAGAGTCTGCTGATATGTCATTTCTAAACAATACCTTAAAAAAGCCATGAGCAATGGGCGTTGAGCTGTGAGCCACTTATGCCTTATGCCCTGTAACTTATCACTTTCACATTGTAACTTCCTTCGCCGAAAGGCTGAATCCAACTGACTATCAATGCAATCCGCAGCATATCGGCGAAAGCCAAAACAATGGCCGAAAATAGTTAAAAAGAAGGTTTGGAATTGAAAAAACAATTGTAACTTTAAGCAAACGCAAAAGCGCTGAATTTGAAACGAAAGGAAAAACTTTGAAATCAACTTAAAACACACATAAAACATACCACTATGGCAAAATCAAACATCAAAATCTTTGTGTTAGACACGAACGTTTTGCTTCACGACTACAAATGCATCTATAATTTTCAGGACAACGACATTGTGATTCCGATTGTGGCGCTTGAAGAACTCGACAAGTTCAAGAAGGGCAACGACACGCTGAATTTCAATGCCCGCGAGTGCACACGCGAACTTGACGAACTGATTGGCAAGGCCGACCCGGTGAAGGGAATTCCTATCGGCAAGGGCCACGGGAAACTGTATCTGGCTCTTGGTCAGAAATATCCTGACTCAATGAAGGTTTCGTTCCCCGAACCGACTGCCGACCACCGCATTCTGGCCATCGCCGAGAAGGTGAGCAAAGACAATCCGGGACGTAAGGTGGTTGTGGTGTCGAAAGACATCAATCTGCGCGTAAAAGCCAAATCACTGGGCATTGCCGCCGAAGACTACACAACCGACAAGGTTCAGAATATTGAGGTGATTTACAAAGGGATAGACACCATCGACAATGTGAATCCAGAGCTAATTAACAAGATTTATCAGGACCGCGCCGGTGTGAGCGTTGACGAGTTCAAGTTCAGCCGCGAGATTTTTGCTCACGAGTACCTGATTCTGAAGGGTGACAACAAGAGCGCCCTCACCCACTACGACCCGTTTGAGCGCCGCATCAATCTTGTTGAGAAACGCAAAATCTACGGCATCGAGCCGCGCAACGCCGAACAGGCACTGGCTCTCGACGCACTTATGCGCCCCGAAATCAACCTTATCTCTCTCACTGGTAAGGCCGGAACGGGCAAAACCTTGCTGGCTGTGGCCGCCGCGCTGCAGCAGGCTGGAACCTACGAGCAGATTTTTGTGGCCCGTCCGATTATCCCGCTTACCAATCAGGACTTGGGCTTCCTGCCTGGCGATGTGAAAGAAAAAATCGGTCCGTATATGATGCCGTTGTTCGATAACTTGGGTGTAATTAAGCACCAGTTTGGCGCCAACAGCAAGGAAGTGCACAAGATTGACGAAATGCTGAAAGACGAACGTTTGGTTATCACGCCGCTGGCCTACATCCGCGGACGCAGCCTTTCGAACGCATTCTTCATAATCGACGAGGCTCAGAACCTGACGCCGCACGAGGTGAAGACCATCGTAACACGTGCTGGCGAGAATGTGAAAATCGTCTTTACGGGTGATATTCAGCAGATTGACTCGCCATACCTCGACTCGACTTCAAACGGTTTGAGTTACCTGACTGACAAGATGAAAGGCCAGAACCTGTTTGCACACATGAACCTTGTGAAGGGAGAACGCAGCGCACTGGCCGAACTGGCAAGCGATTTGCTATAAGACTGATTATTTTAGAGATAGCGAACAAAAAGCCGATGCCCGCTTGGGTGTCGGCTTTTTTGTGACAACTAATGCCATGCTCAACGGCCACTATTCATCCGAAAAACCCTAAAATATTGTCGCTGTGAGCATTGTAACGGATTTTGTCAGTCTAGAAAATTTGCTGTAAATCAGCAAAATAAAAAATATACAACATTAGATTATTTTCTTAAATTTGGCGCACGAGTTCTGTTTTGGGGTTAAAGATTAAATACACTAATAGTTAACCTGATAGAACATTTTTGGATATTAAAAAAAGTAAAAATTATGTACACGTTAGGAGTAGATGTAGGAAGTTCGTCGGTGAAGGCTAGCCTTGTCAATGTTGAGACAGGAAAATGCGTTGCCACCACATTCTTCCCCAAAACCGAAGCAAAAATCATAGCCGTCAACCCAGGGTGGGCTGAACAAGACCCCGAAAGTTGGTGGGAAAACCTGAAATTGTCGGTTCAGACAATTATGAAAGAGAGCGGCGCCAACCCCGCAGAGGTTAAGGCAATTGGTATCTCTTACCAGATGCACGGTCTGGTTTGCGTCGACAAGCACAAAAACGTTCTGCGCCCGTCAATCATCTGGTGCGACTCACGCGCAGTGCCTTACGGCGACAAGGCTTTCAAGACTCTGGGAGCCGAAAAATGCTTGAGCCACCTGCTCAACTCGCCAGGCAACTTCACCGCCTCAAAACTGGCTTGGGTGAAGGAAAACGAACCTGCCACATACGAGAAAATCTACAAGATTATGCTTCCGGGCGACTACATCGCCATGAAGATGACCGATGAGATATGCACCACAGTATCAGGCCTTTCTGAAGGTATGATGTGGGATTTCAAAGAGAACAAACTGGCAACCTTCCTGCTCGATTACTACGGAATCGACCAGTCGTTCATTCCTGAGATTAAGCCGACATTCAGCGAGCAAGGCAAACTTACTGCAAAAGCAGCTGCTGAACTTGGCCTGAAGGAAGGCACACCTGTAACTTACCGCGGTGGCGACCAACCGAACAACGCATTGTCACTCAATGTTTTGAACCCTGGCGAAATCGCTGCAACAGCTGGTACATCGGGTGTTGTTTATGGTGTTAACGGCGAGGCCAACTACGACCCGCAGTCGCGCGTCAACTCGTTCGCTCACGTGAACCACACTACCGACCAGACACGCATCGGAGTTCTGCTCTGCGTGAACGGCACTGGCATTCTGAACTCGTGGGTTAAGCGCAACATCGCACCGGACGGCATCTCATACAACGAGATGAACGACCTGGCAGCCAAAGCTCCTATCGGCAGCGCCGGCTTGAGCGTTCTGCCCTTCGGCAACGGCGCCGAGCGTATGTTGGGCAACCGCGAAATCAACTGCTCAATCCGCGGCTTGAACTTCAACGTTCACTCAAAGCACCATATCGTGCGCGCCGCACAAGAAGGCATCGTATTCTCATTTAAATATGGTATCGACATTATGGAGTCGATGGGTATGAAAGTGAACAAGATTCACGCAGGACACGCCAATATGTTCCTCAGCCCGATTTTCCGCGACACTCTGGCTGGCGTAACTGGCGCAACCATCGAACTTTACGACACCGACGGCTCAGTTGGCGCAGCAAAAGGCGCAGGCATGGGTGCTGGCATCTACAAGAACAACACTGAGGCGTTCGCTTCGCTTGAGAAACTGGCAGTTATTGAGCCGAACCAATCGGCACGCCAGGAGTACGCTGATGCTTACGCAAAATGGAAGTACCGCTTGGAGAAATCGATGAGTAAATAACCTAACAATTTGAAATAAAATGAGTTCGCTTTGAGCGGCATCGTTTTAAAATAAATTTTATTAATAATAACTAAAACATTTAAAAAATGGCACAAGAGTATTTTCCACAAATTGGAAAAATCAAATTCGAAGGAAAGGATTCAAAGAATCCTATGGCATTCCACTATTATGATGCCGAGAAAGTGATTATGGGCAAGCCGATGAAGGATTGGCTGCGTTTTGCAATGGCTTGGTGGCACACTTTGTGCGCTGACGGTAGCGACCAGTTCGGTGGCGGTACCAAATCGTTCCCATGGAACAAGGGCACTGACGCTGTTACCATCGCAAAACAAAAAGCTGACGCCGGTTTCGAAATCATGGAGAAACTTGGCATTCCTTACTTCTGCTTCCACGATGTTGACCTCGTTTCTGAGGGTGCATCAGTTGAGGAGTATGAGGCTAACCTGAAAGCTATTGTTGCTTACCTGAAAGAGAAAATGGCTAAGACCGGCAAGAAACTTCTGTGGTCAACAGCTAACGTATTCGGCAACAAACGTTATATGAACGGTGCTTCTACAAACCCGGATTTCGACGTTGTTGCTCGCGCTATCGTTCAGATTAAGAACGCTATCGACGCTGGTATCGAGCTTGGCGCTGAGAACTATGTATTCTGGGGTGGCCGCGAGGGTTACATGAGCCTTCTGAACACTGACCAGAAACGTGAGAAAGAGCATATGGCAACTATGTTGACTATGGCTCGCGACTACGCTCGCAAAAAAGGCTTCAAGGGTACATTCCTTATCGAGCCGAAACCAATGGAGCCTTCGAAACATCAATACGATGTTGACACCGAGACTGTTATCGGCTTCCTGAAAGCTCACAATCTTGACAAGGACTTCAAAGTTAACATCGAGGTTAACCACGCCACTTTGGCTGGCCACACCTTCGAGCACGAGTTGGCTTGCGCAGTTGACGCCGGTATGCTTGGCTCAATCGACGCTAACCGTGGTGATATGCAGAACGGCTGGGATACTGACCAGTTCCCAATCGACCAATACGAGCTCGTTCAGGCTTGGATGCAGATCATCCGCAACGGTGGTCTTGGCACAGGTGGTACCAACTTCGACGCAAAAACTCGTCGCAACTCGACTGACCTCGAGGACATCTTCCTCGCTCACATCAGTGGTATGGACGCAATGGCCCGCGCTCTTGAGAATGCAGCCAAATTGCTCGAGGAGAGCCCATACAAGAAGATGCTGGCTGCTCGCTACGCATCGTTCGACAAGGGCGAAGGCAAGAAGTTTGAGGAAGGCAAGATGACTCTTGAAGAGGCTTACGAGTACGGCAAGAAAGTTAACGAGCCGAAGCAGACTTCAGGTCAGCAGGAGCTTTACGAAGCAATTGTTGCAATGTACGCTTAATCAGCGGTTTGCATATAACGAAAAAGGCGGAAGTGATTCCGCCTTTTTTTGTGCCTTTTAAACACTACTCCAACAGCCGCCAGGCGCGATAATTCAACGACACATAAATCATATTTAAACAAAGAAAATAGAGAGTTCAAAGATGATAAAATCATATAATCAACTTATTGCTTTTTTCTATTGGATTTTCGCAAAGAATCACTATCATTGTTATTGAATTTAATTGACCATTTAGACTGATTATTACATCTGCATCTCACAGAATTTAATAGTGCGTTTGCAGAATTACGTTTGCTCGAGTTGAATTGAAAATTGAAATACTATAAATAAATGTATCACTAAAAACCCTCAAACATGAAACTCAGAAATTTAATTGTTGCATTTGCCATGGCATTGACATCCTTGGCAGCAAACGCACAAACCGACGGCTTTTCGTATCAAGCCGTTGTGAGAAATTCTAATGGAGAATTGGTGAGCAATTCGCAAGTGCAGTTGCGGTTGACTCTAACCAGCGGTAAAACAACCATTTATCGCGAAACGCAA
>JAGCNL010000032.1 GCA_017645945.1 Salinivirgaceae bacterium
CTGGTTCTCGTTGCCTTCTTCGTTTCCGCCTTGGTTCTCTTCACCTTGGTTTTCCTCGCCTTGACCTTCGTTTCCGCCTTGGTTCTCGTTACCCTGGTTCTCGTTGCCTTCTTCGTTTCCGCCTTGGTTCTCTTCACCTTGGTTTTCCTCGCCTTGACCTTCGTTTCCGCCTTGGTTCTCGTTACCTTGGTTTTCTTCGCCCTGACCTTCGTTTCCGCCTTGGTTCTCGTTACCTTGACCTTCGTTTCCTTGGTTTTCCTCGCCTTGGTTGTTTTCCTCACCACCTTGGCCTTGGTTGTTCTCGTTACCTTGGTTTTCGTTACCATTCAGATTTTCTTCACCTTGGTTTTCGTTACCTTGGTTCTCTTCGCTTTGGTTCTCCTCACCTTGGTTCACGTTACCGCCTTGGCCTTCGATTATTGGAATAACCTGTTGAGCAACAAGCACTTGGTGGCAAACCGAGCAGTGTGAGCCTTCGGTCAGACCAGTTTCTGTTGTTGTGGCAGCAACGGCTTCGTCAACAACAACAGTGTGAGCAATTACAGGTATCTCAACTGTCTTGCGGCTGATTTCAGCATTGCAGACTGTGCAGTAAACAACAGAGTCAACCGAACCAGCGGCGGTGCAAGTTGCAGCCTTCGGGTTCTCGGCAACGGCTGCGCCTGCAGTGTGACCAGGGGCAGTAACAGTAACTGTTTCACGGCTCAACTCTGCATGGCAAACCGAGCAGTAAACCACTGAATTGTAAGAGCCATTCTCGGTGCATGTTGCAGCAACCTCGTTTTCTTTGACAGCCTCAGACTCCGTGTGCTCAGCCATCGGCACAACTTCTTGAGCCACAATAATATGATCACAAACTGAGCAGTGTGAGCCTTCGGTCAAACCAGTGGCAGTGCAAGTTGCAGGAACGGCCGCATCGGTAACTGCGGTGTGCTTAATCATCGGCACAACCTCTTGAGCCACAAGTTCTTGCTCGCAAACCGAGCAGTGCGAGCCTTCAGTCAAGCCTGTTGCGGTGCAAGTTGCAGGAACGGCAGGATCGATAACTTCGCTGTGGTTTACGGTCACCGTAATTTCAATATCATCAACAACCTTGTAATTCTCTGCATCTTCGGGTGTGAAGATGATGCCGACAGTGTTCTCGCCAATAGCCAGAATGGTGTTCACATCTGCAAAAGCGAAACCTGCTGGCAGTGTTATGTCGGCCAATGTCTGATTGCAGGCAATTGTCTGATTGTCAGGCATAGTGTAGCCTGGCGTTGCCTGTGCAATGCTGAATGTGGTTGTGACAGCAGTAGGCAACTTGTAGTTCGCGTTGCTCAATCCCGTTGCAGTAGCAGTGTGGTTGTTTCCATGGTTGATTTGTGCACCCTCAACAGTTACGTTGCACTCATCGCCCTCCTCCAAACCTGTGGCAGTGGCTGTCGGTGCCTGGGCTGAGCCATTGTAGGTGAACGATGTTTCGCTCCATACAAGCGACACTTCTTTCGGATTGATAGTGAACGCTGTTGTCTTGGCTTCTGGCAGTTTGTAGTTGCCGTTGCTCAATGCCGATGCAGTGGCTGTATAAGTGTCAGCATTGATTTTTGCGCCGCTAACGGTCACATTGCAAACATCGCTCTCTTCCAAACCTGCGGCAGTGGCTGTCGGCACTTGTGCCAATCCGTTGTAGGTGAACGTTGTGTTGCTCCATACAAGCGATACTTTTTTCGGATTGATAGTGAACGCTTTGGTTTTGTTCTCTGGCAGTTTGTAGTTGTTGTTGCTCAATGTCGATGCAGTGGCTGTATAAGTGTCTGCATCGATTTGTGCACCACTGACGGTTACATTGCAAACATCGCCATCAACCAAACCTGTAGCGGTGGCTGTCGGCGCTTGTTCTGAGCCGTTGTAGGTGAACGATGCTGTTCCCCATTCAAGTGTCACTACTTTCTGATCGATAGTGAACGCTTTGGTTTTGTTATTTGGCAGTTTGTAGTTGCCGTTGCTCAATCTTTCTGCTGTGGCAGTGTATGAACCAAAGTTGGTTTGTGCGCCGCTGACAATTACGTTGCACTCATCGTTTCCAACCAGTCCTGTAGCGGTGGCTGTCGGAGCCTGTGCCGAGCCGTTGTATGTGAGCGGTGTGTTGCTCCACTCAAGGCCAACCTCTTTGGCTGCAATGCTGAACGCTGTGGTTGCGGTAGCAGGCAGCGTGTAATTGGCGTTGCTCAATGCCGATGCAGTGGCAGTGTAGTTGCTGCCAGCGTTGGTTTGAGCACCGCCGACGGTTACCAGGCACTCATCGCCCTCAACCAAACTAGTAGCGGTGGCTGTTGGAGCTTGTGCCGAGCCATTGTAAGTGAATGCGGTGTTGCTCCACTCAAGGCCAACCTCTTTGGCTGCAATGCTGAACGTTGAGGTTGCGGCTGCGGGCAGTTTGTAGTTGGCGTTGCTCAATGCCGATGCAGTGGCAGTGTAGTTGCTGCCAGCGTTGGTTTGAGCTCCGCTGACGGTTACCGAGCACTCATCGCCTTCAATCAATCCTGTAGCGGTGGCTGACGGAGCCTGTGCCGAGCCATTGTAGGTGAGCGATGTGTTGCTCCACTCAAGTGTTACCTCTTTCGGAGTAATGGTGAAATGCTTGCTGATGGTTCCGTTCCACGTTGCAGTTGCGGCGTTTGCCTCACCTGCATTGGTGTTATTACTATATGTCACAATGGCAGAGCCATCATAGGTGAATGTTTTTCCGCACATTTGGCGGCCAACAGTAACATCAAGTCCGTTTCCAATAGTGTAGGCCGAACCTTTGTAGGTATAACTTGTAGTGTTGAGTGTTATGTCGGATTCGGTAAGGTTTTCATAGACAAATGAGCCACTGCCGGCAAGGTTGTTGCCTGTGATTGTTCCGTTGCACTTAATGGTGCCGCTATTGGTGACAACTGCTGAGCCAACTGTTCTAACCGAAGCGTCAGCTGGAATTACCAATGTTTGGCCGGCCTCAACGGTATAGTCTTCCAACAATACCACATTGCCTGAAACTGTGATTGTATTGCCTTCGGAAACAAGCATTCCCACGCGGTCGTGCGAATTATCAAGCACAGGGCCTGCATCCTCACCAACCGTTTGGAACCACGGACCTTCGTTGGTGCCACCATTCAAAAGCAAGGCTACTGCACCGCAAGCAAGTTGGTCAGCTGTCACCGGGGTGGTATTTTGCCCGTCAGCTAATGTTGAACCTGGCGTAAATGTCTCAGTACCCGTACTATTCTGCACTGTTCCGTTTCCATCGGTAGCACAACCTGCCAAATAATAACAGTTGGTTTTAGTGCCGCTTTTACCACAAAGGCCGCCTACATAATTGCCACTACCCAAAACTATACCAGTGTTGAAACAGTTGGTAAGACCGCCCCAACTACCATTAATACCACCTACAGAAGAACTGCCAGAAACCGTGCCAGTGTTGTAGCAGTTGTTTTCAACGACATAATTGGCACAACCACAAATGCCGCCTACATCAGAAGAACTGCCTGAAATCGCGCCAGTGTTGTAGCAATATTCCAGAGTGCTTTTTTCAGAATAACCACTGATTCCGCCCACAAAAGACCTATCACTACCACTGCCAGAAACCATACCCGTGTTGTGGCAGTTGGTTGCTTTGTTATCGGCCGTATTCGTTTTTCCAATGATTCCACCAACATATTTACCTATTGCTTCCACATTGCCAGTATTGTAGCTGTTTTCTATTGAAGCCGTACCAGCCATCCAGCCAGTAATGCCGCCTATAAATCCGTTTTTGCTTGCATCATTAGCCGAGTATGAATAAACCTTGCCGGTATTGTAGCAGTTGGTTATTGTACCATTAAACTGAATTCCGCAAATACCGCCAACACATCTAATATATGCGCTGATATATCCCGAATTGTGGCAGTTTTCAATTACTGATGACCCAGTCATATATCCACAAATACCGCCTGCATCACTATCTCCAGTACCATTTACGGCGTCAGTCGGATTACTTGCAAAAACAGTAGAGGCATTGTAACAATTTGATATTTTAGTGTTGCCATCAACGTAGCCGCAAAAACCAGCGACAAATTGATACCCACGGAAATAGGAATCAATGATACTTGTATTCTTAATGGTTGCATTATTAGTAGAATAACCAAACAAACCCACATACGATACATTGTCATCATTTAAATACAAACCACTAATAGTGTGTCCGTTACCGTCAAACTTTCCTGCATATTTGTTGGTGTTTGTACCTATCGGAGTCCAAATTGTAAAATTGATGCCGTTGCCATTGAGGGCGCCTGAGCCGTCGGTTTTCAGCACATTGCTGTTTACTGTAATGTCGCTCATCAATACGGCGTTTGCATTAGTTGTGCCACTGTTCACTATCTCAGCAAAACCATACAGCTGGCTGGCATTTGATATTGCATAATATCCTATATAGTCTGAAGTAAGTCCCAGCGACTGGTAATTGCTTTGCGACACGACTGTAATTTCGGGCAAAAATGTGGCGGTATATGTTTTTGTCTCAGTAGCCGAAATCGTATGTGTTTGAGCACCACCATCGCTCCAACTAACAAACATACAACCAGTTTTTGGTGTTGCTTTAAGTGTCACAGTTGTGCCATGCATATAGGTTCCGCCACCCGTTACAGTACCGTAATTTGTATTGTTTGGCTCAACGGTTATAACCTTTGCCCAATAAACATTTCCGATACACCACCCATTATTCCAACCCGACGGTTTCGAAGTCGCTTCACAATATATATTAGTTACTCGTACTCCATTATATGCGATTGTCGTAACAGTTTTCGGAATAGTGATTGAAGAGAACCCACATTGATAGAAAGCGTCTTCTTCAATTGTTGTGATTTTACTTGGAATGGTAAGTGATGTTAAGTTTGAACATTCATAAAAAGCGCCTGCACCAATAGTTGTGACTGTGTTGAGAAATGTATATGAACCTGTTTTCGCGGCAGGGTATTTGATGATTTTTGTTTTGTCCTTGCTATACAATATACCATCTGATGACGCATAATAGTAATTTGAACTTGATGATGCATAAAACTTTGCCAAATTAGTGCAGCCATTAAAAGCAAACGGATTCACATTACTGGCTTTTTCTGGTATGGTAAATTGTGTAAGACCTGTGCAAAGATAAAACGCTCCATTTTCTATTGTTGTGATACTGCTGCATCCTGAAACGGAACTCAGCTTTGAGCATCCTTCAAAAGCACAAACTCCAATAGTAGTAGCGTTTGAGGGTATTTTTATCGATTCCAAACTAGTACAGTAACCGAAAGTTTCTTCGGGTATGGTTGTGATTTTGTAGCTTAATGTAACGTTTGTAAGTTTGGAGCATCCATAAAACACACCTTTACCTAATGTCGTTTCTGAATTTGCCATTGTGAATGTTCCCATTTTGGTGCAACCATTAAAAGCATAATCTCCAATGCTTTGAAGAGCATTTCCTGTTTGCATGCCGCCAAACTTGGTGCAACCATTAAAAGCATGATTTCCGATGCTTTTAAGAGAGGCTCCCGTTTCAACATAAGTCAAACTGGTGCAATTATTAAAAGCATAATTGCCAATGGATTGTAGTTTGCATGGGTCGCCATTGTAGTTTGCATCAGTAAGTTTGGTACATCCCGAAAATGCATAATTGCCAATTGTTGTAAGATTGCCGAAGAGGGCTAACGTAAGACTAGTACACCCGGCAAACGCATAATCGCCAATATAATTCACATAACTCAAATAAATTATCGAAGTCAGCTTAGAGCAACCTTCGAACGCATGCGCCTGAATGCTTTGAACGCCAGAACCGAATTGTATATACTCCAGATTTGTTTTGTTCTTAAATGCATTTTCACCAATAACATTAACTGTATATGATTTGCCTCCATATTCAACTGTGTTTCCAATCCTTATATCTGCCGCATCACTACTACAACTTATAACCTTTGCTGTAGTAAGGGACGTTATTTCATACGTTATGTCAAGGTCAGTAAAAGTTGTTCCCGCCCACGAATTCAACGTGCTGCATATCAGCACCGCCGTTGTCAGAAGAAATTGTTTAATCTTTCTCATAATTGTAAAATTTTAAATTAGTAATATGTTTAATTAATTGTATTCTAACAGATTTCACCAAGAATACAGCAGGCTGCCACAAGGAGTGTCAGTGCACCGATGAAAATGCCGGCGAAGAATTTTGTTGCGCTGGTGTCGATTTGTTTAACTGTGTGGTTCGACATCATTTTGCCGTTTGCCACTTTCAATTCGTAGTTCATAGTTTTAAAGTTTAAGGTTTGTAGTTTAAGTTTAGTTGGCTGTCAGTTTTGAGCTTTGAGCCGTCAGTTATTATTAGTAGTTAGTTCTCGTTCGTAATTCGTAATTCATCATTCGTAATTCATCCTTGTCAAAGGTCGGACAGTGTTTTTTTTAAAACAATAGCTGAAAAATGAACGGCGGGTTTGACTTAACGAACGGCGACTTTCACTTAACGAACGGCGGGTTTGACTTAACGAACGGTTTTTGAAAATGGCCAAAATCGGGGTAAAAAAGGGCGGTTTTTGAGTGTTTTTTAGGTCGAAAACGCGGATTTTTTGCTTTCGGCCCGAAAAACGTGTTTTTTGTCGCTAACCGATTCAAGCCGATTTTTACCGAATTTTATCTCTAAACCCTTACCCCTAAACGATTCACCGATTCACCAAAATTGAGGAATCCGTTTTGCTTGCGAAAATTTCGGATTGAATTGCAGAAACAGCAATTTATGACTACTTTCGCGCAAAGGCCGCCATAAGGTGCGGCGGGTGCTTGCCCGTGGCTGCCTGAACATTAAATTATTTGTTATGAGAGCAATAAAAACATTGGCAACAGTTGCAGCGCTGACAGCAGCTCTGTCTGCTTCAGCACAAACCGACCTTCCGGAATTCACCAAAATAAAGGCTTTCGGCAAGATGGAAGTGAGCATCAAATATGGTCAGCCTCAGAGCGTTACGGTCAAGGCTGGGAAAACCGACAGGGTAACATATAAAGTGGTTGACGGCCAACTGCAAATCAGCGGCGAGGCCCTTACACGCCAGAGCGAGGTGGTGGTAACCGTTGGTTGCCCGAAATTGGACGCCATTGAATTGGGCGGCAACGCCAAATGCATCAACAGCGGTGCCATAACCACTGATATTCTGCATCTTGAGGCAGGTGCAGGCACTGAGCTCGACCTTCTGATTGAGTCAGACTCGGTTGACTTGATGGTTGCCCGCGGCGGCTTTGCGCGGCTCAACGGAAAAGCGCGCGCCGTGAAACTGAAAACATCGTCGGGCGGCTCGTACGCTGCCGAAGAACTGGAAAACAGCGTTTTCTATGCCGAAATGGGTGGCGGCATTGCCCGCACCAATACATCGGACAAGATAGTGGCCAACCTTGCCGCCAAAGCCACTCTCCTCTACTTAGGCTCACCGAAAATAGAGAAGAAGGAAGGCTCGAAAGGCGAGATAAAACCTGATGGGGAAGAGTGATTAGTGGTAAGTGATTAGTGATAAGTTATAAGTTGGTGTTGGGTGTTAGGTGTTGGTCCCGATAGCTATCGGGATGGTGAATCGATGAACCGAAAAACGATTAACCGATTGACCGATTAAACAATTAAACCTCTAAACCTTCTAAACAGCGAAGCGATTAAACTTCTAAACGTTAAAAAATGGAAATAAAGTCTGCCGAATTTGTAATGAGCAACACCGATTTTCGGAAGTGCCCGCCGCCGACAATGCCTGAATACGCATTCATCGGCCGCTCGAACGTGGGCAAAAGCTCGCTCATCAACATGCTGACCAACAACCAGAAGCTGGCCAAGGTGTCGGGGCAACCAGGCAAGACGCAGACAATCAATCATTTCCTGATAAACAAGAACTGGTATTTGGTGGACCTTCCAGGCTACGGCTACGCCAGAACGGCCAGAACGGAGCGCCGCACATGGCAGTCGTTCATTGGCGACTACATCCGCAACCGCGAGAACCTCTACTGCCTTTTCATCCTCGTCGACAGCCGCCACGCGCCGCTCGCCATCGATATTGAGTTCATCCGCTGGGCTGGCGGACAGGGCATTCCCGTGGCCATTGTCTTCACCAAGGCCGACAAACTCTCGAAAACCGCACTCGCCAAGAACACAGACTTTTACAAGCAGCGACTGCTTGAAGACTGGGAGGAGTTGCCACCGTGCTTCGTGACATCGTCAGAAAAGCGCGAGGGCCGCGACGATATTCTGGATTTTATTGATGCGGCAAATACAAGTAATTGCGAATAAGCGCCTTCACGTGTGAGTTTATTCAAATAATCACTTGCAAAAATCGATTCAAACTTTTACATTTGGAATTGATTGTTAACACTAAAAACTTAATGGTATGGTTAGTTTAATTAAAACATTTTTCTCGAAATACTTTGATTTTTCGGGGCGCACATCGCGTAAGGATTTCTGGCTCACATGGTTGTGCCTTATTTTGTTAGGTATTGTGATTGGCGTGGTAACCATGATACTCCCCGTGCTGCTGTTTATCTCATGGGTTTACGGGCTTATCATCCTTATTCCGAGTTTGGCAATTGGCGCACGCCGCTTGCGCGATGCAGGTTTCTCACCATTGTGGTTGCTGCTGCTCCTCACCGGTATCGGTGGTTTGATTCTGATTATACTCTGGATTTTCCCGAAGAAATAATTAGCAATTCAACGGTAAACAAAACGAAGAGTCGTCAGCCAATGGCGGCTCTTTTTTGTTGTAGATTTTAAGTTATAAGTGGCAAGTGACATGGTTGGAGTTAGGAGTTAGTCCCGATAATTATCGGGATTAGGAATTTATATTTAGGAATTAGGAGTTAGGAGTTAATCAAAAACGTGAAACCGACTGATGTCTGACGTCTGTAGTCTGTAGTCAACTAAACTTTAAACTTGTTAAACCCGTTAAACTTTAAACAAACCTTCTAAACAGCGCAGCGCTCAACCTTCTAAACTTTAAACTTCGAACTTCGAAAACTTAAAACTAAACTCTAAACCGCGAAGCACTTAACTTCTAAACCTCTAAACTCTCCCCCTTTAAACAATTCACCGATTAAACATTTATCACTAATCACTTATCATTAAAACTAAACCTCTAAACTTCGCCCTCTCATTATCAGTCATTTAACTATTTGTTGATATATTTCGGCACAATGTTTCCAAAAAATCATTTAGCGATACAAATTATTTATAATTTTGTTGCTGGTGATTTTAAAAATAAACGTTTGAAAATCAATCAACTATGTTGTCAGCACCAATAAAATTGTTCTCGGGAACCGCAACTCGTTATCTTGCCGAAAAGATTGCCGACAGTTATGGTATAACATTAGGCCGCTCTTTGGTTCAGCACTTTGCCGACGGCGAATTTGCCACATCGTACGAAGAAACCGTCCGCGGCTCTAATCTTTTCATCATACAATCGACATTCCAACCGAGCGACAATCTGCTTGAGCTGCTGATGATGATTGACGCTGCCAAACGTGCTTCGGCTTACAAGATTATCGCAGTGATGCCTTATTTCGGCTTTGCCCGCCAGGACCGCAAGGACCGTCCACGTGTGTCAATCGGTGCCAAACTGGTTGCCGACCTGCTCACAGCTGCCGGCGTGTCGCGCGTCATCACAATGGACCTGCATGCCGACCAGATTCAGGGCTTCTTCAACCTGCCGGTCGACCACCTGTACGCATCATCGATTTTTGTTCCGTACCTGCGCAGCCAAAATATTAAGGACCTGACAATTGCGGCACCTGATATGGGCGGCTCAAAGCGTGCCAACGCCTACGCACAATACCTCAACGCTCCGATGGCCATCGGTCACAAGCACCGCGCAAAAGCCAACGTGGTTGATGAGTTGCGTATTATTGGCGATGTGAAGGACCGCAACGTTGTCATCATCGACGATATGATTGACACCGCCGGCACCATCACCAAAGCCGCACAAGTGATTATGGACCAGGGTGCAAGCAGCGTTCGCGTGATGGCTACGCACCCAATTCTTTCGGGCCCGGCCTACGAGCGCCTGATGGATTCGCCAATCACTGAGGTCATCACCACCGACACCATTCCTTTGAAGCAGGAATGCGACAAGATAACCGTTCTTTCGGTTGCCGACCTGTTCGCCAACACCATCAAGAGCGTTTATCAGGAACGGTCAATAAGTTCGAACTTTATTTTCTAACAGATATAAAGATACATCGGCAAACCCTGAATCGGAAAGGTTTGGGGTTTGTTGCTTGAAGATGGTTTGTTTTTTGGGGGAAATCGGCAAACTGTCCTGTCGAGCAATCGATATTTGTAAGGTTTGAAAATCAGCGGTTTGTGAGAAACTGCGGTTTTCTATACGACAAATATCACGTTTTCCGACTTAATAATTATCCGATTCACCTTTAATAATTTTTTTATCTTTTCGGCAAGTTTTAGGAGAAATGGACACTACTTATTTTTGTAATCAGAGCATCATTCCAGTACGCGCCTCCCGCAACGAGGGAGCCGAAATGGAGACTCAGTTGTTGTTTGGCGAACTTTACCGCGTTTCGGAGACCGTCGGCGGCTGGAGCCACATCAAAATAAATACCGACGGCTCTGAAGGCTGGATAAACAGCAAACTGCTCATGCCTGTTGACGGAGACCAGCTGCACCGTCTGCTGGCATCAGAGCGCCACATTGCCAGCCGTCCGCTCGATTTCCTGGTTGTCGACAACCAATGGCAGATGCCTCTGCCCGCAGGTTCAATTCTCTACGGACGCGGCCCGAGCTACAATATCGAAGTGGGCAATCATCTTTATTCTTACTATTCTGATTCACAAAGATATAGCAACAAGCGCGACAACGTGGCCATGCTTGCCGAATCGCTCATCGGGGCACCGTACCTCTGGGGCGGAAAAACAATGCTGGGAATCGACTGCTCAGGGTTCACACAGGTGCTGTTCAGCACTGTGGGCATACAATTGCCGCGCAACGCGTCGCAGCAGGCTCTGACGGGAATGGCAGTGCCTTTCATCGAGAACTCACAACCCTGCGACCTTGCCTTCTTCGACAACAATGAGGGCGAGATAACTCATGTGGGGCTAATCGTTGGCGGCAACCGAATCATACATGCGTCGCGTGGCCGTGTGCGCGCCGACAGCATCGACCATCAGGGAATCTACAACAACGAAATCAACGAATACACTCACAAGCTGCGGCAGATAAACCGACTGATACCCGCTTGATGTATGGACTGGCTGAAGACCATACAACTGCTGGGCACCGACCTGCTGTCGCTCTTCACGCCACCAAAATGCTGCGCCTGCGGCAACGCCCTTGTGCGGGGCGAAAACACGCTCTGCACCCACTGCATCATGAAAATGCCAAAAACCAATTTCCACAAGGTGCGCGGAAATATGGCTGAGAAAAGTTTTTGGGGACGAGTTCCGATAGAATACGCCACATCGTACTTTTTCTTCTTGAAAAGCAGCAACTTCCAGCATCTGCTCCATGCCCTCAAGTACGACGGGCGCCGCGAAATTGGTGTCTATCTGGGACGATGCTACGGCAACGAACTGATTCAGCAGCCCGAATTCAGCCATTTCGATTCAATTATCCCCGTTCCGCTTCACCCGCACAAACTCCGCAAACGAGGCTACAATCAAAGCGAGATGTTCGCCCGCGGATTGTCGAAATCAATGAATATTCCTATTGACACCAAAACGCTTTCACGCACAACATTCACTGAAACTCAGACACATAAGAGCCGAGTTGAGCGCTGGGAGAACGTGAAAAACGTGTTTGCGGCAAATCCCGCCGTGAACCTCAACGGCAAGCACATTTTGCTTGTTGACGATGTGATGACCACCGGAGCCACCATTGAAGGGTGCGCCAACGCACTGCTTGAGAAAAATCCGACTGTGAAAATCAGCGTGGCCACGCTGGCTTATGCGCATACGGCTTAAGAAGGACTGAAGGATTGAATGCGTGAAGGATTGATGGATTGAAGGAGTGAAGTCCCGATAGCTATCGGGATGAATGCGTGAAGGATTGAATTTGCGAATGTGCATTTTAAACCTGCCTGACGGCGAAGCAACTAAACCTTCTAAACAGCGTAGCGTCTAAACTTCTAAACAGCGTAGCGTCTAAACCTTCTATTCACACTCTGGCGTACAGCTTGCCAGGCATCCCGCGCACTACGCCGTTCAGTTCCATTGTGAGCAGCAGCGACGATACTTTGGGCATTGTCATGCCTGTGTTGCGGCAGATTTCGTCGATAGTGAGTTCGCCGTCCTGCAGAGCGTCGTAGATTTTCTGGCTTTCAGCGTCAAGCTCCACAAAAAGGCTGTGCTGCACCGGCTTCGACTTGGTGTCCCAACCCAAAATATACTCCACATCAGCAAATGTCTCAACCAGATGCGCCTGGTTGGTCTTGATGAGCTTGTTGCAACCTGATGAGTATTTGTCGGCAGGGCGGCCAGGCAGGGCGAATACATCGCGGCTGTAAGAGTTTGCCAACTCAGCGGTGATGAGCGAGCCTCCTTTCACATCCGACTCAACAACAATAGTAGCATCGCACAAGCCGGCAATGATGCGGTTGCGGCGCACGAAATTGGTTTTGTCGGGAACGGTTTTCGGGAAAAATTCAGTCACAAGACCGCCTGTTTTCACCATTTCGACAGCAATGTCGCGGTGGGCAGTCGGGTAGATGGTGTCGAGACCGTGAGCCAGCACTCCGTAGGTTGGCACGCCACACTCAATGCAAGCTTTGTGCGCAGCCACATCGATGCCGTAAGCCAAACCACTCACAATGCAAATATCAGAATGTGAGCGGCTTATCTCCTCAACCAATTCGCGGCAGAACGCCTGTCCGCGCTGCGTGGCGCTGCGGGTGCCCACCATTGAGAGATATTTCTTGCTGGAATCGATGCGCTGCCCCTTGACAAAAATCACCAGCGGGCTGTCCTCGCAAGCCTTAAGACGCTCAGGATAATCCTTGTCGTACCATGTGAGAATGCTGATGTTGAATTTTTCAGCAAACTCCAGCATCTCGTCGGCATGACGGTAGTAATCGTCGCTGCGGATGGCATCGGCCAGAACCTGCCCAACTCCAGGAATGCGCTGCAAATCAGCATCTTTCTTGTTAAACAGACCTTTGATTCCACCAGCATACGAGATGATCCGCTTCGACATCATGCTGCCGATGCCCGGCACCGCCCACAGCGCCAGACAGTCACGCAAGTCAGGCTTGTCCTGCTCCATCAGTTGCTTTTCTTTTTTATAGTTTCGAGGATGGCAAAAGCGCGTTTGATTTTTTCAATTTGCTCATCGTCAAGCAAATTTATACAAACATTCGGATATTTCGCAACTCCGCCAGGGGTGTTTTTAAAAACTATGAGATTGGTGCGGAAACGTGTTTTGGTTATCTCATAACCAGCAAAATCCGATGCGTCTATTTCGATTGAATTATTCTCAGTACGAACGGGCCAAAGAGCTTTGTATCTGACAATTACCTTGTCGGGCCCGACAAAAATTATCACAAAGTTGTTGCCAAAAAGCACTGCCACAGCCACATAGATGGCAAGTATTACAATGCCGCCTATCAGCCATGCCAGATTTGTGCTGAAGTTGCCCCAGTAAATCACTGCAACCGACAGCACCACCAAAATAGGCACAAAACCATAGGCAAGGCGCACTTGCGAAGCTTTATTTGCGTTGTTGATTTCCATTGTCCGTCGGTATTAGTTATGCCAATAGCGGCACTGTCATAAATACATAAAACGTACCAAACTGCTGAATTTTAGTCAATGGAAATGCAATTTTTGTCAAAGGTTTGTTTTTAGACTACAGACCAAGGACAACGGACTACAGATTATAACACCCAATACCCAACACCCAATACCTAATCCCGATAGCTATAGGGACCAACACCAACTAATACCCATACCTCTTTGCCCACCAGTTTTTCAGGCGGGTGCGGATGTTCTCCTCCTGCGGGTTCTGCTGCGGATTGTAGAACACGCGGCCGCGCAACTCTTTGGGCAGAAAATCCTGGTCAACAAAATTGCCTTCGTAGTCGTGAGCATACTTGTAGTTGGCGCCATAACCCATATTTTCCATCAGCTTTGTCGGGGCGTTGCGCAGATGAAGCGGCACTGACAGATTTCCCGTCTGGCCGACAGTTGAGAGTGCGTCGTTGATGGCCATATAGCCCGAATTGCTCTTGGGACTCGATGCGAGATAAATTGCACATTCTGAAAGAATTATGCGCGATTCGGGCATTCCGATTTTGTTCACTGCATCAAAGCAGGCGTTGGCCAGCAGCAAGGCGTTGGGGTTGGCAAGGCCGATGTCTTCAGAAGCAGAAATGAGCAGCCTGCGGGCAATGAACTTCACATCCTCGCCACCGTCGAGCATACGCGCAAGCCAATAAACGGCGCCGTTAGGGTCGCTGCCGCGAATCGACTTGATGAAGGCCGAAATGATGTCGTAGTGCATCTCGCCGTTCTTGTCGTACACCGACAGATTCTCCTGCAAGATGTCCTCAACTATCTTGTTGTTGATGGTGATTTCAGGTTTCCCCATTTGCGCACCCACAACAATATCGATGATATTGAGCAACTTGCGTGCGTCACCGCCCGAATAGCGGAACATTGCCTCCTTTTCTTCGACATTGATTTTCAACTGTTTCAGGTCGGTGTCGGTTGTGAGAGCACGGGTTAGCAGCTCGTCAAGGTCCTCAGGCTCGAGCGATTTGAGCACGTAAACCTGGCATCGCGAAAGCAGCGGCGAGATGACCTCGAACGACGGGTTTTCGGTGGTCGCACCAATGAGCGTTACCACGCCTTGCTCAACAGCGCCCAGCAGCGAGTCCTGCTGCGCCTTGCTGAAGCGGTGAATCTCGTCGATGAAGAGAATGGGGTTCGGCTGGTCGAAAAACTGCTGACGCTTGGCCTGGTCGATGGTGTCGCGCACATCTTTCACACCCGAGCTGATGGCGCTCAGCGAGAAGAACGCACGGCCCTGCAAATGGCTGATAATGTTTGCCAAAGTGGTTTTACCAACACCCGGTGGCCCCCACAGAATCATGCTCGGAATGCGCCCCGACTCAATCGAACGGCGCAGAATAGCCCCCTTCCCGACCAGATGTTTCTGGCCGATATACTCGTCCAAGCTTTTCGGACGCAACCGTTCGGCTAATGGAAGGTTTGGCATCGGTTTCCGCTACTTTGATTTTTAATCTCTTCTGCCTGCAACAATCGCCAGAAGGCGCAGAATCTCAATATAGAGCCAGACGAGTGTCACCATGAGTCCGAAAGCGGCATACCACTCAAAATATGCGGGAAGGTTCGATTCGGAACCATTCTCAATGAAATCGAAATCGAGCACAAGATTCAGTGCGGCAACGCCCACAACCATCAGGCTGACAATCAGTCCCATCGAACCGCCACCATACATGAAGTTCATGTTGATGCCGAACAGACCGAGTATGAATGTTATCAGATAGGCTATCGCAATGCCTGCAGTGGCCGATATCAATATTGAGCGGAACCGCTGTGTAGCCTTCAAAATACGCATCTTGTAAAGGAAAAGAAGCGCAAACATCACGCTGAATGTCAGCAACACCGCGCGCAGAACCAGGCCTGGAAACATCACCTCAAAATGAGCCGATATTGCGCCAATGAAAAGCCCCTCGCAGATTGCGTAGACGGGCGACAGGAACGGCGCAAGATTCTGGCGGAACGATATGATTAATGCAATGATAAATCCTGCCACACTGCCGGCAATCATCCAGCCGTTGATTCCAACTTCCACGCCGCTCTCAATAGAGGTCATAACCTTCGACCATGTGAACGCTGCGCCCGCAACAACAAGCGCAAGCAGCAGAGCTGTCTTGTTTATCGAGCCTTGAACGGTCATTGCACGGTCAGTTGCGGCAAAGGAGAAACGGTTTATGATTCCTTCGCCCAATGTTGGATTTGATGTTTTGTCGAAATTCATTTCAGTAAGATTTTAAATGTTTTGTGTTAGTTTCCTCAAAAAACAGACCAAACGTTATTTGTGACAAATTATCAGTCGGGGTTGTCAGTTGCAAGCCACTGGTACTGCCTGCCCAGCGTCTGACTGAACTCCAATGCCGACGCCGCCAGCTTTTCAGCCGCAGCGGCAATGGCTGCGCGATTGGCTTCCGATGTTTTCGCCACGCTCTCCATTGTGGTCAGCAATGGCTGCAAGGTCTCAGGATAAGCCGCCTCTGCAAAAGCCTCAAGATGAGCGACAAACCACTTGCCAAGTTTTTCGCCTCCATCACGTACCGCCCAACCCACACCATGAATGGCCGCCAAAATCTGCCATTTGTCGCCACTTGCAAGACGGCTGTAAAACTCACAATCAGTGATTTTGCCAATAATGTTCCGAGCGAAGTTTTCGGCCATATCCATGTTGGTTATCGAGCTGAAAATCAACTCAAAATCATCATTCGTCAGTTGAGCGGCATCGAAAAGCATTGAGGCCAAAATGCGCGCCTCGCGGATATTGAGCTGGCAAAGCCGACGGGCAAGCGCGTGATTTGTGCCTGCCTCCGTCGCAATGCGCCGCAAATCGGTAATTGCAACACCATAGTTCATCAGCCCGCGCACACCTGATTTGGCCATCTGGCTTGCCACAGTGCCGTTTTGCAGCATCACCACGCGCTGCATGATTTGCTTTAGCTCCGTGTCGGCGGTTGTTTGCAGATGAGTTGGCAGTCCGAACATAGTGTTTGTTTTTGGCAAAGATAGCATTGCAAATGTTCCCCAGTCGGAAAAATCAAAAAATCACACTTACAATACATTGAAATCACCTATAATTGTGAGTTGATTTGCACAAAATGGAACGCAAGATTTTAGGTATCGACCCTGGAACAAACATCATGGGCTATGGCGTTATCTCGGCCGACGGCAACAAACCCAAGCTGGAGACGATGGGCGTTATCATGCTCAACAAGATAAACGACCCCTACGAGAAACTTGCCATCATCCACAAACGCACCACCTGGCTTCTTGATGAATTTCTGCCTGACGAGTGCGCCATTGAGGCTCCGTTTTTCGGGCAGAACGTGCAGTCGATGCTGAAATTGGGAAGGGCGCAGGGTGTGGCCATTGCTGCCGCCATTGCGCATCAGGTTCCGATTACCGAATATGCCCCGCGCAAAATCAAACTTTCAATAACTGGTAATGGCGATGCCTCAAAGGAACAGGTTGCCGGCATTTTGCAAAAGATGCTTGGGTTTGCCGAACTACCGAAAAACCTCGATGCCACTGATGGTTTGGCCGCCGCCGTCTGCCATTTCTACCAGCGAATCCCGTCAACAACCGCCAAAAGCTGCAAATCGTGGGCTGACTATGTGAATCGCAATCCCGACAAGGTGGTGGGCCGAAAAAGTTGAGCCCGACAACCTGAAAATCATTATATTTGCTGAAAACAATATTGTTATGGCAAAACCGAAATTGGTGGCACTCACGGGTGCCGGAATCAGTGTTGAGAGCGGATTGAGCACTTTCCGCGATGCTGGCGGATTATGGGACAACTATCCGGTGGAGGACGTGGCAACGCCCGAAGGTCTGGCCCGCAATCCTGAGCTGGTGCTGAATTTCTACAACGGCCTGCGCGCCAAGTTGCAAACCATCAAACCCAACGACGGCCATATGGCTCTGGTCCGCCTTGAGCAGTGGTTCGATGTTCATGTGGTGACGCAAAACGTTGATAATCTGCACGAACAGGCTGGCAGCAAACAGGTTGTGCACTTGCACGGCGAGCTGACCAAAGTGCGCAGCATCGCCAACGAGAACCTTATCTACGACATCGGTTACAAGTCAATAAAGATTGGCGACAAAGCTGAGGACGGACAGCAGCTGCGGCCGCATATTGTCTTTTTCGGCGAGGGTGTTCCCGAAATGGAGCGTGCCATTCCGCTGGCTGAGGAGGCCGATGTGTTTGTGGTTATCGGCACATCGCTGAACGTTTACCCTGCTGCCGGACTGCTGCGTTACACCCGCCGCCAGATTCCGAAATTCATCATCGACCCGAAAATGGTGCCGTACCCGTCCAACGAGAACTACACCTTCATTCAGAAGTCGGCAGGCGAGGGCGGACGCATTCTTGAGCAGAAACTCAAAGAGTTATATCACTTGTCGTGATTGGTTTTGCTGCAATCGCAATCTGATGAAACAGGCAGACGGTACAAACTTCCGTCAACAGCTCCGGCTGGGACGGCTGCGGGTTTACCCGATTTGTACTGCTCTCGGCTGAACGCTATCATGTAAAGGTTGTAAAGCATCATATAGTCGAGGCCGTTGAATTCTATTTCGCCGCACGGCCTTCCGTTTGGTCTCAGATTTTCGGGCCAGACGCAGCGCGATGTCTCCGACCAATCGGCGGCATAATGGTCTGAATCCAGCTTGCAATTGCCTGTTGGGCCGCAGAAAGGCGCTGTGTTGAGCAGCGATTCGTAAATGGCTTTCTCCTCGGCATACTCCGTGCTTCCGAAAGGCATCTGTGTGGCATTCAAATCGTTAAGAGCCAGACTCATCAGCGGAAAATGCTCATAAACGGTCTTTTGCCCTGAACGGCATGGGTCGTAACTGCGGCGGTCGACAAGTGCCTTGTAAGTGTCGTCGCCCAGATAGTTACTGGTGCAGGCAAGCGAGCGAACCTTGTAATCGTCGTTGTTTTCACCAAGAGCCTTGTTGCAGATTCCTGCCACTCCTTTCATCAGCAAGATGTGCAATTCATACACGCCCGCCGTCAGCACATCGACGGTGATTCTGACATTCCGACGGTCGTAGCCGGGAGCCAATATCTTCAAAACAGTCTTTTTAACCGTTGAGTTGAACCCTTCAGTGAGTATGTTCTGAAACATCCAATCGCCTCTCCTATAGGATTTTGCATGGCGCATATATTTGCCCGTATATTCGCATCCGGCAGCCAGAAGACCATTGTTGTAGAAGAGCCACGAGTCCCAGCCAATATCGCCCGAACCCTGCTGCACCTTCTCGCCGGTGACCGTATTGCGCAAAACCCAATGGTTCTTCTTCAAAACCACCCTCAGAGGCTTATCGCTCTGAAAACAATTAACATAGCGACTGATAATATCACCCACCCAAAGCGAGAAATCAATGTTGTCGCCTTTTTTGATTCCCTTCTCGGTCAGATACTGTGGAATGATGTCGGAACGGAAAGTTACGGGAATCTTGGCCACATTCTCGGTGCCCACAAGCCGCGCCACAAGCGACAGTCCCTCAATGTTATGAATCATCACGTCCTGGCTGATTTCCTCCATAGGGTGCCGCCCAACAATCTCAAACTCATTGCAGCCGAAGTGCGTGTTGTGCTTGTTCCAGAAAGCCTGAGTGATGTCGAAACGGAGGTGCATTCCGTTGATGTCGGCTTTGGTTGGTGTAAAATCTTCGGCCACAGGCTTTGCTCCAAGAGTGACAACCGTCTGCACATTTTGCGCCTGAAGCGCAGGGTCGCGCGTCATCAGCGCCAGCTTGCCCTCAAAACGCCTCCAATGCGCCTCAGAGTACAAATCGAGCCTCTCCATGGCCAGCATGGCATAATAAAGTTCGGCAAGCGTCTGCGAATAGTCCTGACCGTTGATTTTCAGCAGATAAAGCTCCGTTGCGAGCATCGCCAGATAGTGGCTCATGATGGAGTTTCCATCGCTCCAGCTCACAGTGTCGCCATAAATCTCACCTGCGGGAATGTTCACTCCCTCCTCCTCAACATCCTGACTTATAACTATGAAGCTTTCGCGCAGACGGTCGCGGTAATGCCAGTATTTTTCCAAATTCTTTTCTGGTGTCTGGCCCTGCACCGACCATGCGCCGACCACCATCAATACAAGAAATGCGATTTTTTTCATTGCCGATATTTTTTTGAGGGGGCAATTTAATCAAAAATAAACACGTAGGGATGCGGACATATAAAACGCGTGGGACGCGTATATAAACGCGTAGAGACGCGCCATGGCACGTCTCTACGACACAATCAATCAAATAAACATATTATTAATTAATCATCACACGCTTTGTTGTTTTAGCGGTTTTCACCACGTAAACACCAGTCATATCGAGCTGAATCTCAGTGCGGTCGGCATTGGCAGCCATGCGGCTAATCATGCGGCCCATTGAATCGAAGACGAAGATGTCGTCCGTTGCATTCTCAACCACGATGGTGTTACCATAGGCGAAGATGTTGACTGCCAATACTTCGCTGTCGTCAACAGCGGTGTTGTCGTCCTCTTTGGTGACTGTCACGCTGAAGGTTGCGGTGAGCGTTACGCCGTCAATAGTGTAGCTGACAGTGAGTTTCTGCTCGCCAACCTTGCCAGCATCGAATCCGCTGACCATATCGGCCTTCAAATCAACATCTTTGGTGGTGTTGTCGCTGAAGGTGACGGTGAGTTTGCCGCCTTTCACATCCAGAGTCTCGCCCTGCTTGTATTCAACTTTGGCAGGTTTTGCGCTCACTGCAATCGACTTGGCCACAACCTCGATAACTTCAGCCTCTTTCACCTCAACCTCGAATGTTGTTGTGTAAGGCACGCCGTCAATCTCGAACGAAACCGTAACAGTCTGAATGCCAACGCTGTCTGGGTTGAATCCGCTGATCATTTCAGGAGTGATGACAACCTCAGCCGTTGTGCTGTCGCTGGTGGCGAAGACGAGCTTGCCGCCCTCAAGATTCAGGCTGTCGCCGACGGTATAGTTGATTTGGCTGATAACAACCTCAGCCTCAACAGGTTTGGCAATATCTTTAACAGTTACGTCGAATGTTGTTGTGTAAGGCACGCCGTCAATCTCGAACGAAACCGTAACCGTCTGAACTCCAACGCTGTCTGGGTTGAAACCGCTGACCATTTCAGGAGTGATGACAACCTCTGCTGTTGTGCTGTCGCTGGTGGCGATGACAAGTTTGCCTCCATCAAGTTTCAGGCTGTCGCCGACAGTATAATTAACTTGACTGACAACAACCTCGACAACTTCGGCCTCTGCGGGTTTGACAAGTTGCGGAACCTCAATTGTTACGCGGCTAAGTTCAGCCTTGCAGACTGTGCAGTAAACCACTGAATCGTAAGAGCCTGCGGCAGTGTAGGTTGCAGCCACAACGTTCTCAATAACAGCCTCGGCTGCCATGTGACCCGTAGCAGGAACCTCAACAGTCTTGCGGCTGATTTCTGCCTTGCAAACAGAGCAGTAAACAACCGAGTCAACCGAGCCAGCCTCGGTGCAAGTTGCTGCTTTCAAGTTCTCGGCAACAGCCTCGCCAGCAATGTGGCCAGTAGCAGGAATCTCAACAGTCTTGCGGCTCAATTCCTCTTTGCAAACTGAGCAGTAAACAACCGAGTCAACCGAGCCAGCCTCAGTGCAAGTTGCGGCCTTCAAGTTCTCAGCAACTGCTGCGGCTGCAGTATGGCCTATAGCCTTAATCTCAATTGTCTTGCGGCTCAATTCCTCTTTGCAAACTGAGCAGTAAACTACCGAATCAACTGAGCCAGCCTCAGTGCAGGTTGCTGCTTTCAAGTTCTCAGCAACTGCCTCGCCAGCGGTGTGGCCGGTAGCAGGAATCTCAACTGTCTTGCGGCTCAACTCTTCTTTGCAAACCGAGCAGTAGACAACTGAATCTTGTGAACCAGCAACTGTGCAAGTTGCGGCTACAATATGCTCATAGGCAACGCTATCGGTATGACCAGTAGCAGGAACAGCATCGATTTGCTCAACATGGTTGCAGCGTGAGCAGGTGAGTTCTTTGTAACCACCCTCGGTGCAAGTGGCGGCAATAACCACAGTGTCGTAAGCGTGGCCAAGTGCAGGAATGCTGTCGCCATACACGTAAATCTGACCGCAGAGTTTGCAACTCTGGTTGCCCTCATATCCCTTGTGGGTGCAAGTCGGTGCGAGAGTGTACAGCAGTTCGTTGCCCTCGTTGTGCGAACACGGCAGACGCTTGATGTTGACATCAACGCTCTCAACCTCGTAGTTGCCCTTGTCGGCGCCGTTGTAGTTGGCGGTAGCGGTGTTGTCGCCCTCGACAAGTGCCTTAAACTCGGCCCACTGCCAGTTCTCGGGCAGAACCACAAGTTGGGTGTTGATATAGCGTGTCTCCATGGTTGCCTCTGGCTTGTTGGGAGCCTCGGGTGCTTTGGTAATGGTGAGCGCGCCATCGACAATCTCAAACTCAACATTGTCAAAGTTTTGGTTTGTATTGCTGAAATCGACAGCCGAAATCTCCATCGGGTAAGTGCCCACGGTGGTGCCGGCTGCAGCAGCAGTGCCGCTGAAACTGAAATCGTTTTCAGAATAGATGTCAAGTTCATCATCGATATTAGAAACCGTATAACCGGTAACGCTCTGTTCTTTAGTATTGTAAGAAACTTCGTTGCTGTTCTCGGTGATGGTCACCACAACACCACTCTTGGGCTCGATAACCAGTTTGCCGTCGGTAACGTTGAACGTTACGTTGCTGAAGTTCTCGCTGGTGTTGCTGAACATCTGCTCTGTCCAACCGAAAGCGTACTCACCAGCGTTGGTACCGCTGACGCTCTGTGCGTTGCCCGATTCAGCAACGTTCTCCTCCACATTGTAGAGGGCATTGTTAGCCGCAAACACTGTGCGGGCTGCGTCAGCCGAATATGACTGTTCGATGCCGTTGTATGTTACGGTTTTGTCGGCAAGAGTAACGGTTACAACAACCTCGTCGGCAACAGGAGTGATGTCGGCATTGGCCGAACCTGCCAGGGTTACAAGGCTGTAGTTGTCTTTGTCGGCGCCGCCGCTGATGGCTATATTGCTGAAGTTCACACTATTGCCATCCTCAACCACATTGGCGTTGGCAAACTCAACATCGTAACTGAACTCAAGTTCATCGCCTTCAACACGGTCGTCGCTGAACGAGCCTGATGCACTGGTTGTGCCGTCGTAAACCTTGTTGCTGGCAGCAAAGTTGCTCAAAGTAAGTTCACGGGCGGTGATGTCGGCTGTCGCCGTACCCTCTGCGCTGGCAAACTTGTAGTTGGCCGCATCGGCACCCGATTTTGTAAAATCGAAGTTCACGGTTTTGCTGGTGCCCACGTTCTTGTTATCGAAAGCAGCCGATGTGCCGAAGGTTACAACATCGCCGCTGACAATATTGCTTGCCGCAATGGCCACGGTTGTTGTGTTGTTGCCATCGTAAACCTTGCCGGCGGCCACAGTAGAACTGATTACAAGTTCTCGCTGCTCAATGTTGGCAGTGGTTGTGCCAGTTTCGTCGGCAAATACGTAGTTGTTGGCATCAGCGCCACTCTTTGTGTAGTTGAAGCTGACGGCCTTACCATTGCCAACGTTCTTGTCAGCAAAAGTGGCGGTTGTGCCAAACGTTACATCGTCGGTGGCAACCTTGTCAGTTGTGTAGCTGACGCTTGTTGTAGTGTTGCCATCGTAAGTCTTGTTTTCAGCTTTGATATTGCTGATGGCAAGAGTTTTGACTGTGATGTCAGCTTTTGCTGCACC
>JAGCNL010000033.1 GCA_017645945.1 Salinivirgaceae bacterium
CCCCCACCGAAACCCCCTCCTGTACCCCCCTATATATATAACATAATTTTTTATTACTATACATTGCTATATATTGCAACGATTATAAGCCACCGCCGCAAATTATTGCAATAATTTGCAGTCGTTTTTTATAAAAGTATTTAACAAAAATAATTGCTATTATTTAAAATATGTTAAGACGCTGCAAAAAGTTTGTAAAATATTTGGAAGTGTCTTTTTTTGTGCCCATCTTTGCATCGTCAAAAACAAAGTAAACAGCAAAAAACTTTAGTGGCGGTTGCCTTCCGTCTCCGAAAGGAGAGTGCTTTTTTACTTTGGCATTGACAGCGGGAGGTGACCGCTCAACTTTTTTATAAAGTTCAAAAAAAACGCCGCAACAATGTCAAAATAAAAGTAAAACAAAATGAAGCAAACCGAAGTAAAAACCGGCGTGTTAATCCACATAGACACGCTAAAAAACTGCACAGAGATGCTCCAGACACCGGAGCAACGTGCGGGACTCCTGGAGACGATGCTCGCCGCATACTATCCAAACGAGTTCAAGGCGAGCACCGACCATTGGACGCTCTCCTCGTGGAAATTCCTCGAGGACAACATCAAGCGCAACGACGCGAAGTTCGAGCAGAACGGCGAGAAGAAGCGCAAAAACTGGGAGGAATGGAAGGAGCGCAACAAGCGCGAAAAAGAGCAAAAGGAGCGCGAATTGGCAGAACTCCGCAATAAATTGCAATTATTGCAAACTACTGCGGGAACATCCTCTACCTCTGTTATAGAGGATAATCCTCCCACCGTATCCTCCTCCGTATCCTCGTCCACATCCTCGACCACATCCTCGACCACATCCTCGACCACATCCTCACCCTCTGTTATAGATAACTCTATAACAAATAAAAATAATAATTCTCTCTCTAATAAAATCAATAAATATACTTTGCCGGAGGTTCAGAAGATGCTCGAAGAGAGAGAGATTTTTTTTAAAAAAAATTGGCTTTTCCGCTTTTGGAACCTCAACGAGAATACCTACAAATGGAAATGCGACCCCATCTCGGCTGCATACGCATTTGCAACAAAATATCCCGAGGCGTTGAAAGGAAAGAAAGGAATAGAGAATTTACCCCCCAATTCCGCGCCACCCCCCGACATTGTCAAGAAACAAGTAGAGAGTATTACCGAGCTGGACACGGCACGCGCGCAGGAGTTGTGGGCGGACTTTGGCAAGGAGATTGAAAAATCTACCCAAATTCCCGACGAGTTCAGACAGCTTTACATCCGGGGCCGACCATTGCACGCAATGCGCCTTGGTTACGAAGTACGCGACACGCTGTGGGTAGAGTTCGACAAAAAGGAGGACTCGCTCGCATTTGCCAGCCAATTTTACGACATAACACACAAAGAATTGTACGGTTATGGCGTAAACGGTGAGATTGGAAGGGTCAAAGTTCAGGTAAAAGAGTAGACCAAGATAATATTAATTATCGGACAAATTCAAGCGGGGGAGAGGGTGACACCGTAAGGCCCTGGGAATACGTTAAAATTTTGCGATTTTTCGGTATTTATTGCCCGTCCCGCCCAATTCCCTCGCTTTTTGTAAAATCCGCTAAAATCCCGCAAAATGTGGTATAAAACAAAAGTTGGATAATGTGCAACAATCTACTAATTAACATAAAATAAAATATCATGGTGACATTTCATTATAAGGATTATGCAGGCCGCGAGGAAATAGAGGACGCTTTAAAAACTCCTTCTCGTTTCATAATCTTTGCGAGGAGGTTTAGTAAAACTTCCTCACCGACGGCCGGTGTAAATTACTATCTGACTATGAAGGGAACACGGTTTCGGCTGAATATGTGGTATGATAAAACGCTTGGTGCATATAGAGGCCGCCTGTTCCAGAACAATAGCAGGATGGCGAGAAATATATTTTACGCAGCTACTAAGCAAATTATGCTAAAATGGTTTTTAAGCTTATTTGAATAGACATGCAGGAACTTAATATTATAGCGTTAAAGGCCGCTATCCGTTCGCAGCTGCTCGATGCGTTCCGCAAAGATTTAAGGCAAGCTAATAACAGTAGCGACAGAAATAAATTAATAGAAATTTATTCCTATGTGCTATATAGGCTCGACCGAGTAAAAAAAATAGATATTGATAATGTTGATTTTCAAAAGCTAATGACAATTTAAAGATGAAAAACATGTACACAATCGAAGTAAAAGACAGAGGCCAGCACGTTGTGGTGCTCTGCCCCACCCTGGACAGCGCGAAGGAGTGGATTTACAGGCGGCTAATAAAATACATGCGCGAAGATGTGGCGAACGATTTAGGCCTCTCCACGATGGCCGAAATTACGCAGCATTACGCCGAGGAGTTCGAGGAGCTGCGCAAATTGCGCGAGGATGCCGTTGCAAATGAGAGGTTTTGCACCTATCGAACGACGGAATACAAGCTGCGCCAGGCCAGTGAGAAGGAGGCGGTCGGCGAGCTGTTGAATGTCTAACATAAAAAAACAAAACAAAATGAGTTATTGCCCCCAGTGCGGAATAGAGTGTAGCTACGCCGAGCCGGTCTATTATCCCGCAACATACGACGAAAACGGCGAATTGATTGAGGGAGACGCGGACGACGTAAGATGCACCTGGCGCGCGAAATGGAACGAGGAGTGCCAGGAATGGATTGAGCCGCCATGCGCTTAACTTAAAACGCTCTAATTATGGCTAAAATCGTGCAATTAAACATTTTCGGCGAGCGGGAGCCGGTGGATATTGCCCCGCGTGGTTATGACGCTTTTACGGCAAAATTTAAGCGCAAAAAGACCACAGACGATTGCTACACGCCGCCGGCCGTCTATGACGCGGTGCTCCGCTACGTCGATGAGCACGTTATGCCGCTGGATGGCCTCGAAGTGCTCCGGCCGTTCAAGCCGGGAGGGGATTATTTAGCCGAAAAATACGGCGATAATGTGGTGGTTATAGATAATCCGCCCTTCTCGATATACACCCGCATAATACGCAATTATTGCGAAATGGGTGTGCGGTTCTTTCTGTTCGCGCCGTCTTTAACAATGTTTGTGCCGGGTGCTCCTGTGCAATACCTTGTCGCTCGGCTAAATGTAGTCTATGAAAACGGCGCAAAGGTTAGGACTGGTTTTGTAACGAATATGTTAGGCGGCACGAAGGTAAGGCTCGCCGGTGTCCTTGCCGCTTCCATCAAGGCGGCGCAAAACAGACCAGGCAACAGGCCGAAATTTAACAAGCCCGCCGGCATCTACTCCAGCGCGGATTTAATGCGCTTTTGCACAGACGGCGAGGATCTGACGTTGGAAGGCTCGGCCGAGTTTGTCGAGAAAGTGCAAGGCCGTAAAATTTTTGGCAAAGGGATGCAGTTCCCGGACAGTGATACAGAAATATTACAACGCTTAAATAATACTCAAAATGGCAACGAATGAAATAATTTTGGAGGAGGTTGGACGCTTCCGCATACATCGCCGCGAGCCTGTCGAGTTTGGCGCGTTTTTCCTCGTGCGCTCGCTCTACGCTTTGGAGGCTGATGGCCGCGCCTGGCAAAAAAATATTTTTGCCGTGGCCGTCGGTGTGCTAACCGTCGCAGCCATCGCGCTCGATTGCGTCGCGCTCGTCTTTGTGTGGTTTGGTAAATTGACATTCTACATATTGCGAAGCCTCTGGGATGTCGTAATATACGCCGCTAAGGTGGTTTTAAATAAGCTTTTCGGAACGGCATTAAAGTGGATTGTAATTGTATTAATCGCATTAACATTGTACTTGAAATGGCACGAAATCGCGGCAATAATAGCTTCTTGGCATCTGTAGCCCGACGACTTAATAACATTGCCGCCGTCATAGGTTATGCCTTTATAATCAAGTCTTTGGTTATGGGTGATTTAATCAGAGATTTAAGGTATTTAGCGCAGATAATCCAGGACACTTTTGTAATACTTATTTCGGGAACTTAATAAAAAAAACAACGCTTATGAATACGATAGAAACAATACTTTATTTGGCACAACAGGCGGGAACGCCGCTCGCTCTCAACATAGACGACGGCAAGTTCTACCTATACCGCGAGGGTGGGGAAGGCCTCGCCCGCCTCTCCCCTATCCGCGAGCCTTCGAAGACTTTTGCAATCTTCGAGCCTTCGCGCCTCGTTACGCTCGGTAATTTAACGGCATTGCAACGGCTCGGAAACGGAACGGAAACGGACTGGCAACGGCTCGACAACGGAACGGAAACGGATGCAGAACGGCTCGACAACGGACGAGAAACGGCATTACAACGGAACGTAAACGGATTTACAACGGCATTAAATCGGGAGCTAATCGGAGAAGGGAAGGTTAATCTCGCCCGGTTCTCTATCGATTGCCCGGCGGAAGTGATGGAACTTGCGCAGAAGGTCGAGGAACTCCTCGACCGCGCAATTAAGAACACGAACAAGCCCTCCACAATCGACAATTTAATGAAGTTGCACAGGAACGCCGCCGCCTTCGCTACGGATGGCAACATATACAAACTTAAACAGGTGGAGCAACGTTTGCGCGGAATAATAGCGAAACAGTCGGCAATTAAGGCGAGCGAGGCAACGGTGGAGAGGCGGGAACGCCGCCGCCTGTTGTGTTTCAAGATTGCCGCCTGTCTGGTAGTTGTTGCCTTTCTCGGCTTCTGGGGCTGGTGGAGACTGACGCGCTCGCCTGCACAGGCAACGCACGATCCCGGCACGATTGCAACCGCCGCGCGCTCGCCTACCCTACCGGCGGAAGCCTCGCCGCTTCTTGCAGCCTTCGAGGAGTACGAGGCGGAAACTGGCAACAAGTTATGGCCAGGCGGCCGAGCATGCCTCGAGCGCGCAGCCATCGCCGCCGGAGTAGTTAACGACAAAGACAAAATAAAAATATTAATCTACAAATCTACAAAATGATACCAAACAAAAAAATAACAATCTTGGTTGCAAGTCTGCGCAGCGTAAAGAAGGATGTAGAGCGGCGTAATATCGCAACTATCGAGACTTTGCGCGTGCAAATGCTGCTCGACGAGGCATTCATGCCGTTATGCCGCATTACAGGCCTAAGAGATGAAGACATTGAAATAACTTCCGCCTTTGACAAGGAGCGAAGCAATTTGGGCAGGGGCTGGAAGGTGTCGCAGACGCGTTACATTACTAAAGACGACTGCCTCCGCCTTCTCGACGAGCTAATAAATAACGCTATCGAGAACGCAGCCGCGAATGGCTGGTGCGTCGAGGGCGAAGAACCGCCGGAGGCCTCGCCCACTCCGCCCGCCGCTGATGAAACGACAGACGACAAAAAAAAGCCGCCCGAGGCCATTACAGGCGGTACGAAAAACCGCGTTAAATTGCTTAGCTGCCTCGAGGCGGCAAGCCGAGCAATTAACGAAGCCATTGCCCTTCTCGCAGAACTGAAGGAGGCGGTGGCGCAATTGAATTAAAAGGCCTTCGCAAGCCCAGCCCCGCGCGTGGTCTAACCGCTGGAACTTAGGAGCGCGGGGCATTTTTCAAACTAACTAAAACGTTAAGAAAATGGAGATTTGGATAGACGAAAAGACACACACAGTGTACGTAGAAGATGCTGGCAAAAAGTTTACTTCGTATGCCGTTCATTCTGCAATGATACACTATATAAAAGAATACACAAAAAAGACACGCACACCCTACGAAGGTGTAACAGCACCTAAGTACAACCGCGAGAACATGACATGGAAGGCAAGCATTGTTTAACTAAAAAAACGCAAAAATGAAGGAATACAAATGGAACGAGCACGGCGTGTGCATTAATCCCGACATTATCAAGCTCAAAACCCAAAAATTTGAACTTAGCATCGAGACGGCCGAGCGAGATGGCGGCTGGTATTATGGTTTTATTTACGGCGGTTTTTTTAATGACCACTGCAGTTTTTATCCCTGCACATGCGAAGGCCGAGGCGAGAGCGTGCAAAATACCGCAATAGTAAAAGCCATCGCGCATATCAAAAGGACACAACAGCCGCGCGGCGAAATACTGCAGAAGCTCCACGAGCTTTATTTTAAAAGCGCGCAGCTGCTATTATTTTAATGAAAATTGCTTTTTATTTGTTTTGACACCGGCGGCCGCCCTGGTGGATTTTCCCAGGCGGCCGCCTTCTTTTTATGTGCGTTTTCTTTTTGCAATACCGAAAAGGTTTTTAATGTCACAATCAACCAAAGGCTCGTTAAAGTCGCAATATATGCCATATTTGCCATTTAGATAACTGCTATGAGAGTGCGGAAGTGTAAAACCTGTGCGACAAACTATTTTCCAAGTATTGCTTTCGTAATTAAATAAAAAGCATTCTTGCAAAGTCGGATATTTTTCGTAAAGGTTTTGCAGCTTCTTTTTGTTGTCCTGTTCGTAGTCGTCTGTAGTTATTTCTATAGCAACAATAGGCTTGTTATGCTGCATGTTGGATTTGAGCGACCATATTACTATATCCGGGATTTCGGAGTTAGGCTTGCCGATTTCGCCCTCGTTGACAGCCTCGAAACGTGGTAACAGAAGGTCGTCGATATGGCGGCAAATTCTCTTTAATATCCTTTGGTGTATTACCTTTGCTTTTGCAGCCGCAGCCGCCTCGCCAAGCCCCAAGCCAGACAAGTCGCAAATGGCTCCTGTATTTGTCGAATATACTCCCATAATCATTGCTATTTAGTTAACGCCACAAATATAAGCATTTTATACATACAAACAAAAAAAAACGGCACTTATTTAAGTGCCGTTTTAAGTTAATTTATATATGGTTTTATTTCCGTCGCGCCATTTAATTAGCGTTGCCGTCAGTGGGTACTCCTTGGCGGGTATCTGATTTAGCTGCTCCTTCACGAGGCGGGCGTTGGTGAAGAACTTGCCCTCGCCCAACTCGTCGCTCTTGAAGTGTACGAGTGTGCGCCCGTCGCCCTTCTCGGTCTTGATGTCCTTGATGACGTTAAGGATGGTTATTTGTTTGCCAACCACATCATCGACGGAGACGCGCTTACAGCAATAGCAATCCGCCGCCACGTCCTTGACCGTACCCTCTTTTATTAAGTCTGCAAAACTTTTCATTAGTCGATGTCGTGCTCCTTGCAGATGCGTTCGATGGCGTTTTTTAACGCCTTGCGAGTCTGCAAAAAATCATTGTAATTGTCAATCATTGCCTGTGCGTCGTCGCCTGTGTAGATGCCGAACACCGCCGCGTTATATTCGTTTATCAATTTCGCCTCGTGGTCGTTGCCGTAGATTTCGTCCATCGCGGTCTTTACAAATAAATTCGCGCTTATGGGCGCGGCGATGCTGATGGCGAGCGCAGACCATTGCGCCGCGCCTTCCTCGCCTGTGGGTGGCTCTTCCTTAATGTCGAGCCTTATCTCTGCGCGAAATTTGCCGCCCTCATACTCCGACGGCTGCTCACTGTAATATGTCCTCTGTTTCATTTCCGTATAATTTTTTTAATAAATGTCTGCTATTACTGTGCGTCGCCCATCCGTACCAACTGGCGGTCTTGCGTCGTATGGCTTCGGGCGTGACGTTGCGCTTTGTGAGTTTTGCGACGGCTCGGCAAAAGTTTTGTTTTATCGACTTCCGTATCAGCTTCTGTTTTCGGTAGAACTTGAAGCCGACATAATCTAACGCCCTGCCGTGGCGGTCTTGTCGATTTTCCGCTATTGGGAATATCTGATAGTTTGATTTTATTGTCAAGTGTAGGCCGTTGCCTAAATAGGCGTTGATTGTGTCAAATACGCGGTGTAGTTCGTTTTTGTCGTCGCTAAAAAATACAATGTCGTCCGCGTACTCGACGCACTTTATTTTTAACGTCTCATTGCAATAGTGCATAAAATAAGCGAGGTAAAGATTGCTTAGATATTGGCTTAGATAATTGCCAATCGGCAAACCGCGCTCGCTGTCTATTATATTATCAATCAGCTTTAACAATCTGCCATCCTTGATTTTGCGCCGTACAATCTGTTTTAAAATTTCGTTGTCGATGGATGGATAATATTTTTTGAGGTCGATTTTAAGGCAGTAAAGTTTCCGCCCTTCAAACTCCTTTATTATCCGCTCTACCTGTGCGGCACACGCCGCAATCCCGCGCCCTTTGATGCAACTATATGTATTATATGTAAAAATCCTCGTCCATATCGGCTCTAATACATTCATTATTGCGTGGTGGACTATGCGGTCGGGATAGTATGGAAGGCGGTAAATTTGCCGCTCCTTTGGCTCGTAGATTGTGAAAACGGTATATTGCGAAGTCTCGAATTTTTCCGCCTTCAAAATCTCATGCAGCCGTTGGAGGTTGCCTTCCCTGTCGCGGTCGAATATCTTAACGCCGCGCTGCCGTGCCTTGCCTTTCCGCGCCTTACTGTCTGCAAGCCGTAGATTGTCAAGGTCGATTGCCTTATCATATAAGTTGCCGTAACGCTTCATTCTGCATTGTAAGTTGTGAGCCGTCGGCGTTGCCGCCTACCGACACACTCAACATTTATTATATTTTTCGCCAAGTGGCGAGGCTGCTGTCCCTTTTTTTGAGTTTCTTTTGTACAAGCATAGCCGCGACCCGATATTCGGGTTGACGTTGCCGGGCACGTTGTTCGAGTTCGCGTACAGGAAGCCGCAGTGGGAGCCGTTATTCGCATTACCCCCGAAGTGAACACCCCGGAAGGACAGCCAACCTTGTATTTTCTAAAAAATTTTTCGCCTTACGGCGAATACTCGCGCGGTCGCGCTACGCGCTCCATTAGGGGGGCGGGATGGCGCAGAGCCGCGACCCGAGATGCGGGCTGACGGAGCCGGGCACGGCGGACGAGGACGCGTACAGGAAGCCGCAGCGGGAGCCGAGATTCGCAGCACCCCCGAAGAGAACACCCCGGAGCGACACGTCCGACGCGGGCAAATTTGCGCCCCAGTAATAGTCGCAATAATACGACGTTGACGAGCCGCCCTGTGTCTTGCAAATAATATCGCCCTGTTCATTGTCGAATATTGTCTTTATCCAGTTGTCGGCGCGTGGAGTGTTGCCCAGTTCGGTGTATTGCGAAAAATCCGTGCTCGAAAATTTTTGCGGGTCGTCGGTAATATAACACGTCGATATGCCGCCCGCCGCGTCTGATTGTACATTTATCAATATGCCGTCCGTCCAGTCCCAAATGTCGCCAAACGGTGATTGAATGCCGCGATAACTGTTTACCTCAAATGTTACGAGGATGTTGTCGTCTGCATCTTTTACGCTGTAATTCTTTACCGCGCTTTGGTTGCCGTACTCCAACAAATAACCGCACGGAACGAGTGGATTATAACTGTTGTAGGCGTTCCATGCGTCGCCGTTCCAGTTCGACACACCCGGACCCAATCCGCCCTGCGCGTAGCCGTTGGCATCCTTCGCCGCGTTGAAGTTTTTTTGCGAGTTGAGCGTGGCGTACTCGGTAACGAATAACCAATATAACATCCTTTGTGCGAGATATATGTGGCAGTTCCATGCCGTGCCGTTGCCCCTGTTTCGTGCGTACTGGCGGAAATTTGTTAAAGAAATATTGCTGGCGGGCTTGCCTAATAATGAGCGGTAGGTGTTGTCCCAGTCGGCTGTATTTTGTCCGCCGCGATACTCCGGCGACGAATTAACGACGCTGCACAATTTAGGGGTCGTGGGGTCGGTTCTGTCAACCGTCGCCTTCTCCGCAGATACGTACATCAATGGAATTTCAATAAAGCCGGCGAGCGGGTATTGTGAAATTAGTTTTTTGTGTATTGTGCCGTGAATTTCCGATTTAAAGTAATGCTTAGGTATTTGGAGCATCAGTTGGCCCGCGCTTCCATCCACGGTTTCGCCGCTCCAGTCGGATTGGTCGGCGAAGGGCGTAAACGTTAAATCGTCCTGTAATAAGCCGCCAATTATGGCATTTTGCACGGGCAGCTCCGCGTGAAGGCTCATGTTGCCGATGCGGGTACAATCCGGGCTGGGATTGCTCTCGTCCCACTGGACACCATAAAAAAAGAAATTTAGCGAGATTTTGTAAATTTCGTTGTCGATGTAATTCCGTGTGTTCCACGCTTCCAGCAGGCCTCGGTGGTCGGTGTCGGTGGTGTTGATGTCTTGGATGGTGAGCGACGCGGAGACGGTCTGCACGTTGTTTGTTTTCGCTGATACGTTTGTAGTTATATAGCTGCCGTCTGTACCTTTACTGATGCCTTGGAGTGCGCTGTCTGCCTTCGCGCCCTGTGCCGCCGTTGCCGCGTATGCCTTCACGTTTGACGCTTCGGCAAGTCCTTTGTGGGTGTTGTCGGCGGTGGTGATGTCTTGGATGGTCAGCGACGCGGCGACGGTCTGCTCGTTGTTTGTTTTCTCTGTTACCGTCGTAGTAATATAATTGCCGTCTGTGCCTTTGGAGATACTTTGCAGCGCGGTGTCTGCCTTCGTACCCTGGGCCGCGGTCGCGAAGTCGGAAGGGTCGAGCGAGGGCTGCGCATTAACTCGGACAAATGGCGGCTGTGTTATAAATGAAGTTGGATATGCTGTTATTTCTTGCGTCGTTTCTGCTTCATAATAATAATCAGACGGCGGCAGGGCTTTTAATACATTAAATGCCAACTGGCTACAATCCGACGAAATAGGCAGCGCAAAACATCCGTAATTGTTAAACCACGCATAAAGCAAACTATTATCATTTAAATCTGCTCCAATAAATGAACTAATGCCCCACGCAGACTTATACAGCACTTTTGGCTCATAATCTAAATATTTAACCGTGTTATTGCCTAAGTATTGTATCGGATTGTCATAGTCCATAAACTCATCGCCTACGTCTGTGCGGTCGTACACATACGGAAATAGCAAATACTGGTTATTATCAACCGTTACGGTTGGCAAGTCGTCGCCGCCGATTAGTAAGTCGGGCGAGAATAAAAATACATAAGCGTAGTTACGCTCGGATGCACAGCGACATAATATTAATTGTTCGGTTGTAAATGTTATGTAGCCATGCTCTTCATTTTGCCGCACATATAGTTGCTTTGCTGTTAATGTGCCGCCCCGTTTTATTTCTATATAGCCAGTGCTTTGGTATGTATATTGCGTTTCTCCGTATTCAACTGCAACTGGCTCCTGCCTTTTGTAAAAATAGCCGTTCACAAAATCCGCCGTCGTTTCACCTTGGTATTGTCCAATTTCTCCGACTTCCAGCTCCTCGATACTTTGGAAAAATTTTGGCACTTTGTCGGACACGTTGCCGCGCAGTGCCTCAATCTCGCCCTCGAGCCTGGCGATGTCGCCAGGTGTCGCCGAGTCGTCCTTCTTCTGAAGGTTTAATTTTAAAAGTGGATTGTATTCGTAGCCCGCCATAATGTTAACTGTCTTGACATTCTATTTTTGTGATTTGCCCGGAGTCGTTGAGCGTGAAGTATTGAGCGAACACCACGCTGTCGCCTTCGTAATAGGTAATTTTTGTGATGTTGCCATTTTCATCGCGCTCCAGTTCCTCCGACCGTCCGGGAACTGTCGCCCAGCTATCGCGCGTTGTTTCTGTGTAATTGCCGCCGATCATGTGCTTTACTTTTTAGATAGTGCCTTAATTATTAAGAAGGCCGCGAGGCCGCCGAGAAGCCAACCGGCGACACCGAAGCCGCCCTCCTCGCCGGGAACGCCGCCCAAATACTTTTTACATATTGCGTCCAGCTTGTCCGCTCCGATTGCGAACAGGCCGCCCTTCTTGCGTCGAGCGTCCGCAACAATGTTATAAAGCGCAGCCGCCGCCCTTGTGCCGTTGGAATATGCAGCGTTTACCAGGTTCGCGAAGGTTTGGAAGTGTCCCGGCCCGTTCCAAACTGCGTAGAGGAATTGCAGCTGGAGCTGCGGATTGCTCATAATTACAGCTTTTGCGCCGTCGGAGAGATAGCGGCCGGCGTAGTCGTTGTACATTGCCTTGATGATTTCGCGGGTGTACTGGCGCAACTGCGCACCAACCGCTGCAGAGATGCCGCGCTTGCCGTCCGCCTTGTCGCCGTAGTAGCTTGTATCGCCGTGATGGTTGCCGTAGTAGGTGTCTATCAACTTCCAGAAATTGCGGCCGGCGGTGCTGTCTGTCACTGCAGAGCCCGCGCCGTTTTTCCTATCGAGCCCGAACATCGTCTCGCCGCTGATGCCCATTGCTTCGCCTCCCTTGAGCTTGTCTTTCATGTCCGGGTGATAATAGCCGCCCTCGATGTTGTCGATTATTAAATCGACCATATCTTCCATCTCCATAATTTTACCATGTTAAATTAATTTTGCCATGTCCTGGGGGACAGGGATTATTAACTCTGTGTCGTCGCTGAATGTGTTGGCCGTGTAGTCGTTTACTGTGTTGTAAACCTTGTTGCCAAGCATGTTAACGCCTTCGCCGGCAAGTGCGCCCATTATTGTACCGGCCTGGAACGTGTGCCCGGCATACGTAAAGGGCATTGTTGTAACTACTTTTTTCGCCTTCGCAAACTGAATGGCTTTTGTGTAGCGTTCGTCGTTCAGACCATCCTGTAAAGCTTTATTAAGCGTGTATTTGTTATCGCATAACGCGCTAAATTTCTTGCCAACCTCGTTCCAGTTCGTTATCTGGAGACATACGCGCAGAGCCTCCTGCGCATTGTTTCTGTAAGGACTTCCCGCACTCCAGCCAACCAGCACGGAGTCGGTGACGTTGAGATATTTTTTCAGAAGCGCCGCCTGTTCTGTTTCTGTGCTCGTGGTAAGGTCGGAGATGGCTTTATTTTCCTGCTCCGTTTCCTTTTTGCCTCGGTTTTTGAAGTAGAAAAAAATTCCCGCTCCGAGAGCCACCGCGCTAAGACCTACGAGCCAGCCTTTGCTATTGTCCATCGCCTTTTATTTTATGAAGGGCGCAGCGTTCGCCGTGCCCTTCTGGTTAGACTGACAAAACGCAGCTGTTAAAAGCCGCTTAACTTCTGCTTAGCCTTTGCGGCGCGTTCCTTGATGGCCTTGCGCTGCTTGACTTCGTTCTCGTACGCTGTCACCTTCTTTTTGTACTCCGCAATCTTCTTGTTGTTGTCCGCGTCGATGGCTTTTGTCTTTGCGTCGTAGTTCTTCCATACCTCGATGCTCGCGGTCTCTCGCGGGGTCTTCGGGTATTTCTTGAGTTTTGGTTTTGATGGTTTCTTAAGTGCCATAATCCGTATCGTTTATATGTTTATTAATCTGTGAATTGTTACAAGTATGTTAGCGCGCTGCGCAGCCTCTTTGTGTCCTGCGCGAGCTGCACAAGCTTCATTAATTCCTGTGCGCTTAGGTTGCCCGCCGCTATCTGTGTGCGTATCGCCGAGGCGAGCTGCTCTGTCAATCTCTCAAATGAGAGGTTGTTCGCCTCGATGGTTGGCGGCTGCGGTTTTCTGATGAAGTCAAACATTTTGCGTACCGCCCGCCCCCTTCGGGAACTCTACCGCCGTAGCCTCCTGTGGCTGCTGCGGCGGTGTGTTGTGTTTCATCGCGGCGCGCTGCTTGATAGCGAGCGCGATTTCGTTAACGTCCTGCTCCGTTAATGCCGGGTCCTGGTACATTGCATTTGCCAACGCCTCCACCGCGCCATATTTCGGGTCGGTGGGTCGGCTGGTGTCCGCTCCCGACAACGTAGCGGGCTGTGCCTCCGCCGCATTGTTGATTGGCAAGGCGGGGAACAGTTCGCCCAAAATCTTTTTTATTGCCATCACAAGCGTATCGGCCGCCGCGCCTGTATTGCTCTCATATTTACGCCTTTCGTCCTTGAGTTCTTTTTTTATCTCCGCAATTTCGCGGAGTTCGCGGTTGCGCCGCTCCTCAAAGTCCTTTTCGCGCTGCTTCAATAAAATTTCATTGATGCGCTGCTCGTTCTTGACCGCAATGCCTTCGAGCTTGGCGTTGAGCGTCTCCTCCGACACCCAGCCGGGAGGCGGTTGCATAAAACCAAAACCACCCAATCCCGCCGCCTGTTGCTGCGGCTGCTGTGTCGGCACTTCGTCCGCCTTGTCGTGGTTGTAAAACTCAAACGGGCCGAGCGTGCCCTGGCTTCCGTTTGCGCCCTTCGAGCTTCTAAGCTCAATACAGAGCAGCGCGTCCGACGGTATGCCCGACTGAAGCGCACCATTGAGGCGTGCGATGGCTTTTTCTGTCTTTGCTGCCGCGTCGTCGTCGCTCTGCCAGTCGTCGCCGTTGTAGTGCATAATTGGTACTCTTTTGTAATTCTGCATTACAAACAGGCTCCAGCAGGGGTACTGCGTTTGCCTCATGTGGTTAATGATGTAATCCTTTGTCAGTTTCATTTTGTCAGTCTGTTATTATTATTATGTCGTCATTTGCATTTTTTTTGCCGTTGTTGTCGCCGTCGCTGTTGTTGCCGCCTGTTTCCAGCCTTATCGGGGCCATGTACATGTACAATGCGCAAAAATTTATAACGCTTGCAAACATCGCGTCCGTTGTGCCTTCAAACAGGTTAAATTTAAGCGTATTGTCCGCCGTAAATATAAAATCCGTCTCGACTTTTTGCAGCGTGCCAAAATCCACTACTTCCGCCACTGGCGACAAGTCCCAGAAGTCGGTGGGCGTGTCCACTTGCAAAAATTTCTTTTGCAGTTGGTTTTTGTCGGTTATCTCACCCTCCGCAAATACACGGTAAAAGAAGGCAACGCCGCCGGAGAACTGGAGCACGTTGGCCACGTCCGCCTTGCTTACATACTTACATTTAAGCGTGTAATCCTTTATGCCGTGGGTGGTGGCGTAGTTCTTGATATAGTCGCAAACGTCCATTTTTTTAGCGTGTTAATAGGAATGTTACAGTAAAATCCGTCGCCGTGTAGCTCATTGGTGCGCTGTCTAACTGCGTGAGTCTCAAATTTACCTGCTTGTTTTTCGACTCGAAGGCAACCGGGAAAAACGTCTTGTCATACCCCTGGTTCTCCGTTACGGCCAAAATGCTCACCGGCACAGGGTCGAGAAGCTCTCTCACACTGTCGTTAATATCGAGCGCGAGGCGCATAATATTTGCCGTGTCGCCGCCGACGAAGTTCACGCCCGCCACGCGGTCGTAGTCGGAGGGGAGATTTATGTTGTAGTTTGAACCAAGCGCGGGCTGCTTGATGGTGAAGCTCTGCATGTCGTAGCCTGTAACCTCCTCGCCGAATATCGACACCGCCGGCTGCTCGTTGCTTTGCCTAAACAGTGCAACAAAGGTGAAGGCGGCCGCGCTGTTAGTTACTCGCACGTTTAAGTAATAGTTTTTGCCCGCCGATTGGGACAAAACCGGCCTAAACACCGCCGTAAGGTCGAAGTCTGCGCTGCTGGTGTTTTTGCACCAGTTTTGCACAGGCGAGAAGCTAAGGATGCTTTTAAAGTCATCCCGGAGCTCTATTTTAATCTCATCCGCCGAAGGTAACGCCGTAACGAGCGGGCACGCGATGCCGGTGAGGAACTTGTAAAGCTCGTCCGATTTAAAAACGTATTGATAAGCCTGTGTTCCTGTCGTCGCTGGTACGGTGAACCAATATTTTTGTATAAGTTCTTTTGCCATTTTGTTACACCTTATATTATATATATAATGTTAGTGAGGCGGCGTGTTCCGGCGAGAACGCTTGCGCGGCTTTTGGATGCCGCCGCCTCTGGTCGTGGTAGGCTTCCTCGTGAACGTGAATGTGCTACTTTACGCGAATTTCCGAGCCACGGAGCGCAACTTCGATGAAGTAGCGGTTTGTTGTGCCGCTGATGGTTGCGCCCTGGGGTACGTGCAACCTCATCTGGAGCTCCTGGCTGTCTTGAATGAGCTTGGGAGCGGTGAGGATAATGCCGTCCTTCTCTCCGTTGATGCCCACCGACTCCTGACAGAAGGAGTTAATCGGAGATTGGAAAATGTTGAGCTGTGCAAGGTCAAGCTCGAGCTCGCAGTTGCTGATGATGGGGTCAACTGTGCCGATGTTCGCCACTGGCAAGTAGTTGATGTTGGCCGCCGTGTAGGTGGTGTTGGTGGCTGCAGTGTAGCCGATGCGCGCCGTGATACGGCTAAGCATGAAGGCGCAGCCCTGCTTGATTTTCTGTTTCGACAGGTTGCAATAACCGTCTTTGATTGCGTCGTCGTTGTAGAGAAGGTCGAGAAGTCCACCTGCGCCGGTGATTTCGTACCTCTTGTAGTACACGCTATCGGAGAGGTTAAGGTTGCCGTTCTTGAAGTCCTTAATCATTCCCGGTGAAAGCTTCATAACGCTTGCGAGAAGGAGAGCTTGGTCTCTTGTAAAGAACTTTGTGATGTCGAGGTTCTTCAGTAATTCTTCCATGATTTGATATGTTTATTGGTTAAAAAATGCCCATAAGGTTCGCCGCTGCCATAGCGTCCGAAACACCCATTAGGGATGCAGCCTTGTATGCTGCGTCGTCGTCAACGCCGTCAACTGTCCGGGTTATCTGCTCTGCGTCGTCGATGTGCTCGGCCAGATACGCCCAGTCGTTGTTGTACGTCTTGCCGTCTGTGTCGGTGACGGTCTTTTCGCCAGCCGCAAGCGCAAACTCCGGCGGGGCGGTGGTAGTGCCGAGAGCTCCGACACCGTTAAACATTGCTGCCGGGTTCTTGGTAACATCCAGGCCGCTGATGCCTACCTCCGTGCCTACGCTGTCCGGGGCGATAACTGCGACGGTGTGCAACGCTGCGTAGGTTGCCACGCCCTGGAAGGCTGCGCGGAGCTTCGGGTCGTCCATCATCATGTCGCCAACCGTGCCAACAATTAGCATGAGCGGGCCGCCGATATTCTGCATAGTCTTGCTTTTACCTTCGCCGAAGAGCTTGTTGGTGATGAACGCGCCGCCAACCGCGCCAACACCGCGCACCGCCGCGTTGATAGCGACGGCAGTTGCGTCTTTTTGCCAGTTCTTTCTGATAAATGCCATAGTTTTCTATTTATTAAAAGTTATTATTTTTTCTTGCCTTTCTTTTTGCCTCCAAATACCTTATAAATCAACAGGCCGCCGCCTACAATGCCGAGAGCCCAGCCCCACCAGGGGATGCCGCCCTTTTTGGTTGCCGTTTGCGTGTTCCCGGTCTGCGCCGCCGGTGCTTCGTAGGTAACGTCTGCCGCCTGTGCAACTTGCGCGGCCTGGTAAGCCTCCGCCGCCTTCTGTACAGTTTTGGCAAGTGCTGCCTGTGCGGTCTGCGTCGCCTGCGCGTCGCCGGTGTTTTGTGCCACCTTGAGTTCCATCGATGCCGCCTTCTGCGCCGCCTGCGCCGCTATTGCGTCCGCTTCCGCCTTTGCGCGTTCCGCCGCCGCCGCCGCTATTTTCGCCGCCTCTTCCTTGTCCGCCGTGAGTTTTTTGGCTTCGAGAGTCTTGTATTGCTGTAATACGTTCTCGCCCTGCCCCGCCTCAAATTGCGCCCATACTGGCCGCTGGAAGTTGTATTTAACTGCAAGCGCGTAACATTCGTTATACAATGCGACGTAACGGCTGTATTTTTCGTAATCGTCCTTATTGGTCGTCCTGTAATAGCTACCGGTCGGCAAAAGTACGCTGTATGTTGCACCGTTGGCTGTTACCCCTGTACCGGTGTTTACTTGTGCTTTGCCGGCTGCCTTGGCGCGGTAACTGTCAATAACCGCCTCGCCGTTGCCCGCTTCAAAGTCGGCCCAGTTTGGCGGACTTACGTTGTAGGTGTAGGCGAGGCCGTAGGCTGTGTCGTACTGCTGAACATACCCTTTGTATTTGTTGTATTCCGCCTCGTCCGTGAATGTCTTTTTGCCGCCTGGTGTGTTGAGCGTGTAAACATCGCCCAGACCGCCGCACAATCCGTATAACAAAAAATCTCTCATCGCCTGTTGCTTTTTTTGTTGTTGTCCTTCTTTTTGTCTTTGTCGCCGGTGGCTGCTATCAATGTGATAACGGCGAGGCCGCCGAGTGCCCACTTCCACCAGTTGCTTTTTTTTGTTTCCTCCGCCGGTTCTGCGGGGGGTGTCGCCGCTGATGTCGCCGCCGCCGCTGCAATTTTGCCGGGATCCATGGTTGCCGCCTGTGCGGGAACTGCAGCCGCCGGTGTGTTTGTCGTCGTCGTCACCATCGGAGCCACCGCCGGTTGGTTGTTACAGCAGCAGACGCTGCGGGGGATTAATTTTATAACTACACATGCCATTTTATTTCCTCCTTCCGCCGTTTGAGTTCATAATTAAAGCCAGGCCGCCGAGTAACACCACGCCGCCAATTATCCAGGGAGTCCAGTTTGTTTCCTGTTTGGCGGGTGTCCTGTACGACGTGCCGCCGGTGGTAATTGGTGCATAGGTCGAGGTGCTGCCGCCTGTCACCGTCGAGCCGCTCGCTTGTGCGCTCTGGTTTTTCGCTGTAATTGCCGTGGTCGCTATCGTAGTGCCGGCGTTAATCCCGGCATTAATCAACGGCATCCAGTTCTGCAGATTTTCGCCGCCCGCGCCAAGTCCGTTGCACCTGCCTATTTCGTATGCTGCTATTCTGTCCATTTTCAATAAAATTTCATTAACGTTTTTTCGCGAAGGCTGCAAACAGTAGCAACAAGCCGCCAGCCGCTGCCGCCGCGATTAAATATTTTTTTGTGTCGTCGCCTTCCTGTGCCGCGTTTTCGTTTGCCCAGTATTGCTCCCATGTGATGTAATTGCCGTTTTCGTCCATGTAGAAGTTGCCCGCAGAGTCGAAGGCGTAAATCTTGCGCAGCTCGTCAAGCTGTGCCTGTGCCGCCTCCGCGTTTGCTTTGTTTTGCGCCTGCAGCTGTGCCTCCTGTGCCTTTGCCTCCTTTGCCGCCTCCTTCGCTGATTTTATCGACGCTATCCACTGCCATATCTGCGTTAAAATGCCGATACAGGCGGCGATGGTGGCGGCGATGGTGGCGGGGTCGCCAAGTGTCGGCTCGCCGTCGTCGGTGTCGTTGGTCGGCATGTCGAATTTAGTATTTTTGTCCACCTTTGGCTCGGGGAGCTTCGAGCCCTTTTTTATGGATTTTTCGAGCTTATCGACGTTGCCGCCCATCGTTTTAAACAGCTTGCGAAGCCGCTGCATTGCCTTCACGCCATCCTTCCATGCGCTCTCGCTGTAGCCGAGTGCCGCAGCCTCTGATTGTGTGAGGAGTCCAACATTTAATTTTGTCGCCATCCCGGCAAGGTTTAGCGCAATTAGAGAGCGGAGGCCGTTTCTCAACAGAACGGTAACAGGATTAATCTTTATAAACAGCACTTTGAGCACTTTGCCCGCAATTTTTACCGTTTCTTTTGTTAAATTAACGATGTCTTTTTGTGCTTCATAAGCGGCCTTCCAGGGGTCGATTGCGGAGTCTTTGAACTGGTTGCCCGCCTTCTTGATGCTCTCCTTTGCGCCGCTGGTGTTGCCGGTGACGAGCTGCCCCGCCGCCTTAAGGGTGTTAGCTGTCGCCTTCGTAGCGTTCACGACGCTTTTTGCAGCTGCCGATACACCAGTACCCACTGCCTTAACGCCCGAGGCGAGAGCCTTACCCAATTTCTTAAGCCAGCCGGCGAGCTCCTCGTCGTCAGTGCCAGGCGTGTGCAACATGTTAATATAATCATCCTCCGCGTGCTTTACGGCATCCACCTGTTCCTGTGTGTAAAACAAGTAGCCGCCGTCCTGCTCGTCGATGTCCTCGATATAAGGCACGATATGAGAGGCGAGCCGGTATGCCTCGAAGTCGGTGTTGCTCAATATGATTAAAACCTTAGCTTTACGCGCGTCGGTGTAGTCGGAAGGCTGCGCCGTGCCGTCTGCAATCTTTTGCGCCGCTACGTTGTAGATGCCCTCGATACCGTGCAATGTCTCCGCCTGTGCGCGTATGAAGGCGGCACGCCGGGATGGCTGCACCATCCGCGCCGCGTACGCCTCCAGGCTCGCCGAGCCGGGGAACTGCGCCCCATCTATTCCGCTAAGACCATAAACTGGTATCATCAACAAAAACATTTTTAGTTAAACAATCCGGCGAGCTGCGCCGCCGTCGCCCTGTCCGTTACCCTGTAAATTTCGCTGTTACTTACGCCAGGCGGCAAACTGTTAAACACAAACCAAACGCGGTCGCAGCGTATGCCGTCGAGATTTACAAGTATGTGGGAAGGTTGTTTTTTACCTTTAAAACATACAAGCTCGAAGGCGGGGTCGTACCCCATGCACTTCAATACACACCAGGCAAACACGCTAAGGCAATCGCAATCGACTCCGCGCCGCCTATCCGCCCAGGTTCTTAACGGCGTGCGCACTTCTTCACGGCCTTCCCGGTCGTATTCGTAACGGATGTTATGCCGTAGCCAGTGCCACAAATTAAAGACGCTCTGAAGTTTAGTGTCTGCCTTGAGGTGCTGCGCTATCCTGGCACAATCTTTATAATGTGCTTTGCAAATGTCTGCAATAAGTTTTTTTGTATCGTCGAGGCCTACGCCGGCGAAGGTCTGCGAGTGTTGAGCCGGCGCAAAAAAAGCGTCGTAGCTCTGTAATATTTTGTACGTAGGCTTGAGGCCTCGACAATCCATTAACTCATTATTATTATATAATGCGTCGTTGGCGGTCTTGCCGAGGCCTTTTTGTGTCGGCATTATCTTGTGCCGATAGTCAAACATCTCCTTACCATTGTCTATATATACAAAACCTTTCGGGAGTTTTGGAAGCCATTTGGGTATATTTTTAGATATACGCCAGCCTTCTGGAAGTGTTGGAACAATACCGACAAATTGACTTATCAAACCATTTGTTTGCGATATTCTTTCGTTATCTGCGTATTTATAGCCCAATATGTTAGCAATATTACTAACGCGGTCATAATTACCTTTGTCGATTTCTTCAATAAAGTATTTTATTATTATATCGCGTAAATTGCTAATATACCTTGCTTTTACACGACTGCCAGGTTCATCAAGTTTTTGCGGCCTTGTCTTGTAAAATGCTTCATCTTTCCAAACTTCGAGCATTTTATCAACTTCCTGCATCCAATCTTCTTTTGTTTTTACTTTCGGCTTGATGGGTGTTTTTTGCTGCTGTAAGTCGCTTTTGATTTGCTCATAAAGCAACGGGTCGTCGGTCTGCATCTTTTGCAGTTCCTCGCCGCTAAACTTCCGGATGTCGTATTTTTTTAATGCCGCCGTATCTTCCAAGTCCTTCCGGGCTCGCGTCCTCGTGTCGGTGATTATATATGTATCACCAGGCGCACCAAGAGAATTTTTTTCGTTAAATGTTTGGTTATTTGAAACATTTAATATATCTTTGCCACTGAAAGGCAGACAGATTTCAACGACTTTAAAGGGTTTGTTTGTACGGACAGTTGCGTTGAAGCTGGGAGCCGTACGGCTTTCTTCCCAACCATAGGGATATAAGACATTACCGCTGTTTGCCTTTTTTATTATGTCTTTCAATTTTTTAGGATGGCAGGAGCTTACATAATTGTAAGTATCAAATACCAATGTAACACAAAATAAAATTGGCTTCCCGTCGTAGTTAGTGAATGGTTTTACAAATACAAGCCCCTTATCGTCTAATATCGCCATACGTGGATTTTCCAAAGTAGGCTTAATTAACGCCTTAAATATTGTACGGTCTTGCCAATTAGAGTTTTTCTCTTTAAGCTTATCTTCTAACTGATAATCTCTTAATACAATCCATTTATAAGGACGTGCCAGCGGTGTCTCTACAATGTACGTTTTACGCTTCCCTGTTGTATTGTGAATTGTAAGCACATTTTTAAAGGAGGCTTCGTTAAAATCCTCGGGCGGAATAAAGTCGGCTGGATTGCTTGTTAAATACTCTGTAATATTCTTTTCGTCAACAACTTTCACACCTTCCACCGGCACAAACATCTCCTCCTCCTCGTTCCATGTTACAGGCGAGGCCTCGCCCTCCTGCATACGCTTAGAGAACGCCACGAGGCTCTCGTTGTCCTCAAACTCCAATTTGATCGAGGGCTTGCCCAAACCGCTGAACGCGCTTTTATATGTCGTGCCGTAAACTCCCATAACATCAACTATTTAAAGCGTCCGCACTGAATGGCACTGTAGTGTCGATTTTGATAGTAAAGCCCATCGTCTTAATCTGTCCCTCCACCTTCGCCTCCGTCGGCCAGTTTGCGCCGTTGCCTGTAAGATAGCCGGCGAGGATTTTCGCAGTAGCCACGCCGATATTTGCCCACGGCACGGATATGTCGAAGGGCAAATCGACGCTGCTATTTTCCGGGATTTCTATCGGGACGTTATTGGTATTGAGTGTTGCGATACGATGGAGAGAGCCGCCAAAATTAAGGAAAATGTCGAGGTACATCTGATTGACGACAAGCGGAGTGTTTTCGAGGTTGGTAAACCTCATCCAGACGCGGAACACGAGGTTGCCGCCGCTGGCAAACTGGTAAAGCTGTATTCTGGTGAGTTGATAGCGCAAGCTCTCCGCCGCCTTAGCCTTGCGCACAAGATAGACGGCGTAAATGGCCGCGCCGGTGATGGCCGCGACCGCAAAAAATTTTCCTAATCCGTTGTCATTGTTGGTTGTCATTCGTGCCTCCTTCCGTTTTGCTTTTCTGCACGAATGTACACAACTATAATATTTTACGCAACGGGGGATGGGTGCAAGTATTTCGGGAAGTGCGAATAGAAGAAGCGCAGCACCTCCTCCTCGTCCACGAGGTTGTAACGACTTGTTGCCTTAGCCTTAATTAGCTGTAATTTAATTAAATACCCTATGCTCTGCGCGTCCCATATTGAGCGCAGCACAGGATTTCGGAGCATTACCTCCGTCGGGGTGTATAATATCTTAGCCGCCATAACTGTAAAATTTTTTGCAAATATAAAAGACTGAATAACAATTACAAAGGATTGAATTAAAAAAAATGCACCACCCCCTGCAAAAATTCCCAAAAAAACGCCGCCGAACGTTTCACAACGCCGGCGGCTCAACGCTTGATAAATACTTTAAAATCATAAAGTTACAAAATACTCAAAAACGTAATACAAATGAACTATTATCTATTATGGAAAAAAATTTCGGGACTTTTTCCAGCCGCAAACATAAAACAAAAAAACACAGCTAACAAGTCTTTTTTGCACCCATCCCCGAAGGCAACCCCCACCAGAACCCCCTCCCAAACCCCCACCGAAACCCCCTCCTGTACCCCCCTATATATATAACATAATTTTTTATTACTATACATTGCTATATATTGCAACGATTATAAGCCACCGCCGCAAATTATTGCAATAATTTGCGGCGGTGGCTTATAATCGTTGCAATATATAGCAATGTATAGTAATAAAA
>JAGCNL010000034.1 GCA_017645945.1 Salinivirgaceae bacterium
AAGCGACACTTTCGGGCAGCATATCGGCAAATGCCTCACGCACCACGCGCTTTTCAATATTCTTGCCAGGGCACATTTTCACTTCGGGGTTGAGCCTCATAGCAACATCAAGGACTTCTTTGTCCAGGAACGGCACGCGACCCTCAACGCCCCACGCTGCCAGCGATTGGTTGGCGCGAAGGCAGTCGTAAAGGTGCAGTTTCGAGAGTTTGCGGACGGTCTCGTCGTGGAACGCCCGCGCATCGGGTGCCCTGTGGAAATAAAGGTAACCGCCAAAAATCTCGTCGGCACCCTCGCCGCTCAACACCATCTTTATACCCATCGATTTTATGACACGCGCCAGCAGATACATCGGCGTGCTTGCGCGGACGGTTGTAACATCATATGTCTCAATATGATAGATAACATCGCGAATAGCATCCAAACCCTCCTGAACGGTGTAGTTCACCTCGTGGTGAACGGTGCCCAAATGGTCGGCCATCACGCGGGCCTTCTCCAAATCGGGCGAGCCTTTGATACCAACGGCGAACGAGTGCAGACGCGGCCACCAGGCATCTTGCTGGCTGTCGGTTTCGATTCGCTTGAGCGAGAATTTTTTGGCTATGGCCGAAACAACCGAACTGTCCAAACCGCCCGAAAGCAACACTCCGTAAGGCACGTCGCTCATCAGCTGGCGCTTGACGGCGGCCTCCAGCGCTTCCTTCAACTCAGGCGCGCCACCTGTGCCGTGTTCCACTGCCTCGTAACTGAACCAGTCGCGTGTCCACCAACGGTGCATCTTGCCCTCGCCGCTATAATAATAGTGTCCAGGAAGGAACGGCTCGTAACTCTCGCAAAAACCCTCAAGAGCCTTCAACTCGCTTGCCACATAGACAGTTCCGTCGGCGTCGTGGCCAATGTAGAGCGGAATGACGCCAATGGGGTCGCGAGCAATCAGGAACTCGTCTTTGGCCTCGTCGTAGAGAGCAAAGGCGAAAATGCCGCTCAAATCCTCCAAAAAGTTGATTCCCTTCTCTTTATACAAGGCAAGAATAACCTCGCAGTCGGAACCTGTTTTGAAATCGTATTTACCTTTCAGACTGGCTCTTATGGCCTGGTGGTTGTAAATCTCACCGTTGACGGCCAGCACTTGCTGGTGGTCGGTTGAGTAGAGCGGCTGTCCGCCCGACAGGGGGTCGACAATTGCCAGGCGCTCGTGAGCGAGCACGCAACGCCCACCGCTGTAGGTTCCGCTCCAATCGGGCCCGCGGTGACGTATTTTCGACGACATTTTCAGCGCCTTGACGCGCCACTCTTCAGAAGGTTTCTGAATGTTAAATATTCCTACAAATCCGCACATAATTTATAAAGTTTAAAGTTTTTAAGTTCAAAGTTTTAAGTCACAGTTTAGAGAGTCGAGCGCTTTGCTGTTTAGAAGGTTTAGTTTTCTCAACCCACACAACGTCCTCAACCTTCTCAACTTTTATAATTCATTCATTTTTAATTGTTAATTGTTAATTTTTCATTGTTAATTCTCATTGAAATACTCTGCCAGTTCACGGTTTTCGGTTGAGAGACGGCCATAGTGCTCGTCGTGCTGCGAAATGTCGAGTCCAACGGTTTCGTCGGCCTGGCTTACGCGCATCGTAACCATCTTATTTGTAATGTAATAGAGCAGATAGGTCATTGCAAATGTGAAGACAAAGACAATGCAAATGGCAATCACGTGGTTGAAAATGAACCGTCCGTGCGTAACGCCTTCGGCCACAAGGCTTTCGGCCTCATACTGATAGACAAATATTCCCGAAAGGATTGTGCCGACAATACCGCCCACACCGTGAGTCGGGAACACATCCAAGGCATCGTCGACGCTGGTGTGGTTTTTCCAGTGGCACGCAAAGTTCGAGATTATGGTGGTGATAATGGCGATTACAATGCTGTCGCTCACCGACACCCATCCCGCCGACGGTGTAATAGCCACCAGACCAAGCACACCGCCCACAGCGGCACCCATTGCCGACGGCTTGCGGCCTGTCAGACAATCGATAAAAATCCACATCATCATTGCCGTGGCGGCTGCAGTGTTGGTGTTCAGGAAGGCTTTAACGGCCATTCCGTCAGCGTGAAGTGAACTGCCCGCGTTGAATCCGAACCAGCCCAACCACAGCAGCACAGCGCCCAAAACAACGTACGGCACGTTGGCTGGCTCCGATTTCTTATCGCGACGGCGCCCCAAAAAGATTGCGCCAACCAAAGCGGCAATACCGCTCGAAGCGTGAACCACAATGCCACCCGCGAAATCCTTGACGTGCATTCGGCAGAAAAGGCCGTCGGGGTGCCAGGTCATATGCGCAAGCGGACAATAGACGAAAAGGCAGAACAGCGCCATAAAAATCATATAGGCCGAAAAACGTACACGTTCGGCAAACGAACCAGTTATCAATGAAGGGGTTATGATTGCGAATTTCATCTGGAAAAGCGCGTACAGGGCCAGCGGAATGGTCAGTCCCAGACGGGTTGAGAGCGAGTCGGTGGCCGCACCGCCAACGTTGTGGAACATAAAATATGTGGCGGGGTTGCCAATGATTCCCAAACCGCCGACATCTTCGCCAAAGCAAAGCGAAAAGCCCACAAACACCCACAGCACGCTGATAATGCCCATTGCGATAATGGACTGAAGGATAGTGGAAATGACGTTTTTCTTGCGAACCATACCACCGTAGAAGAATGACAGTCCAGGGGTCATCATCAGCACAAAAATGGTGGCGGTAATCATCCACGCAATGTCGGCTGCGCTAATGTTGTCGCTCAATTCCCAGATTCCCGCCTGTTCGGGAACCAACAGCCCGCAAATGGCAATTATGCCGATAATGGCTGTAAAAATTACGTAACGTTTTTTCATCTTTTTATGTTTTTAATTAATACTCTCTGTTTTACTCATTAAAAAAGGCCGATTCCGTTTGAAACCAGCCTTATGAATTCATTTTGTCTTCAACTCAAACCGCCCGACTGGTTAGGCCCGCATATCGATTTCGATTATTATTATGACGATTTCGCCCCGAATTTCGATTCGGATTGAGATTCAAACCATTACCGTTGTTCAAATTCTTGTTCATCGTCATTTTCTGTTTTAAAATCGAAATGCCCTTTTGTTGTCATTTTCGACGTGGCAAATATACAACTGATTTTTATTTTGCAAGTAAAAATTGTTATTTTCTTATGTTCTATCCGTAATTCTCGTATATATCTTACGATTTATAATTATATACAGCATTTTAGAATTATTTTATCAAAATGACAGTTCAGAAAAAGGGGTTTGGTTACGGATTGAAATTGGGGGAAGACTGGGAAAATAGTTTAGGACGTTAAAAACAAGGGCAGGCACGATTTGTACCTACCCTTTTGACAACTTTTGAAAGACATATTTTATGTGGTCCGAAATTTCCTATGGTTTTCGCGTTCTGTTACAACTCGCCTTTCACCCCAACCAATTAACATAGTTATCGGGCGTGATAACTGACGTTTCTTTTACTGGATACGCTTTGAGAAACGCCGACGGCAAAGCGACATTGGCTTTGTTCGGATTGATTTTCATCTCATAAGCAGCCATTTTGCCATCACACTCCTCAACATAGTCAATCTCCTGCTTTTCATTTGTTCGCCAGAAGTATTGATTTACAAACCGCCCGTTGTAATGGTTGTATTTAATTCTTTCGGAAATGCAGAAATTTTCCCATAGGGCACCTGCATCATCACGCAAATCGAGCGGATTGAAATTATGAATCAACGCGTTACGAATTCCGTTGTCGAAGAAAAATATTTTCTTACTCTTTTTAAGTTCGTTTCTCAAGTTTCGGCTCAAACCGTTCAAGCGAAAAACAACATAGCATTTTTCGAGCAAATCGACATACTTCTCCACCGTTTTCGCATCGCTGCCTATGGTTTGTGCCAACTCATTATACGACACTACGCCTCCAACCTGCAATGCCAGCGCCACAAGCAGTTTCTCAAGCAAAACGGGTTTCCGCACACCTTCCATCGACAGCAAATCCTGATACATATAACTGCTCGAAAGGTTCATCAGAATGTCGCGCACATTATCGGCACTGCTTACCACATCGGGGTATGAGCCGTAAATCAGCCGTGCATCCAACGACTGCCTGACGCGCAGCAAACCACCATTGTTGAGCAATTCCTGTGTCGAAATCGGGAACAAGTGGTATTCGAACTTGCGCCCCGTAAGTGGCTCATTTAGTTCGCCTTGCAGCGCAAGTGACGACGAGCCTGTAACCAAAAGTTGGATATCTTTAAAATGGTCGGTTATCAGTTTAAGTATCAAGCCGATACCTTGAATGCGCTGCGCCTCATCAATCAGCACAATGCGGTGGTTGGCCAGCAGCATCCGCATATTATTCAGATTGTCAGACTGTTCCAGTATCGCACGCGTTTGGGCATCATCACAATACAGCCGCAGGATTTGGTCTTGCGGAACTTGAATGTCGGGGGCACTCAAAATCTGCTCAAAAAGCGTTGTTTTACCCACCTGCCGTGCACCAATAAGCACAATGGCCTTTCCTTTGAACATCCGCTCTTTGATTACATTGTGTAATTGTCGTTTAATCAGCGCCATAACCCATCATTTTACTCTGCAAGGATACATAAATTTTAATCCTAATCCAAAAAATCGGCATTTTTTTTGGATTATAATCCGAATTTTCAGTATGATTTTTGGGATTAGGACATATTCTGCCACTCTTTTTCGTTTGTGTTAACATCATATTTTTCCGTGATTTCCGTGATTTCCGTGATTTCCGTGGCAAACGCACAAAAAAAAGCAAGGGAACTCGCGTCCCCTTGCCTTCAAATCACAAACTTTAAAATTCTGATCCCGATAGCTATCGGGACTAACTATCCATTAGTTGTAAGCTGCTTCGCCGTGCTCGTAAACGTCGAGACCTTCCTCTTCAATTCTCGGCAGCACGCGCAGACCGTGTATCTTCTTGATAATGGTGAACATAATCAAACCGCAGACAAACGACCAGCCAGCTATTGTAACCTCGCCAATCAGCTGTGTCAGAACTGAATAGCCGCACTCCGAGTAGGCGAACACGCCTGTCAGAACGGTGCCAGTGAAGCCTGCCATACCGTGAACCGAAATGGCACCAACAGGGTCATCAATGTGCAGTTTGGTATCAAGGAAGTTAACGCAGAAGCACATAACAACCGAAGCAACCAGACCGATAATTGCGGCAGAACCGATTGAAACGCAGTCGCAACCAGCGGTGATACCAACCAGACCAGCCAGAATGCCGTTGCAAACCATTGACAGCGACGGTTTTCCGAATACCAGCCAAGTGTAAATCAGGGCTGCGATACCGCCCACAGCGGCTGCAATGTTGGTTGTTACAAAGATGTGCGATGCAGCAGACATATTGTTCAGGATGCCGCCACCGTAGCAGTCGGCGTCAACAATACCCTCAACAGCCACCGTTGAACCAGGGTTGAATCCGAACCAGCCCATCCACAGAATCCACACGCCAAGAGCTGCAAGCGCCAGGTTGTGACCAGGAATGGCGTGAGTGCGGGTTGAGCCGTCGGGCAGTTTGGTGTATTTGCCCAAGCGCGGACCAAGAACAATGGCACCAGCCAAGGCGATGAAACCGCCGCAAGAGTGAACCACAGCTGAGCCAGCGAAATCGTGGAAACCGAGTTCGCTCAACCAGCCACCGCCCCACGACCAGTGGCCTTGAATGGGGTAAATCAGCGCTGAAATCACCAGCGAGTAAACCAGATACATTGAGAATTTAGTGCGCTCTGCCATAGCACCCGACACAATGGTTGCGGCTGTGGCGCAGAACACTGTTTGGAAGATGAAATAGCACTCTTTCGGCAGGTTTCCGCAAGGGTTCTCAACCCCGCCGATTCCGAAACCGCCCCAGCCCAGGAACGAGCCAGCGCCGAACATTACAGAGAATCCCAGAATCCAGTACAAAACCGAACCCACCGAGAAGTCCATAAAGTTCTTCATAAGGATGTTGGCTGTGTTTTTGGCGCGTGTCAGGCCAGCCTCGACCAACGCGAAGCCTGGCTGCATAAAGAACACCAGCATTGCCGCAAGCAACACCCAAATTGTATCAACCGCGCTGATGCCACTCTCGGCAGCAGCCTCGGCAGCCGGCGCCACCGCCCCGGCTATTACTGATATGCTATCTGTAACTATTGTTTCCATTTTCTTAATTTTTTGACTTCAGACTTCCGACAACGGACAACCGACTCCTTACTTATGCCTTTTGCCCTATGTCTTTAGGCCTAAATTGTTAATTATTAATTGTTAACTGTTATTTACTGTCAATTACTTCTTGTCCGCCAGAACTGTATCGCCGTGCTCGCCGGTGCGGATTGACCAGGTGTCGTCGACGGGGCTGACGAATATGCGGCCGTCACCAATCTCGCCTGTGCGCGCCACGCTCATAATGGCGTCGATGGCGGGCTGAACAAACTGGTCGCGGCAGATAATGGTTATCTCGATTCGTGAGATGATGTCGGTGCTGTACATCACACCACGGTAGATACGGTCCTCACGGTCCTGCCCAATGGCTTTCACCTCCGTGTAAGAGAACCAGTTGATGTCGGCGGCAAACAGAGCCTCCTTCACATCGTCGAATTTCGTTTTGCGAATAATCGCTTCAATCTTTTTCATCGTCTTACATTGTTAAATTATGATTTTCGATTTTTGATTTTTCGGACGCCATAATATGACGTCCCTACATATAGCTTGATTTTGAATTCTTTACATCACTAATGCCTAGTGCCTAATGCCTAAAAAGAAATACCCACTGTCATATACATCTTCTTGCTTGTGGGGTTGGCTGCGAGTTGCGCGAACACCGGCAGAGTGAACTTCTCGAATTCGAGTTCTTTTGTCGCCGTAAGGCTCAAGTTGACTAGTGCGAAACCTTCAGCCCCATAGAAATCGTTCTCCCAAGGCGTTATGCCCAGAGCGGCTTCCCAATCCAAACCGCCAAGTTTGAACGGCGCAATAACCTCGAAGTACGATGAGTAGGCATCGTCGCCATTCTCTTTGGCTCCCATGGCGCCCCAGAAGTTGGTGTACCAGCCAATCGAAAGGAATTCGAAATCGTAAGTTAGGCCGGCCTCGAGGGTGTGTGGCGTGCTGTCAGAATAGTCGAAATAATCAACATCGTCCGATGCGCACCAGTAGTCGGTTACCATGGCCGAGAATCCGCCAACGGCATACGACAGCGTGAAGTCGATTTCCTTGTAGTCGCTGCCCACGATGCTGGCCGAGCCCCACGCTCCGAGCGAAAGTCCTTTGTAGCCAACCGAGATTGACGGTTGAATGGCCGCGCCGTCGAGTTTGCCGCCACGCCAGATATAAGAACTTACAACATCAGCACCCACCGATGCTTCAACGCCGTCTTCACCCTCGGCGTAAAGGGTTCCTGTCATAGCCACCAGGCCAATTACAAGCATTGTTTTCTCAATTGTTTTCATTTTCTTTGTTTTGTTTATAAGGTTTATAAATGTTGATGTTTGCGTTGCAGCGCGACATCAAAAAAGGCTGGTTTCACCGAAGCCAGCCTTTAATTTTTCAATTCACTATCTGTTTTGCCTCCGGCCCGGCTGGTTGGGCCCGTGCAATATTCATTCTGATTCTGTTTTGAGTTCCAGTAGGAACCCTTCTGCAAATACTGATTCAGATTGAAGCCGTTTTCCATTGACTTTTTCATCTCAATTGTTTTTTAATCGTTCATAAACTGTTTCATTTTTTCTTGTCTTTCGACATGGCAAATATACGGCCAATTTTAATTCTGCAAGCATTTTTTGATATTTATTTTCGATTTATTTTATTTTTATCTATTTTGCTTACGCATTATAATTTTTAATCGCCATAATTTGATTTTTATTAAAACCGACCGCTTTCGAAAACGTTTTCAATAACAAATCGAAATCGCACTTTTTTCGAAAAATTGGCGTTTTTGAGAATTTTTGAAGAATATTTGGGTATAAATGGTGAGTTTTATGGCAGATTTTGGCGAGAAAAGCAAATTTTCAAATCGATACCCGTATTTTTATGGGGGTACAACTATAAAAAGGCTGTTTTTAAAAGAAAGACCTAGAAACCATGTAAAAACGTTCGGCCGACAATAAAAAACGCGCCTATATATAATAATCAAACAAAATATCATTGAATATGCTTTTGAATTAAAACTAAACAGACTAATTTTGTCGCGATTTATAATTAAAGAATAAAGAAATGTTAAAAACTAAAAACTACACATATATATATGTAAAACGACTGCAAACGGCACTTGCCATTGCATCAATTTTGGCTACGGTCGCAACCGCCGTGCTAGCGATTTTCCATTTCCGTCTTCTTTTTGTGACAGCCACGGCCGCACTAGCGGTGTTCCTCATTCTGGCAAACCTGCTAATCGATAAGTTTGTCGGCGGAAGGATTCTGAAACAGATTGACAATAGTCTGAAACAACTTGCTGCTGGCGGAAGCGTCACCGTGACGCCCAAGCAGATACGACGGCACCAGATGTTCAGGCGCATTGGCGGTGTGGCGAGACACTACAACGAGTTGGAACGCTACGCTGAAATCACCGCTTCGGGGCAGAAGTACGAGCCGCTCAACACGCTTGCCGACGACAGTTTTATGCAGGCAATCAGCAAGTTGAAACAGCACCTCGACAAACTTGCGAGCGAAGAAAACGACTGGAAGGAACAGGAACTCAAGCGCAACTGGATGAACCAGGGTGTGGCCAAGTTTTCGGACATTATGCGGCAGTCGAACCGTTCGATGGGCGAGATTGCAAACGAACTGCTGCGCCAGCTCATCAAATACACCGACTGCAACCAGGGTGGCATATTTGTGCGCGAAAACACCGACGATGAGTTCCTTACAATGATTGCCTCGTATGCCTACGACCGTCAGAAGTTTCCCGACAAGAAATGCAGCCTCGAAGACGGACTGATTGCCGCCGTCTATCACGAGAAAGCGTCTCTTTTTATGACCGATATCCCCGAGGAGTATCTTGCAATACGTTCGGGTATGGGCGAAGCGTCGCCGCGGTGCTTGTTCCTTGTGCCGCTCATCTGCGATGAGAACGTGTTAGGAATAATTGAGTTGGCATCGTTCAGCGTTCTCGACGAGCACAAGCAGAAATTCATTGAGAAGATTGCTGAGAGTTTTGCGTCAACCTTGTCGGCATCGCACTTGAACAACACAACTGTGAAACTGCTCGAAAAGGCGCAAAAACAGGCGGAACAACTTAAAACTCAAGAAGAAGAACTGCGCCAAAGCATTGAAGAGATGCAGACGCAACAGGAAGAGATGGAAACCAAGCAACACGAACTGGAAGAGAGCGAGAATCTGATGCGCCGCATCATCGACCTTGTGCCTTACCCGATTTTTGTGAAAAATATCCACCGCCAGTATATTGTTGCAAACCAGGAAGAAGGCAAGCTCTACAATATGCCCGTTGACAGTCTGCTCGGACACTCCGATGACGAACTTGTCAACGATATTGACGAGCTGAACGCCATTCACGAAAGTGATACCAAAGTGCTGGAACAAAGGCAAATGATAAAACTGCCCGAGCAGACCATATCGCTACCCGACGGCACACGGCGCGTGCTGCAAACCATCAAAGTGCCGTTCATCAACAACATTACGCACAACCCGAACATCCTTGGCGTCTCGTTCGACCTCACATCGGTGCGCGAAATGGAACAACAGCTGCGCAAGAGCGAAGCGAAGGTTAAGGATTTGGAAAATAAGTTGGCGGGGAAATAGCCTTATTCCAACACAAATTTTGGCTTTTTTTTCGAGGAAAACGGGAAGCTCGAACCAATTAAATCCGAAACCCAAAACTTCCTCAAAATCACCTTTGCTGCATTCCCAAAAAGAACGTATTTTCGCGGCAATTTTCGGGTACGGAAACAAAGAATTAATAATTTATATAAACAACAGAGTGTCAGTTGGTTATTTGTTTTTCAAAAAAATCTAAACTTCTAACCTCTGCCTCTCAACTTTCAGAAAGTTATGTCGAAGAATTTTGTAACAATTGACGGCAACGAGGCTGCATCGCACGTTGCGTATGAGTTTACGGAGATTGCCGCCATCTATCCTATCACGCCATCATCGCCAATGGCGGAGCACACCGACGCCTGGTCGGCAAAAGGACGCAAGAACATTTTCGGCCAACAGGTTACGTTGATTGAAATGCAGTCGGAGGCTGGTGCAATTGGTGCCGTTCACGGAGCGGCGCAGACTGGCTCGCTTGCCACAAGTTTCACATCGAGCCAGGGCCTTATGCTTATGATTCCGGTGCTTCACCGCATTGCGGGCGAGCGTCTGCCAGTGGTTCTGCACGTGGCCGCACGCACCGTGGGCACACACGCAATGAGCATCTTCGGCGACCATTCCGACGTAATGGGCTGCCGCAACACTGGCTTTGCAATGCTCTGCACGGGCAGCGTTCAGGAGGTTATGGATTTGGCCGGCGTGGCTCACTTGGCCGCCGTCAAAGGTCAGACACCAGTAATGCACTTCTTCGATGGTTTCCGTACATCGCACGAGATTAACACCGTTGAGGCCATCGACACGGAGAAACTTGCCGCACTGCTCGACCGCGACGCTCTGCAGGCTTTCCGCGCCCACGCGCTCAATCCGGAGCATCCGCTTATGCGCGGAACGGTGCAGAACCCCGACGTGTTCTTCCAGGTTCGTGAGGCGTGCAACCCTTACTACGACGCGCTTCCGGCCATCTTCGAGGATTATTTCGAAAAAATCGGCCAACTGACAGGCCGCAAATATCACCTGTTCGACTACTACGGCGCACCCGACGCAACCCGCGTGGTTATTGCTATGGGCAGCGTGTCGGGGGCTGTGAAGGAGGCTGTTGACAGCCTGAACGCCAAAGGCGAGAAGACCGGCTTTGTGCAGGTTCATCTCTACCGCCCGTTCAGCGCCGAACATCTGCTCAAGGCTCTGCCGAAGAGCGTTGAGCAGATTGCCGTTCTCGACCGCTGCAAAGAGCCCGGAAGCGCCGGCGAGCCGCTGTTTGAGGACGTTTGCTCAGTGATTCTCAATTCTGATAGAAAGATAAAAGTTGTAGGCGGCCGTTACGGCTTGTCGTCGAAAGACACCGACCCGGGACAGATTCTGGCCGTGTTTGCCAATCTGGCCACAGCCGAACCTAAAAACGGCTTCACCATCGGCATAACCGACGACGTTACGCGCTTGTCGCTGCCTACTCTGCCGTTCGACAATCCGGGCGGCGACACCTTCAGTTGCAAGTTCTGGGGCCTTGGCGGCGACGGAACAGTGGGCGCCAACAAAAACACCGTGCAGATTGTGAGCCAATGCGCCGGAATGTACGGTCAGGCTTATTTTGAGTACGACGCCAAAAAGTCGTTCGGCGTGACGAAATCGCACCTGCGCTTCGGCAAAAATCCCGTCGAGAGCTCGTACTACGTGAAAAGCGCCGATTTTGTAGCCTGCCACAATCAGAGTTATATCGACAAATACGATATTGTTTCGGAAGTGAAACAGGGCGGCACATTCCTACTCAACTGCACCAAAACCGACGCCGAACTTGAGTCGTGGCTTCCGGCCAACGTCAAACGCGCGCTGGCGCTGAAAAAAATCCGCTTCTGCGTGATTGACGCCACCGACATTGCAATGAACATCGGCCTTGGAAGCCATACCAACACGGTGCTTCAGGCTGCATTCTTCGCCTGCACGGGCATCATCAAACCCGACGTTGCGCTCGAGGCAATGAAAGCCGCCGCACGCAAGACCTATTTTGCCAAAGGCGAAGAGGTTGTGAACAAGAACGTTGCGGCCATCGACAAGGGTGCCGCCGGAGTACGCGAGATTGCCGTTCCGGCTGCGTGGGCCAATGCCAAAGACGAGGTTGAGGCTGTTGCCGACAACCGTCCGGCTGTGGTGCGCAACCTGCTCGAGCCCATCAATGCTCAAAAGGGCGACGACCTGCCTGTGAGCGCTTTCGCCGACTGCATCGACGGAACTCTCGAAATGGGCCTGACAGCCTACGAGAAGCGCGGAATTGCCGTGAAGGTGCCCGTCTGGAATGCCGACAAGTGCATCCAGTGCAACCGCTGCTCGCTTGTCTGCCCGCACGCCGTCATCCGTCCATATCTGCTCGACGAGGCTGAAAAAGCCGCCGCACCCGAAGGTTTCAAAACTATCGTGGCCAACGGCAAAGCCAAAGCAATGGAACTTCATTTCGCGTTGAGCATATCGGCTCTCGACTGCACAAGCTGCGGAAGCTGCGTTCAGTGCTGCCCGGCCAACGCGCTCGAAATGCAACCGGCAGTGTTCAGCCAGCAGGATAAAGATTGCTTCAAATACGGCCTGAAACTTGCGCCCAAAGGCGATATTTTTGAACCATACTCGATAAAGGGCAGCCAGTTCCGTCAGCCGCTGCTCGAATTCTCGGCAGCCTGCGCCGGTTGCGGCGAGACACCATACGCCAAACTGCTCACACAACTCTTCGGCGACCGCGCCTTCTGGGCCAACGCCACCGGTTGCTCGCAAGCGTGGGGCTCGGCAATGCCCGGCATCCCCTACACGGTGAACCACCGCGGTTTCGGTCCTGCTTGGACAAACAGCCTTTTCGAGAACAACGCCGAATTGTGCTTGGGAATGTATCTGTCGGTCAAACAGCGCCGCGCACTACTGAAGGAGAAAGTTGAGGCTCTGGCGCAAACGGGTTCCGACAGTCTGAAATCGGCTTGCCAGCAATGGCTCGACACGTTCGACGACATCGACAAATCGCGCCAATCGACCGACCTGCTGATTGACGAACTTCAAAAGGCTGGCGGCGAGAAATCGACTGATATTCTGGCATCGAAAGACATCTTGTCGAAAAAGACCTTCTGGATGTTCGGTGGCGACGGCTGGGCATACGATATTGGCTTCGGCGGTCTGGACCACGTGGTAGCCGGCGGTGAGAATATCAACGTATTTATCATCGACACAGAGATTTACTCAAATACAGGCGGCCAGAGTAGCAAGGCAACGCCAATGGGTGCGGTGGCAAAATTCGCCGCATCGGGCAAGAAGAGCCGCAAGAAGGACCTTGGCGCCATAATGATGACCTACGGCAACGTGTATGTGGCACAAGTGGCAATGGGCGCCGACCCCGCACAGTTGATTAAGGCTGTGAAGGAGGCCGAAGAATATGACGGTCCGTCGGTGGTGATTGCCTACACGCCTTGCGCATCGCACGGAATCTGCATTGGTATGCACCGCGTTCAAGAGGAGATGAAACGTGCCGTTGAGAGCGGTTACTGGTTGCTCTACCGCTACGACCCGCGTCTTGAGCATCCGTTCCAGCTCGACTCGAAGGCCCCAACAATGCCTTACAAGGAGTTCCTGGCCGGCGAGGTGCGCTACAACTCACTCACCCGCAGCTTCCCCGAAAATGCCGAAAAACTCTTCGAGCAAGGCAGCGCCGATGCTGAGGAGAGGTATAAGAGGTATTCGGAGATGTAGTGAAAGGTAAGAGGGGAAGAGTTTAGAAATTGAGAAGTTGAGAGGTTTAGAGGGGTTAAAGTTTAACGGGTTTAACAGGTTTAAACGCTGCGCTGTTGAACGGGTTTAATGGGTTAAAATGTATGGACGCGATTCATCGCGTCCATATGACATAACAATTCAATAAGTTCGAATTTGAGCCAGCGGTGCACAAAGTAACGCTCTGAAAGAGTGAATCTTACAAAGATTCTACCTTTCAAGTTAAGGCGTCACGGGGCGAATATTATAGCCGAGTTCACGATAGTGATAGTTGTTGGCGCCAACCCAGCCCGCACTAAAATCGGTGTTGCAGGCACCGGGGGAATTGGTTTGATAAAGCGACGACGACCAATAATATCCATGTTCATTAACATCGTACAACTGGTCTTCGGTCATGAAGCCCGCAGCGGGAAGGAATATCGAGTTGCCCGTTGCCTCGCTCGCCACAGTGTAACCGCTCACTCCCGTGCTGTCGTAGTTGGCAACCCACGTCCAGACGCATTTTGCTTGCAGTTCTTTCCACTCGTCGGCCGAAGGGGTGCGCCATTTCCCACCCCAATTGACTGATGCGGCATCGTCTTTTTTCTCCACTTCCAATTTGTAGTCTACGACGCCAAAATCGCTACAGGTGCTGTATTTCGTCAAGGCTTTCACGTCATTACCCCATTTGTAGGTACTCCAACTGTAAGAATCTTTAGTGTACGGCTCGGCCCATGCAAAGAATCCGCCCGTCTCTTCCGGCTTGGTGGCTCCCACATTCCACTTAGCCCATTTTACTGAAGTGCCCATATCGACGGCATCAGCTACAGAACCGCCAGGCAAAGTGCCTTGTAACTCTTCTGAACCATTCTCTTTTAGAAATTCAAATTCTTCACAGGCCGAGAATGTAAACCCCATTGTCAAGCTCAAAACTGCGAGCCATAAGTTTTTTGTGCTCATTTGGCATGTTTTTTACGATGGTAAAAATATAAAAGTGCACACAAGTTTAATGTTGTCCGGTTATTGCTTTTTCAGTTTTTTTTCTCAAATTGCTGATTCAAAATTGAATTGTAATGAAAGCATTTGTTCCGGCAATTGCCCTTGCGGCACTTTTCATGGTGGCCTGCCAACCCACCGGCACACCCGTCAGCGAAAAACAAGGCGGCACTCTGCGCGTCAATATCAGCGACATTCCGCACATTGTTTTCCCTGGACAAGTTGAGAAACGCAGCGAGCAAATACTTGTCAGCCAGGTCTATTCGGGTCTTGTGAAATACAATCCGCGCACTCTCGAAATAATTCCGTCGGTTGCTAAATCTTACAATATCTCTCCCGACGGACTGACTTATTCTTTTGTGCTCAACAAACGCGCCAAGTTCCAAGACGACCGCTGCTTCCCGCAAGGCAAAGGCCGCCACATAACCGCCGCCGACTTCAAATACTCGATTGAACAGGTTTGCCGCAACAGACATGCCCAAGAACGCGATGTTCCTCGTCAGGTCAGGAACATTGAGGGTGCCGACGCCTTTCTGCCAACTGCAAAAGACAACGACTTGCTGGATATCAGCGGCATAGAAGCACCAAACGACAGTGTGCTTGTCATCAAGTTGAAAAAGCCCGACGACCTTTTCCTTCACTTTCTGGCGGGCCCCAATGCACTTGTCTTTGCCCGCGAGGCTTTCAATGCCTACGGCGTAAACGGCACAGCAGGCTCTGGTCCGTTCCGGATGAAATACCCGAACATCATCGGGCAGCAGATTGTTTTGAGCCGCATTCCCGACTTTTGGGAAACATCGGCAGACAACGAGCCTCTGCCTTATCTCGACTCTGTGATCTTCTCGTTCATCACATCACCAAAAAAAGAGATTTATCTGTTTGAAATCGGGAAAGCCAATGTGGTGTTTGATGTGGCGACTGCCCAAATCACTCCGTTCCTCGAATCGAACATCGAAAAGTTTGAGTCCAACCCTCCGGTTTACATCATGTCGAGCACAATCTACCAGGACAACGACAAACGATTCAACCTGCTGACAGCCAATGTGAAAGAGCTGTATATCAACTCGCAGAACTATTTCGATTTCACGGAAGTTTACTTGCAGAAACCCGATCCGCAAAACGCTGACAAGCAATAACTGAACACCGCTTACCATAAAAATAAAAAAGAAGCCCCGAATGAGGCTTCTTTTATTGTATAATCAAGTTTGCGCTGTCTGATTATCAAAGAATTAACATTGCATCGCCGTAAGGACCGAAGCGGTAGCCTTCCTTCATGGCCACGTTGTACGACTCCATCAGAAGGTCGTAACCTGCAAAGGCTGCAACCATCATCATCAGAGTTGATTGAGGCAGCTGGAAATTCGACACCATCGAGCTTGCAACGCTGAACTCGTAAGGCGGGAAGATGAACTTATTGGTCCAGCCGTCGAACGGTTTCAGGAATCCGTAAGTCGATACCGAGCTTTCGAGAGTACGCATCACAGTTGTGCCGATTGCGCAGACATGGTGACGTCCCTCCTTCGCCTTGTTGACGATGTTGGCGGCCTCCTCGGTGATAAGAATCTGCTCCGAGTCCATCTTGTGCTTTGTGAGGTCTTCAACATCAACCGAACGGAAGTTGCCAAGTCCTACATGCAGAGTGATTTCTGCAAAATTGATGCCTTTAATCTCGCAGCGTTTGAGCAGCTCGCGGCTGAAATGCAGACCTGCTGTCGGGGCAGCCACAGCACCCTCATATTTGGCAAAGATTGTCTGGTAGCGCTCTGCGTCTTCGGGCTCAACCGGGCGCTTAATCGAACGCGGGATAGGAGTCTCGCCAAGCGAGTAAAGAGTCTTTTTGAATTCTTCGTACGGACCGTCGAAAAGGAAACGGAGCGTGCGGCCGCGCGATGTGGTGTTGTCGATAACCTCTGCCACAAGCGAGTCGTCCTCGCCAAAGTAAAGCTTGTTGCCGATGCGGATTTTGCGAGCCGGGTCAACCAACACGTCCCACAAACGCTGGTCGTGGTTCAGCTCACGGAGCAGGAACACCTCGATTTTCGCACCTGTTTTCTCCTTATTGCCATAAAGACGCGCCGGGAACACCTTCGTGTTGTTGAACACAAACACATCCTTGTCGTCGAAATAGTTGATTATCTCCTTGAAGATCTTGTGTTCGAACTGTCCTGTCTTGCGATTGACAATCAATAAGCGAGCCTCATCCCGATTCTCTGTCGGATAAAGTGCAATACGGTCTTCTGGCAGATCGTAGTTAAATTGTGAAAGTTTCATTCAAAAAAAGTGCTTTTAAAAAGTTATTCTACGCTGTTTTCCTCAATCGGTTTCAAATTTCTTATGATTTTTTCGAATTCTGCGATGTCGATGGCGCTGTCCAAACTAAAATCGCCGCTGGCTGTCCGGCACAAATCGTGGAGATAAGCGCCTGAGCCAAGCCGCTGTCCGAAGTCGCGGGCTAAAGCTCTGATATATGTGCCTTTGCTGCATTTAATTCTGACCACCACCTGCGGCAGACTGCAATCAATAAGTTCAAGTTCGTCAATGGTTATGCGCGACGGCTTCAACTCGATATCATGACCTTTGCGTGCCGCCACGTACGCCCGCTGGCCGTCGATCTGCTTGGCCGAGAACAATGGCGGAATCTGATCCTGCTCGCCGACGAATGTTTTCAGCACATTCTCCACTTTCTCGCGGGTGATGCCTTCGGTGCTATAGGTGCAGTCAATTTCAGTCTCACGGTCGAAAGATGGCGTGGTGGCGCCCAGCATGAACGTGGCCACATATTCCTTGCTGCTGGCCTGCAAAGCCTCAATTTGCTTGGTCATCCGCCCAGTGCAAATCACCAGAAGGCCCGTTGCCAAAGGGTCGAGCGTGCCAGCATGACCAACTTTTATCTTTTTCAGATGAAACTGATTCCTAAGCAGATAGCGCACCTTGTTCACAACATCGAACGAGGTCCAGCGCAATGGTTTGTTAATCAGAACAATCTGGCCGTCCTCAAAATCCTGTTGTGTCAAATTCTGCAATTGAGCCGCTACCTGGAGCTTGTTTTCCGAACTCGCACACACAATTATTCTTCGCTTTTAGGTTTGCGCATAATAGCGTAAATCTCAAAGATGAATCCGATCAGAACAATCATTGGCGCAATCACAATCCGACGGACACTGAACATTGCCTCGTTGAACACCTGAGGGTCATCGGAACGGCCGCCGGCCATGAGAATGAAGCCGAAGACAATGATGGCGATTCCTATCCAAATGAACTTGTAATTGTCTGATGGCAAGGCAAATCCTGTCTTTTCTGTCTCGTTACTCATAAATCTTCCATTTGTGGGGACATTGTGAAATCCCCGATTGATTATCAGTTAATTTCAATTTTCTCAAGCATACAAATCGTTGCCTTTCATCCGCAGATAACGGTTTACGGCAAGCGTTGTCGAGCACCAGACGATTGCAAAACCAATCACCATGATGCAAGCGTAAAGAATGGCTATTGTGTCAAGTTCATACAATATCGAAAGCTCCGGAATGTGCTTGTCGATCATATAAATGACCCCGCCGAGTAATATAAACGCAATAAGGATGCTAATTAGTGAGTGCCACAAACTTTTTATTACAAACGGCGCCCTGACAAACGCTCTGGTTGCCCCCACAAGCTCCATTGTCTTGATCAGGAAGCGGCGGGCATAAACTGACAAGCGTATAGTGTTGTTGATCAGCGACAACGAAATGATAAACAGGAGCCCGCAGAAAATGAGCAGCACAATGCTGATTTTCTTAATGTTTTGATTGACAGCCTCGATAAGTGACTTCTGGTACGAAACCTCTTTCACTGGTCGTTTTTCTTTGACCTTTTCTTTTTCGTTGTCTTCGATTATTTCTTTTTCGATTTTTGCAATGCTGTCTGTATTAGCGTATTCAGCCTTCAGCTTGACCTCGATTGAAGGCAGCAACGGATTATAACCTAAGAAGTTGACAAAATCCTCGCCTAACTCGTCCTTAAGCTCCATTGCAGCCTGCTCTTTCGAGATAAACTCGGTTGAGCGCACGAATCTCTTTGTTTTGAGGATGTCAGTATATTGTTTCATCTCAATATCTTTCAAGTTGTTGTTTAAGAATACTGTAATACAGATGTTCTCTTTCACGTGACGCGAGATTTTGTGCGCATTCAGAATCAGCAGCCCAACCAAGCCTATCACAAACAAAACCAATGATATACTGATGATGGTGGTCAGATAGGAGCTCCTCAACTGACGCGATGTGATATGTGATTCTTTTTTGCTCATTTTCAATATTTATTGGTTGACAAATATAGGTGAGTTCTGCAAAATCGCCAATTATGTTTTTAGTGAAAAATCATCATTCACAAACGGCTTTGGTATTTTAAGACAATTGCCTATCTGTCAGCGTTTTTCCTCTGGTTGCGTCTCAATAGAAAAAAGAGCGTGGCCAAAACCGCCAGCGCCGCAAACATCAACGCCTCCGAATAGTTGTGCCGCAAGCACTCTTTGACCGTGATAAACACACACACAAGAGCTGCGGCGAACCAAATACTCTCGACAATCGCTCTCGATACTTGCGTTATCTTATTCATCTTCAATGTCGAAAATGCCTCGGCCGTTCTTCACTTCCCAATTGTTGAAATTCTCGTCCGATATCATGCCGTCGCCATATATCACGCCATCGGCAGTGGTGATTTTCACAAACTGGTTGGTCTCGATTGTGCCCTTGTCGCGGCTCCAGACAAGATATTCAGTGTTCAGGCAGTCGCCCTTGCTATTGTTCACCACAACGTTGTTTTTAGCCTCCCATGAACCTTCCTTGTCGTTATAGATGGAATAATCGGCCGACATGTGCGATGTCACCGCGCCCGAAGTGTCGTAGGAGAACATCTCAATGCCTTTAGGGAATTCAAACGTGTTATTGGTAACCGACAACTGACGAACAACTTTGCCCTTCATGGTAATAGCCCGCTTTCCTTTAAGCGAGCGGGTTATCTCAACATCAACACCGCTTATCTGAGCCGAATCGTTAAGGTCGCCCAAGGCGTTGACCTGCCGCATATCGTTCTGACAGTCAGTTAAAATAAAAATTAAGGCTCCCGCAAAAAGAGCCTTAATCAATATCATATGTGGTTTCTTAAACATCAAGAAAGATGAATTAGAAACGTGCGGTTGTCTTCTCATTGATCCAGCCGCCAACTGTTACCGATGCACCTTCCTGAATGCCGTACATAAAGGCCTCCTCCTTGTTGGGGAAGTACTTTTTGTAGGTGCTGATGTGACGGTTGGCCTCCTCCTCGCACGACGAGTCAACTTGTTTGGCTTTCGTAAACTTATCGACAGCGGCCCAGTATGCCGCATCATGTTCAACCTTCTCACTGCCAATGTTTTGCGCGTCGGAAGCATAAGCCAGACCAATAACTATGTAAGCCTTGCCCATTGACGGATTGGCTTTTAATGCGTTGTTGGCCAGCTCGCGAACTTTAGGATAGTTCTTCACCTCGCCAAGCACAATGTATGCCGATTCAACATAATACTGTGACTTAAGCTCCGGATCATCCTGCAATTCACATGCTTTCGAGTAGTATTCCAAACTTTTTGATATTTCCTTTTTGTTGTAGAACAGTCTGGCAAGGTTGCGGGCTGCAACTGCCGATGGCTCCAAAGCGTAGAGCGCCTCCGACGATTTGGCGAACAGAGCCGACGAGTTGCATTCAGCCTTGTCGAGCAGTTTGGTAACCTTCTTCAGCCATTCAACATCGTCTTTGTTGGCATCGTATTTTGCATCGAAAATAGCAATCAAAGCATCGCAAGTGGCGGCACCGCTTTCAGAGAACAAAGCCTCAACGTTTTTAATGTCAACATCAAGATTCTCAAGTTCTTTTTGTGCGGCAGGAACCTTCTTGGCATCACCGCCAGCCACAATCTGCTTGTTGCTTGCAATGGCCAAATCAATAGTTGCCATGGCCAACTCATAAGCCGAAATCACCTCGGCGCCATCAACCTCCTCGGCACGGTATTGGTCAACTGCACTCTGCATCATCACTGTTGTAACGCCTGCGCCAGTCTCGCCCTTCTCAAGCTCGCACGATTTCTTCAGCATCTCGTAAACATCAGCGGCTGCTTCTTTGCCACGGTAAGAGTACAAATCAACACCCTTTGAAGCCAACACTGCGCCTTCCTGTTTGAAGTAAACAATGCGCTGGTCGTAAATCATCATCAGTGTATCGATGAGAGCCTCTTTTTTGGCATTGTCAGTTTCGGCCTTGATAAGGTTTTTGTAGATGGTGGCGCCGCGGATGAATGTGTTCTTGCTGGCTGCCGGGCAGTTCTGGTAAACCTTGCGCCAGTCGTTGACGGCATCTTTGTAGTTTTTCTGTTTGTAGAACTCGTTGTAGAGCGACATACGCATTGCGCATTCCTCGCGAGCCGCACTATCAGGCCCGTATTTCGGGTCTCCAAGGTACTTTTTTTGTTGTGCATCAGTCTGGCCAGCCGCCATCATGAGCGACACTGCCAGTATTCCAAATTTGAAAGCAAACGTTTTCATTTTTTATGTTTTAAAATTCTGCGCCAAAAGTAATAAATCTTTGTTAGGTACGCCCAATCTTGAAAAAGTTTCTGTTTTTTCAAAGATTGTGAATTTTTACAAATATCTGATTAGCAATGGTTTGTGTTTTGGGTGAAAACAAGGCTATTTTCTTCAATTATACCACGTTCACCAATGAAATATCACTGCCGATGGGTAATTATAGCTCATCTGTCCAAACTTTGTTTACATTTGCGCCCGAATCAGGTCTCATAGTTCAATGGATAGAATTTCAGATTCCGGTTCTGACGATTAGGGTTCGACTCCCTATGAGATCACTCAAATGAAAAATCCTCGAAAACCATGGCAGTTTTCGAGGATTTCTTTGTTGGTGAACAACGCTTTCACAACTTCACTACCGGTGCTTGCGACCAATCAATCTGCTGCTCGGCGGTGGCTACATCGGTGAATGGAAAATCGGTAAGCCAGCGGCGCAACTTGGCCTCGGCGCCCTTCAACCCAACATACGACTTAAACTTGCGCTTGAGCGGCAGACCGCTGAGAAATGGCTGCCCGGCATCTAAATCGCGCGGATGAATGTAGGACATCAGATAATCCTGACCGCTGCTCCACCGCTTGATGAGCGAATAAGGAAACAGCCGGAAATAACCGCCGCCGGTGAAGATAATATGGCGGCCGGCAATGATTTTTGTTGTGATAGGAAACTCTTTGATTGTGATGCCGTTACGACTGATAATGCTCGGCACAGGGCGGCTGTAAGTTGGCATTCCGCCGTGGCCGTGATGGGCGGGGAAAACAGAGCAATCGGTGGTGATGCCCAACTCCGCCAAAGTCTCGAACGCCCATCCCTCGCTCTCGCGGATTGAGAAGCCAGGCACCCGGAACGATGTTACCTTCTTGCCCGTCAAATCTTCGAGAAACTTCACGCTCGACTCCACATCCTCGCGGAACTCGGCCGGTGTCTGCTCCCAAATTAGTTGGTGGTTCATTGTGTGGCTGCCAATCTGATATTTTTCGGCTATCCGGCGAACTAAATCGGGGTAATTCTTTGCTATCCAGCCCACCACAAAAAAAGTGGCGCGCGAGTTTGTGTCTTCAAGTATGCGGAAAAGCCGCTCCACATTCTCGTAAATGCGAACTTCGTATGTCCGCCACTGCTCCTCGTTGCGAGTCTCCTCAAAATCAAGGATATGGAACCACTCTTCGATATCAAAGGTTAGGATGTTCATAATATTAGTTTCTTACATATCTTCCATTGACAATCCTATCATCTTTACTTCTTGATTACGAAAAAGATGCCGTTGCATTATCTCAACTTTTTCTTTTAATCTCGACGGATTATATTTTTGTGGATTTCGTTTCACTTCATACGCTTCCGCCTCACCATCAATAGTTTCTGCCACAATGTCAATTTCAAAATCGTCTTTGTTTCCTTTTGCGTTTACTTCGCCACCGCACCACCAACTGCCAATTGTTTTATAACGATGCGATTCAATCATTTTTTGCTTAAACCAACGCTCGAGACTAATACCAGAAAATGTCGGATAGTCGCTTAATATAATTTGTTCCAATGCGGGGAAATTTCCTATTTCAATCAACTGCGCGTAACGATTTATATAACGGAACCAAAATCGGAAAAAATTATCTTGTATTTCGTATCTCACCGTCTGGCTTCCGCTTTTTGCCCCTATTGGCCGTTTTTTGCGTATGATACCATATTTTTCTTCAAGCATTTTTAAATGCCCTCCCAAAACATTAACACCAAGCGACACTTCAATTTCCTTCTGTGTCACCTCGCCGCTTGCTATCTGGTCCAAGATGCTAAAATAAGTTCCGTAATGCTTCCCAAACTCTTGAATGTGAACAGAACGGCCCTCGTCGATAAAAAAGCTATTCCCTGCTGAACATACGTAATGAACCATCGCTTCGACATTTGTACAATTGTTGTTCATCAGTTGTTCTATGTAACGGGCAACCCCGCCTGTTATAGTCCATAGCGCCAACAAATCGTCGTTTGTATAATCGGGCTTGTAATCGCTTAATATTTCCCGCATTGTAGAAGTTGTGAATGGCTGCAAACGCAAGGTGCAATCGTCGCGGCCAAAAAGCGGTTGTCCCTCGTCTTTAAAAATCTTTTCCATCAGGCGGAAAATACTACCCGACACAATCAGGCATACGTTTGTCTCATTCTTATATTTATCCCAAAGTTCCTGTATGTCGCTGAATACGCCCGCGTTTACATTATCAAACTCTTGAAATTCATCGATAAACAATGTGAATTTTCGCCGTTTTCCTATCTCCAATAAAAGCTGCATCAATTCTCTGAAGGTCACAATGCTTTCGGGTACAAATTCTTGTAATTTGTTTCTGACTTCATCGCAGAATGTTCTTACTAACGCTGTTTCTGTTTTCCGCCCGACAAAAAAATACAACCCTGGCGCATTATCTTTTGTTTCCTCCATCAAGCGATAAACCAAGCTTGTTTTGCCCACACGTCTTCTTCCTGTGAGAACCACAAATCGGGAATAATCTTCATACGATTGTTGCTGCATGTCGCGCAACTGACGAATTTCAGCATCCCTGTTGTAAAATCTCTTCATATATATCGAAATTTTATAACCATGAATTTTACCGCCATAAAATTATAAAAAAATTATTTTCAATATTTTGAAACTTTTTATGGAATACCGCGCCACTGCTCCTCGCTGCGTGTCTCCTCAAAATCAAGGATATGGAACCACTCTTCAATGTCAAAGGTTAGGATGTTCATTTACACAAGACGCTTCCCTTTTTTGCGGAACATTTTTGCCTGTTCTATTGTTGGCCAATTAAAATACGACCCTTCTTCCGTATTGTTAGGAATAGCCGACACATCGCCTGTCGAGATCTTTTTAATGGCCTCAACCATCAGTTCGCCACCTTTTTCTTTCGTACGATTAATGACATCATACATTGCTTTGCAATCGGAAATATCTACAGGACCTTGAACTATAATGTCTCCATCATCAATAGCCGCACTCATATAATGCACGGTGGCTCCAGCCGTTTTTTCATTATTAAACAAGTGCCAGAAAGATGGTAGTGCACCTCGGTAATTAGGAAGCATTGCCCCATGGACATTAATTATTCCGTACTTTGGTACGTTTAATAATTCTGGTTTAATAATCTGTGGCGCAGAAAAAGATATAATCAAATCAGGGTTTATTGTTTTAATATACTCCACAAAATCAGGGGCATTCACATTATTTATAACTTGATAACTAGCGCCAATTTTAATCGCGGCACGTTTTATAGATTTTGTTCCTCCAAAAAGACGATAGCCAGAGATAATATCCAAAACATCCTCAACAACACTAAATCCTTGAACTATTCCCATTTTTGCGCATTGCCAAAAACCGAACATCTTTACCATCTCGCTTTTTTTACTGGCAAATGAATATTTGCTCTCAATATTTACCACTTCTACAATGTTGCAGACTTTTGACGCTTTAATAATATTCGTAGGAATGAAAAATCTGTCTTGCTGCGTGAAAACGACAACTTTTAAATGTTCCATAAGTCTATTTCTGTTTCTTTTTTAATTTCCTCTTTTTACGAAGTTCTTCCATAAACAATATTGGATATGCCTTCATTGCCAGTCGAATCCGTCCGAACTGTTTCTTTGGCTCATGAATAATTCTGTCTACCCAAATGAATCGCAATGCTCCAATATGAAATTTAGGCTGACGGATTTCTCCCACGTAGAAATTAAATGCCGCACCAATACCAAACATCAACCCTTTATCCAAGTATGGCAAGAGTCTGCTCATGAATCTTTCTTGTTTAGGCGCCCCAAGAGACACCCAGATAACATTAGGATTCATTTCTTTAATTTGCTCTGCGATAGTCGGATAATCAAATTCATCCACACTTGCAAATGGTACAGGCATATACATCAAATGCGAAGAATCTATGCCTCTGTTTTTAAGTTCATTCTTTATCTTATTGTATGTTTCTTCAGTATTGCCGAGAAGTAATTGTTTAATGTCCTTTTTTTCTACCAGGCTCTCAAATATTTGCGGACCCGTATATACCCTATAATTTGTTCTATATATAATATTCGCCATTGCAGCAATAGTACTGCCGTCACAAACATTCAAATATGAATTGTAAACAATTTTCCGGTATTCCGGGTCTTGCTGTGTCATGGTTAACACGTTGAAATCTACCACGCAAACATATCCTTTCCCATTTTCCTCAATGCATTTGTCAATGTTTGCTCGACACGCATCACTGTCAAACTCTATTTTAATGTTAAATATATCCATAATTGTTGTTTACTCTCTGATAGTGATGTGAACCTTGGTTCGTTTTCTCTCATAAAGACACTTATTTCACACGCTCATATATTCCAATCATATCCTGCACTTTTCTTTCCCATGACAATTCTTTTTTCCGTTTCTCACACCCTGCAGATAGTTTGGAAAGCAAATCCCTATCTTCATAAAGATTTCTAATAACAGAAACGAACTGTTTTATTGAATCGTCTGGGGTGCTTAATGGTATTTTTATTCCCACCGACTCATTTACGGCTTCTGCCTGTCCGCACTCATTAAAACAGACTACAGGTAATCCATTAGCTATAGCTTCCAACACGACATGGGGCGTACCTTCCACCACACTAGGGAAGAAAAATATGTCTGATTGCCGCATCAAATCTTGCACATCTTCGTGTGTCACCCAACCATGCCATTGACAAATGCCATCCAACCCCATCTTATGAGCTATCTGGTGATACTTTTCTGTTTCTTTTTCATCAAAAGCTTGTCCCACGATGTGAAATGTCAAGCCTCGCAACTCCCTTAATTTGCCGACTACATCCAAGGATAGTTTCAATAATTTAGTTGGAATAAACCGTCCAACCCATAATATATTAAACTCCTCTCCATTATTAACTTTCTTTTGCACCATGCCTTCATCATTACTTCCCGTCTCATTAATCAAAATCACATTTTTGTTGGGGTGTAATTTTGATAACACTTTGAATGACGCTTTGTTTGCTGCAATAAGAACATTTGCTCGTTTTATTGCTTTTAGCACCCGTGGTTGGAAATGATATTGTAGCTTATTTATTAGATTTTTCAAATAATATTTAATCCTAATTATTTTAGAAGCATTTCTCAAATATTGCATAGGAACCATATTCATTCCTCCGATTGGTCCCCATACATATGGAATATTTTTAATTTTCCACAAATAACCTGGTTCTCGAAAACCAATCATATTCAACTGGTGAATCAAATCAATATGGTGCTCTTGGACAATTGTTTGGGCAATTTTCAAGGTTTTCTTCTGCCATTTTGCATAATAAAAATAAAAACGATAATCACCTTGATTCCAACACATCCTCCTTATTTTTGTGGATACTGGATTATAATAAAAATGGATTTTAAATCCATTAGCAAGTCCTTTTAGATTCTTTTCTATTTCATCTTCCCATTCACCTTCGGTAATCACATATAATTCGTGGTACCTTGCAAGTCCCGTAATCCACTGCCATGCGGCACCACCCTCGCTGCCGCTATTAGGTCTAACTGCATATGCGTTTATTAGAATATTCATTGTTATTACATCTTATTCTATAAAACCTTTGCCATCATTTTACTTAACAATTGCGCCACATAATGTAGAATAAAAGCAAACAATACTGATATTATCACCATTGCCGCAAAATTAATAATATGGCAGTATGACCAAGATGTAACCCTAATAATAGGACCGGCACAAAGTGTGTGGTGTATTAAATATATTTCCAAACTAATGCTGCTTAAAAATGCTACCCAATTATTGTGCTGTTTAGGCAAATAACGTAGTAAAAGTGCCAAAAGTGACAACCCACATATATCAGTCAACAAGAAATGCCATGCTCTGGATTGTTCAAATAATCCATTCAATTCAAACAATATGCATGCGGCATTAAAAACTATAATCGCCAAAGATTGCCACCATACTATTTCTTGAGTTTTTTTATAGAACCAATGGCTTTTTAAAAACATAAAACCAAAGAATCCCAAATGAATAAACGCTCCTCCTGGTACATGTAATCTCTCCCCTAAAAACATAAGAAACACCATTGTCGCAAGGAAAGTCCAAGCAAAGGACGATTTGTTGGGTCTAATCTTAATCAGAACAGCCATCTCCAAGTAACATGCCATAAGAACTGTTATAAACCATAAATGTCCATTCCCTGGTAACTTGCCGAAATAACCTAAAAATGCGAAGTTCAATCCAACATCTATCCATGAGAAATTCACCCCAAAGACAACAAACAATAGACATAAAAGGAACAAAAACGGATATAATGATGAACCAATTTTGATAATGCGCCTTTTGACAAACTTCACGAATTCAAATTGCGGTTCATTTGCAACAAGATAATTATCTGAATTATATTTATTCCCATACAACAAGGCTGATATTAGAAAAAATATCATAGTACCTGTGCCGCCAAGATAGCGCCCCAACCCACTATTAGCACCACTAAATAACAGATAATGGCAAGTCAAAATCATTCCTATTGCAATTATTCTGACATAATCCAATGTGTACATTCTGCCTTCTGTCATATTGTATGCTTTTCCAAATATTGTAAATGTTGCGCCTTTTCTTCTTCTGACGCAAAACGTTGTTTGATTAATCGTGCAGGGTTCCCCCCCCAGATTTCACATGGCGGAATATCTTTTGTCACAACAGAACCAGCAGCCACTATACTTCCTTTCCCTATAGTGACGCCAGACATAATAACACTATGAGTGCCTATCCAAACATCGTCATCGATAATAGTAAGTTCATTATTTCCTCTCGGCCCATCCCAAATAGTTTTCATAGGATTGTTATATGTATGGTCTTGACGCCCAACAATGCTTACACTACCAGCAAGTAGAACATTGTTACCAAAATGGGTGGGTGTAGTTATATCACAATTTAACCCAAACTGCACGTTATTACCAATTTGGATATCTATACCTTTGGCAAAAGACACGCCGTGCATCACCCTGACAAAACCTTTATACTTTACCCAAGGAAACTTTATGTGGAACTTATACCATGTCCGTAAATTGTTGACTATATGACGCATATTGGTCACACGTTTGCTATCTCCTATTCGAACGTTTGATTCTCCCATTATTATTTGATTATTCATTGCTTGACATCGCATAATTAATCGCCGCCAATGCTCCATTTGACATAAACTCGGGGGAACATTGCTCAATATAATATTCCCTTGCATTTATTGACATTACAGAATACTTTCTTTTATTCTCAGTTACATCGATTAAGATTTCTGTCAATTCCTCTAAAGAATTATAAAATAGTCCATTATAGCCATGTTTAACATTGTCTCTCTCTCCTCCTGTAATGGCATCCGGCCTAGTCACAAAAGGGCATCCATATCCTAAACTTTTAGGAACAGACAACCCCGCCTGCTTTGGGGATATACATAGTACTGCTTCAAGGAAATAATCCTTCAATACAATTTCATCATATATCGGGCCGCATAAGATTATTTTATTTTCAAGCCCGCTTTTCTTTATTTGTGCAACTATTTTCTCCTTCTCCGGCCCTTTCCCCACTATCTTCAAAACAGGCAAGTTTGGACATCTCTTAATAGCCATCCGATATGCATCAATAAGTTCTCCAAGGCCTTTCTGCGCATATAAGGTACCTACAAATAAGAAAGTACTGCGACTTTTGAAATCAGGTAACTCTTTGAATTCAGCGACAGCTACCGTGTTATGTGCTTCAAAATATTTTTGTTTGTTAATTTTTTTGTACTTCGTCCAATAATCAATAGTTTCTTTCATATAAAAGATACAAGCATCAGCTCCATCTTGAATTATTTCAAAAATCCAATCCGTGAATGTCGGGCGTTTTGTTAAGTCAAACGGCGCATTATACGATACATGTTTACCAATAGACCATGTAACTAGTTTGAATTTTCTGGGCAACCATTGTAACATACACAACCTCACACTGCTCAAATGGGGTTGAGAAACAACCACATCGTACTGATTGAGTATCTTATACAAGTTCTTGTGGATAATGAGTTTCCCTAATTTAAAGTAAGGTAGTTGAATAATATTAAAACTCGTATCTTCTATATCATTTCTTGTAGTATATGCCAATGTCAAATCCACCTTTTCACGCATCAAACTATAGATTGGTGCACGATAATTCTGTAATAGTTCTTGTATGAGTAATACTTTAGGCTTATTCATTAATTATATATTATGACGTCAGCAATTTGAAACCATGTCTTCTAAATATGATATGTGCCTTCTAACGGACAAATATTATGGCAATCAAGAATGACTTTGCCTTTCAGTTTATCCCAATTCTGCTTAATATGGTTGTGTTTAACCATTATTACAACCATATCAACTTCGCTTAAAAATTGGTCAAAATCAAGTATCTGATTCGGCACAATCTCCTTATTTGTGAAGAAAGGGTCGAATGTCTTAAGCGGACGAGCTAAATGACGCTCTTGAATATCGAGCATTTGAAGTGTCGGACTCTCGCGAATGTCATCAACATTCTCCTTATAAGTTAATCCATATAGTCCAACCCGACGGTTATCTGTGATTCCGTGTTCTTTCATAATCTCATAAATTCGCTCCAACACAAACACTGGTTGCGAGTCGTTGGTTCTCATGCTCTCGTCAATTACTTTTGCTAATTGCGGATAGTCGCCAACTAGAAACCAAGGGTCAACACTAATACAGTGTCCGCCCACACCAGGTCCAGGTTGCAAAATGTTCACACGCGGATGCATATTGCAAATCTTTATGATTTCATACACATCCATGTTATCATGTCGGCATATTCTTGCCAACTCGTTGGCAAAGGCAATATTCACAGCACGGAATGTATTTTCCACCACTTTGGTCATTTCGGCCGTACGGATATCAGTAACAACTATTTCTCCTTGGCAGAACGACGCGTATAATTTTTTAACTTTTTCTCCAATCTCCTTATCATCGGCACCGATTGTACGATTGTTATGCAACAGTTCGTAAACCATATTTCCCGGGATAATACGTTCAGGTGCATGCACCAGATTAATATCTTCGCCTATCTTGAAACCGTTGTTCTCAACAACCGGGCGCACAAACTTGTCAATAGTGCCAGGGCTAACTGTCGATTCAATCACTACTATTGCTCCCTTCGGACAAACCTTCATTACTTCTTTAACTGCTGCTACCACGTAGCAAGCGTCCACTTTCTTGCTGAATTTGTCATAAGGTGTTGGCACCGAAACAATGTATATGTCAGTTTTTTGGTACTCCGTTGTGAACTTAATGCCTTTGGCTATAGCTGATTGAAAAAGTTCATCCAACCCATCCTCTTTGAATGTGGTTTTGCCAGCATTCAGCGTTGCAACCAAATCTTTGTTGTAATCTGTTCCAATAACTTCGACACCATGCGAAGCCATCATCAATGCTGTGGGCAATCCTATGTAGCCCAGTCCAATTACGTTTATCATATTATTTCTCTATTATTTCAATACTTAACAACTATTGTCGTTCCCTATTTGTTTTAAAAAATACCGGCTTTATTATCATATGCATATTTCAAAAATTTTAGGAATGTTTTAAATCCAAATTCTTTCCACGCAATTCGCAAGCCGCCGAGTAATCTTATGTGATATTTGTATTTCCCTATCGATTTCAAATATTGGTTAACTCGTATCATTACTTGAAATCGTATAAACCATATTTCCTCTGTTTTGGTATAAATCAAACTACTACCCATTTTACCTTCAGTCACCACATAAACTATAGCTTTATCAGCTGTAACTGTTTTTGCAGAATGTCCTGTGGTTACAGAAAACCAAATGTCATTGCTTGCTTTTATTTCATCGAACAAAAAGCCATTAGTTATTACAAAATTTCTATTAAACATTTTACTCCATGGGGTCACCCAATTATATCGAAGTTGACCTTCGGAACCTGTTTTTAAAAATTCATCAACCATTGAACTATATGGCACATGTCGGTTTGATAACATTCCATCGCTCAATCTAATACTTGTTGGCTTAAAAAAAACAATGTCATAGTCTTTATCCAAATATTTATCAAATGCTGCAAAAGCTTCAGTTGTAAAGTAATCATCGGCATCAAGGAAAAGAATATAACGACCTTTTGCATATTGTAGCCCCACATTACGAGCACAACCAGCCCCTTTGGTTGGTGATGATGTTGTATATGTAACCATTGCCTGCACCTTTGTCGGAATTTGACCATGCGATAGGGGCTGTGGTGCATTGTCAATAATTATGATCTGTATGTCTTCACGGTCCGGTATGCTACCGATGGCCTTTACAAACAACTCATATTTATCACGATATGGAACAACAACTGAATAGTTATATGACATGATTATTCTGTATTATCATTGATACAAGTATTATTTACGGCCGTAATGGCAAATATGGCACTAAATAGTTCTATACTCTCGCGGAAATCGCAACTTACCATAATTCGAATGAACAACGGAATAAACAAAAGAAAATAAAACATATTGGATTCGGTAAGGAAAAATAAACCCGTACGTTTCCGCACAAGTACTACTATTGCTATAGCAATAATGGTTATTGTCCCCACTAATCCCGTCTCACAAAGCGCCTCCAAAAAAAAATTGTGTGGCCAAGTATCACCCGTTATTGCTTGATATCCGCCAATACCTGCTCCATATATAGGATGTTTAAGAAATATATTCCATGCGTCCAAATATTGTTCCTCTCTTCCAGCATCTCCTTCTTCCAAAGTATTAGTAATGGCATCACTCTGTACATTCTCCAGTAGAATGTTTATAGCAAAAAATGCTACTATCAAACCTGTCGACATCCAAACAACACGAGCAATAGACATACGTTGTTGAAGATTCGATACTGTAAATACAACCGCTCGAAGAGTAACAACTATTACAATTGCCAAAACAGCTTGACGACATCCTGACATCAACGTTGCATGTAACCCACAAATAATGAATAAAATTGCCACCCCCTTTTTTATTTTTACTTGCGACAAAACGATTGCCACGGCATACGCCACCAACATACCTATATGTTGATATGTCACTACTGCGTTTGTTCCTCCATATTCCCTATATTCTCTATCTAATGCCGTTATTTGAGTGCGAAACCAGTTGTAATCATAAATCAGACCAGGCCTCAAATTTAAGACTGATACCATATAAGCGAACATGCACACTGCTGCAACAAATAATAGTAGAAGTAATCCTTCCGCCTCTACTACAGAGCTTCGGCAATATGCATAGTAGCAAAATACCATTATAAAACCATTATTGCACATGGCAGAATACTTATCAATAGCCCACTTATCTTGTGGACCTATAATATAAAATATGCCAAAAACTGATAGAAGCAAAGCCATTAATCCCAAAGCCCGTAAATTGTTGCGGAATAAATCCGTAATTAAATCCCAAATAAGTAGAAATCCGATTAACTGAAAAAGCAAACCATATACGGGCAGAAAAGGATACATCGTACGAATAACTCCTCCAAACGGGCCTCCATACATTATAAGGAATATGCCAATCGTATGTCTGTTTGTCATAAACAAAAGTGGCAATAATGTAGCAAAGGCAATATTGAAGTTGGTATAACCTAATGATATGCCAATTAACAACAACGGAATGAAAATGTAATATGCTTTAAACAAAGAACTTTTTGGCATATAACTCCTATCTAAAAAATGAAATACTAAAAACTCTTCTTTTTAGGTTGTGTAGTTCAGCGTAACCGTTAGGCCCGATAAGAAAAAGACCTAATTCAACTTTCTTCTCAAGTTTTGACTTCGGTTTTATAGTTTCCATATCATAATACTCTAATCGTTGACTTGCTTCTTTGAGAAAATCCAAATGAGATTTGAAATCCGGCAAATCTGCTTGATAATTGGAAGGTAATTTTGTATACTTTTTATCAATAAGAATTTGATTTAATATATCATCGAGTTTTTGTGGCGATTCATCCTCACCTCTGAAAAGAAAATTTTGTGTAGTGCGGCCTAATATTCCAATGGGTTGAAAGTCCTTGCCATCATAAGTAATAGTTGGAACCCCCGAGCGTTTACTTACAATACTACTGCCAGATGAACTTATTATAACATGGCACATTTCCAACAAACGTGTAGGTACGGGATATAGATATCCTGTTATTATTAATTCCACATTGTTGTTTTTTTGTACTCGCTCTTTAACCTTAGATATAATAGGTGCATCTTTGGGTGCATCACCAATCCATAAGAGCAAAAACTTTTTATTCTGATGTAAAGATGCAAAATTGCACACATCGTCCACAACGTAAGGTACATATGGTTTGTCCAAACGACTTAATGCCCCCACAATATGATCGTAACAGTTACTATCTATTTGATGAAGAAATAAACAATCCACATCCGCTTCCACATTGCTACAATGTGCAGATAAACAATAAGACTCACCGTCTGGTATAGGATGAAATGGTTTAAACATATCAGATATGGTTCGAGTTGTTATACCAACTAGTTCATGTCGTGAATGTTTAAATAAAAAATATTCGCGCAGCCCCTGATTATCCACATCGTTTCTCTCTTGCAAAAGGTAAACGATGTGCCGTGCACCAACCTTTTGTGCAACGGTTTCCGCCCATGTACTTTGAACAATGCTTGTCGACTCTATAATTATTTCTTCATAATCTCTGTCCGCTACTATTTTACTTAGTTTCTCAGAAATACGTTTTTGTATACCTTTACGATAATAATACTTACAATATTGCAGTTCAGGAATTATGTGATTAATCTCTTTCAATTCGGGTATAATGATATTTTTTGCTTTCGCCGCAGTAATTGTCACACTCCATCCCTGATTACGCAGATAAAGCATTTTGTTGCGTATATACATTTGTGCTCCACCCATATTTGATAAGGAATCTGCTATAATCACATATCTTTTCCCCATAAATATAATTGTTTAGTTACGTTTGAATTTCGCAAATATTGGCATAAGTAATGCCTTGGTATCCCGATACTCATCTAAATTGGTGACAATGCATATTGAAAATAATATACCTGCACCCAATACGATTTGTATGGGAAGAATAATCCAATTACTAATTGGTAAATATTTCAAGAAATAAACTGAAAGAGATGTAACAATGGCAATTCCATAACTACTAGAAATATCTTTCAATTGCATTAGTGATGAATAACCGACACATTTCCCAGAGTAATAACTATTAAGGAAAAATGACATTATTCCTATTACAATGTTAATGTAAAGCATTGGAATAACACCGACAAAAGCCCCTACAAAAAGTGGAATTAAACCGATTATTTTTTTGATTACTTCCAAACCAAGAAACAAATCGCTTCTGCCTTGTACTTGTAGCATATTCAGATTAATTGCATGTAGTGGATAAAGTGAACCAGCAATACATATTAAAGGCAAATAAGTCGCAGCCTCACTCCATTTTGATCCAATTAAACAATATAATAATGGCTCACTAATTGCCCCAAGAAAAAACATACTCGTTGCCGTAATAAACATTGTTGTTTTGATGATTCGACGATACGCACTTATCAAACGAAGGTTATCATCTTGAATATTACTTAAAACAGGGAATGTTACTCTTTGTATTACACCGGTTAAATTGCTTGAAAATAACGAAGAAAAGTGGGTTGCACGAGTGTATTGCCCCAATATCGCCGGATTATAAAATTTCCCAATAACAACTTGATTTAATTCTCTCCAAATAGTGTCCAACAAACTACTTGTCATAAGTTTCCAACCAAAACCAAATAATTCTTTAAAACTACTTTTAGAAAAATAAATTTGGGGAATCCAATGGTTGTATTTCCAAAGAAGTATCGTACGCACAATTTGACCGACAAGGCTTTGTGTCACTAAAGCCCACACGCCATACCCCAAAAGAGCCATAATAATTCCAAATAGACCACTTATAATAGAAGCATAAATAGTTATTTTAGTTTGAGTTTTAAAATCAATCTGTTTGGTTAGACGTGTTTGCTGTATAATCGCAAGTGCACCTATTATCATTCCCAAAGATGATACTCGCGTCAAGGAAACCAATTCTTTCCTCTCAAAAAAATCAGCTATGAACGGTGCACAACAAAATAATACAGCATAAAGCAGCAAACTCATTCCAAAGTTGATAATGAACACTGTATTGTAATCGTTGTTTGTTACATCTTTCTTTCGTATGAGTGCATTTGTAAACCCACCATTGATCAGCGTTGTACAAATTGCAGTAAAAACAGCAATAAGTCCCAATAATCCATAATCATCAGGTGATAACAGTCTCGCAAGTACTATACTTACAACAAATGTTACGGCATATTGTGTTATATTATCTATGCCGCTCCATGCCACACCTTTTATGGTTTTATCCTTTAAACTCTCTGCCATATTTATTTAAGCACTAAATATATAAGTGCTAAAAAATGTAAAATGTCTATTGTTTTTTCTTATTTCTTTTTATGGTATCCGCGGATACAATGTTCTATTAAGCGTTGCAGATTTTCCATAAGTATGAATCTCTAGCAAGTACTTATTTATTGCAAGTCAGTTTGTTCAACAAACCATTCTTTCGCATTTTGATTTTACGAGCAGGTATTCCTACGTTTATCGACCATGGCTCAAGATTACTATTAACTAATGTCAAAGAACCAGTTACTGCTCCTTCTTCAATGGTAATTGCCGGGAAAACAATGGTGTTAGCACCTAATTGTGAGTATTTTTTCATTGTTACCACCCCGCCAGTAACATTTGTTAATTGTCGTGGATGCACAGGTCCAATTAAATAGTCGCCACCAAAATCGTCCATAGCAGAAAAAATGGTACATCTTGGTGATATTCCAGTGTAGTCTTCCAAAACTATTCCATTCGCACCATAAAGTGCACTATACGCGGAAATATGCACATTCGAGCCAATCGTAATATTTCCTGACAAAATACAGAAATCGTCGATACGCACATTATTGCCTATCGATATACTATCAGGGGAATATATGGAACATTTTCGGCTAATCAGAACATTGTCTCCCACATGTTTTAACCCGACATTTCTAAGTTCACTATCTGAATAAAAACTGCCCATCTATTTTCTAATACAAGTTATTACTCGTTCCACATCATCATTTTTCAACCCTGCATACATTGGCAAACAAATCACCTCATTAGCCATACGAGTGGCTACTGGAAGATTTGCAGGATTTGCCGATTCCAACCCTTTGTAGGCGCTAAACGTGCTTATTAGCGGATAAAAATAACGCCGTCCGAATATGTTTTGTTCTTTAAGTTTTTCATAGAGTGCGTCACGGCTTATGCCATATTGCGTTTCATCAACGAATATAGGGAAATAGGCATAATTGTGTCGTACACCATCAATGTCATACATCATGCGAATGCCTGGAACGTCCTTTAACGCTACGCGATACCTTTCGGCAACAATTTTGCGTTTTGCTATGGCAGCATCAACTTGTTTCAAATTTAAAAGCCCGTATGCAGCACGAATTTCATCCATCTTGCTGTTAATACCCGGTGCAACCACAGTGGTCTCACCTGCAAACCCAAAATTCTTTAGGTAATCGATTCGTTTTTTAGTTGCGGCATCATGGCATACAAGGGCTCCGCCCTCAACAGTGTTATAAACTTTGGTGGCATGAAAACTGAGTGTACTCATATCGCCAGCATTAAGCACTGATTCTCCATTAATCTTAACGCCGAAGGCATGAGCGGCGTCGTAGATTACCTTTAGCCCGTATATGTCGGCTATTTCTTGAATGCGTTTCATATTGCATGGCGTTCCATAGACATGAACAGGCATAATGGCTGTTGTATGGGGCGTAATGGCAGCTTCAATTTTTTCAGGATCAATATTTCCCGTCTCTTCTTCAACATCAACAAATACAGGCCTTAACCCATTCCACCAAATAGAATGAGTTGTTGCCACAAAACTATATGGGGTGGTGATGACTTCGCCCGTTATGCGTAACGCTTGAAGAGCCGTGATAAGTGGTAACGTACCATTAGTAAACAGACTAAGATATTCCACGCCTAAATATTTTGCCAACGCTGTCTCTAATTCCATATGATAGTGGCCATTGTTGGTGAGCCACTTGCGTTGCCAAATATCCTCAAGAAGCTTCTCAAATTCTTGTAAGTCTGGCAACAACGGCGAAGTAACGGTTATTGTTTTGTTCTCGCTCATGTTTTAATATGATCAAAATTGTTAATATTCAAATTATTACAAATACGGCATTATGTCCATAATATGGGAAAAATTACAAAAGAAACCTATTAAGAACTAAATCTCTTAAGTAATTTCCATAACATCGGGTTAATAACGGTTTTGCTACTTATAGCCATTAAAAACTATATCAATGCGTCAACAATTCTACCACACGCCTTACCATCACCATAAGGATTCACGGCTTTGCTCATTTTATCATAATAAGCGGAATCATCCAATAGTCGGCTAACCTCACTCACAATCAAGTCATGATTGGTGCCAACAAGTTTCACTGTTCCCGCATCAAGAGCTTCGGGCCGCTCGGTGGTATTACGCATAACAAGCACCGGCTTGCCCAAACCAGGTGCTTCCTCTTGTATGCCGCCGCTGTCGGTAAGCACTACGGTGCTTTTCTCCATCAGATATACAAATTCAAGGTACTGCAGCGGCTCAATGAAAAAGAAGTTATGGTATACGGTCAAATCATCGCCAAACACTTCGTGAATGGGTTTTCTGACATTGGGGTTTAAGTGCATCGGATACACAAAATCAACATCAGGGTATTTTTCACTTAAATCTTTCATGGCGGTCACCATGCTAATGAACCCATCGCCGAAATTCTCTCTGCGGTGCCCTGTTATCAATACTAGTTTTCGGCCATTGGCAAGTCGAGTTACATCGTAGCCTGCATTGGCAAGCACCTTCACCTGTTCGTCGGCAAGAGCCTTATCGCTTTTCAGTTTGTTCACCACCATGTGTAAGGCGTCGATAACCGTGTTGCCTGTCACATATACACTGCCTTGCGCTTTTTCCTCTTCAAGATTTCTTTTTGAAAGCGGTGTGGGTGCAAAGTTGTAAGTGGCTATGCGCCCTGTAATCTGTCGGTTCATCTCTTCGGGCCATGGACTGTAAATGTTCCGTGTCCGCAAACCCGCCTCAACGTGCCCTACATGAATCTGCTGGTAAAAGGCCGCCAAGGCTGCGGCTGTGCTTGTTGTGGTATCACCATGCACAAGCACCACATCGGGTTGGACTTTTGAAAGCACATCGCGCATTCCTGTGAGCACTCGTGCTGTAACATCGTACAAGTCTTGGCCTTGCTTCATAATGTTCAAGTCGTAGTCGGGCACAACATCAAAAATGCGCAATACCTGGTCGAGCATTTCTCGGTGCTGACCTGTCACGCATACTATGGTTTCAAATTCTTTCGGATATTTTTGGAACTCTTTCACCAATGGGCACATCTTTATCGCCTCTGGCCGCGTTCCAAAAACTAGCATTATTTTTTTCATATTCAATTCGTTATATTCTAAACTCTTGGGGTTGCCTTCCATTCCAAATAATAAGACATTGTGCTAGAGCCTTCATAAAGTCATTCATCTCTTCCATGTCATCACCTGAACATGCTTTATCTGAACCGCCCCAATTAGATTTTGCATGAACAATGCGATTACGAGTTTCATAAATCACTTCTCCCAATTCATCTTTAATCTTGGCAATAATTGAATCGGCACAATTTCCTATTTCGTCAATTTTAAAAGAGCATTTACGACTAATGTTTATTTGTACCTCTTCTGGTAATAAATCGAAAATTGGAATAATATCCACACATTCTTGCAACACTGTCTTGCACAACTCCTTATCCTTCAAAGACGTTTGATAATGCTTTGCCAATTCAAGCAAAGAATCAAGATATTGACAATCCCTATTCACTATTGAAAGAGTATCCAGCCGTTGATTTAACATTTCATAAGCCATCTTCTTGGATACTCTTGGCGAAAAGTGTTCTACGATTTTATATAAATGATGAAATTGAATATCAGGATCATTAATTCGTAGGGCATTAGCATAATACCTCATGGCTTCAGAATATGGTATAAGGGAATCTTTTTGCAATTGATACGGTTCAGACGGTTCCTCGCCCGTAATATCTTCCCAAGAATCAAACGTGCCGACCTCAATAGATATATCGTATTTGGCAGCAATCTGGTAAAGAAATCTCTCTATAATTTTATCTTCTTCATCTTTGGTGTATCGCTGTTCTGTTTTATAACGTAGTTCTAAAGCGGTATACATCGAACATGGGGAAACTCCAAATTCTTCGTTATAGATACCTTCTTTTGAAGCTACCAAACCAATCAAGACAGGATTATAAATAATCTCCATGTCTATCAAGTCATCACTATATCTTACATTGGGCGCAAGATGGTCCAAATAGTAACAGTCAACGTTTAGTATTGTCTGACGGATATGGTTCATCCGAACAGTAGAGTCATCTTCTTTATTTAAACCATCCAAGTTGCTTGTGTAAAGCATAAAGTCGTCAACAGATATGGGTTCTTCTAAATTATCATCGGGATAATCAATGAAGATATACTCATCCCCTATCTTGATTTCATCTTCATCAAGGGGGTTGACGTTGAATTCATCATATAGCCTTTCTAATCGGCTCTTGATAGTTTTTATATTTCTAGTTGAGACTTTCATACTTTTTATCTCTTTTGCATTATCAAATTGTTATTTTCAACTATCATTCTTCAACAATTCCATATTCATCAAATGGCACAATATCGTTTTCCCAAAATTCTATTGGCGACAAGCCGATTGAATGAGTTTTATAGTATAGTGTGAGAGCTATTGGGCTAGGGGTAATATTGGCATCTAAATTCGCGTCAGTGCACATAAAACCTCCACTGCCAGAAATTGCATCTCCAACTACAAGCAACACAATTGAGCGCATATGATCCAACTCGCTATCTAGCCTATAAATATCATCTGTTTCTGCTATTGTAACCAATTCATCAAAAGATATTATCAATGTCTGTGCGGAAAGCAGGTTATTTTTGTATTGTATTTTCTTACAATTACGGCAGGCGTAATCTAAGATTCTTGCTTCAACACTACTCATGCGTTTCAGCAAATCCACAAAATTCATGTTGCTATCATCGCGACCATCTGTCGTGCATGAAGAAGCGAACAGTCCCGCCCATAAGTTTTGTAGTTCGTCATCTTCTATTTGAGAACACTCATCTATTATGGTGAGCCCAACACGAGCATTTGCTGTAAGTTGAAGAGTCTGCCCATCGAAACACATACGGCCTTTCGCCTTTTCCAGTGTGCGAATAATATTATTCAGGCGCCATTGTCGAACCTTGTCCTGGATAAGGTATCCTAATTCCTGTAGACAAGGTTTACATACTATCTCCAAAAATGAAGATACTCCTTCTATCGTTGCTTTTGTAACCTCAAGTCCTGTCTCGGCGACTGGCTTTAAACCTAAAACATCCTTTATCTCCATATTTTATGTTCTAATCAGTTTCAAACGGCGAACCGTATTCACTTGGTGTTGTATTGGTTTATTCATGTTTATCCAATTTACATTTTTATTCCTTCTAATCTCACCAAAGCATCCTTTTTCCTTGTTTCTATATTGGAATAACACATTTGTTTTACAAACATCTTCCAAATCTCACTTTCATGAATATGTTCAAGTCCGAAATCTGTCAAATCTTTATACAGTTTTTCAATCTTGTCCAAAGTGCTACGGCTAAAGATTCCATCAGACAATTCCTTTTCAATTGACTTGGAATCGTTGCCTTTTAGCATCAATTTAACTTTGTCAAATTCTCGTCTATCGTAATCTGTGGCTTGCGGCAACATTATCAATTCGGTAGCCAAAGTGAGCATATAATTGATAAAGTTTACGAAACTATCGTGCAAGTTTGATATGTATTGCTGTTGAGTCATATATAAGTTTTTGTGTTCGCTTATTCTGCAATTAAACTGGCACAAATCTCATCAGTTTATTTATGCCGTGCAAAGAAAAAGCTCTGCCAATTTTGTGCAGTAAATAAAAACTAACTGTGCGTCGTATCGATTATACTGGCGCTATGCTATCATACAAACCAACAATCCAACCAGAACTGCAATTGCAATACTGAGCAATGTTCCCACCAGAAAATATTCGGTTTCACTCTTATTGCCAAATCGGATAATTGATTTAGCCGCTATCAGGAAACCTATAACCTCATACTTGCCTAAAATTATAAAAGCCAATATTAGCCATCGTTCTAATGTCCCTATCAGTTTTCCTGCATGAAAGGCATCCATTTTCTCATCAGGCAATTTCACATTGTTATAAACCAAAATGTTTTTGACAAATATGTTTGCTGGTTTCCAACACAAAATAGCGGCAAGCGCTATGGCTTCCACTTTCAAAACTGACACTGTGAACCAACGGGGACTCGTCCAATCAAAGAATTTCACACTTGCGTATGTTACAATAATTAAAATGGCAATATGTAAAATTTGGTCTATGGCAAACGTCCAAATGTTGTCTTCCTTTGTAAGTGCCGCCTTCGCCAAATCTATCAACAAATGGCTTGCTCCTATTATCAGGGCAAAACACCAAAACTTAATATTCCAAAACGCAATAAGCGATGTGCCAGCTACAATAAGCGCATGGACATACATAAACCAACTGGCGCATTTCTTCTCTTTCTTCTGGACACATAGAGTTTCCGTTTGCAATACAAAATCGGCAATAAAATGAACCAACAGCAGACTCACGAGCAAATTAATCAACATAATCTTCGAATTTTATTTTTTCTAAAACACCTATCGCATTTCTTATAAGTTGCCATCCTGCACTTTTTGCCCTCAAGTTAACCGCCGCCTGGCTTGCCGACAACTCTTTGGCTATTTCAACTTCTCTCCATCCCAACAATTTATAGTATATCACAAGGCATTGACGTTCTGTGAAACTGTCAATCATATTGTCAATCAATCTCAAATTGGTGGTTATAAGCGATTCTATATCTGCGTTCTCAGAACTAATTCCAAACATTGACGAATATCCGTTGGTATAAATGTAGTCCAAATTTCGACCCGCTATATATATGGCTTCCCCGTCCAGGAAATCTTCTCTCTTGTTAACAATTCGCATGGTTCCTATTCCTATTGAATATCGGATTCCGCATTCCTTCATAAAATGTGATGCGTCATGGCCAAACGCCCATTTTTTGAACCAACACTTCATCAATATTGCTATTCTGAAAGCATACCACGGTTCGTCTATGCAACTTTCAATTGTATCACCCCTTACAACCCTTCCCCAAAAATCGGAACTTATCAAGGCAAGGTCCGAAAACAAATCTGCATATATTGCCCTACGCAATTGCAATAATTCATTTTCCTGCAATGATGTGGAATCCACCACATCACATGATACTATAGCATATAACCTTCTCATTACACAAATATATTAGGTTTTTCCCTAATAAACAATATTTATTAAGTTTTTCCCTAATATTTTATGATTATTAGACATTTCCCTAATAACCATCACCTGCTTATGTCAACTTCTGCATAATCTCAATTTACAATTTCAGCAAGAAAACCAACACAAGTTTTCATTTGTCAATATACGATTCCGCGAAAAAGCACTGCCAATTTTGTGCAGTAAATTTTGTTTGAAGTTGTGTGAGTTACGAGCAATCTTAAACTGTATTCTAAACGAACTATTCCTCGTGCATATTCTGTGCATGACAAGCGTCAACTATGGTAACCGTGCTACCGTCGAAAGTATAGGCGAAATACCATTTGTCGGTGTTGGCCATGTAATAGCCGTTCCAACGGGTTATGGTTGGATTTCGGCGTAAAAGAGTTTGTTCAATTTGGTAAATGGAAAAGACTGCATCATGGACATTTCGTTTCAAATCGGCTTTATCATAAGTGTGGCGGTACTTCTTTGCCACATTCTGATAAAAAGAGAATTTTTTTTGTGCTGCGCGTGGCTTGATAATATAATTCAAATTAGCCATTGGCGTATATTGAATCAATCTCCTCCGAAATCACACCATATAAACCATCTACCGTTATGTCACGTTGCAGCGCAGACATGCGGCTTTCGGATTTCACATGAGCATCCAACACATCTTGAGCCCAACGGCGTATGGCTTCCTTACTATCAAGGTCAGGGCGGGCAGCCTTGATTGCATTCTCATCTATTTCTAAAGTTAATGTACACATGGTCTTATATGTTTTTTACAAATGTAACCGAATTTAATAAATGTATAAGTTTGCATTAAATCCTTATAACAGGCTTGCGACACGTATAGAGAAAGCCTCATTAAAAGGAATTTTCTCGTGATTGTTACAATACTCTTTCCATGCCTTCTCTTCATGACTTATGCGAGATAACTCACGAGACGATTTTTTACCAAGTAATGAACAAACCTTATCCATTACTTGAAGTTCAAAATCGGTAAACAGAGAAACATCGGCGTTTTGAGTTGCAATCAGAACGCTCCCTTCAAAATCGCCTGCCTGGCGGAACTCTTGATGTACTTCAGGAAACTCGCTGTACACCTTCTCCCATCGTTCCGGCACCGGCCCAAAATCTACAGCCCGATACGAAAGTCCCGTAATAGCCATTCCACTGTCGCGATACGAGAGAAAATCGACATAAAACAACAGCTTGTTCATTTTGGTGCACCACACATCATCACATCTCTCTAATATGTACAGCATAACGTTCTTCAACCTATCCAACGATAGTTGTGCATAGCCATTCTCCTTGTTTCGCAATGTTGAGAAAATTCGTTTGATTTCGTATTGTTCCAATTTATAAGAGTCGCTGTCGGCAATAATGGATTTCACCTTGCTGCTGATTTTTTCGTAATCAGACTGCGACATCTCATTCTTCGAACTTTCAACCATCTCCAACATCACCTTGGGGTTGCTTATTGAGCGTATCATTCTACCGTTCGAGACACTGGGCACTTCGCCTTGTTCATATTTACGGTACTGATTAACACCTATGCCTAGTATCAACGACATTTTTGCCGCACTGACATCATATTTGTTCCTTATCGATATTATTTCATCGGTATATGGAATGCCGTATTTATCTCTATATTGGTTGGTTACCTGTACAAACCCCGCAGTATCGCTCAAATCATCGGTAAAACTCTCACCAGAATCACTGCAGAACCAAGATGAATGTTCATACTCATACTGTTCGCCACGAAAATTCCAGATGCGTTTCTCGTATACGCGTTGCATTTCTTTACCTGTAAACGGGCTTTTCATAACTACTCCTCCATTTTAAACGGATACAACAAAGGCTGTTCGGCTATATGAAAAGAGATACAAATTGTTTGACAACCAACTCCGCCTAACATAATCTTGATATATATTTCACGGCCTTTTACATCTTTTCCGAAAACCCACATTTCACCAAGTTTGTTCAACTCGTCCACTACCGGGCCTTGCACGTAATCCTCAACCATAAGGTTTTCGATAACAACTCTTCTGTACGAAGGAACAATCTCCAATTCTTCAAGTGTTTTCTGGTTTTTCCCTCTATCATCGCGATAGATTATGCCAAAAACCTTCAACTTTTGATGAAACTGCACCAAGAATTTTTGTACTTCGTCTTTTGTTACCATAATTCACTTTTGAGTTGCAAAAGTATTTGATTTAACGCAAAAATACAACTTTAAGGTTGATTATAATTTGGCAAATTATAAATGTTTGAATGTGGAATGTGAAATTGTGTGGTATTCGAAGACGGTCAATTTTCTTTAATGCCATTCAACAATTCTTGTATCTGAAATGTGAGCGAAGGAATGATATTCTTTGCAACATCCCAAACTATATGATAATTAACACCCATGTAATCATGCACCAATCTGTCGCGCATACCCGCCATCTGTTTCCATTCTATACTTCTCCATTCATATTTAACATCGGCGAGTATTTTCTTTGTTGCCTCACCAATTATTGAAAGGCTTCTTGTCACAGCACGTTTCAATGTCTCATCAGCAAGGAATTGGTCAATGACCATTTCTTTGGTTATTACCGAGTTAATGTAATTGCACTCATCAAGAATGTGCTGAAGATATGGGATAAACGATTTACACATATTCCACTTCGTTTAATATGATTTTACCAATATAAGGGCTCATTCCGTTACGGGTAACAACATCGAGTTTGTGCCGTTTGAAATTTTGTTCAAGAATTTGACACGCATCAATAAAATTCACATACGTTTCCTGCCCTTCTTTAAAATCGAGCAAAATATCGATGTCACTATGGGCGGTATTATCACCACGGACAGTTGACCCAAAAAGCCCCAATTGTGACACGCCAACATTGCTCAACTGCTCTTTTAGGCTATTCAGCCTATGCAATACAGAACTTTTCTTCATAGCTAATGTAACTCAAAATATTATTACAGAAAACCTCTCCACAAATGAATGAACATCATTCATGTCGCTTTCTCCCACAGCTTCGCCACTGTCGGGTGCGGGTTTCGCACGACAATGACTTATCAAACAAATGTAGAAAAAAAGCAGAATGGATTTAAAAGATTTATTGTTTTGCCGAAGGCCGTGCAACCTTACACTTACAACTCAAAACTTTGAACTTAAAACTTATAACTCAAAACTTAACTCATCGTTCCATCTTGCGGTCCATCAGGCGGCGCATCAGGTCCCAGAAGCCTTTGCGCTCAACATGCGATGCCTCGCCAACACGCAGCAGCCAATTGTAAATGGCCGAATTGCGGCGCTGTTGGACTCTGACAAACTGATAGAACCCGAAGGTAACGAGTAGTGCCAGCAGCAGAACAATATAGAGTTGAAGATTGATTGACGCGCCCAACTTGTACGACAGGAACCAGACAACCACCACCGCAAAGTCGGTGAGAATCAGGCAGACGGTGGTGCCCACATGCGAGAATCCCATCTCAATGAACAGATGGTGAAGGTGCAGTTTGTCGGGGCGGAAAGGCGGCAAGCCGTTGATTATGCGGGCAAGCATCACCCTTAACGTGTCGAACACAGGCACAGCCAGAACGGCCAGTGTGAACGGAATCAGACCCACACCTTTCAGCATCAGAGCGGTGCTGGCGGGGTTGGTTGTCAGAATCGTCATCACAAACAGTGCCATGATGGTACCCATAAGCAGTGTGCCGCCGTCGCCGATGAACATTTTCGACTTGCGGCCGAACACATTATGCAGGAAGAAAGGAATGAGTGCGCCAGCAGCACCCACGGCGATTATCATCATTGTTTGATTTCCAAGAGCATAGAACATGATGGCGAACACCGAGCAGGCCATTGCGCCAAAGCCCGACGAGTAGCCGTCGACACCGTCGATAAGGTTGATGGCGTTCATGATGCCCACCGAAGCAAACACCGTGAGCGGAACGCAAAAATAATCGGGAACGCTGCGAACGCCCCAGAGTCGGTAAAAATCACCTAACTTAATGTCGCCCAAATAGATGACATACAACACAACACCTATCTCGAAGATGAATCTCACTGCGGGTGACAAGCCTTTGGCATCGTCGATGGTGCCGATAATCAGCATCACCGTCATGGCAATGACTGTGATTGTGAGCATTTTGGTGTCTAAAAAGAAAACGCCAAGGATTGTAACAATCAGAATACCAACAAAAACGGTTATGCCGCCAAGCACGGGCACAGGCACGCGCTGCAGTTTGCGGGCGTCGGGGTTGTCAACAATGCCATACTTGATGGCGAAGTTCAACACCCAACCGTAGATGAACCACGTTGACACGAATGCTGTTACAAATGATATGGCTACCTTCCAAAACATTGCGCTACATCAGTTTTTTCCACTGCAAAAATATACTTTTTTGTTTTTGGTTGTCATCTTTCTACAAAAATCGTACTAAAGTCGACCGTCAACTTTATCTTTTGGCAGCACACCCTTCACATCGAAAATTATGTGGTTCTTTTTCAGGAACGATTCAATGTCGAGCGCTTTAAACTCGTCGTGGGCCACGGCCAGAACGGCGGCGTCAAATTGTTGACTATCAATTTTACTAGCAATATCTATGCCATACTCGCGTTTTGCAGCGGCGGCATTTGCCCAAGGGTCGTAAATTGTGATGTTCAGATTGTACTCACGCAGCGACTGCACAATGTCGAAAACCTTGGTGTTGCGCACGTCGGGGCAGTTTTCCTTGAAGGTGAAGCCCAGAATCAGGATGTTCGAGCCCAGAACCTGAATGCCCTTCTTGAGCATCAGTTTAATCACCTGATTTGCAACATAATCGCCCATTCCGTCGTTCATTCGGCGGCCAGCCAGAATAATCTCGGGGTTGTAGCCGTAGCGTTGAGCGCACTGCGCCAGATAGTACGGGTCGACGCCGATGCAGTGACCGCCCACCAGTCCAGGCTTGAACGGCAGGAAGTTCCACTTGGTGGATGCGGCTTCAAGCACGTCGTTGGTGTCGATGCCCATCCGCGTGAAAATCTTCGACAACTCGTTTACGAAGGCGATGTTGATGTCGCGCTGCGAGTTCTCAATCACCTTTGCCGCCTCTGCCACCTTGATAGTCGGAGCCAAATGCGTGCCCGCGCTGATTACCGATGAGTAAACCTCGTTGATTTTCTGTCCTATTTCTGGAGTTGAGCCCGATGTCACCTTCTTGATTTTCTCAACAGTGTGCAGTTTGTCGCCAGGATTGATGCGCTCTGGCGAGTATCCCGCAAAGAAATCGACGTTGAATTTCAGTCCTGAAACCTCTTCGATAACGGGGATACACTCTTCTTCGGTCACACCAGGATAAACAGTTGATTCATAAACAACGATGTCACCTTTTGCAATTACTCTTCCAATGGTAGTGCTGGCGCCGTAGAGCGGTGTCAGGTCGGGGTTGTTATCCTTGTCAACGGGGGTCGGCACGGCCACAACGTAGAAGTTGCAGTCGCGAATCTGTTCAATGTCGGCCGTGCAGCGGAATCCGCTTTTGATAGCCGATTGCAGCAACTCGTCGCTCACCTCGAGCGTGGCGTCGTGCCCCTGCATCAAAGCATCAACACGGGCCTTGTTCATATCAAATCCGACGGTCGGGTATTTTGTCGAGAAAAGTCGGGCAAGTGGAAGTCCAACATATCCTAGACCAACTACACATATTTTCGTTTCCTTCATCATCTTTCTTTTTTGTGGCGGGCAGTGAGCTTTGAGCCGTGAGCCCGCGAGAATTACTATTTATCTGTTTTATCAATCAATTTTGCAATCATTCTCCTTATTTCAATCACTTCTTTTGCTAATTCATCGTATTCTGTTTCTGTAAGATAGTCTAATTCATGAGCCAGTTGTAATTCATAATCGACTTCACTCGCAGAACCAACAGAAATCTGCAAAAAACGACAAAAATCAGCATCACTTTTTCTGCCGCAACCTTCTGCTATGTTTGTCGGAATCGACATAGCCGCGCGCCTAATTTGCGATGTAAGCCCGTATATTTCTTCTTTGGGGAATTTGCGAGTTATTTGATACACATTTATCACAAAGGTATGGCTACGAGACCAAACTGTCAGATTTCTAAAATCTCTCATAATCAAACATTTTTATTATGATTAACAGACTCACATCCGCTCATGGCTGACTGCTCATTGCTCAAAGCTGAAAAATACCATTTACAAGCCTCCCTCAACCCCTCTTTAAAGAAATATTTCGGTGCGTAACCCAACAGATTTTTCGCTTTTTCGATTGATGCAAGCGAGTGCGGAATGTCGCCAGCACGATTTGGGCCGTGAACTGGTTCAATTTTTGCAATCTCAGCATCGTATTCTGACAAGTTTTCTTTCAGATAATCAAACAGTTGATTCAATGTTGTGCGCTCGCCGCAAGCCGTATTGTAAATCTGATTGACGGCTTGTTGATTGTCGGTCAGCATTGCCAAAAGGTTCATTTCCACCACGTTGTCGATGTATGTAAAATCGCGGCTGTAATCGCCTGTGCCGTTGATAGTCGGTTGCTCGTGAGCGATTAACTTCTTAACAAACAACGGAATGACTGCTGCATATGCTCCATTTGGGTCCTGTCGGCGGCCAAAAACGTTGAAATAACGCAGACCGATATATTCAATGCCGTATGTCCGTGCAAAAACATCGGCATACAACTCGTTGACATACTTTGTAATAGCGTACGGCGACAAAGGGCGCCCAATCACATCCTCAACCTTTGGCAGAGTGGTCGAATCGCCGTAAGTGGATGAACTGGCGGCGAAAATGAAACGTTTCACTTTGGCGTCACGGGCTGCAATGAGCATATTCAAGAATCCGCCGATATTCACCGCATTGGTTGTGGCAGGGTCTTTAATCGAGCGGGGCACTGAACCCAAAGCGGCTTCGTGCAACACGTAGTCGGCACCGTTGACGGCCGTCTGGCAATCACTCAAATTGCGGATATCGCCCACAATAAGGCTGAAACGGTCAGGGTATTTTTCGAGCAACGGATTGATATTTTCGATGTGACCAGTCGAAAAATTGTCAAGGCAGACCACCTCGTCGCCGCGCTCAAGAAGCGCCTCGCACAAATTCGAGCCTATAAATCCCGCTCCGCCTGTTACTAAAACCTTCATTTTCAAACTTTATAACGGTCACGCAACTAAAATGCCAAACCAACCGCAAATATAATATTTGCCAGCCACCTTGATAATGAAAAGATTAACAATGAAGTTTGAAAGATGTCAGTTTGTCAAAAAATTCACTCTCCACCAAGCCTCTCGTACTGTTCGCGCAACTTCGGCTCGATGACAGCCTGCGTGTAATTCGATTTAATGCGCTCGTAAACAATCTCGCTTAACTGACCGAAACTGCCATCCGCCATAATCTCAAGCACACGGTCGGCATAACTTTGCGCTGTCAGGTGGTCCACAATCATACGGTTGTTGCCAATGACGGTGCGGCTGAATCCTTGCGGACTCGAAATAGGCACAACACCGCAACTCATTGATTCTGTAATGGTATTCGATTGTCCTTCACGAGCTGACGGGAAAATCAGAAAATGCTTATCGAGCAAAAGCGTTCGAATGCCAATGCGTGCATAGCCCGAAATGAATGAGTATGTGCCAGGTTTAAGTTTCTGCTCCATCAGCGACACCACCTCGCTAACGTAGTTGTGATGACCTTTTCCGATGATTGTTAGCGAAATATCCATGTGCCTTTGCAGAATTGACGCAACCTCAACAATCATTTTCACATTCTTTTGCGCCTCAATGCGACCGAAATAGACAAGGTTAACAATTTCCTGCGGCTTTTGTGGCAAGACAGGCGGCAGATACCCTTCTTCAACATAATTCGGATAATGGAAAATAGGCTTATTGGTCAGCGAGCGCAGAAACGCTTCGCTTTCAACACCTTGCGAAAAAATAATTTTCGATATGCGAAGAATTCGCGCAAAGCAAAATCTCGAAATAAAACATCCTGTATTACGATATGCTTCGACACACTCACCACGGATTTCGTATATAATGCTGTAACCCAAAAGTTTGGCGGCTTCAACCAATATGTATTCGCCGATAATGGTAAGGCCATAGAATCCAGAAATATGAACTATCGCCTTGCGCGAGCCAAAGATTAGCAAAGTTAAAAATGCCGAAACGCCAACTAGAAACCTGAACGGATAGGTCAGCAGTTTTACAAACATTGTTGTAGTCGCCTTGCAGCGTAACTTCTTAACAACCCGCACTTTATAGCCAAAGCCACGCAACATATTGACGGTTCGCTGGTTGCCAATCTCACCACCGCCGTAATACGGCTCAACGCCATTCGGCAGCGACCCAAAGAAATAAACCGTCAGAGCCATAAAATTAAACGGTTGGTTGGCTGTTATACCATTTGAACCACTCGGCAAACCGCTTAATGCCTTCAACAATAGGTGTTTGCGGGCGGTAGCCAAAGTCACGCTCAAAGGCCGACGAGTCGGCAAAGGTTTGATAAAGGTCGCCAGGTTGCATTGGAAGCATCTGCTTCTCGGCCTTGCGCCCCAAAGCGTCCTCGAGCAGCTCAATGAAATCGGACAAACGCACGGGTGACGAGCACCCCACATTATACACCTGATGCCGACGGCCATCGGGCTGCGGTTCAGGTTGTTTGGCAATTACGAGCATCAGGCTGTCGACAATATCGTCGATATAAGTGAAATCGCGGAACACATCACCACCATTGAACACGCTGATTGGCTCACCATTGGCAATGGCTTTCGCGAATAGCATCGGGGCCATATCGGCGCGGCCCCACGGACCATAGACCGTGAAAAAACGCAGCCCTGTGGCGGGTATGCCGTAGAGCGACGAGTAGCAACTCGCCATCAACTCGTTGGCGCGCTTGGTGGCGGCGTACAGGTTGACGGGGTTGTCGGTGCGGTCGGTTTCTGCAAACGGCACCTTGGTGTTGCTGCCGTAAACGCTGCTCGACGACGCGTAAATCAAATGCTTGATTTGGCTGTGGCGGCAGCATTCCAAAACGTTGGTAAAACCAGCTATATTGCTGTCAATGAACGAGAAAGGCTCGTCGATTGAGAATCGCATTCCAGCCTGCGCGGCCAGATTGACAACCACATCGAACCGCCCGCGCTCAAAAACTTGCGGCAGCCGCTCGCGGTCTTCAATATTCAGTTTTATAAATTCAAATTGCTGATATACAGCGCTTTTAACGGGCCGTCCGCCATCGATTTTGCTGACATCGATACCTAACTCGGCCAACCGCGCATTTTTCAGATTGACAGTGTAATAACTATTCAGATTGTCGATACCCGTAACCGTGTGCCCAGCCTCGAGCAAACGGCGGGCAAGGTGAAACCCGATAAATCCTGCGGCGCCTGTTACGAGTACGTTCATCAGCCTATCTTGCAATATTCAAATCCCGACTCGGCAAGTTCGGCGGCGTCGTAAATGTTGCGGCCGTCAATCACAAGTTTGTTCCGCATCGATCGCGCCAGCACATCCCAACTCGGCATACGGAATGTCTTCCATTCCGTTACCAGAATGAGCGCGTCGGCATCGACGGTGGCGTCGTACATATCCTTGCCATAGCGCACTTTGTCGCCCACACGGCGGCGGCACTCGTCCATTGCCACAGGGTCGAAAACCTTGACGGTGCAGCCTGCAGCCAGAAGTTTTTCGATAAGCACCAGAGCGGGTGCCTCGCGCATATCGTCGGTTTCGGGTTTGAAGGCTAATCCCCACAGTGCCACGGTTTTACCTTTCAGATTTCCATCGAATCGCTTGTTGAGTTTATCGAAAAGAATGGCTTTCTGCCGCTCGTTCACTTCCTCAACGGCCTTGAGCACGCGCATCTGATAGCCGTTCTGTTCGGCGGTCTTTATCAATGCCTTGACATCCTTCGGGAAGCAACTGCCGCCGTAGCCGCAGCCAGGATAAAGGAATTTGCGGCCAATGCGGGTGTCGCTGCCAATGCCTTTGCGCACCATATTCACATCGGCACCAACCAACTCGCAAAGGTTGGCAATGTCGTTCATAAACGATATGCGGGTGGCTAGCATCGAGTTGGCGGCGTATTTTATCATTTCGGCCGACGGAATGTCGGTGAAAATCATTCGCTCGCTGTTGAGCATAAACGGCTTGTAGAGACGCGCCATAATCTTCTGCGCACGCGGGCTGTCGGTGCCCACAACCACACGATCGGGACCCATAAAGTCTTTGATAGCCGCGCCCTCTTTCAGGAATTCAGGGTTCGAAGCCACATCGAATTCGACTTGCACACCGCGCTTGTCCAATTCCTGCTGAATGGCCGTTTTCACCTTCTGCGCCGTGCCCACAGGCACAGTCGATTTTGTTACCAGAATGGTGTATTTGCTGATATTCTGTCCGAAGGTGCGTGCCACAGCCAAAACATATTGCAAATCAGCGCTTCCGTCCTCATCGGGCGGTGTGCCCACGGCCGAAAACACCACCTCAACATTGTCGAGACAGGTGCGAAGGTCGGTTGTAAAGTGCAGACGACCAGCGGCCACATTACGTAACAGCATCTCGTCGAGACCAGGCTCGTAGATTGGAATCTCGCCTTGTTTCAATCGCTCGATTTTTGCGCTATCAATATCGACGCAGGTTACATCAATGCCCATCTCGGCAAAACAAACGCCCGACACAAGTCCGACGTATCCTGTTCCAACAATTGCAATATTCATAATATCAAGATTTTACTTGTTTATCTTTCGGCACGCATCGGGTTTGTCAGAAAATCGTTGTACGACAAACGAATGCCATCCTCGAGTTCAGTTTTGTAACGCCAGCCCAAACGCTCGGCTTTCGACACATCGAGCAACTTACGCGGCGTGCCGTTGGGGCGTGTGGTGTCCCATTTTATCTCGCCCTTGTAGCCCACAACTTTTGCCACAAGCTCGGTCAGCGCCCTGATTGTCAATTCTTTGCCCGTTCCCGCATTGACGGTTTCATTGCCGCTGTAGTTGTTCATTAGGAAGACGCACAAGTTGGCAAGGTCGTCAACGTAAAGGAATTCGCGCAGTGGACTGCCGTCGCCCCAGCAGGTTACCGACGCCGCACCCGACACTTTTGCCTCGTGGAAGCGCCGAATCAGCGCGGGCAGCACGTGGCTGTGCTCGGGGTGATAGTTGTCGTTTGGTCCGTAAAGGTTGGTTGGCATAACGCTGATATAGTCGGTGCCGTATTGACGGTTAAGGAACTCGCAGTATTTCAAGCCTGAAATCTTTGCCAAAGCGTATGCCTCGTTGGTCTTCTCAAGTTCCGACGTCAGCAGGCACGACTCCTTCATTGGCTGCGGTGCCATTCGCGGATATATGCACGACGAACCTAAAAACTCCAGTTTTTTGCAACCGTTTTGCCAGGCGGCGTGTATCACATTCATTTCAAGTATCATATTCTGATACATAAAATCGGCCAATGCATTTTGATTGGCTACAATGCCACCCACTTTTGCCGCCGCCAGAAAAACATATTCGGGCTTCTCGGCAGCAAAAAACGCCTCAACATCGGCTTGTCTGCAAAGGTCGAGTTCGCTATGGGTGCGGGTAATGATATTGGTGTAGCCTTGCCGCTGTAATTCACGCACAATGGCTGAACCTACCATTCCTCGGTGTCCTGCAACGTATATTTTACTATTCAGATTCATAGTTATAATTTTATTATCTAACCGATTTTTGCCGATTTAATCCGATATTCCTAATACAACCATTCAGGAATTTCTCCTTTATATTGATAGTTTTTGATTTTTTCAAACCCTATTCCAAGAACAAGTTCCTCAACATTAAAATTAATCAAATAACCTAACGGTTTATTGGCCAAATGAAGGTAATTGTTCAGTTGTTTATAATGAATGCTTTCAAATGCGGCAATCGATTTAAGTTCAAGAATTAAAATGTTTTCCACTAAAATATCCATACGAAATCCCAAACCTAAATCCTCACCACAATAAGCAACATTTATGGGGACCTCGCTTTCGGCCGCTATTCCTTGATTTTTTAATTCAATTAATAAAGCCTTTTTATATACCGATTCTAAAAGTCCTGACCCTAATTTTGAATGAACTTTCATAGCGCAACCAATAACTTTATACGCTAAAGTATCTTTCTTGCACTTTGTATATTCCTCCAATAAATCCATATCGGCTAAAATCGGATTGAATCGGTTAGTGATGACTTTATTACGGTTATTCCATATTCGCCTTCAAATGAATCTTCTTCACGAATTTCATATCGTGCTCAACCATAATCTTCACCAACTCTTCAAAACTTGTCTTGCGCGGATTCCAGCCAAGTTGTGTTTTGGCCTTTGTGGGGTCGCCGAGCAATTGGTCAACTTCTGCAGGACGGAAATATTTCGGATCAACCTCAACCAAAACATTGCCAGTGGCAGTGTCGATACCTTTTTCGTTCACACCCTCGCCTTCCCAGCGCAGATTGACACCCAAAGTCTTGAACGCCAGCGTACAGAAGTCGCGAACGGTATGGTATTCGCCAGTTGCAATCACAAAATCGTCAGGCTTCTCTTGTTGCAGAATCAGCCACATACACTCAACGTAATCTTTGGCGTAGCCCCAGTCACGCAATGAGTTCAGGTTGCCCAGATAGAGCTTGTCCTGATAGCCCTGCACAATTCGGGCGGCTGCCAGCGTTATCTTGCGGGTGACGAAAGTCTCGCCGCGGCGTTCGCTCTCGTGATTGAACAGAATGCCGTTGCAAGCGAACATCCCGTACGACTCACGATAATTCTTCGTAATCCAGAATCCGTATTGCTTGGCCACACCATACGGGCTGCGCGGATAGAACGGCGTTGTCTCCTTCTGCGGAACCTCCTGCACCAAACCGAACAACTCCGAAGTTGATGCCTGATAAAGTTTGCATTTCTTCTCCAAACCCAATATTCTGACAGCCTCAAGCAGTCGAAGAGTGCCAATAGCATCGGCCTCGGCGGTGTATTCAGGCACATCGAACGACACTTTCACGTGGCTCTGTGCGGCCAGATTGTAGATTTCATCGGGCTGCACAAGTTGGATGATGCGGATAAGCGAACTCGAGTCGGTCATATCGCCGTAATGCAGATTGATAAGGCGTTTCTGCTTCATATCGCGCACCCACTCGTCGAGATAAAGATGTTCGATACGACCTGTGTTGAATGACGATGAACGGCGCATAATGCCGTGAACCTCATAGTCTTTCTCTAAAAGAAACTCTGCCAGGAACGAACCGTCCTGACCTGTTATGCCTGTGATTAATGCTACTTTTTTGCTCATAATCATACTGTTTTAGTCATTGCCTAAAAAACGCCACCAACCACTGCGCGGGGCGTTTGAAAACGAATTTTAAAGAAACAAAAAAGGTTGGACAATGCCCAACCTTTTATGGCGATTTTAATCATCTGCTAATAGAAGTTCGAACGGTTGTCCTCAATGTCGGCGGCAGCCTCAATTGCTGACAGAACCTGATAACCAGCCTTCGACATATTGGTGCGCTGCAGCAACTCGCGCTCGCGATCCAAATCAATGTTTTCAGGTTTAACAACCTGCTTAACCTGAATCAGGTAAACGCCGTTGTTGCCTTTCAGCGGAGCGCTGATTTTCTGCTCGGGCAGTGTTACCATTGCAGCTTGCAGACTTGGCTCAACGCCAACTGACGGAACTGAATATGAAGAGTAAGAAACGCTCTTGGCCTCTTTAACCTGCTCGCCCATCTTGTCGGCAACAGCCTGCAGTGTCGATGCGCCTGCGCTGGCATCGTTGAATTTCGAAATCAGATATTCAGCTTTCTTCTCAATCAGAACGCGGCGTGCAATGTCGTTGCGAACCTCGTCAAGCGATGCAACACCTTTCTTGTGAATGCCTGAAACTATTGCAATCACAAATTGATTGTCGAGTTCGAAGATTTCAGAAATCTCACCAAAGCTTGCTTTGTAAGCCCAGCGGATGACTTGGCGCGGATTCTCGAAATTAGCCAAACGGCGGTCGTCGCGTTTCACATTTGCTGTGCGAAGTGAAAGACCTTCTTTGTCAGCATTGCTGCGGAAAGCTTCCAGACTACGGTAGCTGCTGCCGTAACGGCTTGCGTTGCCATAGATTGCGTCAACTGTCTTGTTGCTTGCAGAAATCTCGCGGGCCAAAATTGCCACTTGAACTTTCTGCGAAGGAGCGGTCTGGTTCTGAATCTCAACAACATGGTAACCATACTGTGTCTGCACGAGCACCAAGTCACCCTTCTTGCCGAAGAAGCAAGCATCGTTGAACTCTTTCACCATCTGGCCCTCAGTGAACCAGCCAAGGTTGCCACCGTCCTGAGCCGAACCGTCAGCTGAGAATTTCTCAGCCATTTCAGCGAACGATGCGCCTTTCTTGATGGCGTTCAGAATGCTGTCAGCTTTTGCCTTTGCATCCTCGTCAGACAGTGTAGCCGACGGACGGATGAGAATATGGCGAGCCTCAACAGAATCAGCAACTCTTGCGCTGCCAAGCTTGCGGGCAATCTTCACGTAGTTGCCTTCCTCGTAAGGACCAACAACAGTGCCTTCAGCTGCATCGAACAATTCAGCAATCGGTGCTGAAAGCTCATCTTTGGCAAGATACTTGCCGTTGAAAGGCTGCTCCGACTCAAGATTTACAAACTGCTCAATGGCGTCTTTATCTTTGCTTGCAAACTCACTCTTAATTTTCTCAACGCTCTCAATTGTGCTTTGACGGTCGTCTTCCGAAGCCACAATCGGGAAAGTCACATAATACAAGTCGCGTGACTCTTCCTGCTCAAAATCAGACTGGTGAGCGCTGTAATATTTCTTCAAATCGCTATCAGTAACCTTCACAGCTGAATCGGCAACCGAGCTGTAACGCAACTGGATGTAGTCGAAATCATATTTTGTGTTCTTGTCGTCCGACTCTTTTTGTGCCTGAAGGTTAGTAGCGTACATTCCCATGCCTACAAGCGAGAGGAACTTCTGATCTTTCTTGTTCTGAACAAGGCTCTTCTCGAACGATGCCCAAGAAGCTGCTGCCTGGCCCGAAGGATCCAAATCTTTGTTTTTCAGGAACTGGATTACCAGATTGCGGTCGAATTTGCCAGTCTCGCTGTCGCGGAAAATTGGAATTTGAGCCACCTGCGGATCAACGAAGTTGCCTTGAACCATGTCGTAAAGCTCATCGGCAGTCACATTGATACCAGCTTTTTCATATTCTTCCTCAATAACATACTGGCGCACAAGCTGCTCCCAAGTCTGGTCTTGAATCTGGTCGTAAACGGCTGATTCCAGCGAATTCTGCTGAGTGTTCTGCTTGTAGATTTCGGTGTTCTCGTCAACTTTTGCCTGATAGTACTGGATTGGAATGTCGGTTCCAGCAATTGTGCCGACGTTGTTTCTTGAACTACCAAAAGTTCCGTCGGCTTTGAAAAGGTCGCCAACGATGAATGCCAATAAGGCCAATGCCACGATGATTGTTACCAGAGTGCCTGCGTGGTCACGTATTTTCTGTAATGTTGCCATTGTTTATTTATTAATATTTTGTTCAAAAATTTAGGCTACGAAGATAGTAATTTTTGTTTTCCGCATAGAAAAAAGGATTTTTTGTGATTTGTTGGCCATTTTATTGATATACAACAATTTCTATTTTGCCGTTTTTGCCTTCAGCCCGCAAGCTTCCGCAATAGGGTGCGCCGTGCGCGGAATCTTTCGCATTTAACTGACGATAAGGTCGACCAACTCAATTTTGGTGGCGGAGGCCCGCAAAATGGTAAAGCGGAACTTGCCGAACGACACCACATCCTGCACTTTAGGTATCGCGCCGTAGTGCGACAGAATCAATCCCGCCAAGGTCTCGTACTCCTCCGAAACAGGCAGGTCGAGGTCGTACTTGTCGTTGATATAGTCGATTTCGAGACGGGCCGAGAACTGGAAATGGCTGTTGTTGAAGCGGTGTTCGCGGTAACGCTTCTTGTCGTGCTCGTCCTGGATGTCGCCAACTATCTCCTCCAGAATATCCTCCATGGTGACAATGCCCGACGTTCCGCCAAACTCATCGACCACAAGGGCTATGCTGCGGTGGTTCTGAATGAAAAGCGTGAGCAGTTTGTTGGCCGGCATGGTTTCGGGCACAATGGGCAGATTGCGCGTGATGGCCGCAATGTTGGCAGGGTGCTGGAACATCGAAATTGACGGCGCAAACCCGACAACATTATCAATTGAGCCTTTGTAAACCATTATCTTGGAAAGTCCGCTGCTGATGAACAGTTTTTTGAGCTCATCAATTGACTCATCGATTGAAATGCCAACAATCTCAGGGCGCGGAACCATGCACTCGCGCAGCTTTACATCGGAAAAGTCGAGGGCGTTACGAAACAGTTTCACATCGTGCGACTCGTCATCGTCACTTGTCTCAGCAATCTTCTCATCGGCAAGCGAATCCCAATCGACCGCCCCCCAATAGACCGCATCATCGCTACTTATCTTCTTGCTCGTCAGTCGGTTCGACACGAATCGCGAAATATGATAGGTGATTTTCGAAAGAAAATAGAACATGTAATAAAACAGCGCCACGGGTATTGATATGATTTTCAGCAGGTTGCCCGACTCGTGAAAAGTCAGCATCTTAGGCAGAATCTCATCGGCCAAAAGGTAGAGCAGGCACGCAACCGCCATCTGAACCGCAACTATGACCATCGCGTTCAGCGGCAACATCTGCCACACATCGTTCTGACCAGCCACCGCCATCGCCAGCAAAACCACCACCAAAAGGTTGCCAATGGCCATTGTGGAATAATACTGGGCGGGCTTATCGATGTACAGTTCAATCATTTGCGAGAAATAACTATTCTGCTTCTTGTCAAGTTCAATTCGCAATTTGTTGGCCGAGACGAACGCCACCTCCATCATCGCAAAAAAGAATGCGAACAGAAGCAACACCAATATTAATATAGCCTGCACTATCATTGTGACGATATTTTCACAAATATAGGTGTGTTAGCATTATCCGCCACAATTCATTCGTTTTTTTTGTCGGCGATGCTGTTCGAAACCGCGATTGCATTTATTTTGCACTATGGACAAACTCAATCTACCCGACTACTCGCAGCAGATTCGCGTGAAACAGGCCGAGAATCAGATTTTCGACCCGCTGCGCCGCAAGTTTGTTGCTCTGACGCCCGAGGAGTGGGTGCGGCAAAACATTATTCAGCACCTTCTGACGCTGGGTTTTCCGTTGGGACTGATGGCCTCCGAACACCCGATAACCTACAACGGTCTGCAGAAACGCTGCGATGTTGTGATTTTCAACCGCCAAGCCAAACCAAGCCTCATTGTCGAGTGCAAGGCTCCGCAAGTAGCTATCAACCAGAAAGTTTTTGACCAAATTGCCACCTACAATCTGCAACTCCGAGTGGGGCACCTGATTGTTACAAACGGCCTGAGCCATTTCTGCTGCAAAATGGCTGCTGACGGCAAAGTGGAGTTTCTGCACAATTTTCCGCTGCCTGCCGATGTGGTGGAGGTTTGAGGAATTACACGGGTTTCGCTTTGCGAGTATTATTTCTAACCGATTGAATCCGATTAAAACCGATTTTTTCTCGCAAGCGAGAATTGGATGGGGGTGCGCCCTGACGGGCGGAAATTGATTGAAAATTTGAAAATAAAATTTTACAAAATTCACATTATCAGTTTTTTTATTAGGTGTTGGGTGTTAGGTGATGGGGGTTGGGGGTTGGGGGTTGGTGGGGCCGAGGCATGCTGCGTCTTTCTTGTGAGCACAAAAAAAGCCCGGGGCTCATCGCCCCGGACCGTCCATGAGAAAAATTACGCCAATTCTCTGTCAGCGTCTTTCTTTTAAAACGGAAGCACCATTGCTGATGCCCCCGTTTTCTATCTATTAATAAACCATTACACGTTTGGCTGTGTTATTAACCTTCACAATGTAAAAGCCCTGGTTCTGCATTATTATCTCGGTGCGCGAACCTGCTGCCTGTTCCTTGGCAACCATGCGGCCGTTGACATCGAAGATGCTGATTTCGCCCTCAAGAGCGTCGGCTGACTCAACCACAATCACATTTTGGTATGCATAGATGTTCACGGCTGCAGCCTCGTCGTCGCTGATGGCGGTGTTGTCGTTGGCCTCAACAGTAACATCGAAGGTTGCGGTGAGCACCACCTTGTCGATCTTGAGCGTTATGGTAAGTTGCTGTGCGCCAACCTTGTCGGCATCGAAACCGCTGACCATATCGGCCTTAAGCTCAATTTCGGCAGTGGTGTTGTCGCTGTAGGTGACGGTGATTTTGCCGCCAGTCACATCCAGAGCCTCGCCCTGCTTGTATTCAACCTTGGCAGGTTTTGCGCTCACTGCAATCGACTTGGCCACAATCTCGATGACCTCAGCCTCTTTCACCTCAACATCGAATGTTGTTGTGTAAGGCACGCCGTCAATCTCGAACGAAACCGTAACAGTCTGAACGCCAACGCTGTCTGGTTTGAATCCGCTGATCATTTCAGGAGTGATGACAACCTCAGCCGTTGTGCTGTCGCTGGTGGCGAAGATGAGTTTGCCGCCCTCAAGATTCAGGCTGTCGCCGACGGTATAGTTGATTTGGCTGATAACAACCTCAGCGTCAATTGGTTTGGCAATGTCTTTCACCTCAACATCGAATGTTGTTGTGTAAGCCACGCCGTCGATTTCGAATGAAACCATAACGGTCTGAACGCCAATGCTGTCGGGGTTGAAACCGCTGACCATTTCAGGAGTGATGACAACCTCAGCCGTTGTGCTGTCGCTGGTGGCGATGACGATTTTGCCGCCATCGAGTTTCAGGCTGTCGCCGACGGTGTAACTGATTTGGCTGACAACAACCTCAGCGTCAATCTTCGGAGCAACAAGTTGCGGAACCACAACCTTGGTGCGGCTCAACTCAACCTTGCAAACCGAGCAGTAAACCACTGAATCGTAAGAGCCTGCGGCCTTGTATGTTGCAGCCACAACATTCTCAATGACAATGCTGTCGGCCTTATGACCTTTGGCAGGAATAACCTCTTGTGCCTTTATAATTGTATTGCAAACCGGGCAGTGAGAGCCTTCTGTCAAGCCTGATTCTGTGCAAGTTGCTGCAACGGCTACGTCAACTACCTCAGTGTGAGCAATAACAGGTAACTCAACTGTCTTGCGGCTGATTTCTGCTTTGCAAACAGTGCAATAAACTACTGAATCAACTGAGCCTGCAGCGGTGCAAGTTGCGGCCTTCAAGTTCTCGGCAACGGCAGCACCTGCAGTGTGGGATGCAACAGGAATCTCAACAGTCTTGCGGCTCAATTCTGCCTTGCAGACTGTGCAATAAACAACTGAGTCAACTGAGCCAGCAGCGGTGCAGGTTGCGGCTTTCAGGTTCTCGGCAACGGCTGCGCCTGCAGCGTGACCTGCGGCAGTAGTAGTTGTTTGTGCAACAAGCACTTCGTGGCAAACATCGCAATGCGAGCCTTCAGTAAGGCCAGTGGCGGTGCAGGTGGCGGCAACTGCGGGATCAACCACAATATGGTGGCCAGCAGGAATGACAACCTTGATGCGACTCAACTCAATCTGGCAAACTGAGCAGTAAACCACTGAGTCGCGTGAACCAGCGGTGGTGCAGGTTGCAGCCACAACATTCTCGAACACTACGCTGTCGGCCTTGTGACCTGTGGCGGCAACAGTGTCAGAATACTCAATGTGCTGGCAGCGCGAGCAAAGGTGCTCGGTGTAGCCATCGGCGGTGCAAGTCGGGGCAACCACGGTCTCAACAAAGTCGTGACCGAGAGCAGGAATGCTGTCGCCCATCTCGTAAATCTGGCCGCAGAGTTTGCAACTTGTGTTGCCTGTGTAGCCCTTGTGGGTGCAGGTAGGCTCGAGAGTGTAGAGGGTGGTGTTGCCCTCGTTGTGCAGGCACTCAAGGCGTGTGATTGTAATATCAACGCTCTCAACCTCGTAGTTGCCCTTGTCGGCACCAGTGTAGTTGGCAGTGGCGGTGTTGTCGCCCTCTTCGAGAGCCTGTTGCTCATCGGCCCATTTCCAATCATCGGGCAGTTCAACCAATTGAGTAACAATGAAGCGTGTCTCAATATTTGCCTCAGGCTTGTTGGGTGCCTCGGCAGCCCTGTTGATGGTGAGAGCACCATCGACAATATTGAATGTAACCTCGGCAAAGTTCTTATTGGTGTTGCTGAAATCGTCAGCCGACAGTTGCATCGGGTAAACGCCAGCGTTGATACCGCTTGCTGTGGCAGTGCCGCTGAACGCGAAATCGTCTTCGGTGTAAACGCCTGTGGCATCGCTGATGGCTACAGAGTAACCGCTAACGCTCTGCTCCTCACCATTATAAGTGAGTGTGCTGCTGTTCTCGGTTACGGTGACAACAACCTCAGTGTTAGGAGTGATGATGAGTTTGCCATCGGTAACATCGAAGCGGACATTGGTGAAGTTCGTGCTGGTGTTGCTGAACATTTCAGCATTCCAGCCGAAAGCGTACTCTGCAGCATTGGTGCCGCTCACGCTTGCAGCGTTGCCCGATGCCGAAACCCAACTGATATTGTAAAGCGCGTTGTTGGCCTCGATGGTGAGTGCATCTTCAGAGTTGTAAGTCTGCGCCGCGCCGCTGAATACCACGCTCTTGTCGGCAAGTGTTATGGTCACAACCACCTCATCTTCAATAGGTTTGATGGTGAACTGGCTGCTGACAACATTCTCAGCATCGTTGTTGTTGGTGAGGCTGATGGTTGCCTGGCCAGCGTTGATGTTGTTGGCGTACGACACTGTGTAAGCATCGCCATAGGTGAACACTTTTCCGCAGATGGTGCGGCTGACAGTGAACTCAATGTCATCGTAGGCCGAACCTTTGTAGACATAGTTTGCATTGCTCAGCACTAAATCGGCTGTTGCGATTTGGCCGCCATAGATGAAGTTGCCACTGCCAGCCAAATCGTTGCCTGCAAGTGTGCCGTTGAGAACAATTGTGCCATTGTTGGTGATGACACCATCGCCTGTTGTGGTGAGCGATGCGCCAGCAGGAATATTCAGAGTTTTGCCATTGGCAACCTCATAGGCCGATTCCACAACCACGCTGCCGACAACTGTGACGACGCTGCCCTCCTCGGTGATGTAGCCTGTGGGGCTGTTGTGCTCTGCATCGAGCACTGGTGACGCATCGGCAAACAGTGTCTGATACCATACGCCGCTGCCCTGTTCGCTGTTGTTGAGCAGATAGGCTATGTGGCCGCCTGCAAACTCACTGGCTGTGGCTGCTGTCACACCCTCGACATCGGTGGCTGGGTCTTCACCTTGCCAAACACCAACGCCGTTTTGAACTACTGCATTCTCGCCCTCGCCAACTGTTGCGCAACCAGCAAGATAGAAGTTGTTAGATAATTCTAATTCATCGGTAAAAACACAGCAAACTCCACCAACAAAATACGGTCCCGTAACAGTTCCCGTGTTGAAGCAATTGGTTATAGTACATTCGCCTTCAAAATATCCGCAAATACCACCTGCGCATTCTTCTCCGCTGTTAATTGTTCCTGTATTATAGCAGTTGGTTATTGTAATATTTTCATAAGCATCTCCGCAAATGCCACCAGCATCATACACTTCGCATGAAACCGTTCCTTCGTTATGGCAGTTGGTTATAGCAGAGTTGTCAGAAACAACACCGCAAATGCCGCCTGCACCGTACTTGCTTGTGACTGAACCCGTGTTGTAGCAGTTGCTTATTGTGTTATTGCCATAAGCATAACCGCAAATGCCTCCTGTGCATCCTTCTCCACTATTGATTGTTCCTGTGTTATGGCAGTTGGTTATTGTGCTGTTTTCAAGATAACCGCAAATGCCACCTACTTCATACTCTTCGCAAGAAACCGTTCCTGTGTTGTAGCAGTTGGTAATTGTGCTATTGTCATAAGCGAAACCGCAAATGCTTCCAATGTCACCCACACCACTAAAGTACGAATCAACAATACCCACGTTTTTAATTGTTGCTCCTTCGGCAAATCCAAACAAGCCTGCATTATTTCCCCAATCAGCCAAATACAAGCCGCTTATGGTATGGTTGTCACCATCGAAAGTGCCAGAGAAGAAATACTCTTCATCTTCATCGTAGATACCTATCGGTGTCCAAGTTCTGAAGTTGCTGCCGTCGCCGTTGAGCGTGCCGTCGGCTGCAAGCACGTTGCTGTTCACAACAATGTCGGCTATGAGCACTGCATTGGCAGTAGCGTTGTCTTGTTTCACCCAATCGGCAAACCAATAAAGATTTGCCGCGCTGGCAATCTGATAAACGCCGTCGATTTCTTCGGGCGCCACATACTCGCCGCAAATGGTGCACTGGCCGAAGTCGTCGAACTGGTGCTCGGTGCAGAGATTAATAACGTAGGTTGCCGTACCGCTGACGGTGTAGTTGCCGCCATCGATGTCTTCGATTTCGACAGTATAATCACCAACGCTCACAGCATCGTCAGGCATCGTCACCGTGTATTCCGATGCTGGAATAACGGTTGAGCCGTCTTTCACCGATGTAACAGTCGGAGATTTTGCCGTGCCGTCGTAGATGAACGTAGTCTGGCTCAATGTGATTGTCGGGTTAGAAACGGTCTTCGGATTGATGGTGAAGGTTGTCTCGCCGCTGACGGTGTAGTTGCCGTTGGCCTTGTCGGTGATGGTCAGGTTGGCCGTTCCAGCATTGGTGTTATTGCTGTAGCCAACAGTGTATTCCGATGTTGGAATAACGGTTGAGCCGTCCTTTACAGTGATGGTCGGAGTCAGAGCCGAACCAGTGTAGGTAATCTCCGCATCGCTAAATTCGATAGTCGGGCTTGAAACCTCCTTCGGGCTGATGGTGAACGTTGCCGAGCCGCTGACAGTGTAGTTGCCGTTGGCCTTGTCGGCGATAGTCACGGTTGCCGTTCCAGCATTGGTGTTGTTGCTGTAACTAACGGTGTATTCGCCTGATGCAATGGTTGTTGAACCATCTTTCACCGATGAAACCGTCGGAGTTTTTGCCGAGCCGTCGTAGGTGTACGAAGTCTGGCTCAACTCGATAGTCGGGCTTGAAACCACCTTCGGACTGATGGTGAACGTTGCCGAGCCGCTGACAGTGTAGTTGCCGTTGGCCTTGTCGGCGATGGTCACGGTTGCCGTTCCAGCATTGGTGTTGTTGCTGTAACTAACGGTGTATTCGCCTGATGCAATGGTTGTTGAACCATCTTTCACCGATGAAACC
>JAGCNL010000035.1 GCA_017645945.1 Salinivirgaceae bacterium
ACGGCTGTCAATCAGGCGAATGACAAAGACGATGATGCATTCTTTATTGTCGAGAATATGCCCGAATTTCCTTGCGGCGAAGTTGGGTTACGCAAGTATCTTGCAGAAAATACATCTAAACCTATAGTGAACAATGGCGATACATTGTATGGCGATGTTTTCGTTTCATTTGTAATCGGCCAGGATGGCGAAGTTGAGCCCGGAAGCGTAAAGATTGCCCGAGGCATTGACCCTTTGCTTGACGCAGAAGCCATCCGCATAGTAAAAAGCATGCCAACGTGGAAACCCGCAACGCAACGTGGGAAACCGGTTAAAGTGAAATACACCATTCGAATAACCTTTCCTCTTAACAACACCACTGCGGTCGAAAAAATGCCTGAATTCCCTGGAAGATCTTATGGTTTAGAAAAATATATCACGGAACAACTTTCAGAACAACTTAAGATAGTTAAAAAGAAAACCGGAAAATACAGTTTCATAATAAACAAACAAGGATTTGTCGAGAACGTTCGTGTGGTTCGGAGTATTAATTCTGCAATGGACGCTTTTGTAATAAGCGTTTTGCAAGATATGCCCCAATGGGATTGTGCCTGTTTCCGGAATGAACCAGACAAGAGTCCTGTTACGGTTTCAATTACTACTGATAAGTATGGCCGATTATCTGTTAAAGTCGGAACTTACTGGGTGTGACCATAACAGAAACAACCGTCACAACATTTCGAGAAAATGTTGATTTTCAATTTAAAAAGCATCCGATCGTAATACATTCTACTTTTTCTAACTAAAACCAAAGGCTATGGAACTTAAAAAGAATCCCAAAGTCGATTTAAGACGCTACAGCGGCTTGTTTTTTGAGGTGGGTCTTGTGGTTGCGTTAGGCGCAGTGCTTCTCACCCTCAACTACTCTGTCCAAACAAAAAACACCGTTGTTTTCGGCGAACTCAAAGATGTGATTGCCGAAGAAGGATTCGTGCCCATTACCCGACAGCCTGCTACAACACCGCTGCCACCGCCGGAGGTTCCGAAAGTGGCCGAGGTCATCAACATTGTTGACGACGACACCAACCTCGACGATGAGCTTGAAATTGAAGACATTGAGGCCGACCAGGAGACCGAGATAATCGTCATCAAAAGGCAAGAGGAGGAAGAGGAAGACGAAATTCACATGATTGTTGAGGAGATACCCGAGTTTCCCGGTGGAGAGGACGCTCTCCACAGATTTATGATAGAGCACACCAAATATCCCAAGAGCGCCAAGAAAAAGCGCGTTTCGGGTACTGTTTACGTGCAGTTTGTGATTAACGAAAGGGGCGAAATCGAGAATGTGCATATTCCGCGCAGCGTCAACCCCGCCCTGGACCGGGAGGCCATCCGCGTGGTGGAGAATATGCCCAACTGGATACCCGGCAAAATCCGCGGAAAACCTGTCAAGGCATTGCAAACCCTTTGGTTCGACTTCGCTCTCCGATAGTGTCGATTTCCGCGTCCGCCCGAAACGCATCGATATAAAAACTAACGGAATAAGCGACAAGTTGACAATCTTTTTGTTAGCTTTGTTGGACCACTAACAAAATTATTTGGACTATGAAAACCTCCACATCAATTCTGACTGTTGCGCTTGCCGCGATTTTCACTTTGGGCTATGCGCAGAGTAATGCGCAAATCATCGTTCCGAAGGACAGCACCGCCCCTGCCGACCAGCCGATTATCGACGATGACAACACTATTTATACATCGGTTAAAATAATGCCGGAATTCCCTGGCGGCGAAGCGGCTATGAAAAAGTACTTCGCTGACAAAATGAAGCGTTGGGAATCGGTAAGATTCATAAGAGGAAAAGTTTTTGCGCAGGTTGTGATTGGCAAAGACGGCAAGGTTGAACCTGAAAGTGTGAAGCTTACATCGAACCTTGAGGCTGAAATCAACGATAAAGTGATTGATTTGATAAAAAATATGCCCAAATGGACTCCCGGCGTGCGATACGAGTCGAGATCAGGGAAAGTGGCGAAGGTGCTTGCACGTGTATCAAAGACTATTCCTATTGATGTATCGGTTGAAGGAGAAGAGCATGAAGAAGTGTTCTTCATTGTTGAGCACATGCCCGAATTCCCGGGCGGCGATATCGCTTTGCGCAAATACATTTATGAAAACATTAAGTATCCCGAGGAGGCCAAAGCAAAGAAAATTCAAGGCAAGGTTTTTGTCCAGTTTGTAATCGACAAAGAAGGCAATGTTGTTAGTCCTAAAATAGCAAGAGGCGCTGACCCGTTGCTTGACGCCGAGGCCATCCGCGTGGTAAAGAGTCTGCCCAAATGGGAACCCGGCTCACAACGAGGAAAACCGGTAAACGTGTCGTTCACCTATCCGGTGACCTTCTCGCTGGACAAATAAAATCGGCCCAAAAACCGTCGGCTGACAAAAAGGCACGCAAAAAAATCGGTTTGGGGCTTGCTTTTTTGAATCATAATCAATACCTTTAAGGACTAATCTTTAAAATCAATCGTTATGGAAGCGAAAAAGAATCCCAAAGCAGACTTAAGACGATTCGCAGGATTGTTCTTTGAAATTGGACTCGTTGTCGCTTTTTGCGCCGTTCTGGGTGCTTTCAGCTACACAGTCCAGGTTAGAAACTTTGCCGATTTTGGCAGCTTGTCCGATGTGATTGATGAGATGGAGCTTATGCCAATCACTCATCAAACACAGGTAACTCCGCCGCCACCGCCGGTTGCACCCAAGGTGGCCGAAGTAATTCATATTGTTGAGGACACCGATCCCGACGACGGTATTGAGATTGAGGATGTTGAGGCTACGCAGGAGACTGCCGTAGCATACGTTTACCGCCCTGAGGAAGACGAGGAGGAGGAAGACATCCCATTCAACATTGCTGAGGTGATGCCTCAATTCCCCGGCGGTGACGCCGCTCTGCAGAAATACCTTGCCACGCATGTGCAATACCCTGCCATTGCACGTGAAAACAACATTCAAGGCAAGGTGTATGTTCAGTTTGTCATCAACAAGCGGGGCGAAGTTGAGAACGTAAGCGCTGTACGCGGTACCGACGCTTCACTCATCAAAGAGGCCATCCGCGTGGTGGAGGGCCTTCCGAAATGGAGCCCGGGATTGCAGCACGGCAAGCCCGTGAGCGTGTATTACACGGTGCCCATCTACTTCAAACTGAACTGATTGCAGCAATCAGAAATAGGTAAATTAGTTATCAAAAAAAATGCCGACAGTTTTGCCGGCATTTTTTTAGTCTGTCAGTGACATATTACTCATCGTATCCGCCACGGAATTTTCCGCCTTTTTCAGGTTCAAAATCGTCGTCTTCGGCCTCGTCGCTGTAGCTGATGTGGATGGCCACCCATTTGTCGTTCAATGGCACTTTGGCCACACCCGACAAATCGTACTCACTCAGCATGTTGAATACGGTTTGGTCGTTCAGGTCGGTGCCCGATTTGGGATAGCAGAACCATAGTTTACCGTCGGTCTCGACAGCATTCATGGCATCGTTGAGCAACTCCTCGGCCTCCTTGCGGCTTTCGGCAAAAATCTGCACGTAGCTGTAGTAGTCTTCCACTTCAGTGTGCACATCAATGCCTTCGTTTTTAACCAGTTGCAGAAATTCTTTGGGGGAATTGAGAATCAAAACGGTCTTACCGCCGGTAAGACTGAGTTTTTTCAAAATAGGGTTCATTTACTCCATCAATAAATATGAATTAGTAGCACCAAAGTAAATGAAAGTTTTTATCGATACGCATCGGACTCGATTTTTTTTTACTTGCGCCGATATTTTTGCTTAGCAAAGGCACTTTTTATCACATAATCAACGAATTACGCAGACAGTTTATATTGGGCAACGCTCCCAATACTGACGGCCACTAATGTCCGAAGTTATTGTCTCTCAATCTTTAATAATTTCCATCTCGTCAATCAGATGACGGGCACCAGCGTACTTGTCGATGAAAAAGAGCACGAAACGGATGTCGAGGCAGATGTTGCGGCAGATGTCGGCATCATACTGCAGGTCGCTCATTGTTCCCTCCCACACGCGGTCAAAATTCAGGCCGATAAGATTGCCGTCTGCATCGAAGGCTGGGCTGCCCGAATTGCCGCCTGTGGTGTGGCAAGTGCTGATGAAACAAACAGTTAGCGACGAATCGGCATTGCAATACGGACCGAAATCACGTGCCGCCGCAAGCTGTTTCAGACGGTCGGGCACGGTATAGTCGTAAACGTCGAGATCGCATTTCTGCACCACTCCGCCAAGCGTGGTGAACGGCGCATAACTGACAGCATCCGACGGACGATAGCCGCGGATTTGCCCGTAAGCCACACGGAATGTTGAATTTGCATCGGGGAAGAAACGTGCGTCGGCAAAGCATTCACGCTGCAACTGCATAAAACGACGCTGAAAATCGTCGATTTTTTTGAGCGATTTCTGCAACGGAGTTTTGATGTTGGAGTACTTATCATCAATCTCGGCTGTCAATGCAAAAACAATATCATTTTCAATCTTTTTGCTCGATTTTTCGGTGTAGTTTTTGAAAACACTAAATGCCTTTGTGGAATCAGCAAGCAGAGATTTGCGCAGCAAATTGCTATCTGGATTCTTCATATTTTCACATTTAATGCCTTTAAACAATACTGGGGGATTATCGCAATTTACAAAGTACTCACAAACCATCATCGAAGTAACGGCGCAATCAGTTTCAAGATCGTAATCGGCATAGAAATCGCGCAACCAGCCAAGCACTTTCTTGCTTTTCTCCTCGTCGGAACTGCTGCCTTGCAAAACAGTGCGGATATCGCTGCACAAATCAATCATTTCCGATTTGTAGAATGTTTCGTCGATAAGCAGTTTTGCGCGTCTATATTTCTGATAAACAGCATATTCCTTTGAATAATCATCGAGCAGAGTGCCGTATTTCGCTTTGCGCTGCGCATCGGCGGCAATCCACTCACGCATCAGCTGCTCACGCTCCTGCTTGCGGGCCACAACGCGCTTGCTCACAAGTCCGCGACGCTCACCGTCGAGTTTCTTCCAAGCGTTGGCAAGACTGGCCACCTTGCTGGTGTATTTTATCATCACAGCCTGGTCGGCACGCATCCGCTCCTTGATAATGTCGATGGATTTGCCGCGGGCACTCACCACAATCGGGTCGTAAACATCTTGCGTGGCGGCAACGGCAAACGACGGCAGATACTCGTTGGTAGTTCCCGGATAGCCCATCAGCATCACAAAATCGCCTTCATGCTTCTCTTTAGCATTAATTTTCAGAAAGTTGCTTGCGTGATAGGGCACATTTTCGGCAGAATATTTTGCCGGGCGGTTCAAGCTGTCGGCATAGATGCGGAAAATGGTGAAATCGCCAGTGTGGCGCGGCCAAACCCAGTTGTCGGTGTCGCCGCCGAACTTGCCCACCGAAATGGGCGGCGTTCCAACCAATCGCACATCTTCAAAAATCTCATACACTGACAGATAATACTCGTTGTTGCAATAAAAAGCATCAACGTGAGCTTTCAGCCCTGTGCTGTCAGAAACCTTATTCTCAATTTGCGATATATTGCTGTTTATCACCTCACTGCGGCGCTTAACTGACATTGTGTCGCTCACTCCCGCGAGCACCTGCGCCGTCACATCCTCCATCCGTCGCAGAAAGCAGACTCCAATGTCGTTTCCGCCCAACTCATCGGCCTGATTCATAGCCCAAAAGCCGTTGGTGATGTAGTCGTTTTGGAGCGAGCTGTGCTGCTGCACAACGCTGAGCCCGCAATGGTGGTTGGTGATGACCAATCCCTGCCCCGAAATGACTGACCCGCTGCAGAAATGGTGGAACGGGCTGTCCAAATCGACAAAGCCCACAACCGCACTGCTCAGGCACGCCTGGTTGATGTTGTAGATGTCGTCGGCCGAGAGGTGCAGGCCCATCTCGCTCATCTCGCCAATGTTGTTCTCGAGCAGAAAAGGCAGCCACATTCCTTCGCCGGCGCGAACCGAGAAGGCAAGTAAAATGCCTGAAAATAATGTGATTAAGCGTTTCATAATAGTTATGTTTTTCGGCTGAAAAATAGTAAAATTTGGCAATGGACTTTTTTATTTATGCGTAAAAAATTCGTATTACGACACGAAATAATTACGCAACAAACACGCAATTTTTCGTGCAATTTTTCGTGCAATTTTTGCCGATATCGGCAAAAACATCGATATTTACATCGATTTTTAACGAAAAACTTGCCGATAACAATGGAATTCATTTCAGTAACACAATATGCAGAAAAGTACGGTATCAGCGAGCGCACTGCACGAAACTACTGCGCATCGGGCAGAATAGACGGTGCCTTTCTTACTGGCAAGACTTGGAACATTCCTTCGGACGCCACTTTGCCCGAAAAAGGCAAGCGAAAAATTCCTCCACTTCTTGCCCGCCTGCGCGATGAGAAGGAATCGCGGCTCAAAGGTGGCATCTACCACCGCACGCAAATCGACTTAACCTACAACTCAAACCATATTGAGGGCAGCCGTCTGACAAAAGAACAGACACGCTATATATTTGAAACCAACACACTTAACATCACAACCGAAGACACTCGCGTTGATGATATTATGGAAACTGTCAATCATTTTCGATGCATCGACTACATAATCGACCATGCCACTGAAAAGATTACCGAACCGCACATCAAACAACTGCACAAAATACTGAAAACCAATACATCCGACAGTCAAAAAACATGGTTTGCCGTGGGCGACTACAAACGACTGGCAAACGAAGTTGGTGGCGAGGAAACCGTGCTGCCGAACGAAGTGCACAATAGGATGAAGAAACTGCTGGCCGAATATAACAGCCTAAAAACCATCGATTTTGATAATATTTTGGATTTTCATGTCCAGTTTGAGCGCATACACCCGTTTCAAGACGGAAACGGACGCATTGGCCGCCTGCTGATATTATGGCAATGTCTGCAAGCCGCCATTGTGCCTTTTATCATTTCCGAAGATTTGCGGATGTTTTACTACCGCGGACTGCAGAATTGGGGGCATATCAACGGCTATCTGCGCGACACTTGCCTGACGGCACAAGACAATTATAAAGCAGCACTTGATTATTTCGGAATCAAACATTCATAAAACGTTCCTATCGGCAAAAACGGAAGCGCCCACGAAAAAACTTCCGCCTCAACAGCGGAAAATCAATCAATTATTTCTATTTTTGAACATTTGTAAGCAATCGCAATTATTTTTGTTTGACAATATTTTTACCATTTTAATGCCTAAATTATTGTGAATATGAAAATTAAATTAACAAATTTCACAAAACGCCTAATGGCGGTTGCCGCTGTTTTCTGCATGGCTACAACTGCTTTCGCTGGTGACATTCCAAATGCAGCTTATGCAAAAGCCGGCGATATCGGCCGCCACGAGACTGCCTCTGATGTAAATGAGTGGGTAAAACCCGAAAACGGCGTTTATGGCATCCACGTATTTGCCGCTGACGTTAACAACTGGGATTCTCAGTTCTTTATTGTTTTTGCCGACGAAGTTGTTCCTGCGGGTACTCCAATTCACATAAAATTCGAATACAGAAAAGCCGAAGGCAGCGGTACGGTGAAATTCAACGCACAAGGCCACGCCAACCCTCACTCTTACGTTAACAACGATGGGTGGGCAGCTCTTGAGGCTACTGAAGATTGGCAGGAATATGAGGCAGAGATTGAAGCAAGCGGTGAAATCCGCACATTTGGCGTGAATGCTTCTATCGGCCGTGAGAATGGCACTCTTTACATGCGTAACATCGTTATCGAGTGCAACTATGACGAAGTAGTTGTTACCAAAGAAACTACCGCCGATGAGGCTGATATGGAAGAGGCTCCCATTATTGAAGTCCCAGCCGCCACTATAGCCCAACCACATAACACAATTGTTAATTATGACAAGATGTCCCGTGATTATGATAATGAAAATGTGGCTAAAGCAGTTTTCGTTGGTAGAGACGCTGCAAGTGGTGACAAGATGTTCGTTTTAGACAAAACTGTGAAATATGGTAACGACAAAGTATTTGCTTTCCTGTCGGATACATCCGTTACTAAAAATGCATGGGAAGTTCAGTTCTTCGCACATTGGGAAAATGTGGTGGATACAGCCGGAAACCAAAACACGACGAAGGTTTTGTCGTTCGACTACAAAGTTGATTTCGAAGCTGCCGGCGCTTGGAACGTTAGCCATGACGACATCGCAACAGGTGCAGGCAACCAAGGTGCAAAATGGGGCGCTATTACACCAACAACAGAATGGAAGCACTATGAAGACATTATCACAGACAACTGGTTCTTTGAATTGCACCTAAGCGGAAGACGAACTGAAAATGAATTCCAGAACTGGGGCGACCCTTACAACATCTTTTTAAAGAACGTTGTGCTCTCGGTTGATGGCAAAGTTGTGGCCCAATCCAACGATTTGACTACTGTTGCCGGCACTGAAGTTGTTACTAACGACAATATATTCTCAGAAGGTGGCCTGCTATTAGAGCGTGAAGGATCAGAAATCGTCGTAGTAGGCTTAGCCTATGCCAATGTCACAAACGTCACTATTCCGAACACGGTTACAAAAATTGCCGATGGCGCTTTCTATAATTGCACCAGCCTGACCAATGTGACTATTCCCGAATCAGTGACAAGCATCGGAAACAATGCGTTCCACAACTGCACCGGGTTGAAAACGCTGGTTGTTCCAAAATCAGTCACATCCATTGGCACCGATGCGTTCAAAAACGTGAAAAACGTCATCAACATCAGCAAAATAACCAACAGCCAGTGGGGTGCGGAATCCCTCAGCACCATGCCGCGCGACACTATTTATGTGAATGAAACCATAACCAAAGTTGAATATGTGCACGACACTCTTTTTGTCTTCCGAAGTGTCTCTGTAAACGACCAATCATTGGGGATGAGCATCTACCCCAACCCAACATCGTCGTTTGTGACGGTTGAGTGTGACCATGAGTTCTCGTATGTGCTCACCACCTCCGCAGGCTCACCTCTTCGCCGTGGCGAGGGCTCCAGCACGTATGTTATTGATTTATCGGACTATGCCGATGGTGTTTACCTGCTCTACTCAACCGACGGCGCATTATATACAATCAACAAGGAATAGTCTGCTTGGAATAGATGCGTTTCTAAATATCAATTGGCACAAATGAGCGACATAGAACAGAAAAATAAAGGCGAGAACATTTTGTTCAACGATGTTTGCGGCATTATCGATGATGCCCGCCGACGTGTTGCCGTCTATGTCAATTCCGAGATCTGCCTGACCAAATGGTATGTCGGCAAACGAATAAAGGAAGATGTGATAAAGCAGGAACTTGCACAGTTGAAAGTCGACAACACGCTCAACCCCGACATTGTTTTCCGAAGCAGTTATTTCCTTGATATGCTTGGCTTGCCCGAAGTGTTCTCGGAAAGGGATTTGGAATCGCCCATTGGGATGATTCTTTGCAGCGAAGGAAATACCGAACACATTGAATACCTGATGTTGGACGAGAACAGTCCGATAAAGGTGGCACAATATTACACGCAGTTGCCCGACAAGAAACTCCTTGCCGAAAAACTGCAACGGGCCATCGCCATTGCCCGCGAACATTTTGTTGAACAAAAACATAATGCTTAAAACTATGAGAAAACTGTTTTTATCTCTTTTTGCCGCTTTGCTAGCCGCGCAGGCGTGGGCGCAAGATTTTACCATTGACAACCTTTCTTACTACATTACCGATGCCGACAACCATTATGTCTCGGTGTGCAGAGGACCAGAATGGCCTACAGGCAATCTCATCATCCCCAGTACCGTATCCAACGGCGGTATAAATTACACCGTAACAGGCATTCGAGATTGGGCATTTAATGGTTGTAGAGACTTGACATCAGTAACAATTCCCGAATCTATTACAAGCATCAATCATTATGCGTTCTCTGAATGCAGCGGCTTGACGTCAATTACCATTCCCAAATCGGTCACAAGTATTGGTTGCACTATGGTTATGGATTGCAACAATTTAACGGAAATAATTGTTGACAGCGAGAATGAAAACTATTCCTCAAGCGAGGATGGTGTGCTGTTCAACAAAGACAAAACAACACTAATTTGCTGCCCTGCCGCAAAAACAGGCGAATACTCTATACCCGAAGGAGTTACAACTATTGGTGATTATGCGTTTTGGGGATGCGCAGGGTTGACATCCGTCATCATTCCAGAAACAGTTAAATCATTGGGCACAGCCATTTTCCATGCATGCACAAGTTTAACATCCATTCACATTCCAAAATCTGTTAACTCAATTGCATTTAATACATTTATGGGATGTAACAACCTGACAACCATATATGTGGATAGTGGAAACGAAAAATTTTCGGCAGAAAACGGAGTTTTATTCAATAAAGACAAAACAACACTATTTTGCTATCCTGCAGGAAAATCCGGAGCATACACAATACCAGAATCCGTTAGCCGCATCAATGACGCTTCATTCTATGGTTGCCGTAATCTAACATCAGTAACTATTCCGAATAGCATTACAGCCATCAGTTACGTTGCGTTTTACGGATGTTCGGGGTTAACCTCGTTAACAATTCCTGAGACGGTTACTGTAATCGAACGTGGGGCATTCGAAAAGTGCACAGGTTTAACATCCGTCAATATTCCTGAAAATGTCACCAAAATTGGTTATGAAGCGTTCTGTTATTGCTCAAGTCTGAATTCATTAACCATTCCCGAAAATGTTACTGAAATAAGCGACGATGCCTTTTATGGTGTCCGCCATATTGTTTACTCAGGCGAAGCCGACGGAGCGCCGTGGGGAGCGTACTATATTAACGGCTCGGTTGAGGACGATTTTGTATATGCCGACGAGCAACACAAAACTCTCAACGCCTACATTGGCTCTGGCAGCAGCGTAACCATTCCCAGCACGGTTGAAACCATAAGCGATAAAGCCTTCAGCGGTTGCAGCAGCATAACTTCAATCAACATTCCCAGTTCTGTAACAAGTGTTATATCCGGTGCAATGTTTTCTACATGCAATAGTTTGACCGCCATTAATGTGGATAGTGAAAACACCACTTATTCCTCCGACGGCGGGATTGTGTTCAACAAAGACAAAACAACCTTGATATGCTACCCCATAGGCAAAACCGGCGCTTACACCATTCCCGAAACGGTTACAACCATAAGCGAGTACGCATTCTATGGCTGTTCAGGACTGACAGCCATAACCATTCCGAACACTGTTACAAGCATAGAATCCTACGCTTTTTATAACTGCGACAATCTTAAAACGCTGATTTACAACACAAACGCCTTGGGTGGCTATTTTGCGGGCAACACTGCGTTAGAGATAGTAAACATTGGCGAATCGGTTACGTCTGTTGCGTGGTGTGCTTTCCAAAACTGCACAAACTTACAATCAGTCACCATCCCCAACTCGGTTACTTACATCAACAGTTACGCGTTTCAAAACTGCACAAGTCTGACATCGATAGATATTCCCAATTCGGTTCAAGATATTTACAATTATGCGTTCAGCGGTTGCTCTGGCCTGACAACGGTCTCGCTCGGCAACTCGTTGGATTATATTTCGGAATTTGCCTTCCAAAATTGCACTGGCCTGACTTCAATAACCTTCCCGAACACGCTCACATACATAAACAATGGGGCGTTTGAGGGTTGTACCAATCTGACAATCAAGAATATTCCCGAATCGGTAAAACGGATTGGCCTTGGTGCGTTCACTGGTTGCACAATTGGCGACAACTCGCCTTACAACAGATGGTTGTCGGCTGGCAATATGTGGGATACCGACAACAGTGGTGTGGCTTATATTATTGTCGATGGCGCAAGCGAAGAATCGGCCTACCAGTTCTACAACCTCTTCCACGAAACCTCGGGACAAGCAACTGGTGCAAAATTCAAACTGACATTCGATATCAAATGGAAACGCAGTTGGGATAATGAAACCGACAATGCCATTGTCCATCTGCTGACTGGAGCAATGGTTAACGGCGACGAGCACACCGACTGGCAGAACAACGCCGACGAGAACACCGAGTTGGTTTTCGAAAACGGGTTCTCGGCGGGACAGAACAAGCGGTTCGTGCTCAAAAACAGCGAGTGGACAACCATTGAATGGGGCGGCACAATAGGCGCGAAGGGCGCCGACTGGCTTGGCGTGCAACTCAACCTTGGCGATGCCGACGGCAACAACCATGGCTACTTCTACATCAAAAACCTTAAGGTGCAGATGGGCGACAATCTGACAGAATACTTTAAGATTGACGAGTCGAACGCCTTCGGCTACGAACTCAACGACGACGGCGGAGCAACGGTAACCAACTGCTATTTGGACGGCGATGAGAAGGAGATAACCGTCCCTGCAACAGCCACCATCGACGGCAAAGAATATGCCGTGACTCGCATTGGCAACTATTTGTTCAGTGACCGCAGCAAAATGACCTCGGTCAGCCTGCCCGAATCAGTTACGACAATCGGCTATTACGCATTCAACAATTGCACAAGCCTGGCATCAATCACCATACCCGAATCGGTAACAACTATCGAATATGATGCGTTTAAAAATTGCGCAAGCCTGACGTCAATTAACATTCCGCAAGCGGTTTCGAGCATCGGCGGCGAAGCGTTTTATGGTTGCAGCAAGTTGGCAGCCATATATGTCGATGGCGGCAACGAGAATTTTTCCTCGTCTGGCGGCGTGTTGTTCAATAGCGACAAAACCACACTGCTTTGCTATCCTGCTGGCAAATCGGGTGCATACACCATTCCAAGTACGGTTACCAGTATTGGCTCTGCGGCTTTCGGTAGCTGTATGGGGTTAACATCAATTACTATTCCTAATTCGGTTAATTACATTTCAAATTACGCGTTTCAAGGTTGCACGGGTTTGACGTCGATTGATATACCAAAATCAGTTTCCAGTGTTGACGTTTATTCTTTTTGGGAATGTAGCAACCTGGCAGCAATAAATGTTGACGGCGAAAACGAATATTACTCCTCGGCCGACGGAGTGCTGTTCAACAAAGACCAATCCCGATTGATATGCTATCCCGAAGGAAAAACAGGAGGTTACTCCATTCCAAATACGGTTGCAACAATTCGTGAATATGCTTTCCGTAATTGTTCAGAACTGTCATCCGTAGAAATACCTAATTCAGTTACAGGAATTAACAGTGCTGCATTCTATGGTTGCAGCGGCTTAACATCGGTTACTATTCCGAATTCGGTTACCACTATTGGTGGCGAAGCATTTGAATTTTGTACCAGTCTGACTTCTGTAACAATTCCCGAATCAGTAACTAAAATTTCAGATTATACATTCTACGGTTGCTCCAATTTAGCCTCAATCAATATTCCTACTTCGGTAACAAACATCGGTAATGCGGTGTTTTATGGTTGCGACAATCTGTCATTCAACGAGTATGGCAATGCTCTTTATTTGGAGAGCAACGGCAATCCTTACTATTGCCTGGTTAGTGTGAAATCGAACGACATAGAGACTTGCACCATAAACAGCAATTGCGAACTTATAAATTTGGGTGCGTTCAGAGATTGCTACCGTCTGCAGTACAACGAGAACGACAACTCCTACTATTTGCCCAGCGACGATAACGATTTTTATTTGTTGGTAAAGGCCAAATCGACTGACATTGCCTCCTGCACCATTCACAGCGATTGCAAGTATATAGGTTCAAGTGCATTCTACAATTGCAATAGCATGGAAACATTAGATATTCCGGCCTCGGTGAAAAGCGTTGCAGAATATGCCTTCAGTGAATGCTACAACATTAAAAAACTGACTTACAACACCGATGCTTTCAGCCCAAGTATCATTAATAGGTCAAATTTGGAAACAGTTGTTGTTGGTGATGCGGTAACTAACATACCAGACTACACATTCAATGGGTGTGGCAAATTGAAATCAGTAACAATCGGTAATTCAGTTGAAAGCATTGGTGAACGGGCGTTCCAAAATTGTGAACAACTACAATCGGTAACCATTGGCAATTCGGTTGAGAGCATCGGCAACGGTGCGTTTTATAATTGCAAAGGCTTGAATTCAATTGTCATACCCGAGACGGTTAAACAAATCGAAGGGAATGCATTCGTCGGCTGTAGCAATTTGACATCAATGACAGTAAACACCGATGCAATTGGTACCATATTTAGCGGTTTGCCTTCGTTGAAAACCGTCAATATCGGCAGTGCGGTAACAACAATTTCAGACGATGCCTTCAATGGTTGCAACAACATAACATCCGTATCAATAGAAAGCGATGCCGATTTTTCAAACGCCAGGCTCTATTTCACACAAGATGGTATCCGCTACCATGTGCTGAATAAGAATGAGGTTGAAGTGGTGCAGAATTTTGTTGATGGCACAAACTCATATTCGGGCGATGTGGTGATTCCGGAAACCGTAGGCGATTTTGCGGTTACTGGCATCGGTAATTATGCTTTCGAAAATTGCGATGGTTTGAATTCTGTTACTATTGGCAATTCAGTCGAAACCATTGGCAACAATGCTTTCAACAATTGCGACGGACTGACATCTGTTATCATCCCAGAATCAGTTGAAACCGTGGGCGATTATGCGTTCGCCTATTGCGATAACGTGTCGGAAGTCACCTATAATCCAGCAACAACAACCATCAGCGAGAATGCTTTTGAGGGCACAAAGGTCAACCTGCAGCAAGGAAACGAGGAAGAAGAATGTCTGACATACGAGGTCCGCAACGGAGCAGCCGTTGTAACTGGCTACAAAACCAATATTCCTGAAAACCTGACAATTCCGTCAACAGTAACAATTGATGGGGTTGAATATGCGGTGAAGGGAATTGATAAAAATGCGTTCGCAGGTTGCAGTACTTTGACCTCGATTGACATTCCTAATTCAGTTACAAGTATTGGTGATGAGGCATTCCTGAGTTGTAGTAATTTGAAATCTGCAACTATTGGCAACTCTGTTGAAACCATTGGCAACTCAGCCTTTAACGCTTGTGGGAAACTGGAAACTGTCAACATGGGCAATTCTGTAACCAGCATCGGAAACAATGCGTTCAGGTCAACAGTTATAAAAGAAATAGACATTCCAAGTACTGTAACAAACATTGGAGAATATGCGTTCGCTGAATGCCACGGTTTGGAATCAATAGACATTCCTTCTTCGGTTAAAACCATTGGCGAATATGCGTTCGCCTATTGCGATAACTTGTCAGAGCTTACCTATAATCCTGCCACAACGACCATCGGTGAAAATGCTTTTGCTGGCACAAAAGTCAACCTGCAGCAAGGAAACGAGGAGGAAGAATATGTGCTTAGATACGAGATTCGTGACGGAGCAGTCATTGTATCCGGATATAACAGCAATATTCCTGAAAACCTGACAATTCCGTCAACAGTAACAATTGATGGGGTTGAATATGCGGTTACGGGAATTCGCGAAAATGCCTTCTATGGTTGTGAGAAATTGAAATCGATAGAAATATCCGAAGGCATTGAAACCATTGGCGACAAAGCCTTCTTGGGTTGCAGCAATTTGGAATCAATAACCATTCCTTCGTCAGTAAGTAGTTTTGGAGGATGGGATGTTTTTGAAGGTTGCGAAAAAGTTAAAACGCTGACTTACAATACCGATGCGCTCGACCTCCGATACGTGAACAAATTGCCGTTGGAGACTGTTGTTATTGGCGAATCAGTGACAAAAATTCCAAACAGCGGGTTCTACAATTGGAGCAATCTGAAATCAATAACCATTGGCAAGTCGGTTGAAACCATCGGCAGCAATGCCTTCAATGGTTGCAGCGGACTGACATCGATAAAAATACCCGCGTCAGTGAAAGAAATTGGCAAAAATGCTTTCAGCAACTGCACAGGCCTCACTTCAATCGAGATACCAAAAACGGTGAAAACCGTTGGCGACTATGCCTTTGCAAATTGCAGCAACCTTGCAAATGTTGATTACAATCCTTCAACAACAACCTTTGGAAAAGGCGCGTTTGAAGGCACAAAAATCGAACCTCAGCAAGGAACTGAAGAAGGCTACGAGCTTACTTACGTGATTCGTGACGGAGCAGCCGTTGTGACAGGCTATAACGGCACCATTTCAGGCGATGTGACAATCCCGTCGACATTAACCATCAACGGGACTAATTACACCGTAAAGGGAATTGATGATAATGCGTTCAACAACTGTACAAAACTAACATCTGTTACCATTCCAAATTCGGTTGAAAGCATTGGGAGCAAAGCATTCAACAACTGCACAAAACTCACATCGGTCACCATTCCAAATTCGGTTGGAAGCATCGGGAGCAAGGCATTCTACAACTGCACCAGTCTGGGCTCGCTCACCATTCCAAAATCAGTCACATCCATTGGCACTGATGCGTTCAAGGACGTGAACAACGTTGTCAACATGAGCAAAATTCCTGACGGTCAGTGGGGAGCGGCATCAATTTTCACCCTGCGCCACGACACCGTGCGTATGCAAATCACCGAAACCAAAATTGAGTATATACACGACACAATATTCATGTTCCGCACCGTTGCCGTGAACGACCTGTCAGCGAATCTGAGCATCTACCCCAACCCAACCACTTCGTTTGTGACGGTTAAGGGCGAGCGCAAGTTCTCGTACATTCTCGCCAACTCCACAGGAGCCGCACTGCGCCGTGGCGGTGGTTCTGACATGTATGTTGTTGATTTGTCGGACTATGCCGATGGCATTTACCTGCTCTACACCTCCGACGGCGAGTTGTATAAAATCATCAAGGAGTAGTCGGGCAACACATAACCAAACTGATAGGGGCGAATACACATCGCCTCTATTTTTTTGCAATCTGTTGAGTATCTGAAATTTACTGCTTAGAGTCGGCAATACTGACAGCACAAAAAAAACAAACACCAAACAACATTTGCTTGTTTACTGATTTGAAATTGTTTTGCTGGAAGAAGGGCTAAAAAGAAAAAGCTTGTTGTAAGGCAATTGTCCAATATTATTCAACCAAATTAATTAACCCATGAAAAAAATACTGTAGCCCTAAAGAAGAGATAAGGTCATAGCTAGACATATAGAAGAGACCTTACAACAAGCTTTCAAAGAACTATAACCTTACCGCAACAAAGATAGAAGATGTTTTTAACATGGCAAACATTTCAAATCGATTTTTCGAAAAAATATCATTTTTCATAACATTCTGATAATCAATATAAAATAACATTCGTTGAAACTTTTTTGGACTTATTGCAAAGAGTCAATTTTACTTTTATGGTCATTTTCGTGTAACGAGACCGCCATTTCGTCACCAATAAATCGTCAACTCATCAATAATGGCCTGGGAAAATACATTTTGGCACGCCGCCCGGCTGTTTCTCCGGCAACTCTTTTTCCGGTTGGCACAAACATGACAAGATTTTGCCGCTAAAAAAATGTCAATAACCACAAATCGCTTATATTTGAATTCGAATTTGAACATATACAATATATATATGTGTAAACGCTTATTCTCTGTAGCATTGCTTCTCTGCATTATGCAGGTCGGACTTGGACAGGAGGCCGCCCAATCATCGTCGGGAGGCTACATGAAGGAGTATAACCGCAACTCACTGACCATGTTTTTGGTTGAGAGTGGCAGATACAGTTCCGAACTAAAATCGGCAATGAAGAATGTGGTTGTGCCTGAGAAATTCGACGACAACATGCTCTCCGTGCGCTCACTGCCGCCAATGTCAAGCTCCGATGCCGTCAAGGCGAAGCTTGAATCGATGAATGTTCCGAAGGAGATATTCGAAAAATGGTTCTCACGCAACAGCGACGGGCGGTTCAGCATGTCGGTCATTCACGAGCGCGGCCTCTACAACGCCACCGACGCCGATGTGCTCGAAGCCTCGGCCTCAAAACTCGGCCTTGCAAAACTCCAGGATGCGGGCGAAAAGCTTATCCGCCAGTCGTATGTGATGGTGATTTGCTTCGGCGACATAAAAACAATGGAGCAGATTTACAACGAGCAGGACGCCAACCGGCGGAAGACAGCCCAGGCGCTCGGCATTGAGTTCATACCAACCGTGCGTGTCAAGAGCGGCTACCGCGCCGAGGTGGCAGGTTTCCTTTACCGTCTGGCCGATGTGCCCGAGACAATGAATGATTTCTACTCGAACATGTGGATTTTCGACGACGACGCCCCCGCAACAGTGGCCGAGAAGCGCCGCAAATTCGACTCCACGCCATTCAAGCTCTCATACGTGACATCGGTCACCACAACAGTTGAGGCCACCGAGCCCAACATGGGCAACCCGTCGGGCCAGTCGGTGATGCTGCGCCGCCTGCTCAACAATTCAATCGACGGGCTTGTGAGCGCTTTTGAGAACAAGATTGAGGAGTGGCAGGTGCGGACGGCCTTGTACAGCACGTTCCCTCTCCGCGCAAAAATCGGCACAAAGGAGAACCTGCAGGTTGAGGACCGCTACTTTGTTTATGAGTACCGAATGGACCGCCACGGCCAGGTGACACCAAAGCGCCGGGGCGTGATTCGTGCCAAAAAGGTGGTTAACAACAGCCACGTGGCCGAAGGCTCGAGCGATGAGAAACTTCGGAATATAACCTCGAAATTCTATCAGGTTGCAGGCCACAAACTGGAGCCGGGAATGTTCCTTGAACAATCGAACGATATGGGCTGCGGCGTTACGTTCGGCGCTGCTGCCGGCTCGCTGGGAGGCATCTACATAAACGGCGAGCTTCTTCTGGGACAATACATCGGGCTAACCCAATTTAAATTTTTCATGGGCGGCCATTTCGGTGGCAACACCTACGACCTAACCAAATGCGGGAAATTTGGCTCATCACCCGACTTTAAAGAAGCTTCATTCGCGTTCTACGGCGGTGAGATTGGATTCTCAAAGGGATTTTTCGTACTGAGAAACCTGTCGCTGTCGGGACATTTCGGTCTGGCAATGGAATGGGCCGATGCATTGGAGAGCGAAGTGAAGAAAAGCAGAAAAATTGAAGGCTCGCTCATCACAGGTACGTTCGGCATGGCTGGCGCGCAAGCTGCCATCAATCTGCGCTACAATTGTCAACTTGTTGGCGGAGCAACCTATTACGCCGAGCTTGGCAATGCAAAACTCTCCAGCGGAGTGGAAGACGAAGACACTAAAGATTTGGGAGTTACCTACTCGGAAGTATTCGAAGGACGCGCCGGTGTAAATATTAATTTCGGCGTACGCATCCAATTCTAATCTCGAAGCGTCTTATAGAAAATTGTCCGAAAAAAACTGACGGACTGAAACGTGGAATAAAAGATTGACTATATTGTAAAGTTTTTGAACACAATATTTAAGTTTAACATAAAAAGCAAACACTATGAGAAAATTAGTCGGAATTTTTGCGATGGGCATTGCAGCCTTGCTAATCACAGGATGCTCATCGTCGGCAGGTGCTCAATCGCGCCACAAAGTGCGCAAACTTGAGTACAACAGCGCATATAACTACGAGGTGGCCACAATATCAGTTGGCGTTGACGGAACCAAGCTTGTCAAGGTTTGGGGACGCGGCAAGAAAGCTGAAGACGCACAGCGCAACGCGATAAAGGAAGGCGTGGCTTGCGCCCTTTTCCACGGATTCCCGGCAGGAAGCAACGGCTCGGCAGCCCCCACTCCGGCCATCATCAAAGACCCGACTGCTGCTGACAAATATTCAGAGTATTTCGAGAAATTCTTTGCTCCGGGCGGACAGTATCTGCAATATGTCAACCGCAGCACTGACGGCGCATCGGCCGACCGCGTGAAAGAAAAAGGCGGTTATAAGGTTGGCGTCACTTTGTCAATCGCCTACGACGAACTCCGCAAAGAGATGGAGCGCCAAGGCATTGCAAAAAGCTTGAACAGCGGATTTTAAACTGATAACCAATAAAAAAGTAATAACATGAAGAAGCTATTGTTTTTATCGGCAGCGCTGATGCTTGCCGCAAGCACATTCGGTCAGGCAAAGAAGCCGACCATCATGGTGGTTCCGAGCGACCGCTACTGCATTGAGAAAGGATACGTCATTAAATTCAACAATCAGGGTACAACAATCGAACTTCCTGATTATAAAAAACTTCTGCAAAACGATTCTGATATGCGTCTGGCTATCTCGAAGATAAGCGGCATCATGTCGGACCGCGAGTTCCCGCTGAAGGATTTGGAGCAGGAGCTGCGCAACATGTCGAACGAATCGGCTGAGACATCACTGCTGACAGGCTCAATGGGCGGCAGCGTTGTTGAATCGCCTATCGACGCTCTGAAACGCTCGGCAAAAGCCGACATCATAATGGACCTTGATGTCTCAATCGAGAAGCAAGGCCCGAAAAACAGCTGCCGTTTCATCTTGAACGGAATCGACGCCTACACAAGCAAGAACATTGCAAGCTCGACCGGCGTTGGCAGCCCAAGCACATCAGCTTCAATCGGTCTGCTGATTGAGGAGGCCGTTCTGAGCCACATGGACGAGTTCGCAGGCCGCCTTCAGGCTCACTTCGACGACATGTTCAACAACGGACGCGAGGTTAAGATTATGGTGAAACTGTTCGACGGTTTTGATTCGAATCTTGAAGATGAATATGAGTATAACGGTGAAAGCGAGGCTCTTGGCACATTCATCGAGGACTGGATGGACGACAACACAATGAACCACCGCTACAGCCTGACTGATGCCACAGAGAATTTCCAACGCTATGAGCAGGTACGCATTCCTCTGTACTATGAGCGCAACGGCCGTCAAAGAGCAATGGACACCCGCACGTATGTCAACAACTTGAAGAAATTCATCTCTGACGAGTTCAAACTTGATTCGAAGGTTTATATGCGCGGCTTGGGCGAGGCCTGGCTGATTATCGGTGAAAAATAAAAAAGCTACAGCTATGAGAAATATATTCAAAATCATGCTTTTGGGTGTCGGAGTGACGATGGCTTCTGCCGTCTGCGCCCAAAACAATAACGGAAAGGCCGACGATGCGGCGCGCATTGCTCTGGCCCCGGTCATCAATGATTCGAATCTGCCTCTTTCGGCCAAACAGATGCTTGAGAACAAAATCCGCAAGATTTGCACGCTTAACGGTCTGGCTGGTGAAGGCTCGAACCCGCTGTTCTCGATAAAAGCTTCGGTTGACGTTGTCAGCCGCGATTACACAGCAACCGCACCTCCGATGCACACACTGGTTCTGAATGTCAATCTGTATATTGTTGACAATAAGAACGGTAATGTTTACAGCCAGACATCGGTTGAGGTGAAGGGTGCCGGACAAAACGAGACAAAGGCTTACTCACAGGCTATCAAGAACATCAATCCGAAACAAGGACAGTTCAAGGCTTTTGTGGAGCAAGGCAAGAACAAGATTCTGGAGTTCTACAACTCGCAGTGCGACTTTGTGATTTCGCAAGCACAGGCTCTCAAGAGCCAAGGCCGCGATGACGACGCTGCAGCTGTTCTTCACTCTGTGCCAAAGGTTTGCAAAGAGTGCTACGACCAATGCATGGAGCTGGCTGGCCAGATGAGTTCGGGCAACTATGTTGCACCTCAACAGTCGAATGAATCTGCAAGTGAAAACGAATAAATAAACCTTTCAACCGCTAACATTCCGCCGCCTGAGTTTCACACTTTGGCGGCGGTTTATTTTTGTACAGTTGGCACCACCAACAAATACCTCTCAAAATTCCTAAATCGTAAATTCTAATCCCGATAGCTATCGGGACCAAATAAAATTTACATTTGCACTACGAAAAACCGTAGCAGATGGCTGACGTAACTTTCTCACAAACGGGTACTATTGAGCATATTGGCGACGATGCCATCACCGTCCGCATCGACTGCAACTCAGCCTGTAGCGCCTGCCACTCGAAAGACGTCTGCCTTTCGACCGACAAAGCCGTGAAACATATAACCATTGAACCCGACGGGCGCGTTTATGCCGTTGGGCAGCAGGTCAAGGTCTACGGACAACGGCAGTTGGCCTTCAAAGCGCTGTTCTGGGGCTATCTGGCGCCGCTGATTCTGGTGGTGGCCGTTCTTGCAGGATTGATTCTGGCGGGATTTTCGGAAGCCGTAGCTGGCGTGGCCGCACTTTTGTCGCTTCTACCCTACTATTTGGTGCTATTTTTGCTGCGCGACAAGTTCAAACGAACTTTCGTGTTTAAGATTGAAAATTGAAATGCCTTTTAAACTTATAACTTTAAACTTCTAAACTTTTAACTTAAAACTTCTATAACTTATAACTTAAAATAATATGGAAATTGTTTTGTACAGTGTGATTGCTTTGGGCTTGCTGGGACTGGTGCTGGCCGCCGTCCTGTATGTTGTGGCTCAAAAGTTCAAGGTACAAGAAGACCCGCGCATTGACGAGATTGTTGCGCTGCTGCCTGGTGCGAACTGCGGCGGCTGCGGCTACCCCGGTTGCCGCGGTCTGGCAAGTGCCTTTGTGTCGGCTACCGACATTTCGGGACTGAAATGCCCCGCTTCGTCGGCAGAGACAATGAAAAAGATTGGCGCAATCCTTGGTCAGGAAGTGGTTGAGAGTGAGCCGAAAATTGCTGTGGTTCGCTGCAACGGCTCGTGCCAAAACCGCCCGAAGGTGAACCGCTACGACGGCGCGCAATCGTGCGCCTTTGCCGCCACTCTGTCGGCTGGCGACACCAACTGCAGTTTCGGCTGCCTTGGTCACGGCGACTGCGTTGCGGCCTGCCGCTTCGACGCCATCAGCATCAACCCTGAAACGGGGCTGCCCGTGGTCGACGACAGCAAGTGCGTGGCCTGCGGTGCGTGCGTCAAGGCGTGTCCGAAGGGAATCATCGAGATTCGCAACCGCGGCAAGAAAGACCGCCGATTGTTTGTGTCGTGCGTGAACAAAGACAAGGGCGCTGTGGCCCGCAAGGCCTGCACGGCAGCCTGCATCGGCTGCGGAAAGTGCGCCAAAGTGTGCGCCTTCGAGGCCATCACGGTTGAGAACAATGTGGCTTACATCGACTTTGAAAAGTGCAAGATGTGCCGCAAGTGCGCCGCCGAATGTCCGACGGGCGCCATCCACGAAGTGAACTTCCCGCCGCGTCCGCCAAAGGCCGAGGCCACCGAAGAAAAACAACCTGTACAAACCAACGCATAGACATCTACCAATATGTTCAAGACATTTAAAATAGGCGGTGTGCATCCTGAAGCCAACAAGCTGTCAGCCGCCAAAGCAATAGTAGATGCACAATTGCCGAAAGTGGCCATCATACCACTGGCGCAGCATATTGGCGCACCCGCCAACGCCGTTGTTCAGAAAGGCGACAAGGTGAAAGTGGGTCAGCTGATTGGCGAGGCCAACGGCTTTGTATCGGCCAACATTCACTCGTCGGTTTCGGGAACAGTGTCGAAAATCGACGTTGCCCCCGACGTATCGGGGTTCAAGAAACCTGCCGTCTTCATCGACGTTGAAGGCGACGAATGGCTCGAGACCATCGACCGCTCGGACGCGCTTGTAAGCGAAATCAAAGACGACGCAAAAACCATCGTCGGCAAGATTAAAGACGCTGGCATTGTGGGTATGGGCGGTGCAACGTTCCCCGCTCACGTCAAGTTGGCCATCCCCGAAGGGAAAAAGGCTGACTTCCTGATTATCAACGGTGTGGAATGTGAACCGTACTTGACCGCCGACCATCGGCTAATGCTCGAGAAGAGCGACGAACTGATTGTGGGCGTCAAGATTCTTATGAAAGCCATCAACGTTACAAAAGCATACATCGGCATTGAGGCCAACAAACCCGACGCCATCAGCAAACTGACCGAACTCTGCGCCAAAGAGCAAGGCATCGAGGTTGTTCCGCTCAAGCTGAAATATCCGCAAGGCGGCGAGAAACAGCTTATCAACGCCGTGTCGGGCCGCGAGGTTCCGTCGGGCAAGCTGCCTATTGACGCAGGCGCCGTGGTGCAGAACGTGGGCACTGCCTTTGCCGTTTACGAGGCTGTGCAGAAGAACAAACCGCTCATCGAGCGCATCGTAACCGTTACGGGCGACACCGTTAAAGAGCCTTCGAACTTCAAGGCACGCATCGGAACGCCTGTGGCAGAGCTGATTGCAGCCGCTGGCGGCGACGTTGAGAACAGCGGCAAGATTATCAGCGGCGGCCCAATGATGGGCAAGGCAATGGCCAATCTGGAATCGACCGTGACGAAAGGAACATCGGGCATTCTAATGCTGAACGAAGAGAAGGCCGTGCGCCCCGAAGCCGGGCCGTGCATCCGCTGCGCGAAATGCGTTGACGCCTGCCCAATGGGACTTGAGCCTTATCTGCTAATGCAATACAGCCAACGCCAAATGTGGGCCGAAGACGAGGCCAACCACATTATGGACTGCATCGAATGCGGCTGCTGCATATTCTCGTGCCCTGCCAAACGTCCGATTCTGGACTATGTGCGTTTGGGCAAAAACACTGTAGGTAAAATAATTAGAAGTAGAAAACAATAATGGGACAATTAGTTGTATCACCGTCGCCGCACACTCGCAGTAGTGTTTCAACCCCCAACCTTATGTTCGGGGTTATAGCGGCATTGCTACCGGCTCTGGCCGTTTCAGTTTATTACTTTGGAATCGGAACGCTGATTGTAACACTCACATCTGTTGCAAGTTGCGTACTTTTTGAGTACCTGATTCAGAAATTCCTGCTCAAGCAGCAGCCAACCATCAGCGACGGCTCGGCCATACTGACGGGCTTGCTGCTGGCGTTCAACCTGCCGTCGAACCTGCCCATCGGCATCATCATTGTTGGTGCGGCGTTCGCCATCGGCGTTGGCAAAATGGCCTTCGGCGGCCTGGGGCAGAACCTGTTCAACCCCGCACTTGCCGGGCGTGTGTTCCTGCTCATATCGTTCCCCGTGCAAATGACCACGTGGCCTGTTCCGAAAGGCTTCGGCACCAACTACATCGACGCCGAAACGGGCGCCACTGCGCTGAATATGCTGAAGAACCACTTCGGCACACTGCCCGAAACAACCGATATGCTTCTGGGCCAAATGGGCGGCTCGCTTGGCGAGGTTTCGGCCATTGCGCTGCTCATCGGCTTTGCGTTCCTGCTCTTCCGCCGAATCATCACCTGGCACATTCCTGTAACCATTTTCGCCACAGTGTTTGTGTTCCAAGGAATCTTGTATCTGGCTGACCCAACGCAGTTTGCATCGCCTGTGGCTCACCTTTTGGCTGGCGGTCTTATGCTTGGCGCGATATTTATGGCAACCGACTATGTGACATCGCCAATGAGCATCTGCGGAAAGGTGGTTTACGCCATCGGAATCGGCATTATTACGGTGGTAATCAGAAACTTCGGCTCATTCCCCGAGGGAATGTCGTTCGCCATTCTGATTATGAACGCCGTTACGCCGCTCATCAACACTTATATTAAACCAAAACGATTCGGGGAGGTAAAATAATGGCAAAACTTGAATCATCACTGAAGAATATGTTGCTGTCGCTCACGGCGATAGCACTCATCGCGGCAGGTCTAATGGCATCGCTCTACAGCGTGACATCGGAGCCGATACAGAAATCGAAGGAGCAAAAATCGGTGGAGGCGATTAAAGCCGTTCTGCCCGCCTTCGACAAGATTGAGAACGACACCGCCAACGGACTGAACATCTACAAGGCATACAAGGCTGACGGCCAATTCATTGGCGCGGCTGTTGAGTCAATGTCGAAAAACGGTTTCGGCGGCGAAATCAAGGTTATGGTGGGCTTCGACGCTCAAGGCAACATCACCGAATATTCGGTTCTTGAACAAAAGGAGACGCCTGGACTCGGCACCAAAATGGTGACCTGGTTCCGTCCGCAGACCGAAAAGAAAAAGAGCCTGCTGGAGACCATCTTCCACTACGAGGTGAAAACCGCCGAAAAGCAAAGTTCGATTATCGGTAAGAACCCCGCAGTGAACAAAATGACCGTGTCGAAAGACGGCGGCGAGATTGACGCCATCACGGCATCGACCATCAGTTCGAGAGCGTTCCTTGAATCGGTTCGCACGGCTTACAACGCCTACGCGGCCGCCAACAATCAGAAACAAACCGACGCCAACAGCGGCGCCACTCAAACAACGGAGGGCAATAACAATGAACAATAATCTGAAAATACTGCTGAACGGCCTGATTAAGGAAAACCCGACATTCGTACTGCTGTTGGGCATGTGCCCCACGCTGGGCACCACATCGTCGGCCATTAACGGAATGAGTATGGGCCTGGCCACAACATTCGTGCTGATATGCTCGAACGTGGTTATCTCGCTCATCAAGAATCTGGTGCCCGACAAGGTGCGCATTCCTGCCTATATTGTTGTGATTGCGGCATTTGTAACTATGGTCGAAATGGTAATGCAGGCTTACGTGCCCGCACTCTACGCAAGTCTCGGCCTGTTCATTCCGCTTATTGTGGTTAACTGCATTGTGCTGGGCCGCGCCGAAGCATTCGCTGCCAAAAACAGCGTTGTGCCGTCAATGTTCGACGGACTGGGCATCGGCCTTGGCTTCACCCTTGCGCTGACACTGCTCGGAAGCATCCGCGAACTGCTGGGAACGGGCAAGATTTTCAACTTCGCCATCTACCCCGAAAGTTACGGAATGCTGCTGTTTGTGCTTGCGCCAGGCGCTTTCATCGCGCTGGGATTTCTCATCGCACTGGTCAACAAATTACGCAAATCTTAAAAGGACTGAATTATGGAATACTTGTTAATGTTTATAGCGGCCGTATTTGTAAACAACATCGTACTGTCGCAGTTTCTGGGCATCTGCCCGTTCCTTGGCGTCTCGAAAAAGATTAGCACCGCCCTTGGTATGGCTGGCGCCGTGGCCTTTGTGCTTGTGCTTGCAACCATAGTCACCTACCTGGCCAACCACTGCATTCTGGCACCATTCGGACTTGAGTATCTGCGCACTATCACATTCATTCTGATAATAGCCGCACTGGTGCAAATGGTTGAGATTGTGCTGAAAAAGGCGTCGCCGTCGCTCTATCAGGCGTTGGGCGTGTTCCTGCCGCTCATCACCACCAACTGCTGCATCCTTGGTGTGGCCATCTTGGTTATTCAGAAAGACTACAACCTGCTCGAGAGCGTTGTTTACGCCTTCTCGAATGCCATCGGCTTCGGCTTTGCGCTGGTGCTCTTTGCCGGCCTTCGCGAGCAACTGGAGTTCTCTGAAACCCCGAAAGCAATGCGCGGAATGCCTATCGCCCTTGTAACAGCAGGCATTTTGGCTATGGCGTTTATGGGATTCTCGGGATTGGTTAAATAATGGTGAGAGTTTAGAGGTAAGAGGTAAGAATAAAACTCTTGTTAATAAGCCGCGGGCGATATGCTTGCGGCTTTTTTTGTGATTGTCAATGCAGAATAAAATCCTATCTTTACCGAAATAAATATTCACAAATCTTTATGAAAATGAAACGCTTTTTCACATTCCTGTTTGCCACAATGCTTGCAGGGCAGGCGTGGGCTTACGATTTTAAATCTGGCGATTTGTTCTTTAACATTACAAGCGACACAACGCCTTACACGGTTGAAGTTGTTGCTCCGAAAAGTACTTTTCCTATTTATGAGGGTTACATTAAACCCAAAGGTGACCTTGTAATTCCTGCAGAAGTCACAAACGATGGTAAAACTTATTCGGTTACAAATATTGGTTACTTTGCATTTTCTGACTGTGATAGTCTGACTTCTGTTTCCATTCCGAATTCTATAACGGATATATACCATTTTGCGTTCGAGAAATGCACCAGCCTGACATCAATAGAAATTCCAAATTCTGTAACAACCATTAAAGAAGGTGTTTTCTCTGGTTGCAGCGGCTTGACAACTGTTATACTTCCAAACACACTAAAATGTATTAGCGAATATATGTTTTATGGTTGTAGCAGCCTGAAATCGATTGTAATTCCAAATTCCGTATTATGGATTAACGAATCGGCTTTCGAGGATTGCGCCAGCCTAACATCGGTTACAATTCCTAATTCTGTCAATCATTTGGGCAATATGGTTTTCGCTGGTTGCCATAGTTTGACATCGGTTGTTATCCCAAATTCCCTATCGTATATTGCGGATGGAGCGTTCTCTGGCTGCAGTGGTCTGACATCAGTTGAAATTGCAAATTCTGTAAAAAGCATTGGCCTATCAGCATTCTATGGTTGCAGCAGTTTGACATCGATTGATATTCCAAATTCTGTAACGTACATTGGCGATGGATCGTTTTCCGGGTGCATTGGTTTGACGTCGATTGCGATTCCAGATTCAGTATGGTACGTTGGCAGTACGTTTGCTGACTGCAGTAGCCTAAAATTCAACGAATACGATAATGGCTATTATATAGGAAATGAGAGAAATCCGTATTTATGTCTAATTAAAGTAAAGTCAACTGATATAACTTCGTTTAATATAAACAGCAGCTGCCGGATTATCTCTGACGCTTTTGCTGGTTGCAGCAGTTTGACATCGGTTACAATTCCTAATTCTGTGATAACCATCGGAAATGATGCATTTAATAATTGCAGCAAATTGACATCGATTGATATTCCGAATTCTGTAACTAGCATTGGCGCTGGAGCTTTCCAGAATTGCAGTGGATTATCAACGATTGTTATACCAAGTTCTGTATCGCTAATCGACGCAATGGCGTTCTCTAGTTGCAGCAATCTGACAATTTATTTAGAGACAAGTGAAAGAGATTTTGGAAGATACAACTATTGGAATCCAGACAATCGTCCTGTTGTTTGGAATTACAAACCAACCGCCGTCACTGAATCCGCTGCCAACACAGTCAATATCTACGCACAAGGCAACACCATCGTTGTAGAGAATGCCACGGAGGAAATATTTGTTTACAATGTAATGGGCGTATTGGTTGGCAGAGACGCGGCGCGCCACGTCTCTACCGGAACAACAATAACCATCAATACATCAGGTGTTTACATTGTAAAAACTGGCACCACAGTGAAACGGGTGATTGTGAATTGATAATATGCATAAATAATTGATATTGGGTGTAGAGACGTGCCATGGCACGTCTCTACGTGTTTAAATTCGGTTTGAATCGGGGAAAAACGGTTAGACAATAAAATCACCCCGAAACGCAAAATCAGCCATCAATTATTTTCCCGAAAATTCCCTTTGGAATTTTAGCAGAGGTGTTTTACTTTTATGCGTTTTGTAATTTATTGTCTAAAGACTCGACAAATGAAGGTTAAACTCAGTATCAGAAAAAAAATCAGCCTGTTTGTGCTGATTCCGCTTGCAGTATATATCATCGTCCTCATAGTATTCATTGGCATCAGGTTCACCAACCAAGCCGAATTCGACAACGGACACACAAGCCGTCTGCTCTCTGAACGGTCGGCGGCGCATGCAGAGATTGTGCTTAGAGACAATCAGTCGAACGTCAAAACTTTGGCTGGCATATTGTCAGTTCCGCAATCCGAGTTGGATTCCGCTGGACGCGATTTCTTCAAAAAGACGATTGGCAACTCATCCAAAGGCCAGATTTACTGGGTACTGCTGACATCATCGTTCTACGCTGACACCAACTACCAAAACAACGATTGGATATTGATTCAGGCCAGCAACGGAGTTGTAAGTGTCAGCGATGACGGAGGATTGATTCAGAACAATTTCTCGCAAGTCATCGGAACTAGCAACACCTTGATTTTCAGCCCATACGAGTTGAACGGACAGTGGATGATTAACATCAGCACTCCTATTTACCAGAATGGTAGCATCTGCGGATATGTCTGCAAAGGCATCAATGTCAAGGAGTTCGATTTTCTGGCAGTCAAAGTGGCGCAAGCCTTCAACGAGGAGGTTGTCAAACACCTCATCAACGAGCAGGGCATAATTGTCTATTCAAGCGAATTCAACGACATCACCCGCAAGTTCACAGTTGGCTACAGCGACACAGCCTCAATCCATTCAATGTACAATCAGATTGCCAAAGGCGAATATCTGAACAACGCATTTGTGCAGAACGGCGTGCCAATGTGCACCTACTTCACTCCCATCAACATTGCGCCTGACTGCAACTGGTCGCTTGCACTCACATTCCCAACGAGCAATGTGGGACAACAAGCCATCACCAGCATCCGCATCACGTTGATAATGGCGTTTGTCGGTCTGCTGATAATCGTCTTCCTTATCTATATCATTGCCAAGAATTTAGCAGTTCCAATCAACTATACAACCGAGGCTTTGAAACATCTTGCAGTGGGCGACACTGAAAGCATCGACACACTGAACATCAAGACAAACGATGAGCTTGAGGATATGGCCAACTCGCTGAATCAGGTGGTTGAAGGTATCAGAAAATCAGAGACTTTCGCGCTTGGCATTGGCAAGGGCGATTTTGAAAGCGATTTCCACGCGCTCGGCAGCAAAGACCGCTTGGGCGAGGCTCTGATAAAGATGCGCGACAGCCTTGTTGAGAGCCAAAAGATTGAGGCAGAGCGCAAGAAAGAAGAGGAATTGCGCAACTGGGCGACCGAGGGTATCGCCAAATTCGGCGACATTCTGCGTAAGGACCTCGACAATATGAAATCGTTGGGTTACAACATCATGTCGAACCTTATCGACTACCTGAAAGTGAACCAGGGCGCGCTGTTTGTAATTAACGACGACAACGAGGACGACATCTACTACTCGATGGTAACAGCCATTGCCTATGGCCGCGACAAATACATGAAAAAAGACATCCGCGTGGGCGAAGGCCTTGTTGGACAGTGTATTTACGAGCACAAAACCATCTATCTGACCGAAGTGCCTGAAGATTATGTGAGAATCACTTCGGGACTTGGAACAGCCAATCCGCGCTGCATACTGATTGTGCCCTGCATCCTCAACGATGAGATGTTCGGCGTGATTGAGATTGCATCGTTCAACGAGCTGAAACCATACGAAATTGAATTTGTTGAGAAACTCGGCGAAAGCATTGCCTCAACCGTTTCGAGCGTGAAAGTAACTGAAAAGACCGCCAAGCTGCTGCAAGCCAGCCAGGTACAGCGTGAGGATCTTACATCGCAGGAAGAAGAACTCCGCCAGAATCTTGAAGAGATGCAAGCCACTCAAGAGGATTTGCGCCGCCAGATGGAAGAGAACACAACCATGCGTGAGGAACTGGCCAAAGAACAGGTTCTGATGGATTCGCTCATGGATAACGTTAATGACTACATCTATTTCAAAGATTTGGACGGCAAATTCATACGCATTTCTAAATCATACTTGAAACTGGTTAAGGCAAATTCGTACGATGATGTGGTTGGTAAGAGCGATTTCGATTTCTGCTCAAATCAAGACGATGCACAACGCTTCTATAACGATGAGCAACAAATCATTAAATCAAAGAAACCGATACTGAACCAGATTCAGAAAGAACATCGTTTGGATACGATTATTTACACTTCAACATCGAAATACCCACTGTTTGACATCGATGGAAATGTTGTGGGCACATTCGGCTTGACAACAGATGTGACAAATGCCATCATGGCCAGCCGCCAGGAAAACGAAAAGAAAGGATAACAGACGATAAACAACCGACGTCTGTCAAGGTGGAAATTTGTTGTGCAGGGACACTCTAACTGTACGAATGCAGTAATGAACCGCCGTGGTCCAAGACGGACGCCTCAGTTTGATTTTGAGTTCAACGATTGCTTGCGGCTAAAGCTTGCGGATTAAATAACTCCGGCTTCGATAAGTAGCACAATCTCTTCGATATACATATCCTCTTCTTCGGGGTCGTACTCGCTTTTCAGATTCTCACCGAAGATGCGCGCAACGCCCTGCCAGAAATATGCCGAAAACGAGCCCCGATACTCCTGAACAAGCTCGAAAGCAGTGTTATTTATCTCACGGTCAACAAGTTTGAGCAAGATTCGGCCTTGCGAAATGGTGAGTGCGCGTAGTTCCTTCTCATATCTTTTAAACATCTGCTTTTCATAGTCTTTGATATATGCCTCGCGCTGTACGGGGTCAGTGACGCCCTCAAGGTTGGAATTCATGGTTGCAAGCTCGTCGCGGGCTGCAATGGCATATGGATAGGCTTTTTTCACGTTGCGCATCAGCTTGTCGTACTTTATCTGCTGACGACGTTTCTTGAAATGGCGCACTGTCACTGTCTCAATATTGACCACGGGCAGGGTGTCACCATTATCATCAATAATAAAGCGCACTGCCACAGGCTTTTTCTTATCCTGCGACATTGCCGGCCAGCAAAATGCCGTTGCCAAAACACCTATTAAAAATATACGCAGCCAACTCATTGATTAATAATTTTTGCAAATATACACATTTCAAATATTGTGCCGACATACTAAAAATCGTAATAAATATTCTGCAGCGATGTACGCAAACCAAAGGTTATCAGCTTGTTTTTAGTTTTCTCGCCGCCAATTTCCTCCGACCTCATATTGAGCCCGAGGTAAACATTCATGTTGGTGCGCGGATTAATCATGAATGCGGCCTTGAGGTTTGTATTCTGAAGAATCACCTTCTCCCCCTGCCCTATTTCGTTGTGATATTCATCGCCATGCGTGGTATAATCGAGAAAAATGTTGTTGCCCATGTTCACTCCATTAACATCGCGGCCGTGCATGGCATGGATGTATTTGGCCTCAGCAAATAGTCGCTTGAAGTTGTAGCGGCCTATCAGCACAAACTCCTTGAAATTGCTGCCCAACGGATGCGCAAGCGGCTGACGATAATGGCCATAGTTCTGAATATGAGTGACATGCGAATACATAAACGGCCTTGCGACATTCATTTCTGCCTGAATGTCAAGATGTTCCACCCCGAACAAATCGAAGGTTTTATAGCCCATCTGCAAAGCCCACTTATTGGCCCACCAGCCCCATTGGATTGTTGAATCCGACTTGTTGAACTGATGTTTGATGCCAGCCTTCACATTTTCAAGTTTGAACTCATCAATGATGAACTGTCCGTAAAGCACATGATTGTTCCACAATGTCAGCTTACCAGTCAAGCCCAAGAGTGCATTGTCGGGCGAGCCAACGGAAAACTCAACTGGGCGCGTGAAAATCACAGGATTGGCATAGTTGATGTCGAACCCTCGATGGCCAAGACTGTCAGCATTTGCCCAAATGACCGACTCGAAAAATCCGACATTGAGCCACGGAGTAACCGACCAATCCAAATAATTGAACGATCCCCACTTTTTGTCATGAGCATGCCCGTAGTTGTATTTTTGCGTAAGGTCCTGAAACTGCGCCCAGAGATTGACATACTTAATGTTCCAGAAATCAGTGGTTATGCGCAGGAACGGATAGTTGAACGATGCGTCGCTCAAAATCATGGAACGATAGCCGTCGCCAATGAAGTTTTTGCCGTGCCCGAAAGTGATGTCGAAATGCTCGTCGGGTTGGAAGCTGACAGTGGCGTCAACCCACGCATAATCGTAGCCATCCTCCTTGAACGCCTTATAGGAGCCTTGTCCGGGCATGGCTTTCGTATCTTTCACAACCTGACGGCGATAATCATAGTATTTGGCCTGATTCTCATAAAAATCCGATGTCACATACACATATTTGCCGAACCGCGCATTCACCAGGATGCCGCGAGTGTTCACCCAGCTCATATCGTCGTAGTCGGAATCACGGCCAAGTTCAAAATGCATCAACGGGTCGATGGTGAACTCGAAATCATCCTGTTTATAACCCAACCAACTGCGGTTCAGCAAGATATCTGGCAACTTGCGGCTCACTTCAATGCGATAAATTGAATCGGCATTGACGGTGGCGTTCACCTGCCGCGTCTGATAAGGCTTCACCGAAGTGTGAAAACGGTTCTGTTTCTGATAGACATAGCGGTCGAAGTGGTTGAACTCCTGGTCCATATAGAGCGAGTGCGACTCCTGCCCATGCACCGCAATACCGCTTATCGCAAGCAAAACCGAAAAAAGAATCCGTCGACTCATTTTTTTGCCTTAAAACGAGCCGAATATAGTTGAATTTGCCATACTCGGCACAAGTTTTTGGCGAACGGGCCTAAAATCGAGGTGATTTGACAGTTGGTAAACAACAATCATGCATACAAAAAAAGTCCCGTTGTTTACGGGACTTTTAATTTGACATTATCTGATTCTCAATCATCTACATTTTCACTCTCTTCAGTGCGAACGCCTTGAGCAGCCAGCGCGGAAGCGGCTTGTCCATACCACGTTTGTGAAGGTCGATAACCAAACCTAACTTCTTCACAATTGGCACTTTGTGTGTCTCAACAAACTCGATGAGCGTTCCTTCGGGCGCCTGAATGTAAGCGAAACTTCCTGCGGCCTCACCCATATCGAAGGTATCGCCAGCACGTGTGCTGTCCACGGTGAACGGGAAACCTTTTGACTTCACAAACTCACGCAGGTCGTCCATATTGGCTATGTCGTAGCAGATTTGAATGTAACCCGGGTCGCCCCAGATGCGGCCGTCGAAAATGCCTTTTGGCTCACGGTCGAAAACTTGCACCAACTCAATCTGCGACTTACCAAACACGGGCGAGAATGCTCCGTGGCCTTCGCTTGTCTGTGCAAGCAGCATACGGCGATAGCGGTTACCGCTGCCTGGAACACCGCCCCAGTCGGCAAACACATCCTCTTTGTCATAAACCACTTTGTCGTAGCCTAGAATGTCGCGATAGACGGGCAGACTTTCGTCGATGTTCTTAACACCTACAACACCGCCAAACACACCGCCGTTCACAGCTTTTGTGCTTGTGAAAATCGACGATTCCTGAACAAATTCCCAAAGGTTGCCATAGAGGTCCTTCATATAGAAATGCTCGGTTCCGACAGGGTCTTTCTCAACCGATGTCAGCAGCTCCAAACCTTTGCTGTTGAATGTGTTATATGCTTTATGGATGTCGGCAGTCTTCATCTTTGCTATGCAAACGCCAAGGTCACCAATCTGGATTTCGAACTTTGGCATCTCGGGTGTTTTGCCAGTATGCTGCCAAATCTCGAAACCGCCACCTCCCTGCATATTCAATGCAAAAATGGCGCGGCGCTCTCGAGTCTGACCGCCAGTGTGCGGCAACATCAGTTTTGCCACAGCGGCTTCGTCAAACACCTTCACGTCCATTCCAAAATTCTTGTTGTACCATTCCCAGCCTTCCAGAACGTTCGGAACTCCGACGCCCATCTGCTGAATACCATTTATTTGATGTGCCATATTTTTGTAATTTCTGATTTTCGATTTCTGATTCGGACGCCATAATATGACGTCCCTACTTATGCCTTTTGCCTTTTCCCCTTATCACTTGTACCTTGTCACTTGTCACTACTTAGTTGAATCAACTCGCGATGCAAGAAAATAGAACAACCCTGGGAACCACTTACGGATGTGAACCAGCAATGTGGCTTTGCCGCCGTAAAGCACTTCCTTCTTGCCCCGACGGACAGCCCGCAGAATAATCCGTGCCGACTCTTCAGCCGACATTCCCGCAGCCTGGCCTTTGTCCATAATGCCGTATTTCTCGCCAGTTTTTGTAATGGCGTTGAGCGACACGTTTGTAGCAATGCGGCCTGGTTCGAGAATTGTGATTTGGATGTTCTTATCCGCCATTTCGGCTCGCAAGCTCTCGAAAAAGCCGTGCAGCGCGTGCTTCGATGCAGAGTAAGCCGAACGGAATGTTATACCGTATTTACCTACAACACTTGAAGTTACCACAATCAAACCGCCGCCGTTCGCAATCATATGCGGCAGAAGCGCCTTGGTTATGGCAATGGTGCCAAAGAAGTTGATTTCCATCACTTTGCGGTCAATCTCAACGGGTGTTTCCACTGCAAGCGAGCGCTGGCTGATGCCACCAAAATTCATCAAGCCATCGATTTTAACGCCATCGGCAAGAACGCTGTCGACGGCGGCCTGCATTTTGTCATAATCGGTCAGGTCGAAGGCTTCGATGCGGGTGGCCGCGCCAAGTGTCTGGCAACGGTCAGCAACGCGGGCAAGAGCTTCCTCGTTCCGCCCCGACAAAATCAGCCGTGTGCGGTACTTGGCCAGTTCGTAGGCCACACCCTCGCCAATCCCCGACGACGCACCTGTTATCCAGAATGTCTTCCCGTCGAAATTCATCTTTGCAAAGCGGTAAGAACCAGTGATTTATTTCTCGATTCCGAGCAACTCTACCTCGAAAATAAGAACGCTGTAAGGTTTAATCTGAGCACCTGCACCACTTGCACCATATGCAAGTTCCTGAGGAATAAAGAGTTTCCATTTTGAGCCAACAGGCATCATCAGCATAGCCTCAATCCAGCCCGGGATTACCTGACCAACTCCAAAAACAGCCGGTGCACCACGCTCAACGCTGCTGTCGAAAACAGTACCGTCAATCAATGAACCTGTATAGTGAACCTTCACGCGGTCGGTTATACTAGGTTTCGGGCCTTTACCTTCAGTGATAATGGTGTATTGCAAACCAGAAGCGGTAGTAACAACATCGCCGTTAGCCTTGTTCTTGGCCAGGAATTCCTCACCCGCACGTTTGTTGTCGCCATAGCGAGACAACAGCTCTTTCTCACGGATTTCAGCAAAAAAGTCAGTTACCATCTCGCTGTATTGCTCAGCATCGATACGTGTTGAAACCTCCTGATTTGCCTCGCGGAAACCCTCAAAATAGAAACAATATTTGATGCCAACCGAATCCAATCCTGAATTACGATAGCCATCTCCGATTGCCTCACCATCAGCAACACCAAGCAGATAACTTGCCGAGTCGAGATAAGATTTTGTGAATGACAGACTCGGAACATTGCCTGTGGTATCTTTCATAACCTTTTGAGTATAGAGTTGAATAAGCATGGTGAAATTGTTCAAGAACTGCTGATTGGCAGTATCAAGCTCGTATTTCAACTTCATCTGATTGCTCGACTTGTAAAAAGCCTCAAAATAAATGTCAAAATCCAGCAAAGTGTCAAGTCCGAAATGATTGTAGGTGGTTTCCTGACGGCCACCATCAATTACGCCCATAAGATATGCCACTGAGTCAGCTTTTGTTACAATTTTAGTTTGCGATTTGAATGACGAGCCGCAAGATACCATCATGGCCGCAAATGCACTCGCCAAAAGAATGTTTTTGAAATTCATAGTTTTACGTTTAAAAAATATTTAAAAATGTGTGCGAATATAGCGAATTAATAAAGGGCAAATCTATAAATCACACATTTAATTTACTTTTAAGTAAAAAACCTGCGCGACATCGGTTTTACCCATTAAAAAAACCGATTCGCTGCTGAATCGGTTTCTGTTCTTTAGGGTGCCCGGTGGGACTCGAACCCACGACATTCAGAACCACAATCTGACGCTCTAACCAACTGAACTACGGGCACCATTTTTGTGCGGCAAAAGTAGCATAAATTTCAATCCGCCTATCATTTTAATCATTTTTTTGAATAAAAAACGCTATCAACCTTGCAATAAATTGAGCATCAGATTATTACAAATAATTTTAACGAGCCGTGATGGTTTTCCTATATAATATAAGGTGTGGTGAAAGTCCCGACAAATACACCGCAAACGCGACATGGCACATACCCTATTCATCTTAAAAATAAAAAACATAAAAAACTGTTGGAAAAATGCCGGCACAAATCGTATCTTTGCCGACCTTTTTTAATGGATATATTATGATAAAGATAACATTTCCTGACGGCAGCACTCGCGAGTTTGAAAGCGGTGTTACCGGTATGCAGATTGCAGAGAGCATCAGCCCGAGGCTGGCAAAAGAAGTTCTGTCGGTGAACGTGAACGACGAAACCATCGACCTTGCCCGCCCAATCACAACCGACGCAAAAATCAAACTCAACAAATGGGACGACGCCGAAGGAAAGCACACCTTCTGGCACTCGTCGGCACACTTGCTGGCCGAGGCTTTGCAGGAACTCTACCCTGGCGTGAAATTCGGCATCGGACCGGCCATTGAGAA
>JAGCNL010000036.1 GCA_017645945.1 Salinivirgaceae bacterium
CGACGTTATGTCAGAAGGCGACGCTCACGGAAGCGTGTTCTCGTTCCCGATTCCTACCTACAACATTACCAAGGACTTCGATTGGGACAATCCGGCTTATGCCAAGATTTGGGAAATCACAGCCAAATACGGCATTCCATATTTCTCGAACTTTGTCAATTCCGATATGAGCCCCGACGACGTGCGCAGTATGTGCTGCCGTCTGCGTCTCGACAAGCGCGAACTGCAGAAGCGCGGTGGCGGCTTGTTCGGCGCCAATCCGCTTACGGGTAGCGTTGGCGTTGTGACTGTCAATCTGCCGCGTTTGGGCTACGAGTCGAAGACTGAAGCCGAATTCTATCAGCGTCTCGACAAACTTATGGATTTGGCAAAAGAGAGCCTTGAGACAAAACGTAAAGTGATTGAAAATCTGACCGAAAGAGGTCTTTATCCATACTCGCGGTTCTATCTGCGCAACGTCAAAATGCGTTCAGGCCGCTATTGGAAGAACCACTTCTCGACCATCGGTATTGTTGGTATGAACGAGTGCTGTCTGAACTTCCTGGGCAAGAGTCTTGTCGACGAGCAGGGACATCAGTTCGCAGTTCGCGTGCTTGACCATATGCGCGCCAAACTTGCTGAATTCCAAACCGAAACGGGTAACATCTACAACCTTGAGGCAACACCGGCCGAGGGCACATCGTATCGTTTGGCAAAAATCGACAAGGCCGAATACAACGACATTGTGACTGCCAACGAGGAGCACGTGCGTCGCGGCGCGAAGCCATACTACACCAACTCGAGCCAATTGCCGGTTTACTTCACCGACGACCTTTTTGAGGCTCTGACATTGCAGGACGATTTGCAGACGAAATACACTGGCGGAACTGTCTTCCACACATTTGTGGGTGAGAGCCAACTCTCGAGCGCGGCCGTTAAGAAACTGATTAAGAAGGTGACATCGACATTCCACCTGCCTTACATCACGCTGTCGCCGACATTCAGCATCTGCCCCGAGCACGGCTACATCTACGGCGAGCATCACAAATGCCCGAAGTGCGAGGCCGAAGGAGAAGAGACTGATTGTCAGGTTTATTCGCGCATCGTCGGCTATCTGCGCCCAATCGAGCAATGGAACGACGGCAAGCGTCAGGAATTTAGCGAGCGCAAGCTGTTCGACAAGTCGATAATGTAGAATGGTAAGAGTTTAGAGGTTTAGAAAGTCGAGTGTGGTTTAGTTTTCTTGACTTTCTAAACCTTCTCTATATCAGATAACTAAATATTTCAAACTGTTAATTTGCCAATGAGAATTGCCGGACTCGTAAAGCAGAGTTTCATCGACTATCCCGACAAAATGGCGTGTGTGATTTTCACGCAAGGGTGCAATTTCCGCTGCGGCTATTGCCACAATCCGTCGCTTGTGCTGCCCGAACTGTTCGGTCAAAACCAATTGATTGACGAACAGGAAGTTCTGCAATATCTCGAAGGTCGTAAAGATTGGCTCGAAGGCGTGGTGATTACTGGTGGCGAGCCGACAATCCACGGCGATTTGCCCGATTTTATCAAGAAAATCAAGCAAATGGGATACTGCGTGAAACTCGATTCTAACGGCACCAATCCCGATATGCTCGAGCAACTTCTGGCCGACAAATTGCTCGATTTCATTGCAATGGACATCAAATCGAATCCTGACGCCGAGAGTTATTCGAAAATCATCGGTAAGGACGCAACTGCCATAATGCCAAATATTTGGCGGTCGATAAAGATAATCCAACAGTCAGGCATCGGCTACCAATTCCGCACCACACTTGTCCCGCACGTTCATCCCGTTGGCATCGCCGACGACATTATCAACTTCCTTGAGTACGACAACAACTTCATCACCCAACAATATCGCGACGGCGACACGGTGGCGAAAAGGTTAGCTGAATGAGTTTGGACGGATTTATTTGTTTATTGTCAAAGAAGAAGGGGACAGTCCATTCTTTCTAAAATAATATAATTCAGTATAATACGGCATTCATGCAATCTACATGTGCAGTTTAGTACCTGTTAGTTATTTTCAGTGAATCGATCAAAACGAGGAATTGGTATAATGTGTGGGTGATTTACAATTGTAACCAGTGTATATTCTTGTATTTTAATAAAATATAATTAAAGTGGCATTTTAATGCGGAACGAGATTATAAAATAATAATAATAAGGCCGCCGTTTCCGATTTTTTTCTTAAAATAGCAAGTTGAAAGTTTAGGTGAGTCGGCATGGTAAAACCGACCAAAACAAAACATATTACGCAATGAAGAAAAAGATATCAATCAAGACATTGATGATAGCGAGCATCCTGTTTTCGTCGGTGCTAACAATCTCGTTTACAATCTTATATTGTGAGTCTAAGGCCAAGAGGCTGATTAAGGATCGTGCAAAGACGATAGTGTTAATGCAGAGTTCGAAAAATGCTGACGCGATAGGTTTGAAAATCGATAATTATTTGTCAACCCTAAACGCCGTGGCGGCTGTGTACGCCAATTATTACGAGGAGGATGAGGAAGACCGCATGTACATCACGGACAGCAACAACAAAAAAGTCGGCAAGGATCATCCTGAACTTATTAATATCAAGGACGTTTGGGATATCAGCGATGACGTGAAGTATGTGTCCGATCCGTTTATGGAAAAGATTCCAGGGACAAATGTGAGCACCCACATGTGCAAGCTCACCGTACCTATTATATATGATGGAGGCATGGTGGGAACGGTTTCGGCCAATATCGCGATTGACAGCCTGTTGAACGGTTTCGAAAACAAATTTGGCAGCGATGACAAACTGAGCGTCTACATAACTTCAGACCAGGGCACCATTCTTTACTGCAAAAAAGCTAACGAGCGCGGTAAAAAATTGCATGACGTGGTACCTTCGTTTTTCCAAAAATCTGATGTCGATAAGTATATCAAAGAGCGCGCCCAATTCATATCAGAAAATGTGGAGCATTCTGAGCAGTATGTGGCTTGCGTAACACCCATCAATATTTCGGGACACAAAAGTTGGACGTTGTGCGTGATGACGCCAAAGGCAAGCATCATGGGCGAGGCTGGCAATATGTCGCTCACTTCTTTCTTGTTGATAATCATGTGCTTGGCAATACTTGGATTCATCACCATTCTTATTGCTAACGCTATTACACGTTCGCTCAATTCAATAAATGCTGCGCTAGTCGATGTGTCGGACGGCGACATCAAGAACAATAACGAATGGCGAGAGACATCGATGGCAGAAATCAGCAATATCAACGAGTCGATGAAGTCGGTTATCAGCGGACTGATTAAGGCTGCCGAATTCTCGGAGCAGATTGGTAATGGCAATCTTGACACCGAATTCACGGCGCTAAGTGCCAATGACAAACTCGGTAACGCGCTTATCAATATGCGCGATAATCTGAAGAAGGCCGATGAGGAAGCCAAGGAGCGCAAGATTGCAGACGAGAAGGTTAATTGGGCAACTCTCGGCTTGGCTAAATTCGGTGAGATTCTGCACACTAACAACCAGAATATAAATGATTTGTCGTACGATATTCTGCGCAATCTCATAAAGTACATCGATGTGAACCAAGGCGCCATTTATGTGCTTGACGACACCAAAGAGGAGCCTGTTTATGAGATGACGGCAGCCATTGCTTATGATCGCCGCAAATTCATGCAAAAGCGCTTTGCTGTAGGCGAGGACCTTGTTGGACGCTGCGCTTATGAGCACAAAACCATCTATATGACTGATATTCCGAAAGATTACATCAACATTACATCAGGCATGGGAAGCGCAACAGCTTCAACGCTTCTGCTTGTTCCGCTAGTGTTGAACGACAATGTTTTCGGTATTATAGAGTTGGCTTCGTTCCATAAACTTGAGGATTACAAAATCAACTTTGTTGAGAAGGTTGCCGAAAGTATCGCATCTACAATTTCGACAGTTAAAATCAACGAACGTACCAACAATCTGTTGAATCAGTCGAAGGTTCAAGCCGAAGAACTGGCATCGAAAGAGGAGGAGATGCGCCAGAATATGGAAGAGCTGCAAGCCACTCAGGAAGAGGCTGCCCGCCGCGAGAACGAATCGAACGCCATCATGAAGGTTATCAATGATAAACTGATTGTGGTTGAATATGATATGAGTGGTGTGGTGACTAATGTCAACGACACATATTCAAAAATGCTCGGTGTAACAGCCGATAAAATCATCGGTCAGAAATCTGATGATGGAGTTGATATGACGACTGAGCAAAGAATGAGCCACTTACAAATGTGGAGTAATCTGCGCAGGGGCAAAATTGAGACGGAAATCAATCATATCACATTGAATGGTCGTGACTTGTGGATTCAGGAAACATATACTCCGGTACTTGATCAAAACGAGACGAACCCTTACAAAGTGATAAAAGTGGGCATTGACATCACCGAGAAGATGAACGCCCAAAACAAAATCAACGAGTTGCAGACCGAAAACACTGAGTCGGCATCGAAAATTGCTGAACTCGAGAAGATGATGGAAGGCAACGGTCAGGCTTCAGCATCTGTCGCGAAAGCTAAAAAAGCAAGCAAGCAGAAAGATGAGCAGGTTGAGGAATCGGACCTCAACAGAGAGGTGGGAGAGCAGGAACTGATTGAGTGGAATGAGAATTGTGAAACCAGCATAATTGAAATCTCTGAGCAACTTAAAAAGTTGACGGAGCTGGCCAACACGGTTTATACAACATTCCGCGCAGGTAAATCGAAAAAGGAGATAAAGGAGTCAGTCCGCAGTCTTGCCGACTTTGCATCGTACCATTTTGGCACAGTCGAAGGCTACGTCGAGGAATCGGACTTCAGCGATAAGAAGCAGCTGAAGCAGTCGTTTAACGACTTCGTTGCGAAAATCAACGAATTCCTGAACTTGCTCAGCGACGGAAAAATCAAATCGGCCGACGGATTGATGTTGTTTATGACCAAATGGATTAAGAACGACATTGAGCAGATGAAACTTCTGGCTGATAATCTTAAAAAGTAAACAATAAAAACACGATAGAAATGAGAGCATTAAAAGCATTACAATTGTTGCCAGCGCTGGCACTTTGCGCAACAGCTGTGGCACAGACTCCTGCCACAACCAACATTCAGGGTAGCAAATATCCGGCTATTTATCCCGACAACACCATAGAGTTCCAACTCCGCGCACCTGAGGCACAAAAGGTGCAGGTTGACATCTGCGGGAAAAAGTACGATATGACCAAAAACGCCGAAGGCGTGTGGTCGGGCAAGACGGAGCGCATTGTGAGCGGCATTCAGTACTACAGCCTGATTGTTGATGGTGTGTCAGTTAATGACCCTGGCAGCGAGACTTTCTTCGGCTGCGGCCGTATGATGAGTTGCGTTGAGGTTCCGTATCTCGACGGTGGCAAACAGTATCAGATTCAAGATGTTCCTCACGGCTGCGTTCGCACTGAGAACTATTTCTCGAACGTGACCAAATCATGGCGCACAATGTACGTTTACACACCTGCTGGCTATGATAATGATAAAGGCAAGAAATACCCTGTTTTTTACATCATCCATGGTGGTGGCGAGGACTGCCGCGGTTGGGTTAACCAAGGTCGAGGCAACATTATTCTCGACAACTTGGCAGCCGAAGGCAAGGCCGTGCCGATGATTCTTGTTAGCCTTGACGCCAACGTGGGCGGTTACGACGAGGTCGAGAAAGAGATAATGGACAACATTGTGCCGTTTGTTGAGAAGAACTATCGCGTTGACGCCCGTCCTGAGATGCGCGCCATAGGCGGCTTGTCGATGGGCGGACTCTACACAATGCACGTGGGTATGCCGCACAACGACTTTTTCAACTATCTGGGCGTGTTCAGCTCTGGTTGGTTTGCCAACAACCGTGGCGGCGACAACGATCCTGGAACAAAATGCTACAAATATCTTGAGGCCAACAAAGACCAATTCAACAAGAACATCAAACTTTTGTGGCTGTCGCAGGGAAGTTCAACCGACATTGCCTACAACAACTGCAAGGTAATGATGCAAAAGTTTGACACTATGGGTATTAAGTACGAATTCTACGATTCAAAAGAGGGCGGACACACATGGCCCGTTTGGCGTGAAGATTTGTATTTGTTCGCACAGAGGCTTTTCAAATAATAATTCGTGATAAAAAACAATCGTTTGAGTAACAAAAATCGAGTTGTAAGCGTAGTAGTGGGTTGAAATTATGGAACGGTTAGGCACGACATCGGTTTTTAAACTTGCGCTTCTGACTTTGGTGGCGGCTTTTGTTGTGGGCTGCACTCCATCGATCAAAAGGCACGAGCTCAGTCTCGATCAGGCTAACCTGACTTGGCGCGGTGACTACGAACCTACAACCCACCGCATGACATACACTGGCAAATGGGCTGGTTGCGGATGGTGGTTTGGTGATGACAGCATCAAGCCCGCAGCCGATTTAAGCGAGTACGATCAGCTGGTTGTCTCAGTTGACAACATTGTTGGCGACAGCGTGAAACTCTTTTTGAACGTCAGATACACCTCAACTGAAGACATTTCGTCGGGTACCGCACCAATTGTTGGCGGGCGCGCAACAATGAGGGTTGATTTGGATCCCGAAAACAAATCGCACGTGCTTGAGGTTTATGTAATGAGCGAATCACCATGCGAGCTGACTTTGGACAACTCTTACTTGACCGAAGCTTTCAAATACAGCACCCCGCACGAGCTCAAGTCTTTTGGCGGTTTTATCGATGCATCGGAATTTAAAGGTTATAGTGATGATGCGATGGTTTCGTTCAATTTCTCGGCTGAGGGTGAAATGACCTATGTGGCTGAGTCAGGTGCTGTTGAACCAATGAAAAACTGGGGTATCGGTAAGATATACTCAAGTGCCGATATTTCCGAAAACGTCTATCCAGGAAAGCAAATCATTTTGAAGCAACTTGGTGAGCAATCGTTCACTTGCCTTTTGGGCGATATCCGCTATATGCTTGACATTGAAGGTGCTGATGGTCGCCGCGGATTGTACTGGAAAGTATGGACTGGCGGTCATCTGACTGCAGTCAATATGATTAACGCCACCATCAGCGAGGCGAATAATTAATGACCGCAATTTAAGAGTTTGTGTTGCGCAATTCTCTAGTTTTCAGTAGTTAAGAGTCTTTTGAACTGAATTTCTCCAAACTTATTCGTATTCATAAGTCCGTTTAACGCGGCGCGAGATTCCCGTCAGCACTTCGTATGGGATGGTGTTCATCCATTCGGCCACTTGCGTGATGGGCAGATTCTTACCGAAAATCTCAATCGGGTCGCCTTCGCGCGCGTCAAGGCCAGTGACATCGACCATGCAAATGTCCATGCAGATGTTGCCGATGATTGGCACCAAACGGCCTTTGTACCATAGTTTTCCGTTGCCATTGCCCAGGCATCGGCGCAGACCATCGGCGTAACCGATTGGAACGGTGGCAATATCAGAATCGCGAGTAAGTTTTCCGCGGCGGCTGTAACCAACCGTTGTTCCCGCTGGCAAATGCTTGATTTGCGCCAGCGAACTTGTCAGCGTGGCGATGGGCTGCAACTGCGCGCCCGCAACGCTCAAGCCGTAAAGACCGATGCCAAGGCGCACCATATCGTACTGCCATTTGTCGGCAAAGCGCTCAATACCAGCAGAATTAAGAATGTGGCGTTTAATAGGATAGTCCATTTGCGCCATTATTGCGCTGCTCATCGTCTCGAAAGTGTTCAACTGCGACAGCGTGTAATCGTCCTGGTCGTACTCGTCGGCGGTGGCAAGGTGCGAGAATATTGTTTTGATTTTCAGTCCTTTCGCATTTTTTACGGCTTCAATCACGTTGTCGATATCGTCGGGCATGAAGCCAGAACGGTGCATTCCAGTGTCGAGTTTCAGATGTATAGGGAAATCGGTCTGCCCGGCATCCAAAACTGCCTGGTTGAAGGTGTTGAGCGTTACATAGTTATACACTTCGGGCTCGAGCCTATACTCAATCATCTGTGCAAAACTGTCGCGCTCGGGGTTGAGCACAAGAATCGGGATGTGGATGCCGTCGCGCCGCAGCTCGACTCCTTCGTCGGCAAAGGCTACGGCAATCATCGCAACTCGCTGATACTGACACAGATTGGCAATCTCGTGCGTGCCGCTTCCGTAGGCAAACGCTTTCAGCATGCAGCACATTTCAGTTGATGGTTTCAGTAAACTCTTGAAATAGTTCAAGTTATACTCCATAGCCGAAAGGTCGATGGTCATCACTGTTTGGTGCGATTGTTTCTGCAAAACCGTTGAAATGCGCTCAAAACTAAACGAGCGGGCGCCCTTCAGCAGCACCGATGCGTTCTGTATCTTGCTGAAATCGAAGTGGTCAAGGAAATCCTGCGTGGTGGCGTAGAAGTCCTTACGCAAGTCGAAGAAGTTCGAGAACGACTTAATGTCTGAACCGATTCCGATGAGTCGGTCAATGTTTTTCTGGCGGATGAGCACGGCAATGTGGTGGTAAAGGTCGCTTTTGGCGTAACCACTCTGCTCTATATCGCTTAAAATCAATATTTTCTGCGGGTGCTGATTCTGCACGCTCAAGTAGTCGAGCGCAATGCGGAGCGACTCCATGTCGCAACTGTAGCTGTCGTTGATTATCGAGCAGTTGTTGTTGCCGTCCTTCAGTTCAAGGCGCATGGCGATGGTCTCGATGGTGGCCAGCCGCTGCACAATTGTCTGATTATCATAGCCGAATACCAGCATCAGCGACCAAACCTGCAGAGCGTTCTCAACCGAAGCTTTGTCGGCAAACGGAATCTGCGCCGCAACCCGCTCATTGTTGTACATGGCGTGGATAGTGGAGCTTGTCGGCTGATAGTCAACAGATTCCACATACAGATTCACATCGGGTTGCGTACCCCAGGTGAATAGTTTGGTTTCCGCGCTGACGGTGGCCTTTATCTTCTCGCGAACAAGCTGATTATCAGCGCCGAAAATCAGCACTTTGGCATTTTTAAACAATTTGAGTTTTTCCGTCAGTTTTTGCTCGATGCTGCTGAAATTTTCCTGATGGGCATCGCCAATGTTAGTGAAAATGCCAATGTCGGGGCGAATGATGTTCTCGAGCGCGTCCATCTCGCCAGGCTGCGATATTCCAGCTTCGAAAATGCCCAGATTATTGTCAGGCTGAAGAAGCCAAACCGACAACGGAACACCAATCTGACTATTGTAACTCTTTGGATTTCGGGCGATTAACTTCTCGGGTGCGAGGCATTTGCAAGCCCATTCCTTAACAATTGTCTTGCCGTTGCTGCCAGTGATGCCCACAACGGGCATTGTCATCTTCTGACGGTGCCAGCTGACAAGTTGGTGCAGCGCCTTCAGCGTGTTCTCAACCACGATGAAGTTCGCATATTGGTAACTGTCAACGTTTTGCGGCAGATGGTCGACCACAAAATTGCGCACACCCGATTTGTAAAGTTCCGTGATGAAGCGGTGTCCATCGTTGCGGGTACCTTTGAGCGCGAAAAACAGGCTCTCGCGTGCAAAAACAACCTTACGACTGTCAATCAAAAGGTGGGAAATGTTGCCGCCCGAGCCGCGTGTCAACTTGCCGCCAACCACAGCGGCAATGTCGCCTATAGAGTAACTTGCCATATCGTCAGAATTTTCCCAAATATAGGATCGAATGGCTGACAATGCCTAAAAAAAACGTCGATTTATGCACATTGGGCGGTTTATTGCAAATAAAAGAGACGCACAACTAATGCTTTGTTATGCGAATTGCCGAAAAATCAGCCGTTTCCCATCATCAGTCCCGCAATTTTCATCAAACTTGCCCTAACTGCGTTTGCTTGTGTTTGAATAGCAGAAAATTCAATTCATCGATGTTGTAATCAACAGAATCCTGATGCGTGATGTAGTATTCAATTATCAAATCGGCTTTCGATGAATGCGAAATGGCGAACCCTGCGCTGCGCAGGAGCGTTTCGGTTTCATCGAGATTGAGTTTGAGCGATATGGCAAGTGCGAAAATGGTGTTTTTGCCTGGAGTGTAATCTTCGTTCGAAATGATTTTTGAAAACAAACGACGGTCGAGGTTTGCATTTTTATAAACTTCGGCATTCGTCATGTTTTTCTGATGTATAAACTTGAATAACAACTTGTTGAAACTGTCTTCAAGATTGGATAAGATATTGTTGAGGCTGCTGTTTTTTCCAGCATTGCCAGGTTGTGCCCCCAAGGTCATGCATTGCACGGATAAATCATCCTCATCAAACATCTCGGATGGTGGCATAGGCGCGGACTCACAGCAACAAGATGATATTTCGAAGTCTATATTGTTCAGACGTCTTCTTTTACGGATGTCATCTTTTATTAATCTCTCGTCGATGTAACTTTCAACGCCAGCATAGAGTTTTTGGGCAGCGGCAAATGCATCGTTGTTGTAAACAATCATATAGATGGTCATTGCGCCGTCGTATGAGCCAAGAAAATCGTGGATTGACTTGAGTGCGATGTTGAGCGCCTTGTTGGGCGGATAGCCGTAGATTCCTGACGAAATCAGCGGAAATGCAACTGACTCAAGTTGTTTATCTGCAGCGAGTTTCAGCGAATTCTGATAGCAGTTGTATAGCAAGGTTTCTTGTTGAGTGTCGCCTTCCTTATAAATCGGACCTGCAGTGTGGATAATGAATTTTGCCCGCGAGTCAAAGCCGTCGGTGATAACCGCCTCGCCAGTTTTTATTGGCGCCAGTTTGTCGCAGGCCTGCTGAAGTTTCTGCTTTCCTGCAGCCTTGAAAATGGCTCCGCATACACCACCGCCCATCTGCAACTGCGTGTTGGCCGCATTGACAATTGCGTCGACAGATATTTTGGTTATATCGTTCCTGCTAATTAGTAATGGCATAACTAAATTGTTTGTTTTCAGCAAATGTAAGAAATGTCGCTTTTAGGGCGACATCATTTCGGATTTATCGGTCAATTTTTGCAGAGTAAAATTTTGTTGAACCTTTAAAATTATGTGTTATGAAGAACAACATTACAGAACTCATTTTCGTCATCGACCAATCTGGTTCGATGTCAGGATTGGAAGACGACACCATTGGCGGATTCAATTCAATGCTTGAAAAACAGCGCAATGAGAAAGGCGTTTGCCACATTTCGACAGTTTTCTTTGACAATAGTTCGGAAGTGATTCATGACCGCCGCAACATTAGTGCAGTTGAGCCGCTGACACGCAAAGACTACACGCCAGGCGGTTCGACAGCCCTTCTCGACGCTCTGGGCGATGCCATTAACCACACCGTCAAGGTTCAAAAGAAGTTGGCTGATAAGGAAAGGGCTGACAATGTGGTTTTTGTAATCATAACCGATGGCGAGGAAAACTCATCGAGTCGTTTTTCGGCGCGAAAAGTCAAGCAGATGATATCGTGCGAACAGGAAAAGTACGGTTGGGAGTTTATCTTTCTTGGTGCAAACATCGATGCTGTCAAGACAGCGGGCCACTATGGAATTAGAGCATCGCGGGCAAGCAATTTTGTTTGTGACTCGATGGGAGTGGGATTGAACTTCTGCTGTGTTTCGGAAGCAGTGTCAACGCTTCGCGAAGAGGGTTGTATTTCTGACGACTGGGCCGCGGAAATCCAAAAGGATTATAAACAGAGAGGTCGGTAGTATTGGAGATTATTTTGCATGATGCGATGCTTTGCATTTCCATAAAATTCTCTCATCACCACTAAAAACAAGTAGAGGCGTCACAATGTGGCGCCTCTACTATGTTAATTACCTAAAAATCAGCCTAATCTTTCATCTTGTACTCAATTCCCGTCATCAGACCAGAGATTTCTGCCAGGCCGCGCATACGTCCGCATAGGGGCTTATGTCAAATTGTTTTAAACAATGAATGCCACATTTTTTTATATTTGAATAATCAATAAATCTTAAAATATGACAAATCTGGATTCTGAATTGCCTAATGTAACGGCAAGTAAAGTCAGATTGGCCGATGCCGCAGCTTGGTCGCGCTTTACGCAGATAGCCTCATTGGTGATAGGGGTTGGTCTTTTCTTATCAGGTCTCGTCTTTTTCTTTGCTTACAACTGGCAGTTGATTCATCGTTTTGTGAAACTTGGCATTGTGGCATTTTTAATGCTGGCGCTTATGCTTTCGATTATCAGAGTGTCGATGAGTACTTTGGTCCGAAATGTGGCTATTTCGTCAATGAGTGTGCTTGTCGGGGCGTTTTTGGCAATTATCGGACAGGCATATAATGTTGAAGCTGATACACATACATTCTTTCTGACATGGGCGTTATGTATTGCGGTGTGGGTTTTTATTGCCGATTTCTATCCGTTGTGGCTGTGCTTTTTGGCGTTGATTTCCATAGGAGTAATACCATTCTTTTTCGGAAGTCTTTGGTGTTTCTCTTTTATATTACTTTATGGAATAGCGTGGCTGGCCTTTTTCTTTATCGCGCCAAAGCTTACATCAATCATCTCGCCAGCACCTTCTTGGTTTAAGAATCTGTTAATCACTTTGGTATTCGGTGTGGCTACGGTAGCAATATGTGATGTGATTATTGTCGGACATTGGCCGAATATTATTTTGGCATTGATTGTTGTGGCGGCAATTATTAATATGGCTTTGAAAAACAAAAGTTTGTGGTTTTATACTTTGCCTTTCCTTGGCGGATTTTGTGTGATAGAAGCGCTTGCGATTAAAATTGCACTAAAATATGATGCTATTGGTGAAACAATTATTTTAAATATTTGGATAATGATTGGTGCCGTGGTAGCTTCGGTGTTTGCAATCAATTCGAAAAGGAAAGAGTGGAAAAAACAAGAAATAGAGGAGTGATATGGATACTATCGAACAAAATAAAACCGCCGACAGGCAGTCATGGCCTATAAAGATTCTGTTATTTATCGGAAGTCTGTTTATTGCAGCATTAGTATTGTCTTTTTTTATTATTGAATCTGTAGATTCCATAGCTGCCATATTATTTTCACTAATGGCGCTTAGTGGAGCAGTAATCCATACGGTCAAGTCCGATAACGATACAGGAGCGATGCTGATAGCGTTACCGCTATTTATAACAGGTTATGTATTAATGTTTCTTTCAGGATGGGATGAATCATTGTTATTGTTTATTCAGTTATTGATTTCAGCTGTCTCTTTTTATTTCAGCAAGAGCTATTCTATTGGTCAGATACTGCTTCTTTATTCGTTGGCACTGTTACCAGCCATATTTTTCTCGTTTGATGGGCCTTTCCATTCTAGGCATTTTCATATATATAGCTTTGTTATTATACTAATCTATATGGTCCTTTATGCCGCAACCATAAAACCGTGGCTGTTTTCAATCGATATAATTGCGCGCCATATAAGGACATTTAAGTTTTCAACTGCATTAATTTCAGCGGTATTGGTATTTTGGGCATTGCCGTTATACTCAATTGTTTTTGCGGCTGCAAGTTACGCCATTTCCGTTGTTTTGCTAAAAAAGTATGTCAAAGGCAGAAATCTGATAATCGGTTGTGTTTTGGCACTGCTATGCTGCGCTTCAACAGCCGCGTATCCAGTAATGGCGTTGGCATTTTTAGGAATGCTGCTGGCATTTGCAATGCTCGACTATGTAGGTCTTGTTATATTCTCCGCAACCCTAATTGTCGGAATATCAAAGTTCTATTACGATTTGAATATGTCGTTGGTAAACAAGTCGTATATGCTATTGGCATCGGGTGCTTTGTTTTTATTGTTGTTCTACTGTATCAAACGTTTACAAAATGAGTAAGATAAAGAAAATTATATTGGCGCTGAATCTGCTTTTTGTATTCGGGTTCTTTGCTTTTTCTGTGGTAAAGAAAGAGCGTCTTTACGCTAACGGCACGGAGATACTTTTGAAACTGGCACCAGTCGACCCCCGTTCGCTTATGCAGGGCGATTATATGGAACTGAATTATGAAGTAACAAATCAAATTAGAATAAGCGATGGCAATGGTAAGTATGTTGTCGTAAAAGTGGGCTCCGATGGTGTTGCCAAATACGAAAGACAACAAGATGATAAGGAACTGAACGAAGGCGAATTGCTGATTTGTTACAAAGTCAATAGCAAAAGAAGAAAATGTATTGGAGCCGAAAACTATTTTTTCCAAGAAGGCACTGGCAATAAATTTGCTGATGCAGAATATGGTCTGCTTAAAGTGGATGACGATGGCAACTGTGTGCTAGTTGGTCTGTGCGACAGGGACAAGCGGATTATTAAATAAAAGACGACATTACAATGTGATAAAAACACGTAGAGACGTGCCACGGCGCGTCTCTACTCTGTAAACTACTGAAATTCAGCTAATTATTTCTTCTTTGTCATCTCATATTCAATACCCGTCATAAGGCCAGCAATTTCAGCCAGGCCGCGCATACGGCCGCAGAGCGGATAGCCTGCGTTGTAGATGTTCTTGTCGGCGTCAAGGTCGTTCAGGATGCGGATGCCGTGGTCGGGGCGGAAGGGCATACGAATGTCCTTGCGGCCCTCTTTGATGCGGCGCTGCTGCTCCTTGAGCAAGGCCTCCACAATGGCGGGCATATCAAGGCTGCCTTTCAGGTGGCCCGACTCGTAGAAACTGAAATCGTCCAAGTGCTGAGTGTTGCGCAGGTGCACAAAGTGGATGGCGTCGGCAAAGCGCTCGGCAATGGCCACCAGGTCGTTGTCGGGACGACCAGAGAGTGAGCCAGTGCAGTAGGTGATGCCGTTGCGCAGGCTCGGATTGGCCTTACGCAGCCATTCCAAGTCTTCCATACAGCCGATGATGCGCGGCATTCCCAGAACGGGGTACGGCGGGTCGTCGGGGTGAACGCACAGGTTCACATTGTACTTCTCGCAGGTCGGAATCACGTCGTCAAGGAAACGCTTCATATTGGCGCGCAACTTCTCCTTGTCAATGTCCTTGTAAGTCGATATGTACTTCAGGAACAGCGCTTTGGGGTCTTTCACAGTGCCGTCAATCACACCGTTCACAAAGCCTTGAGTCAGCACAATGATAATGTAGGTCAACTCCTCGCATTTCTCCTTGCTGAACGTCTTGAAAAGTTCCTTCGCCTTAGCCACAACCTCGGCGGGATATTCGTTCTCGGCGTTGGGGCGGCAGAGAATGTAGCAGTCCCACGCCACAAACGTTGTGAAGTCGAAATACAGGCCCTCGCCGCCGCCTGGGTGCTTGTAGGTGAGCGATGTGCGCGACCAGTCGAGCACAGGCATAAAATTGTAGCAGACAGTGTCGATGCCGCACTCGCCAAGGTTTTGCAGCGATTTCTTGTAGTTCTCGATGTGCAGGTCGCGCTCGGCCGAGCAGGTTTTGATAGCCTCGCTCACGGGCAGACTCTCGACCACGCTCCAGCGCAGCCCTTTAGCCTCAATGGCGTTCTTTACTTTCAGAATCTCGTCTTTCTCCCATACAACGCCGATGGGAAGGTGGTGCAAGGCTGTAACAACGCCTTCGACACCCATTTGTACCAAATTGTCGAGCGTGATTGGGTCGTTGAACCCGAACCAGCGCCAAGTTTTTTCGAGCATAATTAGTTACAAGTTACAAGTGATAAGTTACAAGTTTTTAGTTAATAAGGTACAAGTTGCAAGTTGCAAGTTTCAAGTAATTAGACATTTATCGTTGAGAATATTGTTGTTTTGCATCAGGTGTTTTTTCGGGTGCTGATTGGTTGCAGTTGTTCAGTGTAGCAATCATTTTGTTCAGCATTCGTTCCACTTCTGCTGCTTTTGTTTCGATTTGTTTTATCAAGTCAAAATCACTTATATACCCAAGATTCTGTGCGATAGTGATTTGTGTTTGTAATTCATAAAGTGAGCCTCTGGATATTTGCAGAAAACGACAATATTCTTTTGAATAATAACGTCCTGTTCCTTCTGCTATATTCGATGGTATTGAGACAGCACTTCTTCGCATTTGAGCCGATAAAGCATATTCTTCGACTTTCGGAATCTGATTGATGAGTTTGTATGTATCAGTAACCAAATCGATTGATTTTTGCCATACAATCAAATCTTTATACGATTTAATGCTGTTCATAATACGTAAATAATTGTCACTTTACAACTTACGATTTACTTGTCACTTGTACCTTGCACCTTGTCACTATAATCAAACTCCGCTGAATGTGCTGAAGCCACCATCAATTGGCAGGTTGGCGCCAGTGATGAACGATGCGGCGTCAGAGCACAGGAATTGGATGGCGCCGTTCAACTCGTTGATGTCGCCAAAGCGGCGCATTGGGGTGTTGGCCAGCACTTTGTGGCTGCGTTCGGTGAGCGAACCGTCGGGGTTCAAAAGCACAGCGCGGTTTTGGTCGCCAATGAAGAAGCCAGGTGCAACAGAGTTTACGCGGATGCCGTCGCCATATTTCAGCGCCATTTCCATTGCCATCCACTGCGTGAAGTTGGTCACAGCGGCTTTTGCGGCCGAGTAGCCAGGCACGTTGGTCATCGACTGCAGAGCGGCCATCGACGAGATGTTCACCATTGCGCCCTTCTTCTGTTTGGCCATAATCTCGCCAACTACAATCGACGGGTAAACAGTTCCGTTCATATTCAGGTTGGTAACCTTGTTCCAGTCCTCAATTTTCATATCGAAGATAGGTTGGTCGGGGCGGAGAGTGGCGCCAGGCATATTGCCGCCAGCGATGTTGATAAGGATGTCGATGCGACCCCATTTCTCAACCACCTTGTTGGCCATTGCTTTGATTGAATCGATGTCCAAAACGTTGCAAATCAAGCCCATTGCCTCGCCGTTGCCGATGGCGTTCAATTCCTCGATACGTTTGTCGAGTTGCTCCTGACGGATGTCGAGAGCCACCACTTTTGCGCCGGCGCGCATAAAACTTTTGGCCACGCTGCCACCCAGAACGCCACCTGCGCCTGTGATGATGGCAACCTTGCCTTCAATGCTGTACATTTGAGTGTTGTTGTCCATAATACTTTGATTTTTAAATGTTTTTGATTCTATTTTTGGACTTCAGACCACAGACTTCAGACAACGGACTTTCGCCGTCTCTCAACTGCGCCTTCAGTCATAAAGTTTTCAATTTTCAATTTTCAATTTACTTCAACTGATATTCAGGTAATGTTTCAATCTTCGGATTCTCGTAGTTGGTGATACCGATGCGGTACTTCATAAGTTTGTCGAGTTTCTGTTGGAACGGTTGGCAGCCGTCGGGCAGGTTCATTCCCGAGAATTGTTGGAAGTACTGAATTGTCGCGTCTCGCCACCAGATTGCGTCCTTCGCCTGACGTTCAAGTCGAACTTTGACGTCGACAAAACGCAGTGGGTCAACATATTGCTCAACCGAGTTCCAAATATCGACGAACGAGCGCGCGTCGTTGATACCCGATTGGAAGGTCAGGCACAACTCGTCCCAGAGCGTGCGTCCGCTCTTCATTTTGTAGTCCCACGGCAGGTGGTGGAACCACAGAATCAGGTTTTCGGGGCAGGTGGCCACGTTGTTGTAGAGCGATTGCAGCGGCTCGTGATACTGCGCCACGGCGCCCGAACCCGTCATTGTGCGGTCGAAGCCCACGCCGTCGGCGGCAGCCTTGTGGTAGTAGGCAGGTTCCCAGTCGGGACGGATAGAGCGGTCCCACGGGCCAGGTCCGTAGTGGTCGGGGCCTTTGAAGGTGTGGTGCAGGCCGAGCGGCATTTCGTATTTCACGCACGCTTCACGCGATGCCACCATTAACTTCCCGACAGGTTCAACAAACTTTTTCTCTTTCGAGAATGTCTGCATAAGCCATTCATTTGCAATCTGTTCCGATGATAGTTCGGGATTCCACGCCATTCGGCCGAAGGCATACCAGTTGGCTTGCGCGAAATGGTGTCCGCACCAGTTGCGGTCGTTGCCAATGTTGCTCACGCCTGCAATAGCTGTGTATTTATATGGCATTACCTTCCCTTCGGTAATGGCACCCACAGTTGAACCTTCGCCACGCTCGTAAGTGTCTGAATCCAGGCACTCTTTCCACATCGGATGAAGATAGACAAGATGGTTGGCGTGTCCCAGATACTCTTGTGTAATTTGCACCTCGACCATCGCCTGTGTCTTCTCAAACTGTCCGAAGAGAGGGCTGAACGGCTCACGTGGTTGGAAATCAACGGGACCATTTTTAATCTGAATCAGCGCGTTGTCGTGGAACTGTCCGTCGAGAGGCATAAACTCTTCAACGGCCTGTTTAGCACGGTCGGGGCTTTGGGCGTTGTACACAAATGCGCGCCACATCACAATTCCGCCGAACGGCTTGAGAGCGTCGGCAATCATATTGGCGCCGTCAGCGTGGGTGCGGCCGTAGTCCTGCGGACCAGACTGTCCTTCAGAGTTGGCTTTCACCAAAAAACCACCAAAATCGGGGATTATCGAGTAGATTTCAGCCACCTTTGCATTCCACCACGCAATCACATCTTTATCAAGCGGGTCCGAAGTTTTCAGATTGGCCAGATGTTTTGGCGCGGCAAAGTTCAGCGACAGGTATACTTTCAGTCCGTATGGGCGGAAAATGTCGGCTAAAGCCTTCACTTTCAGCAGATAATCTTCGGTCAGAATGTCGGCGTTGGCGTTCACGTTGTTCAGCACCGTTCCGTTGATGCCCACCGATGCGTTGGCGCGGGCGTATTCAGCGTAGATGCTGTTGTTGGCGGCAATGTTGGTCGTGTCGATGGTCTCCCATTTCCAAATTGAATGACCAGCAAAACCTCGCTCAACGGTGCCGTCAAGGTTGTCCCAGTGGTTAAGAATGCGACGCTCGAAAGCAGGCACACTGACTATTTTCTCTCCGTTTTTCGGTTCATTTCCAGACTCTTGCATTCGCAGAAGTTCATACGATGCGTACAGCAGACCGATTTCAGTATTGGCCGAAGCTGTGATATTCCCATCAGCAAAATTTAGTTCGAATCCCTCGTTACCAAGTTCGTCATTGGCTGTGGCATTCAGCGTCAACGCCACTTTTTTGCTTGATTTCCAGTATTTACTGATGTTCTCTTCTGCAATCTGCATTGTAGTTGCGCCGAATTGTGCAGGAGCTTCCATCTGCAGCGAGTTGAACCACAACAGATGGCCGTCGTTGCCGATTACCGGGCTTTTCTTGTTGCTTGAGCATGATGCCAAAGCCATCAGCCCAGCCACGCATGCAATTGTTGATAATGTTTTGATATTCATTATTTTAAAAGTTTAGGGTTTAGAATGTTAAGTGCTTCGCGGTTTAGAATGTTTCAATTTTAAATTCTCTTTGATGATTCTCTCACAATCAAATCCGATTTCAGTACCACCTGATTGGTAACGTACAGATTGTTAATACCTTGCAAGTGGTCGATAATATGGTTTGTAGCCATAGTTCCGAGTTCGTTGGCAGGGTAGTTGATGGTTGTCAGGTTAGGTTTGACAATGCGGCTTGTGATATCGTTGTTGAAACCCACAACAGCCACATCCTCAGGCACATTAAGGCCCATTTCCTGAAGTCCTGCAATGAATCCCGTGGCCGACATATCGTTGCTGAAGAATGCGCCGTCGGGCATTTGTCCGCTGGCTTTCAGTTGGTTGGCCAGGTCCTTGCCCGAGTCGAAATCGATGTTTGGCATCATCACTGTGCGGTGGCGGATGTTGAGCCTATCAAGCGTCTCGTTGAATCCACGCTCACGCTCGCGATAGACCATCGATGTTGATTCGATGGTGGCGTGCACAATGTTGCGGCAGCCCTGTTCAGCCAAGTGATTGGCCACCTTGCAGGCCGCTGAGTAGTTATCGATTGAGAAACTTGCGCAGTCGAAATTCGGGATGATGCGGTCGAAAAAGACGAGTGGAATGCCAAAGTTGTTGAATGGCTTGAAGTGCGCCACTGAGTCGCTGTTTTTGGCCACAGCCACCAGCAAGCCGTCAACGCGTTTTTCGAGCATTGTTTTTGCGTTGGCAATCTCTTTGTTTGAGTCTTCAAACGACTGAACAATAATCAGTTGGTATCCTCTTGATGCCGCGGCTTTTTCGGCACCGCTCAAAAACGACGATATGAAAAGACTGTCCAGCCTGTGCACAATCACACCAATAGTGTTGGTTGAACCTTTGCGCAGATTGGCCGCAAACGGGTTGTTGCGGTAGCCGAGCCGTTCGGCGCAGTCGGCCACTTCCTGCCGTGTTTTCATGCTCACGCTTGCGTTGTTGTTCAGCGCACGGCTCACTGTCGATGCCGAAATGCCCAGTTCTTTTGCAATGTCGTAGATTGTTATTTCGCTCTTTTCCATTTTTCGTATGTTTGACAGGCAAACATACAATATTTTGCAACAAATGTTGCAATCGGTTGCAAAATAATTTTTCTAAACATTCCGCAACAATCAACTATATTTGACATTTGAAAAGCGAATTGGTAATATCTTGATTAAATTTGTGCCATAGAAACATCGGTTCCGAATGATTGCAGAAAGAGAGTTCGAAAATTTGTTCCGCGCCAACTTTGCCAACATGTGCAATTTTGCCTACACAATTGTCAAAGACCATGATGCAGCGCGTGACATCACGCAGCAGGCGTTTGTGAACCTGTGGAACAGGCGCGGCGATATCGACCTCCAAACCAACATCCGTTCCTATCTGAACCGCTCAATTGTCAATCTGGGGCTGAATTACATCGACCGCCACAAGCGCATCCAGCTTGAGGAGGAGTACACGCAGAGTCAGCTTGGCAGCATGGTAACGCCCGAAGGGTCTGATTTCCTGAGTGGTGAAGTTGAAGAGGCAGTCCGCAACGCAATAGAAAAATTGCAGGGAAAATGCCAGACGGTGTTCTCATTGAGCCGTTTCGAGGGGTTGAGCAACAAGGAAATTGCAGAAACTTTGGATATTTCGATAAAATCTGTTGAGAAGTATATAACAAAGGCACTCAAGGAGTTACGCGATAGCTTGAAGCCTTACATGGAAATAATCGGAAATTTTTTGATTTTCGGGGTAGGGTTAGACCTTGTTTGTTTGTTCTTATAGCGAAAGGTTAGAATTATGAACGACGCGATTCAAGAAATATTGGCAAAAAAACTGACCGGCAGCCCGCTCGTCGAAGGCGAGGAGCAGATGCTGACCGATTGGCTGCGCGAGCCGGCAAATGCCGATGAGTTCGCCGAGATGAATCGTGTCTGGAACGCCGCAGGAAAAATCAGCTACAAGATGGACGTTGACATTGACGAGGAGTGGAACCAGTTCCGCAGCCGCGTCAGCCATCGTGTTGTTCGGCACAATTTCGTCTGGGCGGTTTCAATCGCGGCTTCGGTTGCAATTTTGGTCGGCCTTTTCATGCTTGCACCCGCCAAGAGCGACAACATTTTCAAATACGAGTCGGCCGATGTGGCTGAAATGGTTGTTTTGCCCGATAGTTCAACCGTATGGCTCAACAAAAACAGCAAGATAGCTTATAAATATAACAGCCAGAAACACTCGCGCACAGTTGCGTTGAGCGGTGAGGCCATGTTTAAGGTTCGCCATACTGGCGATGAGTTCGTTGTGAAAACTCCGCAGAAAGTGTTCACCAAGGTGCTCGGCACAGCATTCAATCTTTCGGCTTACGCCGATGCCAAGACGGTTGAGTTGGCTGTGGTTGAGGGTAAGGTGGCATTCGGCAGCCGCAAGAACAATACCATTGTTGTCAAAGGGCAGCAGGCTTCGTTCGATTGCCAGGAGAAAACTCTCGCTCAACCTGATAGTATCGACAATAACGCAATCGGTTGGCACACTGGCACATTCGACTACGACAACAAGCCGTTGGAGCAGATTGTCAAGCAGCTTGGCAGCTATCTTAACCGTAATATCATCCTGCCAAAGGATGCCCGCAATGTACAGTATAGCGGCAAGTTCGACCACCCGACAGCCGAATCGGTTGCTGAAATCATTTCAACAGCCATGAACTGGGAGTGCAAAATCACCGACACTGAAATTATTTTCAGCCAGAAGTGATTAAGCGCTGACGGCAATCATCTTTTTCGTTACACGGTTTTCAAATTCAAATTGAATAGCTACTTTTGCGCCCGTTCTGCCCCTGTAGTTCAACGGATAGAACGGAAGTTTCCTAAACTTTAAATTTGAGTTCGATTCTCAGCGGGGGTACAAAAGGAAGCTTGCTAACGCAATGATATCCAAAGTATTAGTGGGCTTTTGGTTTTTAACTACAGAAACATTACTGAAACATTTTCACTCTTTTGTTAAGCCGTAATCTGCTTTTCTCACCAAATTGAAGTGATTATTTTCGCTGTAATTCTTGCTTTATGGCTATAGTCTGGCTTTTCTGCTCCTTCTCGTCTTTCCACAGAATAGTCTCTATATTAGTGCCGAAAGTGGTAATAATAATGAGGTTTGACACTATACTATAATTTTGTCACGAATTATAGTCTACTGTATTTTAATAATATGACACGATAATGATAATCGATTGCTTATTTGAACGTGAGACTTAAGAAAAATAACACCCAATGCTTCCATCGATGATTTATCTCGGAGAAAAAGCAACTGGTAGGTTCAAATGTATTTGTATTATTTTTATGGCAAGATTTATACGTAAAAGGATTCGTAACATAAGCCAGGTTGCTTTTAAAGGCATTGGATAAGAAATTGAACATAAAGGAGGATGTGAGATGAAGAAAGAAAACGCAGAGGCGCTATTAATGCTGCTCCAAAAACATAAGGAACTCGGCATATCTGAACAAATAGATTACGAGAAATTCTATTTGTACTCCATCATCACTCACTCCACAGCCATTGAGGGTTCAACTGTTACGGAGGTGGAGGCTCAGCTGCTGTTCGACGAAGGAATCACCAGCAGCAAGCGCACTATGCAGGAGCAGATGATGAATCTTGACCTAAAGGCGGCTTACGAATATGGTATGCAATGGATTAAACTCCATAATCCCATCACTATTGACTGGCTTGTGACACTGGCCGCAAAAGTAATGGCACGCACAGGCAGTGAGTACAACTCTATAGACGGCAGTTTTTCTTCGGCCAAAGGCGAGTTGCGAAAGCTGAACGTAACCGCAGGTCTTGGCGGACCTTCATATCTCGCTTATCAGAAAGTTCCTTCACGTCTAGAGCAATTCTGCAGTGATTTAAACAAACGGCGTAGTGCCATTGAACCTACCGATGTCGCAGCGGTTTACGATTTAAGTTTCTGGGCTCACTATGAGTTAGTGACCATTCATCCGTGGGCCGACGGCAACGGACGTACATCAAGGCTGTTGATGAACTTGCTGCAAATAGAGTTCGGCGTTCTACCCACAAAAGTTCTCAAGGAAGACAAGAGCGAATACATACAAGCCCTTATCGATTCTCGTGAAGATGAAAATATCAATATATTTCTCGATTGTATGGCGCAGTTGCATCTGCAACACCTCAAGACCGACATCGACAAGTATGTCAAATCAGCGGATGTGGAAATGGTCGATAAACAGGCATTGAAAAAGAAAATGGTCGATAAATGGTCGATAAAGCCATCGCTGGCAGAGAAAATGGTCGATATTTTGGTCTTTATGGCCGATAAGAGAGAGACAACCACAGAGTCTGTTGTGCATCAATTCGGCTTTACAATCACTACTGCAAAAAGGTATATGCGGCAACTGACCGAGTTCGGCTACATTGAAGCTCAAGGCGGCAACAAGAACCGCACCTACCGCATATCAACAACGAATAGTCTGGGCAAAATATATAATATATAATTCAGAATGTAATTTCCCGTTTTTCGTGACATTTCTTCAGCAGTATTGGCTCGTTTTTTATCAACCATCTCCAATATAATTCGCTGACGTCCAGATTAGTCCTTTAGTGCGATTGGTTAAAAATCACATTAGTATGTACGCAGAAATTCTCCAGAGCAAGAATATATATTCTTATAGAAGGCAGGTAACACGTTTACTGTAAGATGTTTGCAAAAAATAACTCAGACAACAATTTACCACTTCAATTAATTTAATAGTTCAATCGGATTTTAAACCAATCGGCCTAACTTTGTCTCGACACAAATATCACTTCGGCAATGAGAATGAACGACAAACCACGGAAGCAGGAACCGAAAGGTAACTCTTATCCCGTCAAGACTGACCAGACGGTTGAGGAGTTCTTGTCGCATATTATGCAGGGTAAGAGCCGTACGTCGATTCGGCAGCTGCTGCAGAAGGGTGCCATCAGTGCCGATGGTGTTGTGTTGCGCCAACTCTCCGATAAGCTGAAGGCAGGACAGACGCTTTTCATAGGCAAAAAGCCCGACCCAGTGTTCCCAATGCCGAAAGGGTTGAGAATCATTTGGGAGGACAAGTGGCTGATTGTGGTGAAGAAAGAGACTGGTCTGCTTACTGTGGGCAACGACAGCGAGCGGTACCAGACTGCGCAGAACTATCTCGACGCTTATATGCGGTTCAAAGGCGAAGGCGAGTGCATTTTCATCGTCCACCGTATCGACCGTGACACGTCTGGCATCCTGATTTTCGCGAAAAGCGAAGAAGTACAGTTCCGTCTGCGAACAACGTGGAACGAGTCGGTGCAGAGCCGCCGTTACATTGCCATTGTTGAGGGGTGCCCAGATGAACCAGAAGGCACTATCGACACCTGGATTGACGAGAACAAATACACAATGGTGATGCACGTGACCAAAGAGGGGAAGGGAAAGCGCGCCATCACCCACTATAAAGTGCTGAAAAGCAACGGCCAATTCTCGATGCTTGCACTCGAACTCGAGACTGGGCGCAAAAATCAGATACGCATCCACATGAGCCATATTGGGCACCCTGTGGCTGGCGACGGCAAATATGGTGCTACAACCGACCCTTGCGGCCGTCTGTGCCTTCATGCGCAGCAGATAGAATTCACTCACCCAATGACCAAAGAGGTGATGGAATTCACATCGGAAATACCGAACGAATTCAAGGCGGTGTTCAAAAAATAAGACATGGCTGGCGTTTGCACGGCTTTTTCATTATATTTGTGATTATCAAACAAACAACACAGATATGAAACACTTAATTTTTATTTGTCTTTTAGCAGTTTACGGCTGTACAACAATGGCTCAGAACCATCAGACTTTCAAAGGAATACCTATTAATGGCACAGTTGCCGAATTTGCCAAACAGCTTGAAGATAAAGGATTTACTCCTGTTGAAAACGATGATGAAGGTAATGTTGCGTTACATGGCACCTTTGCAGGATACAACAATTGTAATGTGTCGTTGCTTCAGATTCCTGGCACAGGACGGATTTATGGGGTTAAAGTCTCGATAGCCGTTGAAATGCCGCTAACTTTTACCGATGAATATCAAAAAATGCAGTCGATGCTGGTCGAGAAATACGGCGAGCCTACAAGCAAGACTGAAGCACCAGCCATTGACAATTCAACGGATAAAGCCGATTCTCAAGTTACAGGAGATGGCGCAACGGTATGGACGGAATTATTCGACGGACTGATGCAGTCGTTGAAAATCAAATCGTCGGATGTGCTGAAATTTGAAAGCCCCAGCGGCAGCATTGATTTAGTTGGCTACAATATTGCGGTCAGCGGAGTTATGGTGCTGACTTACACCGATAAAGAAAACCTTAAAAGTTATCGTAAAAGCATTATCGACGACCTTTAAGGTTCTTTTCAAACAAAATTTTCGTACTGACTGCTTAACCGAAAGCACCATAGAGAGTCAGCGTCTCAACCGAGTTGACAAATTCAACGCTCATGCTTAACTCGGTTGTGTATTTAATGCCGTTGTCGAGTTGAATTTCCACGCAGGCGCTGTAATTGTCAGGTTCGCTTGAAACGCTCAACAGTTTGATTGCTATAATACTATCCAAATTTGGTGAGATGCCTTTGGTGTTTCCGTATGAGTCGGTATACTGGCCCCACAGATATTCGCCGATAAACTGGTTGACGCGGCCCTCCAGGAAGTCGCCAAGTTGAAGCGATACATATTCAGGGGCAAAATAGGAGAGGGCTTTCTGATAGTCTCTGGCGAGAATGGCATCGCCGAAGTTCTTAACCAAAGCTTCGACATCTTTATCGTTAAATTGACGTTTCCCGTTGATTGTCACAATTTTACCTTTGTTTGTGGTGCCCTGTCCGTTGCAAGCCACAAGAGCGATTGCCATAAAAAAAATCCAAACAATTCTCATTTTTAAAATGCTGATTGTTAATTGTTTAACAAAAGACTGCCCAAAAAGAATTCAGTTTCTCTTTTTGGGCAGACTTATCAATCGTAGGTTGCTGATTATTAACGAACGACCTGTGTGAATTCGGGTTTCTCGTTCTCTTTTGCCAGAACGTAAATCTGCGATTTCGCACCGCCCTGACCTTCAACATTGAAGAGGTATTCAGTGCCACCTTTTACAGGACGTGAGCCGACTGAAGCGGGCGTTCCAAGCGGGAATTGATAGCCCGAAGTGGCTTCTGTGAAAATCTCTTTTTCGGCATCGGTGCATTCTACTTGAGCAGAAAAATCGGGCAGTTGCTCAAGTTCGCCTTCTTTAAATCCGCCTTTTATCAGGAATTGCTCAACCTCAGCCGGAGCGTTGGCGATGCGTGCCTGACGGATGCCGTAGCCGTCCTGGATTTGAGCATTTTGAGCGTTTTGTTGAAGAGCCGCAACGCTAGTGTTAAGTCCGCCGCTGCCGAATGTGCAGAACGGAACAAGTTTCTTGCCGCCAAAGTCGGTGGTTTTCAGCAGCGAAGCAACCGGAGGAGCGTACGAGCCGCCCCAAATTGGGTAGCCAAGGAAGATAACATCATAGTCGCTGATGTTTTTTGCAAGCGGTTTGACTTCGGGCAGAGTGCCTTCCTGTTGTTCTTTCTGCCAACGTTGGATGGTCTGTCCAAAGTCGCCAGTGTAAGGTTCAACGCATTCAATTTCAGCAATATCGCAGTTCAGTTGTTTCTGAATCTCCTGAGCCACAGTGCGAGTGGTGTTGCTCTGCGAATAGTAGATTACCAGCGCTTTTGGTTGTGCTGGTTCAGCTTTTTTAGGTGTCGATGAGCAGGCAACCATAGCTGCCAGCGTTGTTGCAATTAATGCCATCCTTTTGATTTTCATTGTCTTAAAGTTTAAAGTTTATATTTAGGTAGAGACGCACAAATGCACGTCTGTACAAAGTTTTCGTTATTTCAGATAATAATCAATGGTTGTTCATTGATGCTTGATTTTACGCAAAGATAAAACAGAATTTAGAATGGTGAATAATGATTTATCGTTGCGCAAAAATTTGTGCAGCTATCGCGGAAAGCACTAAGAATCAGTACTAAAACTGAATTTTGATTCCAACCAGCAGCACATCGTCGGTTTGTGCGGCAGGCGGCAGTTTCGCGTCTGACTGCTTCCATTGGTTGAATGCGCTCTTGAAGATTTGTAGTTGCTCGTTGAACGGTCTCTGATAGTTGGTGAGCAACATTTCATACAATCTTTTGCGCCCAAACTTCTGGTCATCAGCGCTATTGCTGAATTGGTCGGTTATGCCGTCGCTGTAGGCATAGAAATAGTCGCCTTTTTCAGTCTCAATGGTGTGGTTTGTGAACGGCACGGTCCGTCCGTGGATACCGATTGGCATTCGGTCGGGTTCGATTTTGGTCAGATTTCCGTCACGAATCATAATCAGCGGTCTGCATGCTCCCGAATATTGCAGTAGGTGTCGTTCTTCGTCAATCAGTATCAAGGCCATATCGATTCCGTCAAGACTGCTGTCGGTGCTCATTTCCTGTCGCAGTGCGTTGATAACGTTGGCGCGCAGTTTGTTCAGCACATCGCTGGCTTGCAATTCTGTTGAGTTCATGTCAATGTTGGCGATAATGTCGTTCAGCATTGATATTCCGAGCATGCTCATCAGCGCTCCTGGTACACCATGACCTGTGCAGTCGGCCACAGCAAGGGCTTTGTAGCGTCCGATTTTCACGGCCCAGTAGAAGTCGCCGCTCACAATGTTGCACGGGCTGAACATTATCAGGCAACTGCCGAAAAGCTGCCGCATGATGTCGGCGCTCGGTATCACGGCTTCCTGAATGTGTTGTGCATAGACAATACTGTCGGTTATGCTCTTGTTGGCCACATTCAGCAGTTCGTTCTGCGATTGAAGCTCTTCTTTGGCCGCCACAAGCTGGTAGTTCTTATCATCGAGCATCTCGTTTTTCTTGTGCAGCATGAGGTTGAGTTTCTTGCGCCGTATGCTCGAAACCAGTATCACTATTGAGATGACCAACAAACTTGAAATGATGGCGATTAGAATAAGACGCTGCTTTTCGGCTTGAGCCTTGTACTGCTGCTCGTGTTCATATTCTTCAAGAGCGCGTTGGCGCATTTTCTGCTCGAAATCCATTCTGGTTTTCGACATCGCCACACGTGCCGCCACTTCGCTATTGCTGTTGTCCATCAGCAGATAGACCAGGTCATCGAGATATTTGTTCGCTTTGCGCAAGTCGCCTTTAGCCTCGTAATATTGGCGGTATGCAATCAGCAACTCTTTTTTTATCTCGCTGCGCGGATGTTCTTCTGCTTCAAGTTTTTCTGCTCTTCTTAAATATACCAGTGCCGAATCAAGGTTTCCTTTGCGTAATTGCGCGCGTCCTTGCAACGTCACCACCCCCGACTGGTTTGATTTCAGATTATAGTCGTGCCGGAGTTTTAGCAGCAGCTTGCAGTGACGTTCGCATGAATCGAGAGCCGCCTGCATGGTCTTTCCTGTACTTTTGTCAGCTATCTCCATATAGACCATTGCCTTATAGATATGAATCTGCTGCATCTCGATTATGTTGGGAAGCGGCAATGCTAAGACATAGGCTGTGTCAAGATGGTATTTTGCCGATTGCAGCATTTCTTCGGCAATCGAGTCGCGGCGGCGCCGTTTGTATGTATTAACATTGATGCGGGCCAGTCCGGTGTGGTCGGCAATCAGGCCGTAGATATTGTTAATCGATGAGTCGATGGCAAGCGCCTGTGTGAAGTAATTAGTGGCACTATTGTAGAACCGCACATAGGTGTTCAGGTTTCCCAAATTCTGAAGCACTTGCGTGGTGTGCGTTGAATCGCCGATTTCCCTAAAAGCATCGAGACTGTAATGATAGTATTTCGATGCCTGGTCGTAAATGCCTTGGGCCGTCAGAATTGTGGCCAGCTGATTGTTCATTCGCGCCAGCTCGTATTTGTTTTCAAGTTTCTCCCACAAATAAATAGCTTCCATGTTGTCGTCGCGAGCATTGTCGTAATCGCCTGCCCAATAGTAATAGCGTGCCATAAAGCTGTAACCATGAGCGATATAATTCTGATGGTCGAGCTTGAGGGCCAAATCGAGCAGCAGCTTGCAGTATTTGCCAGCCGAATCGACATCGTAGCAATAATTGCAAATGAAATAGTAGGCGGCAAGTTTGGTTGTGTCTTCCGGCATTGATTCAAGAGCCAAGCGTGTGCTGTCGAGTTGTTGAATAAGAACTGGCCAGTTAATGTCTTGCGCCCTTTGAGCACGGGTTACACCCATTGTTGCCAAAAGCATAAAGGCAACTATTGCCGAAACCTTGATTATTTTATTTATTGCCGCCATTCGCATTTAATTAAACAAATGTAAAATGCGATATACGCTGAAAGGTGCTTTTGGTTACCAATGTGCATCTTTTTTTCAACGATGTTGGTTGCAATGAGGGCTTAGTTGTTGAAAATGAGTGCGATGTCGAAAGGGTAGGAGGTCGGTTAATCATCGAAACCAGCTCACCCTCTCCGCTGATTCTTCACAAAAACGTCGAAGAAATCGTCTCTAAAACTCTCACCTATAGCAATTTCGTACTGGCCAATGAATATATCGTTGTTGTCGAAGGCATCGATATGGGTGGTGTTGACAATGTACGATTTGCTGACGCGCATAAACATTGACTGCGGCAGCAAGGTCGATATGTTTTTCAGATTCATTCGGGTGATAATCTTCTGATTCTCAAGCTGAAGAACCACATAATCCTTCAGGCCTTCGACAAAGAGAATGTCGGCGAAGCAAACTTTGCAGAACTTGCGGTCCGACTTGACGAAAAAGTAGTCGTCGGCACCTGGCTCAATGTTCTGCTTGTCGCCCTGCGTAAGCAATTTGAAGTATGACACCGCCTTATCGACGGCCTTGTGAAAGCGCTCTTTCTCAACGGGTTTCACAAGAAAATCGACAGCATCGACTTCGTAACTGTCAATGGCATATTCGGAATAGGCCGTGGTGAAAATCACGAGCGTCTGCGGCGAAATGGTGTGCGCAAACTCAATGCCTGTGAGCCCTGGCATCTGAATGTCGAGAAAGGCCAAATCGACTTGCGTCTGCGACAGGAAACGCTGCGCCGCCAATGCGCTGCCAAACGTTCCCACAAGCGTCAGTTCGGGTTCCGACTCAAGAAGAATCTCAATCGCCTCGCGCGCAAGTGGCTCATCGTCAACTATTATGCAGTTCATTGTTGAAGGGTTTAGGGGTAAGAGTTGAGAAGTTTATAGATTTAACTGATATAAACTAATCCGTCTTCACGATACAAATCCACTTTGCCGTCCGAAGAAACGAGCGTGTAATCATCTGCAATAGAGAGCGATATCAAGAATCTGTCAAACGGGTCTTTATGCTTTTCTTTTTTAGGAAGTTTTTTGTACTGTTCGACAGCCGACACGGGCAATTGAATTATCTCAATATTTTGCTCGTTGCAAAACTGCACTAAATCAGATATTTCCAATCCTTGCAAATCTAATTTTCCGATTGAAAGTTTGATTGCGATTTCCCAAAGGGATACGGTGGAAACAAATACCTTGTTTTCAGAATTTTCCAATATGCGAAGCACCCCTTTCGAGATTTCTTGCGGTGATATTGCAAGCCATATAAGAATGTGAGTGTCAATAAGATATTTCATAAACCGCACATTTCTTCTTCTGACATTTCCCAATTATCGGAAAAATGCGCTTTTGCGGTTTTTGAGAACTTTCCGAACACACGCTTCGACGTTGGTTCGTTTTTGGGCGCCATATTGAGTTTGTATAGCGAAAGTGCCAAATCGTAAACCATTAACTGCTGCTGTTCAGTCAGTGTTTTATAGGTCTTTTCAAGAACATCGAAACTCATACTCTTACCTATTTTAAAATTGACTTACAAATATATAAAAAAGCGTTTGTGTTCAACGTCAGTTATCAGTCTTCAACGCAATTGTCAATCGCACCGTAAATATACTGTTTTCGTCGGTAATTGAAAGCGTGTGGCGGTTGCCGTAGAGTAGTTCAAGGCGGCGGCTGATATTTTTCAGGCCAATGCCGCTTGCTTTCGACGGTACGGGTGCAACGGGCGGTTTGGAATTCTGGCAGACAAACGTCAGCAAACCGTCTGACAGACTGAAACTTATATTCACCCACGACTCGTTTTCACCGTCGCTGTTGTGCTTGACGGCGTTCTCAACAAACGGAATGAAAAGCAACGGCGGCACCTCAATGTCGGGGGCTATGCCGCTGGTGTCGATACTGAAACGGAAACTTGAACGGCGCACCTTCTCAAGGTCAAGGAAATCGCGAAGGAACTGAATGTCGGACAGCAAGTTAACCTGTTCGCGATTGCTGTCGGCCAACTGATAGCGGATAAGGTCCTCGAGCCTGAAAAGCAACGCTGAAGCCTGCTCGGGCTCACGGCGCACAAGCACGTTCACATTGTTTATCATATTGAACAGAAAGTGCGGATTTATCTGTTGCTTAAGCATTTGCAACTCGGTATGCGCTGTGGCGGCCTGCAGTTCGCTGTTGCGAAGATTCTGCAGCGCAATCTGTCGGAACAGGGCCAAACTTGTGGGCGCAGCCATCAGGAAAACTAATGTCAGGGTGTTTCCTATAAAGTTTATAATACTGATACTCAATGGGAATTGACTCGCGTCGGACAGCACCACCACCATAATTCTCAAAATCGCGATTGGCGCAATGAGCAACAGCGCAAGAAGTGTGAATTTCAGAATCCGACCATTGAGCAAATATCGCGGTGTAAGCACATAAATATTTACGTACCAACACATTATCAGGTAAGCGTAGAATCCCAACCACACGGGAACCAACGACAACTGAAAATCGAAAAGGCGGCTGTCGTTGGTGCCGAATATGCAGAGCGACAGCATAAATATCGGGAATTGGAACAACAAATGTCTGATTATCCGATATTTGCCATCGAAAAGCAACTTGTTGAAAAATGAGTCGAACTGTGCCATAACTAACTGATTGGGATTGTGAGACAAATGCCGTTGTTATTGACAATCAGCGAGTAACGGTCGGCATAGAGCAAAGAGAGCCGTTTGCGTGCTGCCGCGAAATCGGCATCGGTGCGGCCATCGGCAATTGTAAATTGCAGATTGTCAGCCCCAACCGTAAAATGGCAATCGATATTGCCAACTGGCTCGCTGTACTGCATCAGCGACGTGAAGACGAGCGGCGGCACCATAATGCCCATTATCGAGCCATCGGTATTGATTGTGAACGATTTGCAAACGCCATCGAACTGCAAAACGTTGAGATATTCGTGCACGAAATCGAGTTCGCTTTTCAGTAGCGAGAGTTCGCGGCGGCTGTCGTAGAGTTGGTAGCGCAGCACTCGGCTGAACCGCAACAGCGCACCCGACGTGGCCTCGGCGTCGGTCAAGGCGCGCTGGCCGCAGGTGTGAAGCGTGGTGCAGAGCATTGCGGGCGAAATCTGCTGTTTCATTAGGGCGGTTTCCATCTGCGCACGCTCGGCCTGCTGCTGTTGGTTGAGTTGCCGTTCCTGTGCCATCCGCTTGACGCAAAGTCCTAATATTACGTCAATTATGACTATTAGCCACTGGATATTGAGCACCATCGCGTCAAGCGCAATATAGTGCAACGGCGCCGTGTAGCGCGTGGCAATGCCGTAGCGGCTGCAAATTCCGCCCTCGACCAAATACTGCAGCCCCACAAGCGCAACCGTCACCACAAGTAGGCTCACAAAGAAAAATCCGTAGCGCCCACGGTTGAAAAAGCGCGGCACAAGCAACTTCACAAGCACTACCAAATACGCCACTTTCCAAATAAAGCAATTGGCAATCAGCAATATAAGACTCAATTGTCCTGCGGCATCGCCAATCAGTTGTACGTAGTTGAACGTTATCTCTGAAATGCTGAAAATCAGTAGCGCAACGCACAGAACAACGTACCTCAACAGGTGGTAGCGCTCGTCGAGAAGTAGGTCGGTGGCTAGGGATTTTGGTGTGGATTGCATTTCTTTGAGTGTTAGGTAACGACTATTTATTATCTCCAATCAAATCTGTTTCTGCAGAATTATCATTGTCACTTTCAATCTGGTGACGCAAGTGCTGTTGCAACAATTCTTTCGAAGGGAATTCGGTTAGATATTGAGCAACACGAATGCCTGATTGGTCTAATTGCAACAATTCAATCTGCTCGTCGCCTCCGTCAGAGCATAAAAGCAATCCTAACGGACTTTCCTCGTTTTCTTGACGCTCGTATTTGTCGAGCCAGCGCAAATACAACTCCATCTGCCCTTTGTAGGCGGCTTTGAAACGGCCTAACTTTAACTCGACAGCAATCAATCGGCGCAATTTTCGGTGGAAAAACAGCAAATCGATATAATAATCCTCACCATCGATTATTATACGTTTTTGTCGTTCGACAAAGCAAAAGCCGTTGCCAAGTTCCATTAAGAATTGTTGGATTTTTGTGACCAAACGGTCTTCCAAATCACGTTCCGAATAAAAGCCTTTCAATCCTGTAAAATCAAGGAAATAAGGATTTTTAAAAACCAAATCGGGGGTTAGATTGTTGGTTTCGCGAAGTTCTGTAAGTTCCTTTTTAATAAATTCTTCGGGCTTGCCGCTGATAGCCGTGCGCTCAAAAAGCATACCGTCGATTTTAGCCCGCAGGGTTTTCGTCCCCCACATTTCTTTCGAAGCCATTGTAAGATAAAACTCTTTTTGAACGGTGCTTTTCAGTGGCAATATCTCGATTATATGGCTCCACGTCAATTGTGTCGCCAGCGCCGACACAATTTCAACATCTTGAAAATCAGCGGCGAACTGCATCATTCGGTGCAAATTGCGACTTGAGAATTCTTTGGTTTGAAAATGCTCGTTTAATTGTGTCGCCAATTCCGCCACAATTCGTTTACCATATTCGGCGCGCTTGTTACCAAGCACATCGGTATTTATGCGGTGGCCTATGTGCCAATACATAAACACTATTCCTCGGTTGACCGCTACGGCGGTTTTGCGCTTTGTTGTCTCTACAATGGCGCATAAGTCAGAGAACAATTTGGTTTCGCTCATTTCTTCCATCGTGTTCCTAATTAATTTGTTTTCAATTATTCCGCCAATTCGGTAGTCCCGACTACCGAAATATCCTCAATGTCTTTCAACGCCTCGTACTGACCTTGCAAAATCGCGGTTTTTATCGCCTCAACCGCTTCCGTTAATTGTATGATTGACTTGTTGTTATCCATAGCGTTTTTATTTAATTTTCCACCGTGGCAATCTCCTCATCCGTAAGGCCGTAAAGGGCGTACACCATACGGTCAATTTCGTGGTCGGTGGTGGCGATTGCGGTTTTGAGCGACTGACATTCAGTCTGGTAGGCGTTGAAATAATCTTCGAGTTCGTCTTTTTGCACAAGGGTGAGTTTCACCTTCTGCTTGCCGAGTTCCTTCACAAAATCGCTGAAAGAGAGCGTGTAGAATGTTTCGAGCGCGGCGGTTGTCTTTTCCAAATTGTAGGTCTCGGTTATGCGGCGCAGGAATCGACTCACTTTCTGCTGTAAATCTGCGTTCAGTGTCAGCATTTTGTCGGCAAGAGCGACAATTTTTTCATCGGTTTGCAACGGCACTGGGAAATTCTCAAAATATGTTTTGCTGATTTCGCGAGTTCCACCTTGCAATTCGGGACAATTATACCAAATCCATAATTTACAGAGTTTTGAGTTCAATATGGCTGTTAAATACTTCAAAGAAAAATCGCTGTCAGTTGCTGTTACTATATAGCATTTTTGATTCGTCAAAGAACCCGTTTCATCGTAACTGAATGGAAAAACGCTTGTCATATTCGGGAAAACAATTTTGAACTTGTTAAATTCTTCAAGATATGCACAATTACGAAGATTATAAGGCGTTTCGCCCTTGTCGCCACGTTTTGTTAAATCAACAATAAATTGGTCAAGGTGCTTTTTTAAGGCTGGATAATCGTCAATGTTTATTGGTGGTAAATTCTTTTCTTTTAAGCCGTTATGTGTGTTTATCAAATAAATATCTTCATTTTGTGTTGTCCACGCTTTAATATCCCTTCCGCGCAAAAGTGGTTTAATGATTTCTTCGCTTTTCGGGTCTTCGGCAATTAGGCGGCTGCGAGTTTCGCCATCAATAAAAAACGCATCATTGAAACCTGTCAAAATTCCACGATATATTTCAATCGGCAAGTTTTTCAGCGGTGTGCCTTTATCCATTTTCTTCAAAATTGCAGTATGAACGGCAGGGCGTATAATCCACGGTTCTTCGCTAAACGTTTCGCTATCAAACTCTTGCAGCGTGGCTGGAATTTCGGACATAAAATCGCCAAAATAAGTTTTCTTATTCAGTGAAAGCGCTAATACTCTGCTCTTTACATCGGATTTTCGTGTTACAAAAATGCAAACGTAGGTTGTGGCATCTTGAAAAAATTGAATATCGCCAAAATTCAAAATCTGCTGCAAATCAGTTTTGGCAAAGAATCGGCGCAACTCCTTTCCATAATCGACCAACATCCATTTGTTTGGCATAATAAATGACTGCAAACCATTAGGCTTCAATAAATTATATCCACGTTCAGTGAAAAGGCAATACAAATCGCCGCTTTTGTTGTAACTCTCAAAACCGCATTGGGCATAAACATCGCTCATAGCGCCCATACTCTGCAACTGAACATACGGCGGGTTACCAATCACAACATCGAAACCGCCGCGCTCGAACACTTGCGGGAACTCGCGCTGCCAATCGAAGGCTTTGTCGGCGGCAACTTCGGGGTCCGAAATCAAAGAGTTTCCGCATTTTATGTTCTGGTTGAGCGAGTTGAGTTTGCGGTGCGGACGGGCGGTGCGCAGCCAAAGCGAGAGACGGGCAATCTCAACGCTCTCCTCGTTAATATCGACACCGAAAAGGTTGTTCTCCAAAATCGAATTTTCGACATTGGGAATCACCATCGGCGAGTCGGTTATTTTGGCGTCCATCTCGTCAATCAGGCGGTGCTCCTGAATCAGGAACTGAAGGGCGGCGTTCAGAAAAGCGCCCGAGCCGCACGCGGGGTCGCAAATGGTTATCTGCAAGAGCCACTGGCGGTAATCGTTGAGCCGTTTCAAGAGTTTGATTTTGGTGTCTTTGTTGCGTCGGCGGTCGGCAAAATACTCCTGCTCGTCAATCTGCAACTCGGCTTTCTTGTCGGCGCAGAGCCGCCCCACGGTGTTCTCGACAATGTATTTGGTAATGTACTGCGGTGTGTAGAAAACGCCGTCGCGCTTGCGTTTGGTGGTGCTTGGCGCGGCATCGGCGGACGCGGCAACGGCTTCAATCTCGTTCAGCGAGTTTTCGAAAATATGGCCAAGAATATTGACATCGACCTCACTCTGGTAGTCGTATTCCGATAGTCGGCGGGTGTGCTGCTCAAGAACCGAGTCGGTTATTTTGAGCGAGTCGAGCACATCGTCGGGCTTGAAAAGTCCGCCGTTGTAGGCAAAAATCTCATAATCCTTGCCTTTGTATCCCGTATCCAAGTAGCCGAAATATTTCTTAATACGCTCGTAGAGTGGCACATAGGCGTCCAAATCGGCGAGTTTGCGCCAATCATCAATGATTCGAATCATTGTGTTTGGCGGCAGTAGTCCGCTGTCTTCGGCGAAGAAAATGAAGAGCATACGGTCGAGCAATTTCTGCGTCTTTTTGTACAACTCAACACGCGCGTCATCGTCGGCCACGCCGTTGTTTGCGCAAATATCCTGATACAGAACACGTTTGAAGTTTGTGTAGTCGCGATACAAGGCGTTGGTAATGGCGTCCTCGCTGCTCACACTCTCGGTCTTTATACGCTTTGGCAGATTGGCGGCAATATTGGTGTAAGCAAGGCAGAGCCAAAGTGTACGGAATTCATTTTCAGTTAAATGGAACAAATCGAACTCGGCGCACTCCACGGCGTTGTCGATATAGAATCGCAGTTTCTCAAAATTCGAAATCACAACATACACCGCGTTCTGGTTCTGGCTTTTGTAGCCGAAAGCCTGCTGCTCAATTTTCGATAAATCGGTGGTTTTGTGGTCTTTAAGTTCGATAACGCCCACCACCTTGCCATCCTCCAGAATGGCGCCGTCGGCTTTCTTCGAGTTGGTCTCGTTCTTCTGCTCGGTAATCAGGTTGTAGTCGGGCGACGGATTGAGCGTGTAGCCCAACACCTTGACAAACAATTCGCGAAGGAATCCCTCCTGAAACTGTTCCTCTTTGCTCTGGCGAATATTGGCCTGAATTTCGGGGTTCAGGAAGTACGACTGATACTGCTGCCAAGCCTGCGCCACAACATCCTGCGGCACGGCATCGGTGTATTTCTTGAGAATATTCTTCTGGAATAGCATAATAAATGCGATTTGTGCGATTCAAGACAAAGTTAGGGAAAAGTTTGAAGAATGGTGATTTTGCTTGTTTTCAATCCTTGTCTAAATGTAAGTTTTCAGATTCCGAAGCACCCAACGACCAAAAATGGGGTCGGACAATTCCACGTTTTTGCCTGTTATTTCCACAAACTCCTTTTCTTCCAAGGCTTTTTTCACTCGGCTCACATTCGCGGTCGAACTCAATCGATAGTCGAAAATCACATTGCTGGTCGAAAGGTCGGTTGTGTGACCTTCGGCAATTGCCTGAACAGCACGTATTTGATAACTCGACAGATTGCTTATGTAATTCAGGAAAAGGATGTGGTTTTGCTGCAACAAATCCTGCTTTGCCAATTCGAGACCCAATTCGGTTGCTGCGGTATCCGTCCGCGCCCAAAGCAACCACGCAAGTTGCTGAACGTATGACGAATTGCCCTCGACATAACTGCAAATTGCCTCGCAGATTTCGCTCGAAATCGATTTGCCTGTATTCGAGAACTGCCGTTGAATGTACTCTACCCAACGTTCGACGGGGATTTTTTCGAGAAAAATGATGTCGCCAAATTTGTAAAAAGGGTAACTGGCCTTGCCGAACATATTCATAAGAAGATGCCGCTTGCTGCCAAACAGACAATAGTTTGTGTTGTGCTGATGTTGCCATACCGACCGCAGTTTCTTCTGAAACGACAGTGAATCAGTAAATTCACCAATTTGCTGAAACTCATCGATGCAGACCACAATTCGGATTCCTTTTTCAACAGCAATGCGTTCTGGCAATGACAAGACATCGGCATTGTATTGTTTATCAGTTGTTTCGAGCGAGAACGAAATGTCTCCGCTCTGCTCCACAGATAATTTTGGCACAAGGCTCGAAAGGAAGCGTTTGGCGTTCTCAATCAGTGATTCGGCCTTGCTGCTTATCTGGCGGATGATTTCGGTGGCGAACATCACATAAAAATCGCTCTCATCTTTGCAGGCAAACGCATCCATCTTGATGATTCTCACGTTTTTATTGTCAGCCATTCGCTCAATAACATTGTTAACAAGCGAAGTTTTGCCCAATCGCCGCTGCGAAATCAGAATGGTGTTGATGCCATTGCTAAAATTCATCATCAGACGCCTTGCCTCATCTTCTCTGCCGATAAAATGTGCGTTGTCGGCTGCTACTCCATATACAAACGGATTGTCCATAGTTACATCATTTATATCGGCAAAGATAATTACTTTTTAATTTGCTAACAACATTGTTAGTAACAAACTTGTTAGTAACATCTGTGTTAGCAAATTTAAACATCCATCAACCCATTAAAATTCAAGTTTATAAGCAATATTCGGCAGAGTCAATTTCACGGTGTACGGCTCAATTTTATGGGTGCGCAGGTTGTAAACGTGGTCGTAGTAGCCCTTGTTTTGAGTCATATCGATAACGAAACTGTGCGACACGCGGTGTTTGTTAATGGTGACGCGGGCCGAATAGTTGTAGGCAATGGCCGTGCCGTACTGCTCGGTGAAAGCGCGGGTCTCGTCAAGGCGTGCGGCACCTTCCGACGAATGGATAATCTCGTAGGGCGTAACATCGTCGGCCACTGGCGCGTGACGGTCGCCACCCTGGACGGTGATTTTCGCGTTCAGCGCAAAAACGTTCTGCTTCTCGCTTCCGAACATCCACTCTTTGCCGCCTAACACATTGATAACGTAGTTTCTATCGTAGCGCGAGTGGTACCATTTGCCGTCGCCGCCGCGGTAGCGCGAACTGAAAATCGAAGCCGTGGTCATTCCGTACCAACCGTTGTTCAGATATCGCTCAAGCGTGATATCGACACCGTAATTTCTTCCCAAACCTTTGTTAACCAATGCCTTGTCGATATAATAATTGATATGGTTGAGCACAGAGAACGAAGTGCCTTCCTCAACGGGGACATTATAAAGGTGCTGGTAGAACGGCTCGATTTTGAGTAACGAGTTGTCGGTGAGTTTCAGGCTGTACGACAGCATAAAGTGGTGTGCTTTAGTGAAATCAAGGTCTTTGTTGACCAATTCGCCGCCGATTTTCACAAAATAGACATCGGTTTTCTCGCGGCGGCTGTGCAGACCGTAGGCGGCAGCGAAAGTCGAGCGGGCGGTTGGCTGCCAACGCAGTCCCACACGTGGCTCAAGGCTGACGGCACCGTTCAGGCGCAGGCTCTCGAGATTCAGACCTGCGGTGAGCGTCAACTCGTTGCTCAAACTCAACTGGTGGCTCGTGTAGGCCGACAGCAACCCCGACTCGCCGTCGGCTTCAAACACCGTGTAGAGCGGCTGTCCGATAGTGTCGCCGTGCTGCATCTGAATGTCGTAAAGGAAATGCGTGTAGTGAACGCCGTTTTTCATTGTGTAGCGCGCCGAAACCTTACGGCTGTGGGCCACATCGGCAATCAGGTCGGTGTAACTTGTCGACATTACAACAGCGGGAAGGTCGTAGGCGTTAGTGCTGAAATTGTACGATTTACGGTCGGCTTCCATTGTGTTGGCGGTGGCGGCCAAAGTGGTTGTGAGTTGTCCGCCGCGCGGCAGTAAAATATGGTGTTTCAAGCCGATAGCGCCCATTTTTTGTTTCGATTTTCCCTGATTAATGTCGAAACTGGTTTCCCATTCGGTGGTGTCGGAAACGATTTTCTCATCGGTGTCGATAAGCCCCGTACCCCAAACTGCGAACGTTCCCGCCGATTTTGTAGGCAGATTAATTTTGAAGTTCAAGTCCTGATAATCAACCACTTCGCCGCCCATATCAACCCAATCCATTTTCGACGCCAAACCCAATGACGAATATCGGTAATTAACTATATATGAAGCCTTTCGGTCCTTGCCGATAGGGCCTTCCGACGCAAAATCGATACCCAATGTGCCCAACTGGAAGGTGTGCTCATACTTGTCGTTGTTGCCCTGGCGCAGTTTCATATCGAAAACGCCCGAAACGGCATCGCCATATTCGGCAGGAAAAGCCGCCGTAAAGAAGTCGGAATTACCTACTACAAAGGCACTTAACGACGATACCAATCCGCCGCCCGCAACCGAAATGTCAGCAAAGTGGTTGGGGTTTGGAATCTCGATTCCCTCAATGCGCCACGCGAGCAAATGCGGTGCGTTGCCGTGGATTGAAATGCCGTTGGTGCAACCATCCTGCGACACACCCGCAAACGAACTTGCCAAACGCGCGGGGTCGCCGAAACCGCCTGCGTAGCGGCTGGCCTCTTCAATCGAGAGCATTCGCGCACCCGTCGAAGCCATCTTGTTGAGCGGCTGCTGCTTGTTGATTTGCGGACGAACCGTAACCTCGTCAAGCGCTGTCACCGACTCGTGCAGACCTGCCTCAATGTATGTCTCTTTCGCCGACGACACCATCAACTCTTTCATTATCAGCGGTTCATAGCCGATTGTCTGAACAATAACGGTATGGCGGCCAACGGTCACGTTTTTAATCACAAACCGACCTGCGGTGTCGGCTGCCGCACCCTGTGTCGGCTGGTCCTCAACGTAAACAGTGGCAAACGGCACTGGCATTCCTGACGCCGCGTCGAAAACCACGCCTCTAATGTTTTGAGTGAACGACTGTGCTTCAACAATCTGATTCTGAAGCATTAAGCAAACTGCAAGAAATAAAATCCGTTTCATATTCAATTTTGTTTTTTGATTCTGGTGCCAAAAGTAGGTGGCCGCCAATCACCAATTTTGAATTGTATACAAAACGGGGGTTGCTGTATACGAAACGGGGATTTTGAGAGTGAAATTTTCGGACGCAAACCATCCGAACCTTAATAAAAAAGGCCCTTCGAAGTTGTTCGGAGAGCCTTTATCGTTAAATAATCTATCCTTTTCAGACAGTTGCCTTTGCGGCGATGTGCAGAATGGTTTCAACATCAGCGGTGGTGAGTTTCACGAATCCGCCTGTTGTGCCGTTAATACCCATCTTCTTGGCTAACAATGGAATATCAGATTCTTTGGCGCCAAGTTGCTCAAAGTTGATTGGCATTCCGATTGACGACAGGAATCGGCGGAAGCATTTTATGCCCTCGAGCGCCGTGGCGGCAGGATTCTCGAAGTTCATTTGGCAGCCCCAAACACGGGTGGCAACCTGTGCAAATCGCATAACGTTGTGATTCATTGTAAATTCCATCCACGACGGCATAACCACGGCCAGTCCAGCGCCGTGAGCAACATCATACAGGCCCGACAATTCGTGCTCAATGCAGTGACTGTTCCAGTCCTGGCTGCGGCCGACGCCCACAATGTCGTTGTGAGCAACCGTTCCAGCCCACATAATGTTGGCGCGGGCCTCGTAGTTGTTCGGGTCGGCAATGACGCGCGGTGTTTCCTTAATCATTGTCAGCAAGATGGCCTCGCACAAGCGGTCGGTCACCTCAACTTCTTCGGTATTAGTGAAATAGCGTTCAAAAACGTGCGCCATGATGTCGGTTGCGCCGCAAGCCGTCTGGTAGGCTGGCAGGGTGCAGGTGAGTTCAGGATTCAGGATTGAGAATCGCGGACGGATAAGGTCAGAGCAGGCGTCGCGCTTGAGCAGACCTTCCTCGCGAGTGATGACCGATGCACCCGAGCCCTCGCTTCCAGCAGCGGCTATAGTCAGCACGGTGCCAATCGGCAGAGCCTTTTTAATCTCAAGACCAGTTCCGTACAAATCCCAGAAATCGCCGTCGTAGCAGACGCCAGCGGCAATGGCCTTTGAACTGTCGATGCACGAGCCGCCGCCAACCGAAAGGATGAAATCAACCTTTTCGGCCTTTGCCAGAGCAATGCCTTCACGCACTTTGGTGTCGCGCGGATTGGGTTTCACGCCGCCCAATTCAACAAAACTGATGCTTTCGGCAGCCAGCGATTTTTTGACGCGCTCAAGCAGTCCAGTTCTGACAACCGAGCCTGAACCATAGTGAATCAGCACTTTAGTGCCGCCATGTTTGCGAACGTACTTGCCCGCTTCGTTCTCCGTGCCCTTACCAAACACGAATTCGGTTGGGCTGTAAAATTGAAAATTGTCCATAAAATGTGGTATAAATTAGTGGTTTATAGTGTGTTATCCTTTCAGAAGGGACTTGGCGTTCTCACGCGCCTCGGCGGTGATATTTTTGCCGCTTAACATCCGTGCAATCTCGTCAACTCGCTCTGCATCAGAGAGTTTGTCAACAATGGTGTGCGTGGTGCCGCCCTCGTCGTTTTTCGACACACGGTATTGCACGGCACCTTTTGCGGCAATTTGCGGCAAGTGGGTGATGGTTATCACTTGCATCTGTTTGGCCATCAGCGACATAAGTTCGCCCATCTTGTGAGCGATGTCACCCGAAACACCAGTGTCAATCTCATCGAAAATGACAGTCGGCAGAGCAACTGATTTTGACAATATAGCCTTGATACTCAACATTAAACGGCTGATTTCACCGCCCGATGCGATTTTCGAGATGTTCTGCAATTCGTGGTTGCGGTTGGCGGTGAACATAAAATTCGCGCTGTCGCGGCCAGTGGGCGTGAGTGAGCCAGTGTCGGTCAGCGTTATCTGCAATTGTGCGTTTGGCATCCCGAGCCCTGTCAGGTGGCTGCAAATCTGCTTTGCTAGCGCCTCGATTACGCTGTGGCGGCTCTTTGAAAGTTTTGCGGCCAACGTTGTGGCGCGGTCGGTTGCTTCGGCGAGTTGCTTTTGCAATTGCTCAATCGCAGCATCGTAATTGTCAGATTTATTGAGTTTTGCCTCCAAATCATCTCTGATTGCGATTAGTTCGGCCACATCTTTTGCCTGATGTTTTTGCATGAGGCTGTAGAGTTTGTCGAGTTTTGAGCGCAATTCTTCGAGCCGTTCAGGTTGATTCTCAAGTCGTTGCACATCGCTTTCCATCTCTTGTGCCAGGTCTTTAATCTCAATTATCACTGGCTCAAGCCTTTGCAGATACTCTTCCGATTTTTGGAAGTAGCGCTGCGTTTGCTGCACGGCCTGACGCACTTGCGACAGTTCCGAAATAATGTTCTGCTCGCCGTCTTGCAGAACATAAAGCGCCGAACTCAAATTCTGCTGAATATCAACAACATTCGATAGCGTCTGGAATTCATTTTCCATCTCTTCCTGGTCGATGTTGTCGAGTTTGAATTCGGTTAACTGGTTGTATTGGAATTGATTATAATCGTAATCGGCCGACATCTGGCGCGCGTTTTCCTTCAAATCGGCAAGTTCGGCTTGCAGGCGCTTGTAATCGGCAAAAGCAGCCGAGTATTGTTTCTGTAAATCAGCGTTTTGAGCGGCTGCATCAACCACACGCAACTGAAACAGGTTGTTGTTCAGTTCAAGATTCTCGTGCTGCGAGTGAATGTCAATCAGATGGCGGCCTAAATCTTTGAGCGCGTTCAGGTTAACTGGCGTATCGTTGACAAAAGCACGCGATTTTCCATTGGTAAGCAGTTCGCGGCGGATTATCGTTTCATCCTGATAATCAAGGTCAAGCTCTTCAAAAATCTTTTCAAGGTGATACGGCTTGACGTTGAATGTGGCTTCAACCACGCATTTCTGCCCAGCATTGCCAATGGCCGCAGTGTCGGCGCGATTGCCGAGAGCCAGCATCAGCGCACCAAGCAGAATCGACTTTCCTGCGCCAGTCTCGCCTGTGAGCGTCGAAAAGCCGTCAGTAAAATCGACAGTCAGTTCATCGATTAACGCATAATTCTGTATGTGAATCTGATGCAGCATGGTTTTCTAATCGCTGATGGCTGCCACAACTCCCCAAATAACTCCGCCTGAAAGTATGCCGAGTGCACCGCTAATTACGCGCTGCTGGCTGACAGCCGCCTGTGCGCCAAGCATATAGTATTCATCGTCAGGCATGTTTGGATTTTGTGCTTTAAGTTTTTCGGCAGCTTTAGTGGTGTTGCCAACCACGTACACATAACCGAACGGCACTATCAGGCCAATTGGTATGGCGGCGTTGCTGCTGCCCACATTGAATCGGATAGAGGGAACAAAAGCGCCCGCTGTTGTGGCGGCCACGCCTCCAGCAAAGAATCCCCAGCTGAATCCGTGGCTGAAATCGGCTTTGCCTTGCAGAAATCTGCGCATCTGCTCAACAGTCAGTTCATCTTCGAGAGTTTCGGGCGTGTAAAGCACTTGCTCACCATCTTTATTGCTGATTGAGAATACTTTATACGCGTTTTTGCTCTTGTGCTTTCCGTTGGGCAGTTGGTAACTGACCACAGTGTCGCCTTTGGCGGTGATTTCGACTTTGCTGTCGCTAACGAGCAGACGCTTGCCGCGCATCAGCATAATTGTGTCTTGAGCCGAGGCCGTTGCAATGCTGGCTGCGGCTAACAGACAAATAGTTATCAGTTGTTTCGCGTTCATATTCGAGATATTATCAACTCCAAAAATATGAAAAAAGTTGGAGTTGCAGCCGCAAACAACTTTTCACATAAAATAAGCGAAAAAACTACGCAAATGTCTGAATATCGTGCAGTTTCTTGTACTGTCCGCCCTTTGCCATCAGCTCGGCGTGAGTGCCGCGCTCGATAATCTCGCCGTCTTGCAGAACGCAAATCAGGTCTGCGTTCACAACCGTTGAGAGGCGGTGGGCGATGACGATTGACGTGCGGTTCTCCATCAGGCGGAAGAGTGCATCCTGCACGAGTTTCTCCGATTCGGTATCGAGGGCCGACGTGGCTTCGTCGAGAATCATAATCGGTGGGTTGGCCAAGATGGCGCGCGCAATGCTGATGCGCTGCCGCTGACCGCCCGAGAGCTTGCTGCCACGGTCGCCAACGGTACTTTGGTAACCGTCGGGCGTTTCCATAATGAAATCGTGCGCGTTGGCGATTTTGGCGGCCTCAATCACTTGTTCCATTGTGGCGTGTTCAACGCCGAATGCTATGTTGTTGAAAATGGTGTCGTTGAACAGGAAACTCTCTTGTCCAACAATGCCCATCAGATGTCGTAAATCAACGATTTTCAAGTCTTTGATGTTGGTGCCGTCAACGTAGATTCCGCCGCCGATAACATCGTAGAAGCGCGGCAGAAGGTCAACCATTGTCGATTTTCCAGAACCCGACTGCCCGACAAGCGCAACCGTCTGTCCTTTCTTGACAGTTAGATTTACATCTTTGAGAACCAAATCGTTAACATATTTGAACGACACGTTGCGGTACTCAATCTCGCTATCGAATTTGGCAATCGGTTTCGGGTTTTCGCAGTCGCGGATGGATACTTCGGCATTGAGCAGCTCGTCGATACGGTCGCTAGAGGCGAGGCCTTTCTGGATGCTGTACCAGGCGTCGATAATCTGCTTTGCGGGCTGAATCATCTGCGAGAAAATCACCAGATAGCCAATCAGCGCCGAACTCGAAAGCGATTCATCACCATTCAGCACAAGGCTGCCGCCGAACCACAGCACGACAATCAGAATCAGCGAGCCTAGGAATTCGCTCAACGGGCTGGCCAGCTCGCGGCGGCGCATCATGCGTTTCGACTCGCGGATGAACTCGTAATTCTCGCCGCTGAACGTGTTGTAAACCTTGCCGTGAGCGTTGAACGACTTGATTATCCGTAAACCGCCCAAAGTCTCCTCAATGAGCGACATCAGGCTGCCGAGTTTGCTCTGAACTACAGTCGAGTTTTTGCGCAAGGTGTGGCCGATTTTTCCGACAATTCCACCTGAAATCGGAAGCATAATCACCACAAACAGAGTTAGTTTCGGACTCATGTATATGAGCAAAGCCATCGACGCAATCAGTGTTATCGGGTCTTTGAAAATCACATCGAACGAACGGAAAACCGAGTATTCAACCTCATTCACATCGTTGGTCATGCGCGACATTACATCGCCCTTGTGCTCATCAGAATAAAAGCCGAGCGAAAGGCGTGTAATCTTGTTATACAATGAGTTACGCAAGTCGCGGATGATGCTGTAGCGGATATTTATCATGGAAAGTTTTGAGGCATACCAGAAGGCTGTTTTAATCAGTATGGCAACCATGATGAATGCCGAAAGGTAAAGCAGTGCCGACGGCTTTCCATATTCGTTTATAATGTTGACTAAATGATAGTTAAATATGCTTTTTGCCGATTCAACACTCCAGTCGAACTCTGCAAGTGTGGGCGTTTCGATTGTCTGGTCGAACAGAACATCCAGAAACGGGATAACCATTGTGAATGAGCACAATCCGCCTATCGTTGACAGTCCGATGAACAGAAAATTCAGCATGGCCTGCCCCGTGTAGCGCGGGAAAACATATTGTAATATCCGTTTTAGTCCTTTCATTATCAGCTTTTTAGAAATAAATACCTGTGTAGTTGTGCGGTGTAATCTTCATCATTTCCTCTTTCACTGAGTCGCTAACGTTCAGTGTCTGAATGAATTCGTGAATCGATTGCTCGGTAACTTTCGAGTTGGTGCGCGTCAGTTCCTTGAGCGTTTCGTAGGGTTTCGGGTAGCCTTCGCGGCGCAGAATGGTCTGCAGGGCTTCGGCAACCACGCTCCAGTTGGCTTCAAGGTCGGCCTTCAGTTTGTCTTCGTTAAGTATCAGTTTCCCAAGGCCTTTCTGCAGCGATTTGAGTGCGATGACGGTGTGGCCGAGTGGCACGCCAATGTTGCGCAGAACGGTTGAGTCGGTCAGGTCGCGCTGCATACGCGAGATTGGCAGTTTGGCCGAGAAGTGCTCAAACACAGCGTTGGCCACGCCCAGGTTGCCTTCGGCGTTCTCAAAATCAATTGGGTTAACCTTGTGCGGCATTGCCGACGAACCAACCTCTCCAGCCTTGATTTTCTGCTTGAAATACTCCATCGAGATGTATGTCCAAATGTCGCGGCAGAGGTCGATAAGGATGGTGTTGATGCGTTTGAAGTTATCGAAGATGGCGCCAAGGTCATCATAATGAGCAATTTGGGTGGTTGTTTGCAGACGCTCCAGATGCAGAACGTTGCCCACGAAATTGTTGGCGAACTCAACCCAGTCAATCTCTGGATAGGCCACCATGTGAGCGTTGAAACCGCCTGTTGCGCCGCCGAATTTTGCCGAGCACGGAATGCTCTTGAGCAGTTCGAGTTGCTTGTTAAGTCTTTCAACGAACACCATCAGCTCCTTGCCTAAACGGGTTGGAGATGCGGGCTGTCCATGAGTGTGAGCCAGCATTGCCACGTGCTTCCACTGCTCGGCCATGTCGGCCAAGGTGTTGATAATCTGCTCGATGAGCGGATAGTAAACATCCTTGATTGCATCACGCAGCGAGTAGGGAATGGCAGTGTTGTTGATATCCTGCGATGTCAGTCCGAAATGGATAAACTCCTTGTAATCAGCCAGTCCCAGCACATCGAACTTCTCTTTCAAGAAATATTCAACCGCCTTCACATCGTGGTTGGTGGTCTTTTCTATCTCCTTGATACGCAGCGCGTCGTCGAACGAGAAGTCGTTGTAGATTTTGCGGATTTGCTCGAAGCAGCCCTTGTCAACACCTTTAAGATTCTTGAGCGGAATGTTGCAAAGTGCTATAAAATACTCACATTCAACTAAAACGCGGTAGCGGATAAGTCCGAATTCCGAGAAATATTTGTCGAGCGATTCGGTTTTTGAGCGATAGCGGCCGTCAATGGGGCCTATTGCTGTCAATTCGTTGAGTTCCATACGTTTATGAATTTTAATTGTCCGAACACGGAAACTTTTTGCGTTACATTTAAAAATATGTGCCGACAAAAAAATCGGCGGTCAAAGATACCTATCGGCGGGTAACTTTAAAAACTTTTCGGCGTTTTTGAGTTTTCTTTTTATCAACCGCTGATAACCAAGGTCTCTAAAACTGCAAAAACCGTCTGGCAGCCATTTTTGACCGCCCGACGGCTTGCTTTATTCTGTTCTCGCTTCTGCGATTTATGCGCCCAGTTCGCTTTGTGCGGCTGTGGCCGTGATGTCGCGGTTGATTTTGCGCATAAGTCCTTGAAGAACAGCGCCAGGACCAACTTCAACAATCTCTGTCAGGCCGTTGGCAATCATATTTTGCATTGTTTGTGTCCAACGAACTGGCGATGTGAGCTGTGCCACCAAGTTGCGTTTGATTTCAGCAGGGTCGGTCACAGGACTTGCTGTTACATTCTGATAAACAGGGCAAATCGGCTTCGAGAACGACACTTCGTTGATGGCTTTCTCGAGTTCGGCACGGGCTGGCTCCATCATTGGCGAGTGGAAACCTCCGCTAACTGACAGCTTGAGAGCTCGTTTGGCGCCCATTTCAGTGAATTTTGCAATGGCTTTGTCGATGCCTTCGTTGGTGCCCGAGATTACCAGCTGTCCAGGGCAGTTGTAGTTGGCAGGAACAATTCCGTCAATTTCTGCGCAAACTTGCTCAATCACAGCATCTTCCATGCCAATAATTGCTGCCATTGTCGATGGATTCAACTCGCAAGCTTTCTGCATTGCATGCGCACGTTTTGAAACCAAGGTCAAACCATCGTCGAACGACAGAGCACCAGCAGCTACCAAAGCCGAGAACTCACCAAGCGAGTGGCCTGCGGTCATATCGGGTTTGAACTTGTCGCCAAGCACTTTAGCCATAATCACCGAGTGAAGGAAAACGGCAGGTTGCGTAACCTTTGTCTGTTTCAGGTCTTCGTCGGTGCCGCTGAACATCAGGCTTGTGATGTCGAAACCGAGAATCTGGTTTGCGCGGTCGAAAAGTTCTTTGGCCAAAGCCGAATTGTCGTACAGGTCCTTGCCCATACCCACAAATTGAGACCCCTGTCCAGGGAATACAAATGCTTTCATATCAATGTTTTAATTTTTAATATAATTCAAAATTCTGATTTCGGATTTGCGCACAGGCGATTGGCAAACGAGCGTTTGCGGCCTTGCAGCCCCGAAATGCGCCTTTTGATAGGCAAAAAGCGTGCCATTAGGGCAGCGTATCAATGCAGTTTTTTACCGAGCAGGTTGATAAATTCGGCGCGGGTGGCGTTGCTCTTCATAAACAGACCAGTGAACGCCGAAGTGGTGGTGCACGATTCCTGTTTCTCGACACCGCGCATCATCATGCACATGTGCTGTGCTTCAATCACCACTGCAACGCCCAGCGGGTGCAGCGTCTGCTGGATGCAGTCTTTGATTTGGTTGGTGAGCCGTTCTTGAACTTGCAGGCGGCGCGAATAGGCATCGACAACACGCGCAATTTTGCTTAATCCCGTGATGTAGCCGTTGGGGATGTAGGCCACGTGCGCCTTGCCGAAGAACGGCAGCATATGGTGCTCGCAGAATGAGAACACCTCTATGTCCTTGACAATCACCATCTGCGAGTATTGCTCTTTGAACATTGCGCTCTCGAGAATGGCTTTCGGGTCCTGATAGTAGCCCTGCGTCAGGAACTGCACGGCCTTAGCGATGCGCTCGGGCGATTTTTCCAGCCCTTCGCGTTCGGGATTTTCGCCAATGTTGATGAGAATTTGGCGGTAAAGGTCGGTCAGCGCCGATGTCTGCTCGGCGTTGTACTCATTTTTGCGTCGGTAACTGAAGTCGTCGATTTCGTCTATATTCATATCTTTCAATAAAATCGGATGAACCGAATGTTATGGCGCAAAGGTAACCGAAAAATGTAAATAACGAAAATCGGGTGCGAGTCTCCGAATTACGCACATTAATATGGTGCACTTCTGGGTTTGCTTCTCCGAAAGCACAAAAAAAATCCGCACCTGTTTTCGCAAGTGCGGATTTGTCGTGTCTCAGCCTTTATCCATTTGTTAGTCTGATAGTTCCGCCGCATCCATCAATCACAATTTTCTTTGTGTTGTCGATATCCCCCTTGATGATTGCCGACGACAGCGGATTCAGCACGGCACGTTCAATCAGCCGTTTTATTGGTCGGGCGCCTAAAGTTACGTCGTAGCCTTCGCTTGCAATCAGGTCGATGGCTTGCTCGTTGGCCTCAATGCTGATGCCGTTTTTGGCCAGGCGGTCAGCCAAACGTGCGATTTGCAGTTTCACTATCTGGCGCACATCGTCCTTGAACAGCGGTGTGAACATTATAATCTCGTCGATACGGTTCAGAAATTCTGGCTTCATCGACGCCCGTAGCAGCCCCATCACTTCGCTCTGCGCCTTGTCCATCACCTCGCGGCGGTTGCTGTCGGTCATTGCTGAAAATTCGCGTTGGATAATGTCCGAACCCAGATTCGATGTCATTATTATAATGGTGTTCTTGAAGTTCACCGTTCGACCTTTGTTGTCGGTCAGACGGCCATCGTCGAGCACCTGAAGCAGGATGTTGAACACGTCGGGGTGCGCTTTCTCAATCTCGTCGAGCAGCACAACCGAGTATGGTTTCCGTCTGACGGCTTCAGTCAGCTGTCCGCCCTCGTCGTAGCCAACGTATCCCGGAGGCGCGCCAATCAGCCTTGACACTGAGTGCCGCTCTTGGTATTCCGACATATCAATCCTGGTCATCTGGTTCTCGTCATTGAACAGGAACCCAGCCAGAGCCTTTGCCAGTTCGGTCTTGCCCACGCCCGTGGTGCCCAAAAAGATGAACGAGCCAATTGGTTTATTAGCGTCCTGAAGTCCAGCACGGCTGCGGCGCACGGCGTTTGCGATGGCCTCGATGGCGTGGTCTTGCCCAATGACGCGCTTGTGCAGTTCGTCTTCAAGGTTGATAAGCTTATCTCGCTCTGTCTGAAGCATTTTCGTTACAGGAATGTGAGTCCATTTCGACACCACTTCAGCAATATCTTCAGGTGTGACCACCTCGCGAATCATTGTGTCAGAGCCTTCGAGCAGTGCTTTTTGCTTCTCGATGGCAGCCTCGCACTCTTTGATTCGGCCGTAGCGGATTTCGGCCACCTTGCCGTAGTCGCCGCTGCGTTCGGCCTGTGTGGCTTGATATTTCAAGTCCTCAATCTGTTTTTTCTTGCTTTGGATGTCGTCCAGAATCGCCTTTTCCGACTTCCATTTTGCCATTTTTGATGTCAGTTCGGTATTCTTCGCGTTCAATTCCTCGCTGATTGAGTTGATTTTAGCCTTGTTACCCTCACGTTTGATGGCCTCGCGTTCAATTTCCAACTGCATTATGTCACGCTGCAGTTCGTCGATGTCTTCAGGCACCGAATTCATTTCCAGCCTCAGTTTCGACGCAGCTTCGTCAATCAAGTCGATAGCCTTGTCAGGCATGAAACGGTCAGTTATGTAGCGGTTCGACAGTTCCACGGCAGCGATTATCGCATCATCCAAGATCTGCACTTTGTGGTGCATCTCGTAGCGTTCTTTCAAACCACGAAGTATTGATATTGAGCTATTTATGTCGGGTTCGTCAACCATTACAATCTGGAAACGACGTTCAAGCGCCTTGTCTTTTTCAAAATACTTTTGATACTCATCGAGCGTCGTTGCGCCAATCACACGCAGGTCGCCACGGGCCAGTGCGGGTTTTAGAATGTTGGCCGCATCCATAGCGCCTTCGCTCTTTCCAGCACCCACCAGAGTGTGAATTTCATCAATGAACAAGATTATTTCGCCATCCGATTTAATCACTTCATTAACAACGCTTTTCAGCCTTTCTTCAAACTCGCCTTTGTATTTAGCACCAGCAACCAATGCACCCATATCGAGTGAGTATAACTTTTTGGTTTTCAGGTTTTCTGGTACGTCGTTCTTGACAATTCGGTGCGCGATGCCTTCGGCAATGGCTGTTTTGCCCGTGCCAGGCTCGCCAATCAGAATAGGGTTGTTCTTTGTTCTTCGGCTCAGAATCTGCAAGATACGTCTGATTTCATCGTCACGTCCAATCACAGGGTCGAGTTTGCCTGTTGCAGCCTGCTCATTGAGGTTTACGGCGTATTTTGATAGCGCCATATAACTTTCTTCAGCCGACTGGCTCGTAACTTTCTCGCCTTTGGTGATTTCCTTGATGCAATTCTCAACCGATTTGCGGCTCAATCCTTGGTCTTGCAACAATTTGGTTATCTGGTCGTTGATGCTGAAAAATGCCAGCCAGATGTGCTCAACCGAAACAAACTGGTCACCATTTTTGGTTGCTGCTTGCTGTGCGTTGTTCAGCAGTGCATTCAAGTCCGACGACAGGTACAAGCTGCCGCCTGATACTTTCGCGTACGATTTTATCACGCTGTCAACTATCTGAAGCAGTGCGTTTTCCGCCACATTGTGCTTTTGCAGAATGTAACGGCTGATGCTTTGCTCTTCAGTCAGCAGGCCTTTCAGCAAGTGGCCAGTCTCAACCGCCTGATTGCCTTCTGCTTGCGCAATGTTGAAAGCCTTTTCCAAGACTTCCTGCATCTTGATTGTAAAGTTATTCGTGTTCATAGCCATATTTTTTTTGATTTTTGACCATGAGTGAGCAAAATCCAAACCATTGCATGTTTTTAATGCGGTTTTGGGCTTGTGTTGCGTGTTAAATCTTTTATATATAGCATTTTACATCGCAGCAAAACCGAATTTTATTGTTGACATTTTGTCGTAAAACCGTTTCTTTTTAATGACGTATTGTCATATAACGGGAGAGGAGCATAAGAATAATGGGGCATTCTTCATGCTTAATAAAGGTAGTGGAAAGAAGAAAAATGAGGGGCACGGAGGGTGCTCCTCATTATTTAAATTCGTTGCTGTTTGATGGTGAAATTATTGCTCTATCGTAATAATTCCGTCATCAGTGATATTGGGGAGGTTGTCCTTCATGTCTTCGGCGGTGAGGTCTTGTATCACCTTGATTACACGCTTTTGCGGGTCAATTTGTGGGCCTTTGTTTGGCTTGGTTTGATAGGTCGCAATGGTCTCTGCCGAGATGAAATCACCTGTCTTGCTATCCATATTGACGCGGAAAATGGGAGCGAGACCGCTCTCTGCAGTGATGCTCACGTTGCTGTAAGTGGCAAAATTGCCCATCGAGTACGCGATAAACTTGTTTTTGTAAATCTCCACGGCACGTGTTACATGAGGACCGTGGCCGAGAACGATGTCTGCACCATTATCAATCATTGTGTGAGCAAAAAGATATACATCACCGCGTTTTTCTCCAAAGCAATACTCTGTTGTCCTCGGTACGTGCTGGTAACTACGACCTTCCGCACCGCCGTGGAAAGATACTATTACAATGTCGCAGGAATCAGCGAGTTTTTTTACGAGAGCCTTCGCGCCTTCCATGTCGTTGATTGACACAGTGCCAGTGTTGGGCGCAAAAGCGCAGAATCCATATTTGACTCCGTTGATGGTGAACTCCGCCGTCGGTTTGTCAGTAAAGCCAGCCCAATTGATACCGAGGCTGTCGAAAAGTTGACGAGCGTTGTTCTTGCCGTAGTCGCTGAAATCACCGCTGTGATTGTTGGCGACGCTTACGAGGTTGAATCCTGCGTCTTTATACACCTTGGCAAAGGATGTCGGCATACCAAATGTGTAGCACTGCGATGGATTGTTGCAGCGTTTTGCGCCGATTTTATCATCAGCGAAAGTGCCTTCCACGTTGCAGAATACCACATCGCCGTCAAAATAAGGCTTCACGGCGTCAAAGAGTTTTTTCTCTTCACCTTCGGGTGGCAGGTATGAGCGGTTGGGCAGTATACTGCCGAGCATCACGTCGCCCACGGCAACTACGGTTATTGTGTTGCTTTGTGCTCTGCCAACGAACGGCATGGTATATATTGCAAGTGTCAGCAATGTTGTCAATGTCTTTTTCATTTTTTTAACAATTATTTGATTTTTAAATGCTTTCTGACGCTTTTAGTGCGCCGCGTTCCACATATATATGAATTCGCTGTAAAAATACACAATCATTCAATTTTGTCATGTTTAAATGCAACATAATTCCCATCGAGGACGGTTATTTCACTTGAAAATGCTGTGTTTTGGCTCCGTTTTGGCGGCAGAAAGCAATTTTTTTTAATGTTTTTCAAACTTTTTTGAGTTTTAAGACCAAATTGGTACATGTCGAGAGTTGTTTGTTGTTTAATTTACAGATATATAATTATTTAACTTATTTGACAAGTTACCTTTTCCTATATAAATGCTGCTGAATTTTCCTGAGTTAACCACGGGAAACGTGATTTTCTTGATAAAAAAATCGCTTAAAGTTATGTTTTATACAAAAAATGTATAGTTTTACGCACCATTTTAAGGAATATGAGTGATAAATACATCTACGATAGCGAACGCTTAGAGTATGTTGTTGAAAGGCGAACGTTTGCCTACCATTGTAAGCGTTGCAGAAAGTTTGTATTTGCGGCCTTGGCGGTAGGAGTCGTTTGTTGGTCGCTCTCATATATTAATATGATTCCTTCGGCCGAGGCTCTCCAACTCAAAAAAATCGGCGATAAATACATCGCAGACATCAAACACCTCGACGACAAATTCATCCAAATAGAAGACTTCCTTTCAGAAATACAATTCCATGACGATAGTTGCTACCGTGTTCTGGCAAAAATGACGCCGCTTTCATCTGATAAGCGTATGGCAAGTTTCGGTGGTGTGAACCGTTATGAGATGCTGGAGGGATATTTCAACACTGATTTGCTGGTTGACTACAATAGAAAGGTGGATATCCTCGCTAAAAAACTCAATTTGCAGATGCAGTCGTATGAGGCTGTTGTTCGCTCGGCAAAACGATGCGATGATAGCTTGCTCAGCATACCAGCTATTTTACCTGTAGCGCCTACGGCTTATAGGGTTTCGTCACCGTTTGGATGGCGCGAGCACCCGATTACACACCGTCAGGTGCATCACGATGGTTTGGATATGGCAGCTACTGAGGGCAGTCGTGTATATGCAAGTGGTAACGGAGTTGTGGTTTCAACATCGAGTGATGCTGGCGGCTATGGCAAGCAAGTGATTGTTGACCATGGTTTTGGATATAAGACACGTTACGCGCATTTAAGCAAATTCTCAGTTCATGTGGGCGATACAGTGTCGCGTGGAACCGAAATAGGCAGAGTCGGAAATACAGGTTTGTCAACCGGACCACATTTGCACTATGAGGTTATAACACCCAAAGGACGTCAAAACCCTGTGAATTATTTTGTTAAGGACTTGTCACAGGCAGAATACAAAGAGATGATCAACTCGTTTACTGCTTTCCAGTAGTTTTACGGGAAATGATTTTCCTTTAGCCCCGATTTTTTTTGAAATTTCTCAGTTTTATACCTTTTACTATTGGTTATTTTTTTGTTACTTGCATTAAGTAACATAAAAAGGTATGAAGACAATTGTACATTCATTGATTTTGTTGGCTGTAGTGTCGGTAATGGCAACGTCGTGCAGCAATAAATCATCAAAAAATCACGCAAAGGACATTGATTTGTCAATACAGAACATCGATTCTCTGAGCCAGACAATTAAGTTCAGCAATACGCTGTTCAGCCTTCCGTCACCTTATCAGTTGACCATGTTGGTCAGAAATACTGGCGTTTCATTCAATAGTAATCTGCTCAACTCGTTGGAAAACAATCAGAATTACACAAGCAGTTTCGATAAATGCGTCAATTTGGGTGTTTACGGAGCTGATTTGGCTTACATGAGCATTTATGAGCAGGCACCACTGATTGTCAGTCTTTTCTCTGTGATTAAATCGCTGTCGAATGATTTGGATTTGACTTCGGCATTCAGCAAAGAACTTGTGGAGCGAATCGAAAACAATGTCAACGACAAGGATTCGCTAATGAACATTGTTTCAGGCGCTTATCGCGATATGGATGTCTATATGAAGGAAACTCAGCGGCAGCGTGAGGGCGCTTTGGTTCTTGCAGGCGGTTGGATTGAATCGATGTACATATTGTCGCAGCTGACAGTGGAAACGAAAAGCGATGCTTTGGCTCAGCGCATAGGGGAGAGCAGGCAGCCACTTGATAACCTGATTAAGATTTTGTCTCCGTATTACCATGATGCACCGGAGATTGAAGGTTTGCTGGACGAGCTGGTTGAACTGGCCGACATTTTCGCCGGAGTTGAGTCGCAATACACTTATGTGGTTCCGGAAATCGATGCTGAAAAGAAAATGACAATTGTGAAATCAGTCACAAAAATAACAATCTCTGATGACGTGCTGAGCGAAATTGCTGAGAAAGTGAGCGTTATCCGTGAGAGCATAATTAATAGAGTGTGAAATTAAATCAGATAGAAGATGAGAAAATATTCAATTATTCTGGCTTTGCTGTTGGTGATGGCACCAATGGCGCCGTTTGCGCAGATGGCTTCATCAGTGCAGAAGTGCAAGTCGCACATGACAGACTCATACATATCTGACGGTCAGTATTATACTGTTTTATTAAACGAAGGAGATGTGGCTGAGTTTTATGTCACATTCTACACTGGTACAATCTATCGTTTGGTGGGATATTGCGGTACGGAGGCAGGCAACCTGGCATTCTCTGTTTACGATCAGGATCGCAACCTGTTGTTTACCAACCGTGATTTTGAGAACACACCAGTTTGGGATTTTAAATTCGAAAACACAATGGATTGTATAATCGAGGCAGAAATTGATTCGAAAGAGATGACATCAGGCTTGGCTGTAATGCTCATCGGTTTCAGACAATAATCCAGACCAAATATGAGGGAGAAAGTCTTAAAAGCGTTGATGCAATTGTTTGCCATTATTGTCGGGCCGAGGTCCAACAATAAAGTCGGCAGGCAGATTATTGAGGCTTTTCTCTACCAACAACTTAGCGACAACGCCGTCTCGGAATATCTTGATCTTTTCGACGGTTTTTATGCTCACTATCAGCGTAAGCAGCAGGAAGAGAGCAGCAAACAGAAAAACCTGGCGTTAAGTTCGGTTAAGGTGTTGAAAATATGTACCCAGATAAATGAGGAGCTTGATATCAGACAGAAAATGGTTGTGCTGGTCAGGCTTCTTGAGTTTATCAAGGCGGGCAAGGAAATGTCGGATCAGGAGCTCGAGTTTGTTCAGGCTGTGTCGGAAATATTCTTTTTCTCGGCCGATAATTTCCAATTACTGAGAGATTTTGTGCTTTCAGACGAGAACGAAATTCCTGTATCATCGAAATTCCTGCTCATTGACGGACGCAAGACATCTTCGGTCCCGGATATCAGACACTACTATCACGAAATGTTCGACGACAAACTGTGGGTTTTGTATTTCGAACCGTCGAACATGTACCTTATCCGCAAGTTCGGTGACAATGAATTGTATCTGAACGGACAAAATCTTGTGCCGGGCAGTGTTTACGTTCTGAATCTTGGTGCATCGTTGCGCGATGCGAAGATGAAACCCATATATTATTCCGATATCGTCAATTTTTATTTCGCCGACGAGATAGGAAACAAGATTCAGTTTGTTGCCAAAGACGTAGAGTATTATTTCAAAGGCGGAGTCAAAGGCTTGAATCCCATAAATATGGTTCAGGAGTCGGGCAATCTGGTCGGAATCATGGGAGCGAGCGGCTCGGGCAAAACAACACTGCTCAATGTGCTGAATGGAAGTAGCAGGCCGTCGTCGGGACAAGTCATGATAAATGGTATTGACATTTATGAGGAGCGCGAGAAGATAGAAGGTATGATAGGTTTCGTGTCGCAGGATGATTTGCTGATTGAGGAACTTACTGTATATCAAAATCTTCTGTATAACGCGAGACTTTGTTTCAACGACTTGTCGGATTTCCAGATAAACTGCAAAGTGCTGAAAGTGCTTAAGAGTCTTGGCCTTTTCGACATAAAAGATATGGTTGTCGGTAGTCCGTTGAATAAGAAAATCAGCGGCGGACAGCGCAAAAGACTTAATATCGCTCTCGAGCTCATCCGCGAGCCGGCCATTTTGTTCCTCGATGAGCCGACGTCGGGATTGTCGTCGCGCGACTCAGAGAATATCATGGATATTCTCAAAGAGTTGACATTGAAGGGAAAACTGGTCTTCACGGTAATTCACCAGCCTTCGTCTGATATATTCAAGATGTTCGACAATCTGTATATACTTGACAAGGGTGGCTATTTGATTTACGACGGAAATCCGGTTGATTCCATAATCTATTTCAAAACGAAAGTCCGTCAGGCAAACTGGAACGACAGCGAGTGCCGTACATGCGGCAATGTCAATCCAGAGCAGATTTTCAACATAGTTGAGTCGCAGATGCTTGATGAATACGGCAACTTGACGCCCCACAGAAGAATACAGCCGGCTGAATGGTTCCGCTATTTCCAGGATACGGCAAAGGAGCAACCTTTGGATTTTACAACAAAATACAAGGAGTTGCCGGAGAATGCAGCTAAGATACCTGGTAAATTCAAGCAGTTCAAGGTGTTTGTTGAGCGCGATGTGCTGGCGAAAATCAGTAACCGGCAATATATGGTGATAAATATTCTTGAGTCACCAATTCTGGCATTTCTGTTGGCATTCATAATCAGATATTTCAATCCTGCAAACGGCGCATATTGTTTCTATACCAATGAGAATATCCCGGTCTACATTTTCATGTCGGTTATTGTGGCGGTATTCATGGGCTTGTCAGTGAGTGCAGAAGAAATAGTGAAAGACAGAAAGATACAAAAACGCGAGCGGTTCCTGAATTTGAGCCGAACGAGTTACATTTTGTCAAAAATGGCAATCTTGTTTGCTATTTCAGCAGTTCAGGCATTCCTGTTTGTTCTGGTCGGTAATGTGGTGTTGGGCGTAAGGGGAATGTTCTTTTACTATTGGTTTGCACTGTTCAGTTCGTGGTTCTTCTCATGCTTGTTGGGCTTGAACATATCGGATAGTTTCGATACGGTTGTCACCATATATATACTCATACCGTTCCTTGTGATTCCGCAGTTGATATTGAGTGGAATTATTGTGTCGTTCGATAAGTTTAATCCTGCAATATCCGAACCCAACAAAATTCCATGGTATGGCGAAATCATAACGGCTCGATGGGCTTATGAGGCTCTGACGGTGCAGCAGTTTAAGGAAAATGATTTTGAGAAAGATTTTTACGAATATAACAAAGTGTTGAGCCAGTGTGATTTCCGTAAAAATTATTGGCTTAAGACGATAGATAACAAAGTGGCGTTCTGCAAACGCAATTATTCGAATCCATCGCACCAAATAAAGGTGAAATCAGATTTGGAGGTTATCAGAAACGAACTGAGCAAACCTCTTGATGCAATGGGCTATTTCAAATTCGATAAGATTGACAGATTGTATATCAATAAATTAACACCTGAAGTGATAGAGCAGCTAGAGGCTTTCCTCGGAAAACTGAAAGTGTACTATTATAAGCAGTATAACCACGTCAATGCGCAAAAGGATAATCTGATAAACTCAATGCAGCGCACTGACGAGGAGCGAGAGGATTTTCTGCGACGTAAGAAGATGTATAGCAACGAAAATCTTACAACGTTTGTCCGGAACACAAATTCGCTTGACAGGATTTTGGAGATTAACGGAAATCTTTACCAGAAAACCGATCCAATTTACCTTGAACCCACACATCCATTGGTGAAAGCACATTTCTACGCACCATATAAAAATATTTTTGGAGTGCCATGTTCAACATATTGGGTAAATATGCTGGTGATTTGGTTCTATACCCTTTTGCTGTTCATAACGTTGATGTGCAGATTGTTGCGTAGAATTCTGGAGCGGTTCTCGCAATCCAACCTATAGAGAAATCAATACCACCATCTTCAATTAATCGGCATAGCAATTCCATCCATGTGTGATGGTGTAATTGCTGTATAATCTTGATTATTATAAAATTATAGCATCGTGCCTTGTGGGCTGACGGACTGATTTAAAACAAAACCACCTCAAAACCAATGCTATTGGCATTAGTTGAGGTGGTTTGAAATCTGAAATAATCGTCAGATATAATTGACGGTGGTATTAATCCGACATTTCAACCATCTTGAACGGCACCTTGATGATAGACTGATAGTCTTCGCCTGCCTCAAGCATGTCTTCGTCGTCTTCCTCATAGTGCCAAAGAATAACGACATCATTTCCGCTCTTGTAGATGGCTTCCAATTTCTTGAAAACATCAAGTATACATTTTGAACTACTTGTGTTGAAATACTCAAGTTTTATTGAAACTTCTGTCTGTGGAGCAGGAGATGAGAGGTATTGCTCAAGCCAATCAACTAACGGTTTGTAGAATTCAACCGAGTTTTCAGGAATTGAACGTCCTTTGATTTCAAGTTTACCATTCGACTCAAAAGTAACAGTTGGAGTCTTTGGTGTTCCGATAATAGAAATAGGATCCATTTTATTTGTTTATATAAGTTGTTCAATTAAAAGTAACATCTAAAGTAAAAAAATTATAATCACTGCCGCAGTTAATGAAATTATAATTCAATCTGCTGCCTGATTTTCTTGCAATGTCAACCATTCCCAAACCACCTCCGCCTTTCTCGGAGAAAGTTTGATTGTCAAGAATCTCTTTGTACATCTCCTTTTGTCCGTCTCTGTCAAGAGAGTTTATCTTGTCCAAATGCTTGGTGAGGAACTCTTTCTGGCGCGGCTCAACAAAGTTGCCCGTAACAACATGGTAGTGCCCCTCATGCTCCGACAGCAGGCATACACCAACACGCCCGCAGAACTCACGTTCTTTTTCAATCGGGCAAGCAGCGGAATGATGGTACAGATTCTGTAGACATTCAACAAGGACGTTGTATATTTTCTTGCGAATAGGCAATGGTGTAGATTCCAACTGGCGCTCAATAATGTCAAGTGACTGAGCAATCAGTTGGTCGGTAACCTCTCCTTTAAAGAGATAGATGACATCATCTTTGGTTACGTTCTTATACCATTTTTCCACTTCTGCAGGCATATACAAACCTCATTTTTGCAAATATATAAAAATGGAATCTAAATTGTCAATGCAAACTTGTTTTTGCTTAAAAATGTTTTTAACAATTACTCACCATCATTTTACCACTTCTTTGCCGTCTTCTCAAAAGCCTCAGTCTTGTCCTGAACACTCAGCAGATAGTCGATGTCGTCGAGTGCGTTGACAAGGCAGTGCTTCTTGTAACTGTTGATTTCGAACTTCTCCGAGTGACCTGTGGCCTCGTTGGTTACGGTTTGATTCGGAACGTCAACAGTGACAATGGTTTGCGGATTTTTCGCGATAGAGTCGAACAGCTCCTGCTGGAATTGGCTGCTGACAATCACTGGCAGCACGAAGCAGTTGAGCAAGTTGTTGCGGTGGATGTCAGCGAAACTTGACGAGATGACTACGCGGATGCCGTAGCCGGCGATAGCCCAGGCAGCGTGCTCACGGCTCGAACCAGAGCCCCAGTTCTGTCCGCCAACGATAATCTCGTGGCAGCCTTCGTGCGGTGCTTCCGAGAATTCAGGTTTGTTCATCACAAAATCGGGCACAGGCTTGCCTTGCGCGTCGTAGCGAAGGTCGTGCATGAAGGCGTCGCCGAAGAATTTCGGGTCGCGTGTGGTGCTTGCAAGATAGCGCGCCGGGATAATCAGGTCGGTATTGCAGTTGTCAATCGCAACGGGAATACACGTTGATTTTATAACATTAAATTTTTGCTTTGCCATAATATTAAAGTTTTTGTCGGACGCAGATTACATTATAAATCTGTGCATTATATAATTACAACTTTCTCGGGTCAGTGATGACTCCCGTGATGGCGCTGGCGGCAACAACAAGCGGCGATGCCAGAACTGTGCGGGCGCCAGGACCTTGACGGCCGACAAAGTTGCGGTTCGATGTTGAGATGGCCAGCTTGCCTGCGGGCACTTTGTCGGGGTTCATTGCCAGACACGATGAGCACGACGGCAGACGCAACTCGAATCCAGCCTCAGCCAAAATCTTGTCGATACCTTCGTCGATAATCTGCTGACGTACAAGCCATGAGCCGGGAACCAGCCATGCCACAACGTTCGGCGATTTCTTTTTGCCCTTCACAACCGATGCGAAAGCGCGGAAATCCTCGATGCGGCCGTTGGTGCAGGCGCCAAGGAAGCAGTAATCCACGGGTGTTCCCTCAAGTTTCTGTCCAGGTTTGAACTGCATATAATTCAGTTGCACATTCAGTTGTGCCTTTTCGGCCTCGCTCATTCCGTCGAGCACGGGCACGGTCTCGTCAATGGCGATTCCTGCGCCAGGGTTCGTTCCGTAGGTGATGCGCGGTTTGATATCCTCGGCGCGGTATGTAATCTCCTTGTCAAAGACAGCGTCGTCGTCGCTCTTCAGCGTGCGCCAGAAGGCAACGGCCTTATCCCACTCGGCACCTTTGGGTGCATATTCGCGGCCTTTCAGATACTCGAAAGTAGTCTCGTCTGGTGCGATGATTCCGGCACGTGAGCCCATTTCAATTGACAGATTCGACAGCGTCAGACGGCCTTCCATTGACAGGTTGCGGATAGTTGAGCCAGCATATTCAACGGCATATCCGGTTGCGCCAGATGTGGTCATTTTTGCCATGATGTAAAGAGCTATATCCTTGGCAACCACACCTTTCTGCAGTTCGCCTTCAATGTTTATGCGCATTGTTTTAGGTTTGCTTTGCAGTATGCACTGGCTGGCCAGCACTTCGGCCACCTCGCTGGTGCCGATGCCCATTGCCAAAGCGCCAACGGCTCCGTGGGTTGATGTGTGTGAGTCGCCGCAGACGATGGTCATTCCTGGCAGTGACAGGCCTTTCTCAGGACCTACCACGTGGATGATCCCGTTGTCTTTGGTGCCCATTGCAAAGTGGCGGATGCCGAATTCAGCGCAGTTGCGGGCGAGCGTCTCCACCTGTTTGCGGCCAATCGGGTCGTTGATAACCTCCTGCTGGTCCGACGGAGTGTTATGGTCGGGCATAGCTACGACCTGCTCCGGGCGGAAAACCTTGATTCCCTTGTCGCGCAAAGTGTCGAATGCCTGGGGTGAAGTCACCTCGTGAGCATACAGACGGTCGATGTATAGTTGGGTCGGGCCGTCGGGGATAACCTGAACGACGTGCGAGTCCCAAATCTTGTCAAATAGTGTCTTTCCCACTGTTTCAAATATTTATAAAGTTCAACAATTTTTTCAAATTCGCGCAAAAGTACAATTGTTAATCGACAATTTTAGCCGATATTTAAAAAAGATAGCAAGTTAGGAGAGAAGTGTTTTATATTGTGAGATTCAAACAGAATTGCTTCTTCGTAAAATGCTATTTCACAACACTTTCAATCACTCCGTCAGCCATCTGGATAGCTAGTTCGTCGCCAGTTTGCACCTGCTTTGGTGAAGTGACGGCCTTGCCTTTCGAGCGGACGATTGAGTAGCCGCGCTGCAAAACGTTCTGCGGGTCGGCTTGGCGGCAGACAAGCTCAAGGCGGTCGAGTTGGTGCTGCCTGGCTTCGAAGAAAGTTGTGAGCGCTGTTTGAAGGCGTTGCTCAAGGGTTGCAAGGCGAGTGTTGCCGGTAGCAATTCCGATTTGCGGCAAAAGGCGGATTTTCTGCTCGAAGGTCGACAGTTGGGCCGACTGCAGGTCGAAATAGCGGCGTACGGCGCTGTTAGCCATAAGGTTGAGCCCTGACAGTTGATCCTGCGAATGCCCGACAGCTGCCTTGACACCCATTACAAATCGGTGATAATCGTCGTCGACACGCTTGATATTCTGCTCGATACGCTGGTGGGCAGCTTCAATTACATAGTCGCATTTCTGGGTGAGTTCCTGTTCGAAGGCTGCTGCGCGGTCGATAATGAAAGCCGCCAAGGCTGTCGGTGTTTTGAGTCGTACGCAGGCCACAAGGTCGAGCACCGAATCGTCGCGTTCGTGGCCGATACCTGTCAGAATGGGCAGCGGAAACTGCGCGGCGTAGTAGGCCAGTTCGTAATTGTCGAAACAACTCAAATCGGATTTTGAGCCGCCGCCGCGCATAATGGCTACCGCGTCGAATTCGTCTATCCGACTGAAAATTTTGTCCATTGCCGCGATTATCGATTCGGCTGCACCATCGCCCTGCACCAGAGCCGGAAACAACTTGACGTGGAATTTGTAGCCGAAATCGTTGTTCTCCAACTGGTTGAGGAAATCGCCCCATCCCGCAGCCGTGTCCGATGATACCACTGCAATGTGCTGAATGACAAGCGGCAACGGAATCTGCTTGTTCATATCAATCACCCCGTCGGCGGTGAGTTGGGCAATCACTTTTGCACGCTGTTGGGCAATATCGCCCAATGTATATTGCGCGTCAATGTCCAACACATTGAGACTCAAGCCGTAAAGCTCGTGCATTTCGACTGTGACGCGCAGCATCACCTTCAGTCCCGCGTGCAGTGGCTCGCCTGTAACTGATTCAAAATAAGGGCTCAGGCGAGCATAGACATTTGCCCAGATTGTGGCCTTCGCTTTGGCCGTCATCCGTTCGGTATCTTGGTCTTTTTCAACAAGCTCCATATAGCAGTGGCCCGTGTTGCGCTGGCTGAACTCAATGATTTCGGCAACCACCCACACTGGCGTCGGGAACGAATCTTTCAGTTCCGCTTTGACGTTGTGTAAAAGCTCAAAAAGCGATATTGCTTGATTATCTGTCATTTGCCAAAGCCGATAAGTGTGTGATGAACCATTGTGCCTTGCGTTATGCGGTTCTCAATGTCGATGTTGGGCGCGTATGTGTCTGAATATATGTCGATTTGAATTTTCTCAACCATTCCGATTCCAGCTGCGTAGCGCTCTGCAAACAGCACTTTGCTGATGGCCGTCAGCTCGTTTTTTTGTGATATTGTGAGCACTGAATCGAACTTGAAGCGGCCCACCACGGCGGGGCAGTCAATGCTGTCGACGGTGAAATGGTACTTCTGCAGCGTGTCAGTGCGGTTGTAGGCATTGCCGTTCCACTGCTTGCCAACGGTTAGCGGCAGTTTCATTTTTATAATTCGCGTATTTTCTTCAATTTGAATTACTTCCGTGCCGTTGATGTATGCCAGCCAAGTGTTCATCCGCTGCCATTTTTCACTTTCATTCGTTCGTCGGAAACGTTCAATCTGACGCAGAGTATCGCCCGCATTGTCGATGAAAATTCCGCCAAAGAGCTCACGTACAATGTATTGCTGCGTGTCGAAAAGTGCAATCGGTTCATCGATTTTAATCTCAACAACATCAAAATCGCGCCAAGCGCCAGAATCGAGCGGAAAATAATGGCACTCAATCTTTTCCGTTGGCGGCAACTGATACGAATCAGATTTGTCGCAGGCAGCCAACAGCGCCAAAAGAATCAATATCGATGTTAATTGTTTCATATTCAGTGCATTTGTTCGTAAAACTGCTCCTAAATACCTAACCACAAATTAACGCAAAAAAACGTAAAACGAGACGGCATTTGTGTGGCAATCCGCATTTTCACAATTCATGTTCGTCAAATGGCGTGTTTCATCATGAGTTTTGCTATTTTTGAAAAAAAACGATGACGAAAATTGGCCTTATATCCGATACCCATTCGCATTTCGACGATGCGATGCGATATTTTCTGCAGCCAGTCAGCCAGATATGGCATGCGGGCGATATTGGCAGTCCCGCTTTGCTCGAAGATTTTCAGGCATTTAAACCTACAACAGCCGTCTATGGCAACATTGATGGCCGCGATGTCCGTCTGGTGGTGCCAGAGGTGCAAGTGTTTCAGGTTGAGCAGGTTAAAATTGTGATGATGCACATTGGCGGCTATCCTGGTCGTTATGAGCCGAAGGCTCGGCAACTGTTGACGGCCGAGCGTCCGCAGATATTCGTTTGCGGGCATTCTCACATACTTAAAGTGATGTACGACAAGCAATTCAGTTGTCTGCACATGAATCCAGGCGCAGCTGGAGTTTACGGATTCAACCCTAAACGCACAATGCTACGGTTCGATATTGACGGTGCGAAGATTACCAATCTTGAGGTTTGGGAAAAAGACAAAAACCGACGAATCCCCACCAATGGTGATGCTTTGTAAATATGTGATTTGCCGCGTGTTAGATTATTTGTCCTTCCGCCGCGAAGCCTTTTTGCCTTTCGGTTGTTTGAGCACCTTTTTGCGAGATTTAATGCCAGCTCCTGACTCTTTATGCCTGTCATGATGGCGTTCTTTTTTGCCACCGCGCCTTTTTGAGCCATCCTCTGGATAGATGCCGTAGCTCTGCAGGTTGTCGAAATCGTTGCGGCCGCGCTGTTTGCGTTTCTCGTTGAAGAAATCAAAGTTAAAATCCGACTCGTCGAACTTCTTCCCGTTGAATTTTATTTTGTCAATCTTGATTTTGCGGTCATCTTTCCGACTGTTTTTCTGATAGTTATCGCCATCGTCGCTTTTCTTCTTTTTTCTGCGGACAGGCTCAATGAACGGAGTCTTGTTGTCAGCCAGACCAAGTTCGACGGGCTCGTTATCGTAAGTGACAGTTTTGAATGCTTCCGTAACTTTCTCAACTGCAGAGTTTTCAATCTCGAAGAACGAGAAATTCCGTTGCAAGTCAATTCGGCCGATGTCGATGCTCTTGTCACGGGTTGCATCATTTATCATGCCCAAAAGTCTCGGCACCGACAGTCCACGCTTGGTGCCTACATTGATGTGGAATCGAGTGTAATCTTCAGAATTGCGCTGCTGTTTCCGTTCCTTGCGCTCTTTTCTGCTTTCGCGGCCTTCGCGTTCTTCACCATCGTTTCGGCTCTTGCCTTGCGACGGTTCAACGTTCAGGTCTACAGCATCTTTGTAATAGTCTATAAATCTGTTGAATTCGAGCGATACGAAACGTTTGATGAGCTCGTCCTTGTCGAGCCACGACAGTTTTTTGATAGCCATCGGCAGGTAGGCTGCAATTTCCTCCTCGTTCACCTCCACGCGTTCCAACTTGTCGAGAACGGAGTAGAGGCGTTTCTCGCAAATTTCGGCTCCGTTTGGCACTTTTTTCGCCTCAAAAGGCTTTCCCACAAGCTTTTCCAGATTCTTAATCTTGCGTGTCTCGCGCGAGTGGATGATGGTCATGGCCACGCCTGTTTTTCCTGCACGGCCCGTGCGTCCGCTGCGGTGGATATACACTTCGGGGTCGTCGGGCAGATTGTAGTTGATGACGTGCGTCAGGTCGTTCACGTCCAGGCCACGGGCGGCAACATCAGTAGCTATGAGCAGTTGTAGCGATTTGTTGCGGAAGCGGTTCATCACAGAGTCACGCTGGGGTTGCGACAGGTCGCCGTGAAGAGCGTCAGCGTTGTAGCCGTCCTGAATCAGCTTGTCGGCTACTTCTTTGGTCTCCGAGCGGGTGCGGCAGAAGACAATTCCGTAAATGTTCGGGTTGATGTCGGCAAGGCGTTTGAGAGCCAGATAGCGGTCGGCGGCCTTCACCATATAATATTCGTGGCGGACATTTTCGGCGCCAGAGTTCCGCTTTCCGACGGCAATCTCTTCGGCGTTGTGCATGTAGTTCATTGCAATTTCGCGCACGCCGTCGGGCATGGTGGCCGAGAACAGCAGCGTCTGCTTTTCGGCAGGAGTGGTGCTCAAAATGCTGTCGAGGTCCTCCTGAAAGCCCATGTTCAGCATCTCGTCGGCCTCGTCAAGTACCAATTGCTTGATATGATTGATTTTTAGTGCATTGCGTTTGATGGTGTCGAGCACGCGGCCAGGTGTTCCTACCACAATCTGAGGTCCGCTTTTCAGCTCTTTTATTTGAGGAGTGATGTTGGAGCCGCCATAAACGGCAGTGATTCTGACGTCCGCCATATATTTTGCAAATTTGCCCAAATCGTTGGCAATCTGCAGGCACAACTCACGGGTGGGGCATAGGATAAGGCATTGGACTTCATGGTTTTCGGTGTCGATGTTTTGCAGAATTGGCAGACCGAACCCAGCAGTTTTTCCGGTTCCCGTTTGCGCCAGAGCCACAATATCGGTGTCCGACGCCATAATGGCTGGTATTGTTCGCTCTTGAATCGGGGTTGGGGTCTCAAATCCTAATTCTTCTATTGCCTTGATAATGTTGTCGTTTAGGCCGAAATCTGTGAAGTTGCTCATCTTTAAAAAATTAAGCCGCAAAGGTAATCAAATTCAGTCTAAAATGTTTGTTTGCAGAATTTAATTAATGGCATATTAAAAAATCGTATACAAAAGCACGCAAGTCTTGCAGCGCCCATCAGCCGATTTTTACAAAGTTTATGCAAATTGATAACAAAAACGGCACAGTTTTTGTCTTTTATTCGACCATTTTGTTCCAAAATGCAGTGTTGATTTTGGATGATGTGTTGAGGATAAAATGCAGAGGAACAGATGTTTGTGAAGTGAAACTTAAAATAGGAGAATCGAGTCTCCGTATATTTTTAGATGATAGATTATTCGAACCAAGAGAAGCCGGCCATAATCACAAAAGGCTACACCTACACTTTTTTTGAGGTTGAGATGCGCGTGCAGCAGTACGCAAAGATGTTCCGTAACATAGAGGGCGACAAGATTGCCATTTATTCAGAAAACCGTCCTGAGTGGATTTTTGCGTTCTACGCGGGTTGGCTCAATGGCAAGATTGTGGTTCCGATTGACCACACAGCCTCGATTGACGACCTTGCTTACATGCTCAACGACAGTCGTCCATCGGTGGTGTTTTACAGCAGTCCGAGCTGCTCAATGGTGATTGATGTCAGCCAGCAACTCAAATATTTCCCGAAATTCGTCTGCTTCGACAATCTGGAGTTGTGCGAAATATCTAAAGACGAATATGTTACACGCGATTATCCCGATGACAAAACAGCCATAATTGTTTACACATCAGGCACCACTGGAAGCCCCAAAGGCGTGATGCTCTCGTTTGCCAATTTGCGTGCCAACTGCGTTGAGGTTTGCGGCAATGTTGATATTTATCGCCCTGACCGTAGCGTGCTGATTCTGTTGCCGTTGCATCATGTTTTGCCGCTGATGGGCTCTGTTATTATGCCGCTCTCGATTGGCGCAACGGTGGTCATGTCGCCGTCGATGCAGAGTGCCGATTTGATGGAAACTCTGGCTAAAAACCAAGTGGCTATAATTATCGGTGTTCCAAGGCTTTACGAGATGATACACAAGGCTGTGCTGGCCAAAATATCACAGAAGGCTGTTGGACGCATTCTCTATAAATTGCTGTCAATCAGACCGAACAAGAAACTTGGTAAGATTGTTTTCAAAAAGGTTCACCAAACGTTTGGCGGCCACATCGATATTATGGTTTGTGGTGGCGCGTCGCTCCCGATTGAGACTGGAATGTTCTATAAAACGTTGGGATTCACCGTCTTGGAAGGCTATGGAATGAGCGAGGCATCGCCTATGATAACCTTCAACCGTCCAGGACGTGAACGCGTTGGAACACCGGGCCAAAGGCTTGAAAGTGTGCAAATTGAGATTGTTGATGGTGAGATTTTAGCCAAAGGTCCGAATATCATGCAGGGATACTACAATCGACCGAAAGAGACCGAGCAGATTCTCGAGGGCGGCTGGCTCCATACTGGCGACTTGGGTTATCTCGACAACGACGGATATCTCCACATTACGGGCCGCAAGAAAGAGATTATTGTGTTGTCGAACGGCAAGAACATCAATCCTGCAGAACTTGAGGAGAGTATCATGGCAACATCGCCTATAGTGAAAGAAGTTGCTGTAACTGAATATAATGGAGTGTTGCACGCACTTGTCGGCATCGATTACAATAAGGTTCACGATCTGGAGATTGACGATGTGAAAAATTATCTGAAAGAGACATTTTTCCCCGAGTTCAACGCCCGTCAGTCGGCCTACAAGCGTGTAATGAAGTTCACGGTTATTGACGAGCCTCTGCCGCGCACCAATCTTGGCAAAATCCAGCGTTTCAAGCTGCAGGACATGATTAAAACCGACACTAAGAAGACAGTGTCGCAGCCAGAACCGACATTCGAGGAGTATGTTGCAATCAAGAAATTCATTGAAGAGCAGACTGGTTGTCAAGTGTCTGCAAATCATCATATTGAATATGATATTGCTCTCGATTCGCTCGGAAAAGTTGGGCTGATAGAGTTTATTCTGCAATCGTACGGCGTTACTCTCACCGACTCGGAGTTGGTGGCTTTCAGCAATTTGAAAGCGTTGGCAAGTTTCGTCGCCGAACACAAGACCAAATTCCAGGTTGAGACAGTCAATTGGTCGCTGATTCTGAAGGAGAAAGTGCAGATGAAACTGCCGAAAACATCAATCAGTCAGAATATTATACGTAATGCTAGCAAGGCGCTGTTCAAACTGATTTTCAGGTTTAACGGCGAGGGTTCGGAACAGATTCCGCAAGGGCCGTGCATCATTGCGCCAAACCATCAGAGCTTTTTCGACGGTCTTTTCGTAGCTTCGTTCATCAAATCCGCCATCATGCGGAAAACCTATTTCTACGTGAAGAAGAAGCATGTAAAAGGTAAGTTCCTGCAACGGATGGCTCGTCGCAATAATGTGATTGTCATGGATTTACATAATGGTTTGAAGGAGTCGATTCAGAAATTGGCCGAATTGCTCAAACTTGGCCGCAACGTCATAATTTTCCCCGAAGGCACACGAACTAAAGACGGCTCGATGGGTGAGTTTAAGAAGACATTCGCTATTTTGAGCGCCGAGCTTAATGTGCCAGTTGTGCCAGTTGCCATCAGCGGTGCGTATGAAGCGCTTCCGCGAGGCAAGCACCTGCCGCGTTTGTTTTCGAAGGTCAATGTCAGATTCTTGAAACCGATTTATCCGCTCGGCCACACTTACGACTCACTTTGCACCACTGTAAGAAATACAATCGGAAATTGCTTGTCGAAGTAATTGATTGTCAAATTCTTCAGTTTACGCGTAGCTGTGCATTCCGCCCAAAAGGAAATTAACGCCAAAATAGGTTATCAGTACCGACAAAAAGGCCACAATCAGGAAGATATGTGCGATTTTTGGTTTTTGCAGATGCGGGAAAAGTGATGCGTGCAGCGGCATTGCATATATGAGCATCGTTATCAGCGCCCACACTTCCTTCGGGTCCCAACCCCAATAGCGGCCCCACGATTGGTTTGCCCAAATGGCACCGATGAAGATGCCAGTTGTCAGCAGGAAAAGTGCAGGGTAGAGCATCAGCCGACTTACAACATACAGACGCTCAACAAGTTCAGTGTTGCGGCCACCGCGACCTACAATTAACGCGGCAATGCCGTTGAGCATTAGAAACGCCAGCAGCGTGTAGGCGAGCATCAGCACGCACACGTGGATGCTCAGCAGCGGTGACGCCAAAACAGGCATTAGATGTGTGATTTGCGGGTTCGATTCACCCATCATAGATACCATCAGCGTCAGTCCCGAAATGATGAAGCCGAACGGCGTGATGAGCGCGAAACGCCTTTGCAGACAAAGAGTTAGCACCATAGCGCAAGCCGACATGAATTGCATTGTCTCGGTGCCGTTTGAGAGCGGCAAGTGCCCGCCGATGTAGCCGCGTAGAACGATGGCTGTCAGGTTGTAGATTAGTGCCGCACCCAAAACAACGTTGAGTGCTATGGCAAGCGGCTTGTTGGTTGGTTTTCGGCGTGCCAGACCGATGGTGAAGACAAAGAAGCAGACGATACCGATAGTGGTGAGCGCCATTGCAAGTATCTTTGTCAGGTTCAGTGTGTTAAAGATGATTTCAGCCTTCATTTTGCGGGATGTAGGCAACACGCTGGCGGCCGTTTTTGCTTGATACTGACCGATTTTGCCGATGATGTGCGTCAGACTGTCGTAGTTGTGCGTGAAGGCTAACTCGCCAACATAATTCATTGATTTCCTTATAAAAAGCCATTCGTCATTTGGCATGTTAAGCGGCAAGTTATCGTCTGAACTATACCAAACAATCTGGTTGTCAGCTTGATATGGGAATATTTTTAGCATTTGTCCGTTGAGCAGCATCTGAATGATGTTTAGTTTTTCATCGGCTTCGCGGATTGATTTTGCGCCAGACACATTTTTGCCGCCGAAAATGTCGTTTAGGGCATTGTCTAGTTTGGCACTGTTGGCAAGAAAGTCGTTGTATGACACATATTTACTCCCGTTGCCGACAAGGTTTCGAGCTTCGCCTTTCAGTTTAATCATTGGCTCATCGGCCCATTGCGACGGGTTCAAAATCCAGCCGACAAAAACTTGTTCGGCACTCATTCCCTTATAGTTAGGCTTGCCGTAGAGTTTGATGCAGAAATTGCGTGCCACGGTCTGCACGGGGCAGATGCGGCCGCCATTGTAGGCGTGAAGCCGCCCAAAATCCGTCGCCACATCGCGCGGAACGGTTGCAGTGCCAGCCATCGCCGAAAGGGGCATAAGTGTTGAAAATGCAATCGCGGCAACGGCCAATTTGCTGTTTGCCAATCGTTTGAGTGTTTGACGGAAGCCCTCGCCAGGCAGCAAAAGCATCAGAATCATCGACAGAAAAAGCAGCGCATAGCCGACGTAAGTGATTCCGATGCCCGCAGGATCGTGAGAAACAGATAGATAGGTGCCGCATCCGTCGGGGTCGTAGCCCGACTGGTAGAAGCGCCAGTTGCGGTATTCGGCAATCTTGTTCATTGATACAGATGCAGTTGCACTGTCGCTGTCGGTTTTGAATGTGATGCGACTCACATAGTCCATCGGTGACTGCGTGCCAGGGTAAGTCTCTATCTCAAAGCTGTTTAACTCAATACTGAACGGCAGTTTGATGAATTTGCCGCCATCGGACGAAATGGCAAACTTGGCAGGTTCGTCAAGCCGCACGTGTGTGGTTCCCTGAAGCCCGAAAATGTGAGTGATGAGCGCGCCTGCAAGGATTGTAACAAACGCCAGATGAAGCACAAAGCGCACAGGCTTGGCAAACATTCGCTGACGGAAAATGTAGATTGTTCCGGCAACGGCCAATACGGCCCACACGGCTGAAAACCATGCCGAACCATAGATGTTGGTTGACGCAAACGCAGTTCCGGTCAGTTTTTCGACCACCGTTGCCGCCGCCATCACGACCAACACCGCAACGTATGCGCTAATGAGTGTTATTTTCAATGCTTTCATAGGGGCAAATGTAATGCTAAAATGTTGAGAATGATAGAAACACGAACATTAAATGCCGTAGCCGCATGTTGCTCGTTTTTTTGGCAAAAATGTAGGTGCTGTCTAAAACAGACAATCACTATTGATGGGGATTCTGTTGGTTGCGAATCATTATAAATTGTGAGACGCGGAAGACGTTATATTGCAGGGATTCTTTTTTGCGATGGCGGGATTTGCACCATTTAACTTACTTTAATAGCTTTGCCTCATATTGATTGCGATGGAATTGCTATCGAAAATATTGTCGAACAATAAGATATGTGAGTTTATCCGTTGGGGCTGTGTCGGCGTTGTCGCAACAGGAATCCATTACGGGGTCTATTATCTTTTGAAAGAATACCTGCTTCCAGACACCGCCTTTTGGGTTAATTTTGCTTATTCGGCAGGTTATGTGATAAGTTTTCTGTGCAATTTCTTCCTGTCGGCATATTTCACGTTTCACGAGAAGCCATCGTTCAGAAAAGGTGCGGGATTTGGCGGAGCGCATCTGGTCAATTACGGACTTCACATTTTGTTTCTGAATATTTTCTTGTGGTGCGGCTTGTCAACAACGGTTGCGCCATTACTTGTTTTCGCGATTGTTGTGCCTCTCAATTTTCTGATGGTCAGGTTTGTATTTAGAAAGTTTTAGGTGTGGCAAAGTCGGTCGAAAACTATATTTTTGCCATATGAATGATATTTCAATGAAAAGTGGTGTGGATATTTCCGTTGTGGTTTCGGTTTACAACGAAGCCGAAGGCATTGCTGGCAGTTATGCGGAGTTTACACGTGTTTTGTCGGCTATGGACTGCACTTACGAACTGATTTTCGTAAACGACGGAAGCACTGATGCCACATTGTCGATATTGAAGCCGATTGCGGAATCTGATGCCTGCGTTCGCGTGATAAATTTCTCGAAGAATTTCGGCCATGAATCGGCTATGATTGCTGGAATTGATTATGCCAAAGGCGACGCCATCATCTGCATGGACAGCGATTTGCAGCATCCGCCAGTGAAAATTCCTGAAATGGTTGCAAGCTGGAAGGAAGGTTTCGATGTGGTGAACATGGTGCGTGTCGAAAGGAAGGATGCAACTGTCTGGAACAAAATAACATCGCGCTGTTTTTACAAATTCATCAATCGCATTTCCGATGCGAAATTGGCTGAGAACGCTTCAGATTTTTTCCTGATTTCGAGAAGTGTCGCCGATGTGTTGAAGACAGACTTCCGTGAGCGAACTCGTTTCTTGCGCGGGTTGATTCAACTGGTTGGTTATTCGCGCACTACACTTGAATATGTGGCGCAGGAGCGACAGGCAGGGCAGAGCCATTATTCGTTCTTTAAATTGCTGAAACTGTCGTTTTCGGCCATCTCGTCATTTTCAAAAATGCCATTGCAGCTGGGACTTTTTGCAGGAATCATTTTCGGCTGCATAAGTCTGCTGCTGATAATCTATTCGGTTGTGATGTGGTTCCTGGAGCGCCCTGTTTCGGGCTACACCACGCTTGTGGTTTTCATGAGCGCGTTTGCCAGCATACAAATGTTCGTCATCGGAGTCATTGGGCAATATTTGGGATTCATTTTCGATGAGATAAAAGGCCGCCCGATTTATATTGTAAAGGACATTATTGAGAAAAAATGAAGCAGAAAACGTTTCGCACTCTGACGGGCTTGTTGTGCACGGCGGTTTTGTCTTTTGTCGTTTTGTTTTTGATTGTTGGAGCTGAGCCGTTGGCCAACAGCGCCACTAATTTTACATCGGCAGGCGGTGATGCGCTGAAAGATTTCTACAACACTTATTATCACGTAAAATACGACACATCGCTCGTGCGGAACAACAGCATGAATTACCCTTACGGCGAGCATTACACCTATACGGGTGCGCAACTTTATGTTTCGGCACCGTTGCAGTTTTTGAGGCGTTCGTTTGGAGTCGATTGCTCATCATCGGTTTTATTATGGATTAACTTGCTGATATGGATTTCCATATTGTTGGGCTCAGTTTTTCTTTATCTGATTTTCAGAGAATTGCGAGTGCCAATACTATACTCTGTTTTGGGTGCTGTGGCCATAACCTATCTGTCGCCGCAGATTGACAGATTGACAGCGCATCTGACTCTGAGCTATGTTTTCATAGTGCCGTGTGCGTTATTCCTTTTTTTGCGATGGTTCAAAACTCGTCAATGGAAATATACTGCTTTCATCGCCCTGCTGACGTTTGTTGCCGGGTTGGTGCATCCGTATTACATCTTCTTCATTGCAGTGATTTGGCTGTTTGTGTGCGGATATGTTTTCTTTTATGTCGCCACCGACAAAACCGCAAGGCGACGAGTTGTGATACACGCATTGTTGCAGTTTGTAATACCATTTCTGCTTTTTACGCTCTTAACCAGAATTGGCGATGATGCGGCCGACCGCACAGCCATTCCATGGGGATTCCATGCTTATAGGGGACGCTTGCGCGGACTACTGACACCAGTTGGCCGTTCTTATTGGTCGTCGAATATTGAGTGGGAGTCGTGGACATTTATTGGATATGTGGCTTTGATTGTTTTGGCTTCAGGAATGTTGGCGGCCGTCAGAAAGGCAATCGGGCGGAAGTGGCGCCAAATGCTGCAGGTGACTGACGACACCTATCTCTCAATAGTATTTTGGGCAGCGTTTGTACTTATGATTTTCTCGTTGGGATTTCCGCTCGACATGCTGCCGCAATATTGCTTTAACTACATCGGACCTTTGTCGCAACTGCGGGCCGTAGGGCGTTTCTTGTGGCTTATGTTTTATGTGCTGAATATCATAGCAGTATATGTCGTTGCAAGAAAAATGGAGAGTTTCGCTTTGCGGACAAAAATCATCGTGGTGTGCACTGTCGCGTTGCTGTATGGGTTTGATATTTACACATTTACGTGCAACAATAATTATGAGCACAAAAACCAGCTGATTACCGATTTCGACAATGAGTTGCCCGAAAACGGTTGGGTTGGCAGGATTGATGTCAAGCAATACCAATCAATATTGCCTTTGCCAATGTATAGTATTGGAACAGAGCATATTTGGCTTGACCACAAGGCTGGCATGTATGAAAATTCGCTCTATGTGTCGATGAAAACGGGGTTGCCTTTGCATTCGTTGTACGCAAGCCGTTCGCGGATACAGGAGGCATACAGAAACATAGCTTTCCGTCAAGAGCCGTTTTTGCCCTTTGCGGTTATCGGCGACATGGACAGCCAGCGGGCGGTTTTGGTAATCGCCCCGTCAGGTTTGACTGACTTGAACGAAAACGAAAAGCGGATAATTTCTTGCTCCGACAGCCTTTTCTCGGAAAATGGCATTGAATTTTATTCAATTATGCCGTCGCGGCTGCAACAAATGCAAAAGGATTTTGCAGCGGGAAAAAAAGCCGAATTTTTGCAGAAACGCCTCTATGAAAGGATGGAAAATGTTTATTGTGACGACTCAACCGCAGCATTTTTTGTTGAGACGTGGGACAATCAGAGTGCGAAAACAGTTTTCCGGGGCGATGGGGCAATGGTCTGCAAAGTGAATAAGTGGAGTACCGTTTACGAAGGCAAAAATCCGACGCAAACATCTGGCAATCTTGAAGTTTCCTTCATGATTAGCGACTATATGAGCGATTTGGTTGGCCGTACAGATGTTGAGGTTTGTGTCAAGGACAAGGATGGACAGTCAAAAAACTATATCTACACTGATTTGTTCAGGTGCATGCAGAACATTTTTTATGGTTGGGGGAAAATTGTAATTCCAATTCCCGATTTGGCTCCTGATGACAGCTTCAGCATCAAATTGCGAAATAAAATGCTTAGTCCGTCTCGGAAATTGTATATTGATAATCTGATAATTAGACCTGTCGATTTGAGCGTTATACTCGAAGACGATGTGCGGGTTACAATGAATAATAACGTAATTGAAGGATCCGACTTATAGTTGTTTTATTCAAATTGCTGAATATTGTTTCCATAATCAATCGGTAGTATATTTCAAGCTCAATTTTAAATCGGCTATATGAGCCTCGCAATTACTTGAATTCCAAATGTATATTTGTATCACATCGTCTTTTTGGTAATTGTAACTATCTGCTCTCATATTATATGTGGTGGCAAAATCAGTCCATTTGTCATAATCGCTAAACCAACTTGCATTATTTATTTCCTCCGCACTCCAGTGAATTTGCTCACCATTGCGCGTTATTGAAGTTACAATTTTGAGCGATTTGTCGGTTTTCGGTAAGAAAAGCTTGAACCGTGTGGTTACAATAATCTGGTTCTCCTTACCGGTCACGGTGTATTTGCAGAGGTCCATCGGGAACTCGCTGCTGATGTCGGCGGTGTTATCGCGTCCCTCAAACATCCCAACTTTGAGTCCCGATTTGTTGAAATAGAACATTTGTTCGCCGTGCGATTCGATAGTGAAAACCGTGTAGATGCCATTCCTGTGTGTTTTGCTTTCAATCAGTGTGTTGTTGTTCGATACGTAGAGGTCGAGTGCGCGGTAGCTTTTTAGTAAATTGTTGATATTGAGTGAATCATCAACAGCTCTCAATGTCAGATGGCGGCCATCAAATTCTATTTTCTTCGTTCCGTTGTCATCGGTCAGGCAGCCGTGGGCAACCATTCGGCTGATGCTGCGGCTCAAGTCGAGCAGGGGCGAGAATGTGGTGCAACGGAACTGCCGTGCCGTGTCCAATCCACGGTTTATCCACGCAACGTTTTCGGGCGAGCTGATGCCGTACTTGTCTTTGAGCATGGCAATCATGGTTGGAGTGATGTCACGGTGTGATGCCATGGCGTCCATCTGCCGTGCGCCTTTCAGCATTGGCGACCAAATGACAAGCGGAACGTGGTGAACCTCAATTGGTTCGGCCGATGTGTTGAAACAGTGGTCGCCCGTAATCACAAAAATCGTGTTCTCGAATCCAGGCTTTCGCCGATAGCCGTCAATCAGTTGGCGCAGACAATCGTCGAGGTAGAGATACGATGCGTAAGCGCGTGTCATTGAGTTGCTTACGTCGATATCGGCCTCGTTGAGCATTTGGCGGTAGCGCGTTGTGTAACGCTCCTCGTCGGGGAATTCAAACGGGTCGTGGGTTGTCAGGGTAAGATAGGCATCGATGCGCGGGCTGTTGTTGAAATCGATGGATTTCAATGCCTCGCTGAACATATAACCATCGTAAAGCCCCCAGTTGTTGCGTTCGGGAACCGAATCGTAAAGGTGTTCCTCAAGTGTCAGGTCAACTTGGTTTTGGCGTACGAAGTAGCACATATCGTCGAAGCATGACCATCCACCATAGAAAAACGCTGATTGATAGCCGTTTTGGTGTAGAATTTTCAGCAGCGAGTGGTAGTCGGGCGCGTTGTCGCGAAGGTTCATAAAGCCCGTTTTGCCCATCGGCAGTGCGCCGAAAATCGATGGCAGCGCCTGAATGGTGCGCATCGATGTCGAGAGGCAGTTGGTCCAGTAGAGGCTATTGGCGGCTAACGAGTCGAGGAACGGAGTGGCCGACGGTACGGCGCTGTTTGGTCCGCTGTGCTCGCGTCCAAGCCCCTCGACAACCACAAAAACAAAGTTTGGTTTCTCGTCTTTAAGGTTGAAGAAATCGGCCAGACTGTTGACGCTGTTGTCGGTGTGCAGGAATGGGAATTCAGTGCTTACGAATTGATGGTCAGGAAAATGGCTTTGGAATGTTTCTGCATCTTCAGTCATTGGGTTGTTGGTTTCGCGGCTGAAACCTTGCGCCACGCTGCTTGCAAAATGACGCAGTTTGTTGTCGGCGGTGTATTGGTCTTTGGTGTTGGTCATTATTGGGCGGCCAGTCAGAAATCCGAAGACAATGAGCAGCAGGAAAAATATTGCGTGCCAATGTTTTATGGTAAAAAATAGCCTCGATGCCCAGAAATAAAACACCGGAATGCCGACAATGAAAATGTAGCTCCACCACGCCGCTTTCTGCGACGACCCGACAATGCCGACGATCTCTTTCAGCGAGTAGGCGAACAGCGACCTGTCGAGCGGCACATTGGCAATGGAATAATAGGTTACCAAAATGCACGAAATCAATATCGTAAGCGTGGCTAAAATTCTAAAAATCAGTTTGCTGTGTTTGGGTGTTAGCAAGTCGGCAATCAGAAAGAGCACGAAAGCCGCAGTCAATATCCGCGCCAGGAACATTACATCGTAAAGCAGTCCGATTGTGTTGATTTTCAGATTGTTGCTAAAGCCAAGTGCTGGTTCAAGCAACAAAAATTCGTACAGACGGGCAGCCACCGCCACAATGAGCAGTGGGGCAGAGGAGGAAATGAATTTGTTTAATGTTTCGCCTATATATTTTGTTTTTACTATCGTCCCTAATCTCATTTTTGATATGATATTTTACTTTGGCATTGCGGAAATTCATTGTCGTGCCATTGGCGTTCTGCAAATATACGCCAACCTTTAGAAAAAAATCCCCACCACATGGCAGGGATTTTACTTTCTTGAATTTCAACTGATTACCATCCGAACTTGTAAACCAAAGTCTGACGGTAAACCTCGCCAGGGCGCAGAACTGCCGACGGGAACATTGGTTTGTTGGGTGCATCGGGAATGCCTTGCGGCTCGAGAGCCACGGCGCAGTATGAGCAGAACGGCTTGCCGCCCTTGCCTATCTGTGAGCTGTTGAAGTGCATTGCAGTGTAAACCTGCAGTCCAGGTTGTGTTGAGTATACTTCAACAAAACGTCCTGATTCTGGGTCGGTTACGCGGCCGCAGAAACCCATCTCGCCAGCAGGCTTGTCGATAATCCAGTTGTGGTCGAAGCCCTTGAACAGCTGAATCTGCTCGTATGGTGTGTTGATGGCGTCGCCGATTGCAACTGGCTTGCGAAGGTCCATCGGGGTACCTTCAACGTTACGGATTTCGCCCGATGGCACACCGTCAGCAATTGGTGTGAACTGTTTGCCGTTCACCTCAATCTGATGGCTGAACACTGGTCCGCTGCCAGCTCCGCGCATATTCAGGTACGGGTGGCTCGTCAGGTTGATGACCGTTGGTTTGTCGGTGGTGGCCTCAAAATCAATGATGAACTCATTGTCGTCAGTCAGTGAATATACAGCCTTAACATTCAGATTGCCAGGATAATTCTCGTCACCATCGGGGCTGAAAAGAGTCAGCTCGTAGGCTCCGGCACGCCCCGCGATTTTTGTCTCCTTCACATCCCAGTCGCGGCTGTTGAAGCCTGTCGGACCGCCGTGCAGGTGGTTCTGGCCGTCGTTCAGTGCAAGTTGGTACTCCTTGCCATCAAGCACGAAATGACCTTTGGCAATGCGGTTTGCAAAGCGTCCGCAGATGGCGCCAATGTAAGCGTCGCCGTCAATGGCTTCCTGAACGGTATCGTAGCCAATCATCACGTCAACCTTCTTGCCCGGGTTCTGTGTGTCAGGCAGTTGCACCGAAATCACTTTTGCGCCGCGCGGCATAAATTCTATTGTCAAACCGTTTTTGTTCGACAACTGGTATGTTTTTGTCTCACTCATTTTTTTATCGTTTTTTGTTTTTTAATCGTTGGCAAGATATAAAAGTTCTGCAAAACTTCGCGTTTGGCAACTTTAAACTTGCGCAGGATTTTGAATAATCGTTTTTTTTTAAATTTGTGTCACAAATGCATTAATTCCGCGTCTATATCAATGAGTTTAACTTAAAACCACAATTATGAATAGAGTAATAACCGCAACAATCGCACTGCTTCTAACTTTGAATCTATCAGCGCAAACCACTCAATTTTCACAAAAAGAGCAAAATAAGATTTTAAAGCAGTTCACAAAAACGTTCAGTCACAACGAAGTTGAATTGGAAAATATTGAAAATGAGTTGGATAACCTTATAGAAACATCAGGAATGATTGTTGAGAAAGATTTTGCCGAGCGCCTGTCAATTGATTCGATTCTCATCGACTCGATTAAAATAATAGATGATGCTTCCCCTATTGTGGTTTTAATATATAATTCTGATAACCAATTATATACCATAAATCTCAATGAAGAAGAAACTGATTCTTTCCCTGCTATGCATTTTTTCAATACAATATACTATGGCGGCGGAATAGAATCTGTTGTTAAGAGTTCGTTATTTACATTTTCATTTACTGACCAAGATACGATATATGATGTTGTATATGAAATTGTTAATCAAAATGGTTCGCCAATAATCAGCAATAGATATATACAGAAAACGCCCCAACCATAACTTTGCTTTCATCGGTTAAATCAGCCATTACTTGCGCCAGAATGGGCTAAACATCGATAATAAAACCAACTTTACGTGCTGCAAGTAGGAGGAAAGCGATGTTTTCTTCATCTGAAAACATACTTTTACGGCGTTTAAACATCAGCATTTTGAAAAAGATTCTTCTGACACTGACTGTTCTTCTGTTTCTGACAGCCGTTGCCAATGCGCAAAAACTGAGCGCTAAGGCTGATTTTGAGTGTCAGGGGCGTCCGCTGACCGAATTCCTTGATAAGGCTGAAGCCATAGCAGGCGTTCGATTCTTCTACAAAGACAATTGGGTGAACAGCATCACCATTCCGACTGCGACCAAAGGAAAAGAAGTTAAATGGGTTATTGACAATGCAATAGCGGCTTACGGACTTACCTATATCATTTTTCAGGAACGCAACATCATCTTTATTCCGCAAGGTTTCACCGTTGACAACGACAAACTCACAGAAGGAATGATCGGCTATGTGAAAGTGATTGGAAATCTGATGGAAAAAGGCCGTTACAAGGAGAACAAAGTTGAAGGCATAGTGCGCGAAGGCAAGACAGAGACTCCGATTGCGGGCGCAGTGATTCAGGATAAGAAGCACAAACTTGCCACCACTTCTGATGCCGAAGGTCACTACGAACTGATGCTCCCTGCCGGACAGACAGAGATTGAGGTGTCGTTCATTGGCCTTGAAACAGAGATAGTTAAGATTGACGTGCTGAGTCCCGGCAAACTCGATATTGAACTGATGGAGGCGTCGATTGCCATTGAGGGAGTGACGGTTACGGCAGCAGGCGGCAAAAGTCAGGTGAACCGTACGCAGATGGGCGTTGAGGCTATGGATATGCAGACAATCAAGAAGTTGCCCGTGCTGATGGGCGAGGCTGACATCGTGCGCAGTATGACGCTCATGCCAGGTGTTCAGACTGCAGGCGAGATGTCAACAGGCTTCAACGTGCGCGGCGGCAATGTCGACCAGAACCTTGTGCTGCTCAACGAGGCACCAGTTTACAGCACTTCGCACATGTTCGGAATGTTCTCGACCTTCCTGCCAAGCGCCATCAGTGGCGTGGAGTTGTATAAAAGTTCGCAGCCGGCAAGCTACGGCAACCGCATATCGTCGGTCATGGATATAAGCCTGAAGAAGGCCGACACAACCAAATTCCACGGCAACGCGGGCATCGGCATTTTGAACAGCAATCTTTTCATTGAGGCGCCGATAAAGAATTTTTGCAGTTTTTACGTTGGCGGGCGCGCAACCTATTCTAATTGGATTCTGCATAAGTCGCACAATGTCAACATAAAAAACAGCTCGACCGATTTTCATGACGTGATCGCAAAAGTCGATTTCAAGTTGGGCCGCAACCATCGGTTGGATATTTTCGGTTATGAGAGTGCTGACTATTTCAATTACAACAATATCAACGAGTTCGACTATTCATCGCTGATTGGAGGAATGAATTATCGCTGGCTTATTACCCATGCGCTGCAATTCAAACTTTCAGCAGCCTATTCCGATTATAAATCAACACTTTCCGATTTAAGTCAGGAATCGTTGGCCAGCAATGTGACTACTGGAATCAACCATATCCGCGGCAAAGCCGAAGCTCTGTACGATCTTCTGGACCACAATCTGAATTTCGGTATCGAGGCCAACAGGTTGGAAATCAATCCTGGAAAGATGACGGCCTATAACGACAAGTCATCGGTTGAGCCACAGGGACTTGACCACGAAAAAGGTTTGGAATTTGCGGGATTTGTGTCTGACAATTACACAATTAGCGACAATCTTAGCCTGCTTGTTGGGTTGCGCTACTCGTGGTTCAGCAAGGTGGGTAGCTGCACCATAAACACTTATGCCGACAGCCTGCCGCGGAATCGGAACAGTGTCACTGGCACAACCACTTACGGAAACGGAGAATTGGTGAAACCTTACCACGGACTTGAGCCGCGTATCGGTTTACGATTCAAAATCAACCAAATCAGTTCAGTGAAAGCGTCATATAGCTATACACGTCAATATCAGCAACTTATCAGTGGAAACACATCGGCAATGCCGTCAGATTACTGGAAAATGGCCGACAGCTACATCGAGCCTCTGAAGTGCCAGCAGGTTTCGGCGGGCTATTTCGCCACAATTGTTGACGAGATGTTTGACCTTTCTGCCGAAGTCTACTATAAAACCATTGATAATCAGCTCGATTACAAAAATGGCGCTGTGCTGGTAATGGACAAAGCCGTTGAGCAGGATGTGCTGCCTGGCGAAGTTCGTTCCTACGGACTTGAACTGATGGTCAAGAAAAACATCGGCGACCTGACGGGCTGGATTAGTTACACTCTCTCGAACACAGAAATGACGGTTGATGGTGAGCACCCCGAAGAGAAAATCAACGAGGGGCGCACTTACAAAGCCACAACGCACCATCTTCACGACTTGAGTGTGACGGCCAGTTACCAGATTACGCGTCGCTGGAACGCATCTGCAAACTTTGTGCTCACAAGCGGAAGGCCCGCAACCTTCCCCGAGTACAAATATCCGATTGCAGGCATGGAAGTGGTCACTTTTTCCGACCGCAACAAATACCAGTTGCCAGCCTACCACCGTCTCGACCTTTCGGCCACCTACGACGGGTTCATGAACAAGAAGAAAAAAATCCATCCGTCGCTGACGTTTGCCGTTTACAATGCTTATGGCCACAAGAACATCTATTCGGTTTATTATAAGAAAGATGAGCCGTCGCTTTTGAACGACTTTCACGCATTCGGTCTTTACAAACTGTCGATAATCGGTATTCCGGTTCCTTCGGTAACATTAAATTTAAGGTTCTGATTATGAGATATTTGAAAATATTAATCGCCGTTTTTCTGCTTGTCGGGTGCGAGGAGTACTTCCGACCGGAAATTGATGACATGGAGCCTGCTTATGTATTCGATGGACTGCTGACTGACCAGCCTGGTCCGTACAAGGTTAAAATCTTGAAAATCAGCGGTTACGATAGTGAGCCTGAAATTGTGAAGGGAGCAAATGTGCACATTGAATGCAGCGATGGCAAGTCATACGTGTTGAAGATGGACACAACAGATTGTTACGTGACAGATTCTGCGTTGTTCGTGGGTGAGGTGGGCAAATCGTACAAACTTGTCGCCCATACGGTCGACAACAAGCGCTTCGAGTCGACACAAATGGAAATGCTTCCGTGCCCTGATATTGAGGATGTTAACGGAATGTACTACGAGAAGAAGAAGATTCTGACAAACGGTGATACTTATTACAATGAATTGGAAAATGGCATTTGTGCCACAAACACAACCGCAGCAGCTGGATTTACACCGTATTACCGTTATGAGTGCAAAGTCATCATGCAGACTCACCAGTTTTATTCGCAAAATGGCATTACCGCCGACCGTTACATTTACCGTCCATTGGAGTCGACAGGCAATTTGTTTATTGCCGATGCTAATAACTATGCAGATGGTAAAATAACTAATAATCAGTTGTTTAGAACGACAAATAAGATACTGCTTATGAAAATCGATTCGTTGGTTCCAGGAGTTGATTCCTGCACAATGCGCAATTGCGGTATCTTTGTGCGTGTCAGGCAGTTATCGATAGACGAGAAGCAATACGAATTCTGGAAAGCAGTTCAAGACCAGCAGGGGAGCGCAAACAATTTCTTCGGACAGATTGAAAATCAGCCAATTGGAAACATGTCGTGCAAAACTGGCGAAAAAACTTTTGGCTATTTCTGCGTATCGGCTGTCAAACAGGGACTTGGCGCATTCAGCCTGAAATATTCCGATAATACAGTAAGGAAATACGAGATCGATTATTTCCCCGACACCGACACTATGGCCATTTACGAAAAGCCGAAGATTTATACAAAATTCTTTGAGAATTGAACAAGATGATTACCAGAGTTTTATCGATATTATTCTTACTGACGGCAACCATCGGGGCTTCCGCACAAAGCCTTGTTCCGACATACCCCATTGTTCTGAAAACCGACCGCAGCAGCTACATTTCGGGTGATAATGCGCTCTACAGTCTGTTTTTGTACAATGGCCTTGTGACTGATTCAACGCCAGGCACCGACATCTATGTTGACCTTACCGACATCAAAAACCGATGGATAACTGGTACAGTCGCTAAAGTTGAAAACGGCCGTGCATCGGGAATGCTCGAAATACCTGACAACCTTGTAACCGCCTATTACAAAATCCGTGCCTATACGAACTATCCGAATGTGGATAATTATTTGTGTACCAGCGAGATTTTTGTCGTTAACAGGTTTGGTGTTGAATCGGAAACTGTTATGCGGAGCCATCTTTCGAAAGTGGAAATCGAGTCAACCAACCCAATTATCGGAATCGAAAAAACTGAGTTCCGCGCGAAAGAGAAAATCAACATTGCGCTTGATTGCCCCGATTCGGTTTCGGCATTGGTGAGGATTGTTGGTAAAAAACAATGGGACAATGAATTGGAACCTTCATTCGGCAAGGTCGTGCCATACACTCAAAACGAAGGCTTCACATCGCTCACGCCTTACGATGGCATTCTGGTGACAGGCACCGTTACTGATTCAGTCTCGGGTGCGCCAATAGATAACGCCATTGTGCTTATATCGTTGCAGGACAGCATTGTACGAATGATGTACGATGTAACCGACAGTTTGGGCTCGTTCTGCGTTCTGCTGCATAACTACTATGGCCGGCAGGAGGTGTTTGTGAGCGCGTTCAGCAGGCTGATGGAGCCATTGCACAATACGCGAATCACTCTGCGCGACCAGTTTAAATACACCATACCCAATCAGGCTGAATTGGAAACTGTTTTGCCTGAAATAGACAGTATGGAGTTGAATAAGGCATTGATTGCCAAGGCATTCGAGATACAGCAGTTTGAGCCCATCGGCATCGACAACCGCCCGGAGGCGCTGGTTGAGCATTTCGTTCTGGGTGAGCCGCGCCAATCTGTTCTTACCGAAGACTTTGTTGAGCTTAATGATTTCCGTGAGATTACGCGTGAGATCACGCCGTTCATCCGTATCCGCAAAGGCAAAAACGGCCAGCCCGAGTTGCGTTTGGTTTCCGACAAAGGCAACATCATGGCCAATCCGTTGCTGCTTGTCGACGGTGTGCCGCTGACCGACTTTAACCAACTGCTTGACAAGGGCAGCGCCATGGTAAAACAGGTTGATACTCAGAACAAACCGCGCTATTTTGGAAATATTAGTTTTGCCAATGGCATAGTGGCCGTTTGGACTCATAAAATCAATTTCTGGGAAAACTGCCAAGTGCCAGGCACTTATCGGTTTGTGGTTCAGGGATTTCAGCCGCCTGTGACCGAATCGGTTCCCGCGCCATCGAAAGACAGACTGCCCGATTTGCGGCAGACGGTCTATTGGAATCCATCGGTGAGCACTGCCGAGCAGAAAAGCGTCAGCGCCACTCTGTCGGACGAGACAGGCGAGTTTGTGATTGAGTTTTTCGGCATCGGGCGCAATGGTAAAATCTTCAGCGACTTCAAGCAAATCAACGTCAGATAGATTATGAAACACGCCATAAAATACATATTGACAGTAGTTTGCGTGGCTCTGACAATAGCAGCCGGGGCTCAGGGTAAAGCATCGAAAAAAACAGCCATTCAACACATTACTGGCGAGCCGTTTGTTTACTATTATGCCACTGTCGAAGGTTTGCCATTCTATATGGGCGGCTGGCTCATGGGTAGTGTGACAATGAAAAGCGGCGAGACATACGATGGTCTGCAACTCCGTTACGACTGTTTCAAAGATGACCTCATTTACCAAAACAGCCTGACTAACAGTGTGATAATCATCGATAAAAATTCGATTTCGCAGTTTACGCTCACACATTTGGGCGATGGAAGGATTGAAACATTCAAACCCATTGTGAATAAGAATCTTAAAGAGCAAAACGGTCGCTATTTTGCCATTATTCTCGAGGACAGCCTTTCGGTGATTAAAAAGTACGAAGCCACTGAAGAACAGTACAGCAACGTGAATATGACGGAGAAAAAGACTGGCATCTTCGCGCACAAAGAAAGCCGCTACACCTGGGATGGCAACGAGTTGAAGTCAGTTCCGCGGTTCCGCCGCATGCTTCTCCGCCAATATCCCCAGCACAAGGAAGACCTTCGTAAGTTCTTCTTCCACAATCATATCCGTATGAAAAACGACGATGATGTGAAGCTGCTCTATCAGGAGATTAACAGGCTTGTGAGGAAGTAGTTCCTTCTGTTTTTCTGCCTCTGCTCAGCCACTTTTTGTCAAAAAAACAGCGTTTAATAATTAAATTCCTATCTTTACTCGGTTTAAAATGCTGTAAGGCATTCTTTTGAGTGTGTAATAATTTGAAAATTAAATAGTATGCGTATGAAACGATTGTTTTCAATTGCAATTGCCGCAATGCTCGCAGGGCAGGCGTTGGCGCAAACAACTTTCACTGTCGGTAACCTGAAATACACGGTTATTGATGAGGAAAACCATTATGTATCGGTAAACAAAAGTGATTATTTTCCACCTAACAACCTTGTAATTCCCGAGACTGTTGTAAAAGAAGGGGTTACATACACGATTAAAAGCATTGTGGAGAATGCTTTTAAAGATTATTCTTTCATAGAGAGTGTTTCTCTACCCAATACTATTGAAAGCATTGGACAAGGGGCATTTAGCGGTTTGGCTGCTATAAAATCTATTGATATTCCCATTTCAGTTTCAAGTATAGGAACAAATGCCTTTAGTGGTGTGACACACTTATTTTATTCAGGAACAGCAACAGGCAGCCCTTGGGGTGCAAAGCATATAAATGGGGTGCTTGATGAGAATGGAGTGATTTATTCTGATAATACCAAGAGTGTTATTATCTCATACAGTGGTAATAATGGTAGTGTTACGATTTCTGGGAATGTCAAACTTATTGATAGAGATGCGTTTGCTAACTGTAGCAAACTTAAGGAAGTTGTTATATCAACAACGTACAATGATGAAAGTCAGTATCCGCAAACTCCCAAAATTGGTGATTACGCGTTCAGCAATTGCCAAAATCTGGAAAGAATAAATCTCGGTGACAATATTTTAACTATTGGAAACTATGCTTTTTCGGGTTGTAAAAAACTCACATCAATAGACATTCCTCAATCAGCCATATACATTCTTTCAGGTGTATTCATGGGCTGCAGTAGTCTGACAGCGATAAATGTGGCTGCCACAAATGAAGGATATAGTTCAGTTGACGGTGTTTTTTTCAATAAAGACAAAACACAACTTATTTGTTATCCGCAGAACAAGGAAGGAAAGAAATATATCATTCCGAATTCAGTAACAAAATTACATAACAAATCTTTTTATTGTACCAATAATCTTGATACTGTAATAATTACGAGTGGTGTACAAACTATTGAAGGTGCGGCATTTCAAGATGCCAGGAGCATAACATCGGTAATTCTGCCAAATTCAATCACTAAAATAGAGAGTATGACATTTTATGGCTGTAATAGTTTGGAATCGATAGCCATTCCATCTTCAGTCAAAACGATAGGAGACCGTGCGTTCTATAATTGTACCAAGTTGAAACCGATATACATTCCCACAACAGTGATAAGCATCGGCGGCGATGCTTTTATGAATGTGCCACTTATAATCTATAATGGTACGGCCACGGGTAGTCGGTGGGGAGCAAAGGCGATAATTAAAGGCGAGGCTGACTATGATGGTTTTGTTTATGCAGATGAAGAATATAAACAACTTGTTGGGTATATAGGAGATGAAACGATGATTGATATTCCTGCTACTGTCACAACCATAGGTGACAAGACGTTCAGTTATTGCAGCGGTCTGAAAAGTGTTACAATTCCCAACACCGTCACAAGCATTAGCAGCACGGCATTTCAGGGGTGCAACCAATTGGATACATTACAGATATATGCGAATTCGATTGGCACGGAATTCAGTAATATTACATCGCTTAAATCCATATATATCGGCGCCACAGTCACAAGCATCGCCACCGATGCGTTCAGCAATTGCACAAACCTTGAAGAAGTGGAATTCTATTCCAATACTATCGGCACAGCGTTCAGTCAGAAAACTTCACTTAAAAATGTGATTATTGGTAATACGGTGGAAACTATTGAAAGTGGGGCATTTGCAGGATGTACCAATTTGAAAACGGTAGAAATACCAAGTACGGTTACAACTATTGGCGCTGATGCATTCCTGAATGTTAAGAATATTGTAAATAACAGCCAGGCCACTGGCAGTCCATGGGGGGCGTTGAATGTCGGTGGAGTGGAAGATGATGGCGGTTTTATATTTTCAGATTCGCAGAAGACCAATCTTGTCGGATATGTTGGTGCTGGCGGCGATATTACCATTCCAAACACAGTTGTAAGCATAGCTGAGAAAGCGTTTGCCAATTGTGGAAATCTGACATCGGTAACCATTTCAAGCACTGTGGCATCCATCGCTTTGGATGCGTTCAGTGGCTGTGGTAGCTTAACTACGATAGACGTGGTAAGCGATAATGAAAATTTCTCGGCGGCCAATGGCATATTGTTCAACAAGGATAAAACAACGATTATTCGATGCCTTGAGGCGAAATCAGCCACATATACAATTCCAAGCACCGTGACTCGCATAGCTGATTCTGCATTCTATAATTGCAAGAAAATCACATCGATAACCCTCGCTGATGATTTGGTTGGCATTGGTTACGGAGCTTTTGCAGGCTGCACCCTGCTGAAATTCAACAATCAATCCAACGCTTCGTATCTTGGAAAAACGGGGAATAATTATTTTGCTCTGATTGCGGCAAATTCAACTGACATTACGGAATGCACTATAAACAGTAATTGTAAAGTTATCGCCGAAGATGCATTCCAAAATTGCAGCAGTCTGTCGGAAATCACAATTCCGATGTCAGTTACAAACATCAATAAAAACGCTTTCAAGGGTTGTAACAGTTTGACAATCAAATGTAAAGCCGTCTCGCAGCCTGCAGGTTGGGATAATCAATGGAATCCCGACAACCGTCCTGTTGAATGGACTAAGCAATGGACAGTGACCGTGGCAGCCAACAATAGCGCGTACGGCAATGTTTCGGGCGGAGGGGTGGTTATCGACGGCTCAACCGCAGACATCACGGCCACTCCGAAAACAGGTTACAAATTTGTAAAGTGGAGCAATGGTCTGACAAACGCCACCGCGACAATTACAGTGACAAAGGACACTACTCTTACTGCTGAATTTGCAATAAAAACATACATGGTTTCAGTGGCTGCCAATAACAGCTCGTATGGCACGGTCGGTGGCGGCGGAACCGTTAATCACGGTTCAACCACAACCATAACAGCAACTCCGGCAACTGGTTACAAGTTTGTAAAATGGAGCAATGGCTCGACAAAAGCCACCGAGACCATAACAGTTACATCAGATTTGAGTCTCACGGCTGAATTTGCAATAAAAACGTACACGGTGGCAGTGTCGGCAAACAACAGCTCGTATGGAACAGTTGAGGGCGGCGGCAGCGTAGCCCACGGCTCAACTGCAACCATAACAGCCACACCAAAAACTGGTTACAAATTCGTGAAATGGAGCAATGGTTCGACAAACGCGTCTGAGACCATTACAGTAACATCAGATTTGACACTTACTGCAGAATTTGCCTTTATAATTCCAGAAGGCAATCAGGAAATCCCTGAAAATCCGATTGCAGAAACGCCAGCTGATTCCACCAGTTTCAGGTTCAGTATTTTAAGCAGCAGCGAGCACACGGCTGAGGTTTCGGGGTATAGTGGAACGAGCGGTAATGTTGTAATACCGTCAAAAACCAAAATCGACGGAGTGGAATACATAGTTACCGCCATTGGCGACCAGTCGTTCCGCAACAACAGCACTGTTGTTTCCGTCACCATCCCGAACACTGTTACCACCATCAAGAGCAACGCATTCCGTCACTGTGTCAATCTCGAATATGTTGTGATTCCAAGCTCGGTGACAACCATTGGCGAAGGCCCGTTCAGCGAGTACAACAAGCTTACTGCCATATATGTAGACAGCGAAAACACCAATTTTGTCTCGTATGATGGTGTGCTTTATAGTGCCGACATGAAGAAACTCGTGCAATATCCGTGCAGTAAACCCAATTCTGCATTTGAAATTCCGAATACAGTTGAACGTATTGAATATTTATCATTTAGCAGTTGTCCGAATTTGAATTCGTTGGTTCTTCCCAGCTCACTGAAAACCATAAAGTGGTGGGCAATTGCAGCTTGCGGTCCATTGAAATCGCTCGTGATACCAAATTCAGTAACGACTATAGAAGGCAATGGTATCAGAAATTGCAAGAATCTGACAATTTATTGTGAAGCAGAATCGAAACCATCGGGTTGGAACTCGTCGTGGAATAGCGACGGCTGTCCTGTTGAATGGGGATACTTGCCTTCTGCTCAGAAAGATTTCAAATTCACCATTACAAGCACCAGTGACAAAACGGTTGAAGTTTCTGGCTATACAGGCACAAATGCTATTGTTGTAATTCCGAAGAAGACCATAATTGATGGTGTGGAGTACACAGTAACAGGTATTGGCGCTTATTCGTTGCAAGGTCGTAGCAGCATTACATCGATATCGATTCCGAATACAGTGACAAGCATCAGCAACAATGTATTTGCCAACTGTACGAGTCTGGAATCAATATCAATTCCGAATTCAGTAACCACAATTGGCGGATATGCATTCTATAATTGCAAGAAACTCGCATCGTTGACAATTCCAAAATCAGTTACCACTATTGGTAATGGTCTGTGCTCTTTCTGCGAAGAATTGGCAGTGATTGTTGTAGAAAGTGGAAACGCGAATTATGTTTCTGTTGATGGAGTATTGTATAATTCTGATATGACGCAGCTTGTTCAGTATCCTGTAGGAAAAGACGCAGAATTGTTTGAATTCCTAGAAACGGTTACAAGTACACCTCGTTCGTCATTCAGAGGCTGCTCAAATTTGAAAAGTATTACATTCAACGATAAGCTTACATCTATTGGCGGTTACGCTTTCAATGAGTGCGACAATCTGACAAGTGTGTTTATTAAAAAAACGGTTACAACCATCGGCGACAATGCATTTATGGGTTGCAGCAATTTGACCATATATTGCGAGGCCGAATCGCAACCTTCAGGATGGGACAGCGACTGGAATTCAAGTAATCGCCCTGTTGTTTGGGGCACGAAACAATGGAAGGTGACATTGACGGCAAACAACGATGATTACGGCACTGTCACAGGCGGCGGTTCGGTGGTAAATGGCTCAAAAGTAACCATAACAGCCACACCAGCAGCAGGTTGCGTATTTGTGAAATGGAGCAATGGTCTGACAAATGCTTCAGAAACCATTACTGTAACATCGGACACTACTCTTACTGCTGAATTTATCAAAAGCGAAGTAGCCATTCCTGAAGATAACGAATGTTCGTTCTCTGTAAATCATTACACTGGCTGTTACGCAGCTGAAATGGCTACTTTCGTTGGTGGCAAAGATGTTACCATCCCTACAAGCATGTATATTAATGATGAATTATATACAATCTCTAGTATTAGCAGTAAATGTTTCCAAAACAATACCAGTATTATATCGATTTTCATTCCTCCAACTGTTACTGTTATTAGGGACAGTGCGTTTGCGGGGTGCAAAAACTTGGAAATTACTTGTGCATTCGATTCAAAACCAAGCTGTTGGAGCGATTCCTGGAATCCTGACAATCTGCCAGTTGTATGGGTGTGTATGGCTAGTAGTGAGGAACTTGACGCACCAACTGATTCAGTATCTTTTAGTTATTCGTATTATCAGAACAGTCACACTGCAATTTTAACTAAGTATTACGGATACAGCAGCACAGTGGCTGTACCAGAAAAAATAATTATAAAAGGCGAAGAATACACGGTTACAACAATTCTCTCCTCATGTTTCCAAGATAATAGATTTATCGCATCTTTATCTATTCCTGCAACTGTCACCAACATTGAGGATAAGGCGTTTGCTGGTTGCCGCAGTATGAAAATTAATTGTGCTTACAGTTCAAAACCAATCGGTTGGAGTAATACTTGGAATCCCGACAACCTTCCCGTTATTTGGGGTACGGTTGAACCAAGTAACAGCAATGCAGAACCTCCTGTCGCATCTGATTTCACATACAGAATCTTAAGCAGCAGCTACCGTACAGTTGAAATTGCTGGTTATACGGGTACAAAAACCGACATCGCACTTCCTACAAAAGCCACAATTGACGGTGTGGAGTACACAGTAACAGGCGTGGGTGCTTATTCGTTAAGCGGATGTGGCAACATTACATCAATATCGATTCCGAATACAGTGACAAGCATCAGCAATAATGCATTTGCCAACTGTACGAGCCTGGCATCAATATCAATTCCGAATTCAGTAACCACAATTGGCGGATATGCATTCTATAATTGCAAGAAACTCGCATCGTTGACAATTCCAAAATCAGTTACCACTATTGGTAATGGTCTGTGCTCTTTCTGCGAAGAATTGGCGGCAATTGTTGTGGAAAGCGGAAATGCTAATTATGTTTCTGTTGATGGAGTATTGTATAATTCTGATATGACGCAGCTTGTTCAGTATCCTGTAGGAAAAGACGCAGAATCGTTTGAATTCCCTGAAACTGTTACAAGTACACCTCGTTCGTCATTCAGAGGCTGCTCAAATTTGAAGAGTATTACATTCAACGATAAGCTTACTTCTATTGGCGGTTACGCATTCAATGAGTGCGACAATCTGACAAGTGTGGTTATTAAAAAATCGGTTACCACCATCGGCGACAACGCATTTATGGGTTGCAGTAATTTGACCATATATTGCGAGGCCGAATCGCAACCTTCAGGATGGGACAGCGACTGGAATTCAAGTAACAGACCTGTTGTTTGGGGAATTTCTTCGGGTAATAATAACGAAGAGTTCAATCCTGAGGACTTCACATACGGTATTATCAGCTTTAGCAAGATGACAGTTGAAATAGATGGCTACAACGGAACTAGCTCCAATATTGTGATTCCGTCGACAGTTGTTTTGGGTGGTGATGAATTCACAATTGTCTCCATTGCTGACGAGACTTTCAAGGATTGCGACAATCTAGTATCGGTGACACTTCCGAGCACTATAACAAGCATAGGCGATGCTGCGTTCCAAAATTGCAGCAACTTGGAGTCGGTGTCGCTTCCAAACACAATCGAAACTATTGGTGCTGGTACGTTTGCTGAGTGCAGCAGTCTGACATCAGTTGAAATACCTAATAGTGTTACGTTTATTGGTAATAGCGCTTTCGCAGAATCGGGATTGACATCGGTTGTTATTCCTAATTCAGTCACAGAAATAAGCAGTTATGCGTTCCGTGATTGTGCTGACTTGGCTTCAGTTGAGATTCCAAATTCAGTTGCCACAATAGGAATGTGTGCTTTTGAAAACTGCTCGGAACTGGGAACGGTTGTAATTCCTGGTTCAGTCAGCAGTATTGGCATAAAGGCATTCAGTGGCTGCAGCAATGCAACATTTGAATGTGATGTTGAGGCAAAACCCGAAGGCTGGGATGAGTGGTGGAATTACAACAGCCGTCCTGTTGTTTGGAAAAATGACGGACCTGGTACCGCTGTTGCTGAATCGGCCGCCGCTGCAGTCAACATCTATGCCCACGGAAACACAATTGTGGTGGAAAATGCTGATGACGAGATATTTGTGTATGACGCAATGGGACGATTGGTTTGTAGGGACGCGATTCATCGCGTCAGTGCGAAAATAACCGTCAACAACGCAGGCATTTACGTTGTCAAGGTTGGAAACACAGTTAAACGTGTAATAATAAATGATTAGCGTTAAATGATTAATGCAAAGAAAGCTGCAATTATTTGCAGCTTTCTTTGTTTTATAGGGTTCAAATCTTCAATTCAGTAAATCAGTCTTTGTTAGAAAAGGCTCAATTGTTCGCCTCCGCCTTTAGGAGAAACGGGAGGATTTGAGTCAGTGGATTTTTCCTCTTGTGAATCAGATGTTTGCAGTGCGTCTTCGTCGGCAATCATCTGCAGGAACTCCGCCTCGGTGATGATTGGAATGCCCAACTCGCGCGCCTTGGCAAGTTTGTTGGGGCCAATGTTCTCACCTGCAATCAGATAGTCAGTTTTCGATGACACCGATGTAACAGGCTTGCCGCCGTGCTCTTCAATCGCCTTGTTAATCTCGTCGCGGCTGAAATGCTCGAGTTTGCCGCTTGCAATGATGGTAAGCCCCGCAAGTTTTGCGCTTTTGGCCTCCTGCCGTTTCATCTCAAACTGCAGCCCGTAGCCAATCAACCGATTGACAAACAGTTTGTTGCCGTCTTCGGCAAAATAGTCGATAATGCTTTGCGCGATTTTGTCGCCAATCTCGTCGGTGTTTTTAAGTTCTTCGAACGAAGCCTGCATCAGATTTTGGATTGAGCCGAATTGTCGTGCCAGAATCTTGGCCACCGTTGCGCCCACAAAGCGTATTCCGATGGCGAACAGCACTTGCTCAAACGGTATCTGCTTCGACTGCTCGATGCCGTTCACAATGTTGGTAGCCCACACTCGGCCATCTTTTTTGAGTGGCAGCAAACGGCTGACAGTCAAATCATAAAGGTCGGCGGCATTGGTTATCAGGCCTGCCGACACAAGCATGTCAATGGTCTCCTCGCCAAGAGTGTCGATGTTCATCGCCTTGCGGCTGACAAAATGCGTGATGCGGCCGCGCACTTGTGGGGGGCAAGCGGCGTCGTTGGGGCAATACCATGCGGCCTCGCCATCGTTGCGGACAAGCCGAGTGCCGCACTCGGGGCAGCACTCAATGAAATCGACGGGCGCAGCATCTAACTGACGCAAATCGGTGTTCACGCCAACAATTTTGGGGATAATCTCGCCGCCCTTCTCCACCATCACCATGTCGCCAACGTGCAGGTCGTGCAGTTTCATAAAATCGGCGTTGTGCAGCGTTGCCCGCTTGACGGTGGTTCCTGCAAGTTGCACAGGTTCAAGGTTGGCCACAGGTGTAACGGCTCCTGTGCGCCCCACTTGGAACGAAACCGACAGAAGTTTTGTCTGCACTTGTTCCGCCTTGAACTTGTAGGCAATGGCCCATCGTGGCGTTTTGGCGGTGTTGCCAAGTTCCAACTGGTCGCTGATGCTGTCAACCTTGATGACAATTCCGTCAATATCGAACGGCAGGTTGTGACGCTCTGTGTCCCAATGGTTTATGAAGGCAAGAATGTCGTCAATCGACGAACATTCCGCAACAAAAGTCGGTACTTTGAAACCCCACTGCCGGCAGCACTCCATATTCTGAAGGTGCGAATTTGTGGGCAGTTGGGCGGCAAACATGAAGTAGAGCCAGCAGTCGAGCTGACGCTTGGCGGCCTGCGCCGAATTCTGCATTTTGAGCGAGCCAGCTGCGGCGTTGCGTGGATTGGCAAACGGTGGTTCACCAGATGCTTCCCGCTCTTCGTTCAGTTTGTCGAACACGGCACGCGGCATCAGCACTTCGCCGCGTATTTCGAACAGGTCGGGATAGTTGCCCTCGGGCAGCCGCAGAGGAACCGATTTGATGGTACGCACATTGGCCGTCACATCGTCGCCCTTCTCGCCATCGCCGCGCGTCACGGCGTGCACAAGCCGCCCGTGTTCGTATGTCAGGCTGATTGAAGCACCATCGTATTTCAGTTCGCATATGTATTTCACACTGTGGCCCAGCGCTTTACGCACACGCTCATCGAACTCGATGATTTCCTCTTTATTATAAGTGTTGCCCAGCGAGAGCATCGGAAACCGATGGTAAACCTGCTGAAAATTCTGATTAATGTCGTTACCCACGCGCTGACTTGGGCTGTCGGGGTCGAAACGGTCAGGGTTGGCCTTCTCGAGCGCCATCAGCTCGTTCATCATCTGGTCGTACTGATAATCATCGATTTCAGGTTCAGCTTTAACGTAGTATAAATAGTTGTGCCGGTTCAGTTCGGCGCGTAAAAAATCAATTCGGTCCATAAAGGTTGAAGGATTGAAGGATTGAAGGATTGAAAAACTACTTGTTCTTTTTGGGGTCACTATTCTTTCGTGATGTAACCATAATCTTGAGAATTTCTTCACATTCTACATAGATTGGACGAATTGTTTCTTTATCAACAATCCCCGTTTCTTCAAGCAATTCCAACCAAAACAATGTTTCATCATTCTCTTCGACAACAATGCAAAGTTTACTAAAAAACTCACTTCCAGAACGTGCTCTACAAGCAGCTCGATAATTTGCCGCAATCGAGGTCGCAGAACGCAGAAATTGCTTTCCTATTACCCAAGCCTCTTGATTATTAGGCAAACCTTGATAGAATTTAACACACTGAACAGCAAACCTTTTAGTCTGCTTTTTCATTTCATCCCTGAAGGCAATTCTATCCCACGTCTCCATATATTTTTTATTAATTCAATCATTCTCTCATTCAATCCTTCACGCATTAGCATCAGTCCATCAATTCATTATCATTGGCAGCGTGCTTGTGCTGCATGTATTTGTCGCACTCGGCAAGCAGTTCGCCTTGGTCGATTGGCTTCTCGAGCAGGCGGTGAATGCCGATTTTCTTGCAGCGCTCGGCCACCTCGGGAATGGCGTAAGCCGTTTGCGCAATGATGTCGGCGTTGCGGTCGTACTCAAGAATCTGCTCCGAAGCGTCGAGACCGTTCATCTCGGGCATTCGCACGTCCATCAGCACCATGTCAATATCGGGGTTGTCCTTGTATTGCTGAATGGCCTCAATTCCGTTCTTTGCGCGAATTACCTTCACCTTGGTACGCAGCATCAAACCTTGAAGCAGAATGAAGTTAAGTTCCTCATCTTCAGCAATCAAGATTGTGTGTCCAGTCCAGTCTGGAATCTCGTGAATGTTGTTTTTCGAGTCGTATATGATTGTCGACATGCTCTCATCGTGCTCGTAAGGAATGTAGAAGATGAAGTTCGGATGGCCCGAGTTGATATTCTCAACCCACATTTTTCCGCCCATCATGGTAATCACCCTCTGCGCGATGATGATTGAAATGCCGTACGACTCCTCAATCTGCGACAGCGAAACATCGCTGCCTTCGTGCTCGTTGGCGTATGCCTCAAGTTCCTCGTGGGTGATGTCGCCAGTGTCGGTGTTGACAAAGAAGAATACCTTGTCGGCGGCTGTTCGGTAGCCGAAGTAAATGCAGTCAGTATCAGCAAATTTGATGAATGTGGTGAGCATGTTTTTCAGAATCTGCTTCAGACGGAACGAGTCGGAGTGGACAATGATGTCATCTTCAATAGTGTCGATGAGCAGCGAGATAATCATATTGTCCTTGTTGAGTTGCATCTTCTTGCTGTTGGCCAGATTATAGACATCGGCAACCACCGAGTTGAGGTTGAAGTCGGAGTATTTAATCTGAATGAATCCGCCCTCAATCTTCGAGTAGTCAACCATATCGTTCACAAGGTCAATAAGTTGATTGCCGTTCGACTGAATCATCTCGATAATCTCAATGCGCTGGTCGTAGGTCAGGTCGCTGTCGGCCAGGAGGTCGCTGTATTCGATGATTGTTTTAATAGGTATACGGATGTCGTGTCCGAGGTTGGCCATGAACGACGATTTGAGGCGGTCCGACTCCTGAAGTTTGTCGTTGGCGTTCTTCACCTGTTTCATGAATCGCTCAATGTCGGTGATGTCGCGTGTGTAGCCCAAAATGCCGAATATCCGCCCGTCGGTGGTTGCGAGTGGCATCTTGATGTTGTCGAATTTATGGTCGACGCACTGCGAGTCGGTGTGCCAACTCTGCTCAGTCCACAATTCGCCCGATTTAAGCACATAGTTGTCCGTGGCAATATGGTATTCCGACATTTTTTTGCCAAACAGTTCGATGTCGTTTTTCCCGACGATATTCTCTCTCGGCATCTGGGTGTAGTCGCAGAAAGCCTTGTTCACTTGCAGATATGTGCCTTCAATCGATTTTAGATAGATGATGTCGGACGAAGCGTCGATGATTTCCTGAACCATGGCCTCGGGCAACATGTTGTGATAGAACAGATTGGTGTTGAACACTGGCGAAATCACTGCCGTGATGACAAACACTTCGGGCTGGTTGTCGTACTTGAACGGGTGCTTGATGGTCCAGCACGAGGCGTTGAAATACTTCGATTTGTATTCAATGGTGTTCAGAACCGCGTTGACTTGACCTTCAAAAATCTGCTTCTCAGCGTTCAGAATCGTTTCCGTTGTCTGCTCGTCGAAAATGTCAGCCCATTTTATGCCGTCTTTCGGAAGTTCGTCAATCTGTGCCACACCATGCAGGAAGGCGCGGCTTGCCCGTACAATTATTCCGTCCTTGTTGCTGATGGCGAACCAGAATGGTGCGCTCTCCATTAATGTCTGCAAAAGCGCGTTGCCCGATGGCATTACAAGCGGCGACAGCGGATTGTGAATCATTGTGTCAATCTGCTCACGTGCCGAAACCTCAACCTCATCATATAGTGTGCGAATCCACAAATACATGCACAAAACCGCCAAAATCAGAATGATGACGAAAAACAAAACCCACCTGGGCACCATATAGTGCACGCGTGATGTGTCGTGCAGCCATCGTTCGCTTATCGTTTCAAATTCGCCATCCCTGAGCATGTTTTGCAGCATCACGCTCATTGTGCTGTCAAGTTTTTTTGACTCTTTTTTGACAGCAAACGCCAAAGGTTTGACAATGTATGGTGTCGGCAGGAATTCTATGTTGTTGTATCTGTTTTCTGACAACGCATGCATGACCGCCGAAAGTGGCAGCACGGCGCAATCGTTGTAGCCGTCGGAGAGTATGTTCAGAGCCTCTTCAACCGATGTGACGTTCAGAATGTGCGATGTGCGGTGGCGGTAGAGAGCCTCAAAAGGGTAGTCGTTGCGAACAATTATCACTTTCTTGTCCGACAGGCCGAAAATGGATTCAATGGGCTCGCCGCGACGGAAGCAGACCACATAGTTTATCTGTAAAGGCAAATCGTATTTGGTGTATCCTTCGGGCGCAGGCTCGTCGGCGGGGCAGCAGATGATGTCGGGTCTGAAGTTATCGTCGCAGGTCTCGCAGGTGAGCGTGTAGTAGCTCACATCGTATTTGCCGCCAAGCATGTTGGTCAGCACTTCGGGCAAGACGCCCGAGTTGCCTTTGTCCGAATCAAAATAGTATGGGTAAATATTTATCTGAGAATAAACAACAAGACTGTCGGCTGCAGAGGCTGACATGAAGCACAGCATTGACAGCATCGTGAATAACTTACGTAGATTCATATCAAACGACATTTAATATAACCAAACCAGCTCGCCCGAAGGCAAACCAAATTCAAATTTAACATAAATTCTGTAAAGATTGAACAGCAAGATTCGGTTTTTGCCCATAATTGTTGGCGAATTCGTGAGTTTTTGAAACTATAGCCGCCATTCGCATTCGGCGTTCCATGTGCAAAATAAATCGAGGGTGAATTTTTTATGGCAAAAACCTTTCCGACTGCAAATTTTTATAACTTCGCGCTGTTTAAAAATTTCACAGCTTTGAAATACACACATTTTATCTCGGATTTATATAACGCAGACGCTTTAGTCGCCCGTTTCGCGCTGAACGGCAAACCCACTGAATATCATGTCATGTTTCAGGTTACACGCCGTAATATGTCGTTTGCTGAGCAGTTAAATCATATTCAGGGAGCATTCAAGGAGTTCAACACCACACGCATAACATCGGCCAAGCCGGTTTTTGTGCGTTATTTTTTGAGCGATGCCCATAATCAGATTGATTTGTTGCATAAATCGCTGAACGCCACTCCGTGCGCTGTATCCATCGTGGAGCAGGCGCCGCTCAACGGGGCGAAAGTAGCAATGTGGTGTATTTTCCAGACTGATGTTGAGATTGAATCATCGCACGATGCATTTATTGTCAAGCACAATGGATATTCACATATCTGGAACACTTATCTGCACAGTTCGCAGGGAACAACCGAGGAGCAGACCAGAAAGCTTTTCTCTGATTACATTGAGGTGTTGAGGAAGCACAATGTGACGCTTGCCGATAATTGCATGCGTACATGGCTGTTTGTTCAAAACATCGATACAAATTACGGCGGAGTGGTGAAAGCACGTCGTGAATTCTTTGAGAAAGAAGGACTTAACAGTAACACTCATTATATTGCAAGCACAGGTATCGGTGGTCGTCATGCCGATCCGAAATGCACGGTTGTACTTGACGCATACGCGCTTAAAGGTTTCAAACCCGAGCAGATACAATATTTGATGGCCAAAGACAACTTGAACCGGACATCAGACTACGGCGTCACATTCGAGCGTGGAACAACCATCCATTATGGTGACCGTAACCATGTGATTGTCAGCGGAACAGCAAGCATAAACAACAAAGGTGAGGTGGTTTATCAGGGCGATGTCAACAAGCAGGCCGACCGCATGCTTGAAAATGTTGAGGCTTTGCTGAAGGAGGGAGGCGCAACGTTGTCCGATTTGGCATCGGTGGTGATCTATCTGCGTGACTACGCTGATTATGCCACTGTTAAGGCTTGGGCTGATTACCGCTTGCCGGATGTTCCAAAAATCTTTGTGCAAGCTGCCGTCTGCCGCCACGATTGGCTTATTGAGATGGAGTGCATGGCAGTTGTGGAAAGCAACAATAGCGAATTTTCAGATTTTTAGGTTAATGATAGCGATTGAGAACAGTGAGGCTCGGGAGTTTTCCTGAGCCTTTTGTTTTTTTGCGCTCTATTAAGCACACAAAATTGGCAGTTGCTGCCGTTTCAATCTTCTTTTTTCTTATGTTTGTGAATGTTCGCTCTTGCGCTGAAAAGCGCGAAAATCTGTTATAAGAACATTGATAAACAGCTATATATGCAAAACAAACTGCAAGAATTGACCGACAGACTTTATGCTGAAGGACTGTCGAAAGGTAAACAGGAGGGTGAGGCTCTGGTTCAGAAAGCCAAGGCTGAGGCCGAAGAGATTGTCAATCAGGCTAAAGCGGAGGCGGCGCGGATTGTTGCCGATGCACAGAAATCGGCCGACGAACTGAAGCAGAAAACCGAGGCCGACATTCGTATGGCAGGAGCGCAGAGCGTGGCCGCCATCAGGCACGAGGTGGAGACAATGATTGTGGCACAGGCTGTGGAGCCAGCTGTCAAGCAGACTCTTGCCGACACTGATTTCGCCAGCCAGATGCTGATGGCCATTGTCAAGGCCTTCAACCCTGCCGATGCGGCACCAGCCGATTTGGACGTCATTCTGCCCGAATCAGTGAAGGCGGCAGCCGAGAAGTTCCTGAAAAGCGAGACTGCTCGCCAACTCAACGCCAATCTGACTGTCGAATACTCGAAGAAGTTGAACGCAGGATTCAAAATCTCGCCCCAAGACGGCGGCTACATGCTGCAGTTCACTGACGAGGAGTTTACGCGGCTCATCAGTTCGTATCTGCGCCCTGCGGCGAAAAAATTACTGTTCGGATAGATGGACAACTACGTTTACATCGTGGCCGGATTGCCCGACTTGACTGCCAATTTCGGCAGTTCGCAGTTCTCGTATGCCGAGGTGCGTGAGTCGATTACTGACTTGCTCTCTGATGCTGACTGCCAATTAGTTGCGTTGCTCGACGAGGGTTTCGACGAGACGGCGCTCAATGCTGATTTCTATGGTCGCACGGCAAATTCCAAAAACCGCTTCATCCGCGAGTATTTCGATTTCGACGCACGGATGCGCAACCTTCAGGCCGAGTATGTGGCACGCGCCACTAACTCGCAGGCCGACAAGTATTTGGTTGAGTTGTCCGATGCCGAATTCGACGATGAGAAACGAGTGCTTGAGGTTCTGGCCAACACTGATTTTCTTCAGCGCGAGCAACAGGCTGACATGCTTAAATGGAACAAAGCCAGCGAGATAGCGCAGATGGACTATTTCAATATGAATACCATTCTGGCTTTTCTGGTGAAGGCGCACATTGTGCAGCGCTGGGCACGGCTTGACCGAGAGGCTGGCGAGGCAATGTTCCGCAAGTTGCTCGGCGAGGTAAGGGGAACATTCAAAGGTGTGTCGGCTTGACCGAAAATAATTGAAAAACAAGAAATTATAAGATAATGAAGACAACAGGAAAAGTAACGGGAATAATTTCCAATCTGGTTACGGTTGAGGTTGACGGCCCTGTGGCTCAAAACGAAATCTGCTTTGTCGATTTGCACGGAACGCGCCTGATGGCTGAGGTCATCAAAGTGACGGGCAACACGGCATCGGTGCAGGTTTACGAGAGCACACGCGGAATGCGGGCAGGCGATAAAGTTGAGTTTCAAGGATATATGCTTGAGGCAACGCTTGGCCCGGGCTTGCTGTCGAGCAATTTCGACGGCTTGCAGAACAACCTTGCAACAATGGATGGCGTTTTTCTGAAAAGGGGCGAGTACACGCCTGCTCTCGATGAGTCTAAATTGTGGGAATTCAAACCTTTGGCCGAGGTTAGTCAGCAGGTTTCGGCTGCCGATTGGTTGGGCGAGGTGAAGGAGGGCTGGTTGCCGCATAAGATTATGGTGCCGTTCGCCTTCAAGGGCGTTTACACTGTGAAATCGGTGGCCAAAGCTGGCAGTTACAAGATTACCGACACTGTGGCCGTACTCACCAATGCCGATGGCGACGACATCAACGTCACGATGGTGCAACGCTGGCCTGTGAAGGTGGCCATTGGCGCTTATGCCGACAAACCGCGCCCATACAAGGTGATGGAGACGGGCGTTCGTTGTATCGACACGCTGAATCCTATTGCAGAGGGCGGAACGGGCTTCATTCCAGGGCCTTTCGGCTGCGGAAAAACGGTGCTTCAGCACGCACTGGCTGAGCAGGCTGACGCCGATGTTATCATTATGGCGGCTTGCGGCGAACGTGCCAACGAGGTGGTTGAGATTTTCACCGAGTTTCCCGAACTGAAGGACAAGCACACCGGCCGCAGCCTGATGGAGCGCACCATCATCATCTGCAACACATCGAATATGCCCGTTGCGGCCCGCGAGGCGTCGGTTTACACAGCGATGACGCTGGCTGAATACTACCGTTCGATGGGTTTGAAAGTGCTGCTTCTGGCCGACTCAACATCGCGCTGGGCACAGGCTTTGCGCGAGATGAGCAACCGACTTGAGGAGTTGCCTGGACAGGATGGTTTCCCAGTCGATTTGTCGTCGGTCATCACAAGTTTCTACGCCCGCGCTGGATTCGTCAGGCTGAACAACGGCGCCACGGGCTCAATCACCTTCATCGGAACGGTGTCGCCCGCAGGCGGAAACCTGAAGGAACCCGTCACCGAATCGACAAAGAAGGCGGCACGCTGCTTCTACGGCCTTTCGCAGAACCGCGCCGACAAGAAACGCTATCCCGCAGTTGACCCTGTGGATTCGTATTCAAAATATCTGGAATACCCCGAAATTATTGAGTATCTTGACAATAGAGTCGAAAAAGGATGGGCCGACAAGGTCATCAAAACCAAATACATCATCCGCCGCGGCAAAGAGGCCTTCGAGCAGATTAACATTTTGGGCGACGACGGCGTGCCAATCGCCTATCACGAGCAGTATTGGAAGTCGGAACTGGTGGATTTCATCATTCTTCAGCAGGACGCGTTCGACGAGATTGACAGTTCGACACCGCTTGAGCGTCAGCAGTTTATGCTGAACACCGTCATCGACATTTGCGACCACAAGTTTAATTTCGGCAATTTTGAGGAGTGCGCCACATTCTTCAAGGGGCTCATCAACATTTGCCGACAGATGAATTATTCGGAGTACAAGTCGGAGCAGTTCGACAAATACTACAGTCAGTTAAGGAAGGAGTTAGAAAATGAGTGAGAAAGCATTTCAGCGGATATACACGCACCTGACGGCCATTACCAAGGCCACAGTGACGCTTGAGGCCGACGGCGTGACGGCTGACGAACTGGCGCTTGTGGCTGGGCGTCTGGCGCAGGTTGTGAAGATAAAAGGCCGCAGCATAACGCTGCAAGTGTTTGGCGGAACGGAAGATATACCCACCAACGCCGAGGTTACGTTCTTTGGCGAGCCGCCCGCACTCAACGTGAGCGACGACCTTGCGGGACGCTTTTTCAACGCTTACGGCGAGCCGATTGACGGCGGCCCAGCCGTTGAGGGCGAGAAAAGGCAGATTGGTGGTCCGTCGGTGAACCCATTCCGCCGCCGCCAGCCTTCGCAACTCATCCCCACGGGCATTGCGGGCATCGACCTGAACAACACGCTCGTGTCGGGCCAGAAGATTCCGTTCTTCGCTGACCCCGACCAGCCTTACAACCAGGTTATGAGTATGGTGGCTCTGCGCGCCGATGTCGATAAGATTATCCTTGGCGGGATGGGCCTGACCAACGACGATTATCTCTTTTTCAAGAACGAATTTGAGAGCGCTGGCGCCCTGCACAAGATTATCAGTTTTGTGAACACCACCGACCAGCCGCCTGTCGAGCGCCTTCTGATTCCCGATATGGCGCTGACGGCTGCCGAGTATTTTGCCGTTGATAAGAACGAGAAAGTGCTTGTGCTTCTGACAGATATGACGCTTTACGCCGATGCGTTGAGCATTGTGAGCAACCGTATGGACCAGATTCCGTCGAAGGATTCGATGCCAGGCTCGCTCTATTCAGATTTGGCGAAAATCTACGAGAAAGCCGTACAACTGCCTGATGGAGGCTCAATTACAATTATCGCCGTCACCACTCTGAACGATGGCGACATCACTCACGCAATTCCTGATAATACGGGTTATATCACTGAAGGTCAGTTGTTTTTGCGTTCCGACCCCGACTCGGGCAAGGTGATAGTGGACCCGTTCCGTTCGCTTTCGCGACTTAAACAGTTGGTACAGAACAAGGTAACTCGCGAGGACCACAGCGCCGTGATGAACACATCGGTGCGCCTTTACGCCGACGCCGCCAACGCCAAAACCAAGTTGGAGAACGGTTTCGACCTGAACGACTACGACCAGCGCTGCCTGAATTACGCCCGCGAGTACGCCACGCGCCTTCTGGCCATCGATGTCAACATCGGCATTACCGAGATGCTCGACACCGCGTGGGAACTGTTCGGCAAATACTTTACAAAGGCCGAAACTGGTCTGAAAGACAAACTGATAGAGAAATATTGGAAAGGAAATTAACGCGCTATGGCCATCAAGTTCCAATATAACAAGACGTCGCTCAACGAACTCAACAAGCAGTTAAAGATGCGCACCCGCGCCCTTCCGACGCTGAAAAGCAAGGAATCGGCGCTGCGAATGGAGGTGAAGCGGGCCAAACAGCGGTCCGACGCGCTGGCGCAACAACTTGAAAATGAGTTCCGTTCGTACGACTATATGGCGCAACTATGGAACGAGTTTGAGCCAGGGCTGATTTCGGTGTCCGATGTCCGTCTGCGCACCGTGAAGATTGCAGGTGTGGCCACGCCCGCGCTCGACGAGGTGCTTTTCGACGTGAAGGAAATCAATCTTTTCGCCAAGCCGATGTGGTATGCCGATGGTGTGCGGATTCTGAAAAACCTGGCGCAAATCGGCATAGAATCAGAGATTTACACCGAAGTGAGCCGCATTCTGGACTACAACCGCAAAAAGACGACGCAGAAGGTGAACCTGTACGAGAAGGTGCAGATTCCAGGCTACAACGAGGCCATACGTAAGATAAAACGCTTTATGGAGGACGAGGAGAATCTGTCGAAAGCATCGCAGAAGATTGTGAAAAACAAACATTTAGCAGAGGAGGCGGAAGATGGTAACTGAAATGACCAAATATAACTTCGTGCTTTTGAGCGGCGATGCCGACGATTTTCTGCGCACACTGCAAAAGGTTGGCGTTGTGGATATTACGCGCTCGCAAGTGCCTGTCGACGAGGAGTCGGAGGCGGTGTCGGCACGGCTTGAGCAACTGCAAAAGGCGCTCAATGTGCTGAAGCAGATTCCCGCTGCAACTGCTGCCGCTGCCAAAACCGACGATGCGGCTGCCGACATAATCGGCACTGCGGCTGAACGCGAGCGCATTGCGCAGCAACTGGCGGCTGTTGAGGCCGAAATTGCCTACCTTGCGCCGTGGGGCGACTACAAACCCGAAGACATTCAGCGGCTTGAGGCTGCTGGCCTGAAATTGCATTTCTACAAGGTTGCCCGCAAAGCCTTCTGCGAGGAGTGGAGCGAACAGTATGCGCTCACCACCATTGCTTCCGATGACAACTTTGTTTATTTTGTAACTGTCTCTGATACAGACGAATACAATTTTCCTGCAAAGGAATTACCAAAGCCAGAGCGCCCGATTGGAGCGGCGCAAGCCGAGGCCGAGAAACTGCGCCAGTCAATAGCGGCGTGCGATGCGCGGCTTGGCGGTTTGAAAAGCCTTGAACCGACTGTCCGTCAGGAACTTGACGAGTGCCGCATCCGTCTCGACCGCCAACTGGCAAACGCTTCGGCCGAGAAGGCTGCCGACGATTATCTGTCGGTGTTTGAAGGATTTGCGCCTAAAGAGAACGAGTCGGCGCTGCTTCAATTGCTCGACTCGTCGAACGTCTGCTATTTCACCGAGGCGGCTCAAGAAGCAGATAATCCGCCTATCAAACTGAAAAACAATAGGTTCGTGTCGATGTTCGAATTGCTGACCGATATGTACGGCCGCCCGAAATACTCGGAATTCGACCCAACAGTCTGGATTTCAATATTTTTTATGCTGTTCTTCGCCTTCTGTATGGGCGATGCGGGTTATGGCCTGATACTCGCGCTTTTAGGCTTCGGCTTGAAGGGCAAATTGCCGAAAATAGCGCCACTGGTGGTGACTTTAGGCGTGGCTACAACGGTTATCGGACTGCTGTTCCACACCTTCTTCTCAACCGATATGCTCACTTGGCAGTGCCTTCCCGATGCGGTCAAGCGGCTGATGCTGCCGTCGCAAATTGCTGGTTATGACGGCACTATGATTATGGCCATTGCTGTTGGCGTGGTGCATCTTTGCCTGGCAATGATTATTAAAACGTGGCAGGCCACCAAGCACAGCGGTCTGAACTCGCTCGGCACCTGGGGCTGGACGCTGCTCATTGTGGGCGGCGTGGTGGTTGGCGGAATGGCGCTCGCGGGCGCAATCGACGCTGCCGTTACAAAGGTGATAATCATTGTGTTAGGTGTGGTTTCGGCATTGGGAATCTTCTTCCTGAACGACCTTCACCGCAATCCGCTGGCGAACTTCGGCGTCGGATTGTGGAACACATATAACACCGCTACAGGCTTGCTCGGCGATGTGTTGAGTTACCTGCGCCTTTATGCGCTCGGCTTGGCTGGCACAAAACTTGGTGAAGCGTTCAATGCTATTGGCACACAGGCACTTGGCGATGGTGGAGTAGGGTGGATTTTCTTCATCCTGATTGTGATTGTTGGTCACACGCTGAACCTTGCAATGTGTGTGCTTGGCGCGTTTGTCCACCCGCTGCGACTCAATTTCCTCGAGTTTTTCAAAAATTCAGGCTATGAGGGTACAGGGCGGCGTTATAATCCTTTGACAGAGAATGTTAACAATTAAATATTACTGATTATGGTAGAAACAATTTTAGGTTATCTTGGCTTAGGCTTGGTATTGGCTTTGGCCGGAATCGGAAGTGCAATCGGAACATCGACGGCAGGAAACGCCGCTGAGGGCGGATTGAAGAAGCGTCCCGAGGCTTCGGGCAATTTTATGGTGCTGTCGGCACTGCCGGCAACGCAGGGTATCTACGGCTTTGTGGCCTTTTTTATGATGCTCGGCAAGTTGCAGGCTGATGCGTCGCAAGGTCTGCTGATTTTCGGCATCGGCCTGTGCGTTGGTGCTGTCTGCCTGGTTTCAGCAATCCGCCAAGGCCAGGTCTGCGCCAACGGCATTGTGGGCGTCAGCCAGGGCCACGATGTGTTCACCAACACACTGATTTACGCCGCCCTGCCTGAATTCTACGCAATTCTGGGCCTTGTGGGTGCGCTGATGATTTAGTGCGTTTATTTCGGTTTTAATCGGGAAAAACGGTTAGATATTAAAACGTGAAGGGGCGAATAACATTCGCCCCTTCGTTTTTTTTCTCTGTATCGTTCAATTTTACAAAAGTATTTTTTACTTTTATCGTCAAATAAACATAATACCACTGTAAAATGAACGGGACAAAATTTGCTATCGCGGCAGCGCTTACAGGCATTTCGCTGACAGTCAGCGCACAAGAAGAATGGCGTAATCCACAAGTCAATCAGATAAACAGAATGGAGCAGCACGCCGATTTCTTTGCTTTCAGCAATGCTGGCGATGCAAAAAACGGTGACAAGACGCAGGCTTCCAACTATTTGTCGATTGAAGGCCAGTGGAAATTCAACTGGGTGGAGAATGCCGACCAGCGACCGACAACCTTCTTCCAAACCAACTTCGACGACTCGCAGTGGGGCTATATGCCCGTTCCAGGATTGTGGGAACTCAACGGCTACGGCGACCCTGTTTACACCAATGTCGGTTTCCCGTGGGCACCATTCTCGGGCGACCAAGCACCCGAAGTGGGCACCGTGCACAACCACGTTGGCTCTTACCGTCGTACAATTTCAATCCCCGACAACTGGACAGGACAAAATGTTATAATTCACATTGGTTCAGCCACTTCGAATATCTATCTTTGGATAAACGGCAAGTTTGTCGGATACTCTGAAGACAGCAAGGTAGCCGCCGAATTCGACATCACCAAATACCTGAAAAAAGGTGATAATCTGTTCGCTATGCAGATTTTCCGCTGGTGCGACGGCTCGTACTTCGAAGACCAGGACTTCTGGCGTTTTGCGGGCATCGCACGTGAGTGCTACCTCTACACGCGGCCGAAAGTGCACATCGATGATGTGGAGATTGTCCCTGACCTGACCGACAACTACACCAACGGCGCGCTGGACATCATTGTGAAAACATCGGGCAGCGCAAAAGTGAAGGCGACACTCTTCGACAACGCTGACAATCAGGTATTTTCATCGGTTTTGCAATCGAGAGAGAAAAACATTTTCACGCTTTCGCAGAATTGCGGCGCGGTGAAAAAATGGTCGGCAGAAGAACCGTATCTCTATTCGCTCGAAATCACTATTCTTGATAATAAAAACACTGTACTTCAAGCGATTAGACAGAATGTCGGATTCCGAAAAATTGAGCAGAAAACCGATTTGGGGCAGATTTGGGTGAACGGCAAGCCGATTCTCATCAAAGGTGTCAACCGCCACGAACTCGACCCCGACTATGGTTACTGCGTTCCGCGCTGGCGTATGGAGCAGGACGTGCTGATTATGAAGCAGATGAACGTGAACGCAGTGCGCACCTGCCACTATCCCGACGACCCCTACTGGTACGAACTCTGTGACCGCTACGGCCTTTATATGGTGAGCGAGGCAAATCTTGAGTCGCACGGTCTGATTTACACCAACCGCTGCCTGTCGCACGTTGAAAAGTACGAGCAGACACATCTTGAGCGCAATCAGCGGGCTTTCGAGACGTACAAAAACCACCCCGCCATAATCTTCCTGTCGATGGGCAACGAGGCTGGCCCAGGCAAGAACTTTGAGGCTTGCTACAAGTGGCTCAAGGAACGTCAGTCGAGCCGCCCCGTGCAGTACGAGCCTGCTGGGCTTAAGGAGTTTACCGATGTTTTCTGCCCGATGTATGCCGACTATGGCACAATGGAGCGCTACGCCAACGACCCGAAGGCCTACCGTCCGCTCATTCAGTGCGAATACTCGCACGCGATGGGCAACTCGTGCGGCGGCTTCAAGGAGTATTGGGACCTGATTCGCAAATATCCGAAGTTGCAGGGCGGTTTCATTTGGGACTTTGTCGACCAAGCGCTGCACCGCCGCCGCGCCGACGGCACGCTTGAGTACACCTACGGCGGCGACTACAACAACTACGACGCCACCGACAACAATTTCAACTGCAACGGCCTCATTTCGCCCGACCGCGTGCTCAATCCGCACGCCTA